>CANJNC010000064.1 GCA_947475685.1 Comamonadaceae bacterium | reverse complement strand
GCGCGGCGCAGGGCCAGCGTCAGGTCACCCAGGGTGGATATGGCGTGCAATGCCAGCCCGGCCTCACCCAACTGGGCACGCTGCTCATCATCAAGCGGGCTGAACGGATCCAGCCAGACAGCTTGCAGTAAGTTTGAAGTCGAAGTGTTCACATTGATCAACCAGTAACAAAGGTCTGACCAATAAGCAATGACTGTGCCAACTACTTTTATTAATTTTTAAGTGCTAAAAAAATATATTTAGATTTTTAAAAACGGTACTTTAAAACTATACAAAGTCGGTATTCCGACAGCCTGAATTCAGGCTTTCCACAGAAAACGCGAAGCTTTCCTGACGGTTGGCACCGGCTGAACAGCCAATTGCTCGGTTTGAACCATTTTCACTATGAAGCCCCGGCAGTGGTTACCGTCGGCTCTGAATACCTCGAAGGAGGGAATCATCCGGCTTTTAAACCCCATCATCTTGCAGTGGTAAGGGTTGCGCGGGTCCCAGCTGATGGCGAAATGCCGGCATTGCCAGCAATCCGGCGCCTTAACGGGCTCGCTTTGGTGGATGGTCGTGGGCATGAATTCAGTGATGGACTTGAGAAGTTGTCAGTGATTAACCGCCCAGCAATTTCAGCACAGATTGCTGACTGGTGTTGGCTTGCGCCAATACCGCTGTACCTGCCTGCTGCATGATCTGGTTTTTCGCCATTTCGGTAGAAGCAGAGGCGTAATCCGCGTCTTCTATCTGACTGCGCGAGGCTGACAAATTCATGGACACATTAGACAGATTGCTAATGACGTGATCCAGCCTATTCATCACCGCACCCATGGTGGCACGGGTGGCGTTGATATGGTCCATGGCCGCATCGAGCTTGTTCAGCACCGCACTGGCGCCGTCACGTGTATTGATACGCACCGTACGCGATTCCACGTTCAGGTCAACGTCGCCGGTGATCTCACCGGTGATGGGTCCGTCCTTGCCGAAATCGGCCAGGTCGATGGTGATCAACTGGTTGGATGAGGCGCCAACCTGGAAAGCCAATCGGCCAACACGTGGGGGATCCATCTCCGAGCTGGAGCGTCCGCCGTAGGTGCCCTCATTAAAACCAAGCGAGGCAAAATTGCTGTTTGTGCCGAAACCGTCGGCCCCTGAGCTGACCGTGAACGGGTTTCCGTTTGCGCGCAGTATTTTTTCGTAATCTGAAGGTGGTGCGCCGATAGGAATTGGCAATCCAGGCATTTGCGGCGCTTGGGCAATCATGCGAACTGTGCCGTAAGCGGTCAATGCGGTGGTACTGCTGGCATTGCCGCCGCGTATACCGGTGACTAGGTTGTTACCCGGGTTGTTGGGCGTGACTTCGTTGATCGCCATGCTGACGGCTGAAGCGCCGTTATCGTTGCTGACTGTTGCACCCAAGACTTCAAACGGTGAGCCTGCGACCGTGGAAGTGATGTTGAGCACGCCATTAGTGACCGCAACCGATATATTTTTCAAAGCGCCGGAACTGATGGCTGCGTTGATCGCGGTTTCCAGCGCAGTGGCCATGCTAGAAGACGTAGCCGCTGCGGGATTGGCAGAGGTGATGGTGACGCCGTTGATGGTGACCTGCGAAGTGTCTGAGGTAGTCACAGTTCCATCTATACTGATACGCGAGACTTGTGCCACAGCCCCGCCCTGGTTCAAACCAAAGCTGTCCGCTGACAAGTCCTTGACATTGGAGTCGAACCAGACCGACATATTGCGTCCATCAGACACCAGGCTCACGCCGTTGCCATTGTTTTGCGCGGTCACACCGTGTTGACCGAAACGCTGGTTGATGGCATCGACTACCTTGTTGCGGCGCACATCAGCGTTTTCGCCCTGCACGAATTCCACATCGATTTTAGTGCCGTTGACATAAAGTGATTGGGTGGTCGGGCCGCTGAGCACCGGCAAACTGGTGTTGAGCGGGCCGCCGCCTTTGACTTCGGCGCCATTGGCTTCGGCGCGCACAGCGGTCAGCGGTATTTGCGAATTGATCGCAGTCGCAATCGCTAAAGCACTGGCGCTGCGGTCGCTGCTGGTCGGCAAGGTGCTGGAGAATTCATCACCAACGGCACTGCTGGCAGGGATCTTTACCCCGTTGATCATCAAGTCGTCCATGCCCAGGGGCTTGTAATTTGCGCGGGCATTTTCAACCACATTGACATGCGCCATGCCGGCAGAGGCTCCTGAGCTTTTAGAGGTGTTGAGTGTGAAACTGGTGCCCGGCTTGTCTGAAACAAACAGTATTTCGCCCGTGTTGCGGCCTGCCTTGGCCGTGACCGGCAGATCAGCGCTCGCGTTGACCAGGGTAATCAGTTCGTCGCGAATTTTTTGTGACGTCAAATTGGCGGCACCAGTGACAGCGGTGTAACTGAAAGTAGTGCCGTTGACCGTCACTGAGTATTTGTCACCAGCTTCGGGAGTGCCGGTCAGCGTTACGCTGTCGACCTGGGCCACCGATGGGCCGACTGTCGATCGTGCACTGGTATTGGTCACCGCCTGGTTGCGCGAGAAATTGCCGTTGACCAGACCGGCGCGTGCGATGTCGCCTGTGCTGTCTGAGGACAAGACCACGGGCGTGGGAATTTTGGATTCGAGTGAAATCGTACTGGCCTGCACACCCTGGCGCATACCGATACGAGCGCCAAAATCGTTGGCATCTGACTCGGTTTCAAAACTCACTTCGATATTGCGACCATCAGCCGCAGTCAAGGTAATGCCTTTGGTGTCCGAACCGGTATCGGTGGCTTTGACGCCGGTTTTATCGCTGATCAGGTTGATGGCTTTCACCACGTTGGCGCGTGTTTCGCGAGGGTTGTTCAATACCGTAGAAATATTGGCGCTGGTAAAGCCGTTGATGAAAATGGCGCCCGAGACAACCGATGTGCCGCTCATGGCCTGACCGCTCAACACGTTCTCATTGACTTTGGCAAACACTCCAGTACCAGCGCTAGAGGTAAATGCCTCTTGTGTGGTGTAGGGAATACCTACAAGCCCGGTAGAGCCCATATTTATAGCCGTTGCACTTATATTACCCTCTGAAGGTGCATAGGTGATAGAAAGATTTGAGTTGCCAGGCGTGTAGTTAATGATGCGGCCTGTTGTACTAGCAAACAATGAGCTGGCCTGTAAAGCAGCCGCGATTTTTGCTGTAGCTGCTGCAGAAGTTGTATCTAATGCATTCAAGGTTATGCTGACGCCGCCGATTACGATAGTGCCAGCACTGGGTGTTCCGCTGACGATGATGTTTTGAGTTTCGCCCCGGGTGATGCCAGTGGCTACCGCTTTGCGGTTGATGGCGGCTGCCTTGGCAATCGCACTGCCAGACGCATTATTGGCCGGTGACACCTTGTCATCGCTGGCATACGAGGCACCGATATCAATGTCGTTGATCTTCAAGTCGCCTGCACGCAGCGGCGAGATACTGCCAGCCACGTCCACATTCATGTTGAATTCGCGGTTGCTCATGTCCACGGATGTACCGTCAGACTGCTGGAAGGTGTAAATCAAATCGTTGCCCAAAACTTGTGCGTTAGAGCCTACAGATTTGTAAAAACTTATGGAACTGGCCGGCGCGCCGTTCGTCACGCTGATCGCTGGCAAATCGCCCGAACCGTTGGCCACAAGGTCGGTGACATTGGCGCCGCTGGTGGCGCTGGTAAACACCACAGTTGATGTATTAGTGACAGATGAATCGGTTGAAAAACCATTCAATTGGCCTGTGAACGTGCCGGTGGTGCCTACCCCGCCCGAATAACCGTTGGCCCGGCTCAAGAAATCTGCCGCCACTTGCGCTGCCGTTGCACCGCTGTCGCCTGCCGTATAGGTCAGTCCGCCGAGTGATACCGTTTGATTAGCCACCATGTCGGTGAATGTCACTGCGGCTGACTCGGTCACGGCCGAGCTGTGGTAACTGCCTGTCATGTTGACGGTTTCACCAGCTTGGGACGTGAATGCGGCGGTGACCACACCGGCTCCGCTCATGATCATGCTCAAGGCGCCGCTCTTATTGAAAGTGCCGTTGTCCTTGAAGGTTTCTTTGGTCTGGGCAATGGCTTCGCGTGTCGTCGCTGCCGTCATGGTCAACGTGTTGGTCGCATCAGTGATCACGCTGGCGTCAACTGTAATAGGGTCAACATTGCCGTCAGCGCCTGAATAAGTGATGGTCAAAGTACTGCCAGACACCGTCACGCTGCGTCCAGAACTTTCGTTAAAGCTGCTGCTGTTGCTCAGTGTTTGCTGAATTTTGTTGGCCAAGGCCTCGGTGCCGGCTGCGTCTGTGCTGTCAACCACCACCGAGACACCACCAACTTTGATAGTACCGGTACCAAATGGCGCAGAGCCACTGATTTCTAATGTTTGTTTTTCACCAGCATCCGCCCCACCCAAGGTGCGCGAGGTCGTCGGGTTGATGAACACCGGGCCGGATAGGTTTTGTGAGGTGACTTTATACAAAGGCATTTCACCGACACGCTCACCGGCCGAGCCGTTAAGCACGGGGAAACCGTTCCACTCGGTGGTATCTGAGATGCGAACAATTTCCTGCTTGAGTTGCTGAAACTCCAAATCAAGATAACTGCGCTGCGCGTTGTCATTGGTGTCATTGACTGCTTGAACAGCAAGTTCACGCATCCGCACCATCATGTCAGTGATTTCGTTGGTGGCGCCCTCAGCGGTTTGTATCAAGGAGATGGCGTCACCGGCATTTCGAACCGCCATGTTCAGGCTGCGGATCTGGTGCGTCATGCGCGTGGCGATAGCCATGCCTGCCGCATCGTCCCGGGAGGAGTTAATCCGCTTGCCGGTCGACAACTGTTGCATTGCAACTGATTGACTGCGTTCGGTCGACTTTAAAGCCGCTTGTGAAAACAGTGCCTTGACATTGGTGTTGATAACTGCCATTTATTTCTCCAGACCTATGAGGCCATTGATGTTTACAACCAACTTAAGCAATCCTTGTGCCACTTTTAAATTTCTGCTTGGATTCTTTGAATCTCCGCCCTTCTGGCAGTTTTTGCCGCCCAAAAAACAGGCAGCGGCAAACTCTGTCAGGCCGGGGGTAAGGAATTGCCGGGTTGTCATAACTACTTACTTATTGAATTTGCAGGCTCACGCCTACCAAATCAGCATAATCTTCCAGCATTAGACTTTCGGCCACGAGTTCGAGCTGGTTTGGGAAAGCATTCAAACCTGCACGCGTGACATTCAGCGCGCGCGCCGGATCCAGATTGCAGCGCAAGGCACGAACCATCATGACGTAAGTGAAGGCTTGTGTATTGGCGCCCTGAATTTCCATTAACTCTTGCAAGTAATCCACAGCCAAGGGCCAATCTTGTTGCATCAGTGCAAGCAGGCCATTGATGGCCAACATATCTTCTGTATGCGGGTGAATGCTTATACCTGCTGAGCCAAGTGCATAAGCTAAATCCATTTGCTCAGCGGCGACCAAGGTCTGAATGGCCAAGCGGATTTCACCGGGGCTAAAACGCTTGATTTGTTCTGACTGCAATAAACCGCCGGCATGTGCTTGGTTCATCAATTCTTGGATCAGGTTCATGGTTATTCCTTGGTTAGTGTCAATATTGCGCCATCATCAATAGCGCTCATAAACACTACAAAGCAATAGTTGTGCCTGCAATTTTATGGAACGATTCAATATGATAAGCAGGTAATTTATTTTTTTATTAAAAATTTTTTTAATTTTAATTAAAATTAATTTAATTATCTTAAATCTAATGGCAAGCCGCAATCCTCACGATACAGTTGGAATTGACAAAAGGATTTTGAAATGTTCGGGACATGATCTTCCTTGCTCACTTGGCGCAAATATTGCTTCGTAAATTAAGTTATGTTTTAATATTTCTGAAAGTCTGGCATGGACACCAATCCTAATAGTCGTTACTTGGAGCTGTTTGCAGTTCATGCAGATAGGATCTTCAGCGTTGACAAGTTTAAAATAATGTCTTTATTCACAAAGCGGTTGAAGATGGCTTCTTATTTAATCACGGCAATAAATGACCTTGCAAGGCAAGGAATTGCCGCTATTGCGGCTACAAGAAGCTCAATGTCGTTTTTATACACTGAAAAAGCTTAGAACATGAATGCTAGATCACCGCATAAAGCCATGAAACATTCTGCTGAGCCAGTCAATGAAGAACTTCCCATTGATCATTGGCTCAATTATTTGAAGCTAGCCCAATTGGGTATGCTTCGTTTAGACCAACTATTTCAAAAATGTGAGTCTTTAACCAGCCAAGATGAAACTGAAAATGCTTACAAGCTTTATGGTGCATATGTCGGCCACCCAGCTTCCGAACAAAAACACAAAGCATTTTTTAATTTAGGATCACTAAAGCAATTAAACGGTGATTTAAAGGGTGCAGAGGACAGTTACCGTGCCTGTATTGCAATGGATATTTCTTTGGCACAAGCTTTTATCAATTTGGGACTCATACTAGAAAAAACTGGTCGTGTACAAGAAGCATTGATTGAATGGCATAAAGTAACCGATCCTGAAGTAGTTAACCTTGTTTACAGCATCGAAATGCAAACAATGGCATTGAATCATATTGGCCGCGTATACGAAAACCAGAAGCAATATGAATTGGCAGAAAAGGCATTAGAACTCAGTTTGTCACTTGACACCAAACAGACAGGCGTGCTTCAGCACTGGATTCATATCAGACAAAAAGCCTGCGCATGGCCTGTTTATAAAACCATACCAAAAATTACTCACAACGAGATGCTCATGGCAACCAGCCCGCTGGCCATGCTTGCCATGAGCGACGACCCCGTGCAACAGTTGCTCACTGCCCACGCTTTTGTGGGCCGCACCTATGGGTTCAAAGAAGAGTTTTTGTGCAAAGGCCTCGCTTACACACACGACCGCATCCGCATCGGCTATGTGTCGGGCGATTTGTGCACCCACGCTGTGGGCCTGCTGCTGCCCGAAGTGTTTGAAGGCCACGACCGCACACAGTTTGAGGTGTATGCCTACGACTTCAGCCCCGAAGACGGCACCGCCGTCCGCGCTCGCCTCAAAGCCAGCTTCGACCACCTGCGCCGCATCGACACCCTTACCGACCGTCAAGTGGCAGAGTTGGTGTTGCACGACGAAATCGACGTCCTCGTCGACCTACACGGCCTGAGCTCTGGCGCTCGCCCAGGCATCTTTGCCCTGCACCCCGCCCCCAAACAAGGAACCTACCTCGGCTTCATCGGCACCACCGGCATGCCCTGGTTTGATTTTGTGATTGCCGACAAATATGTGTTACCTGAGGAATTGACGCCTTATTTCACGGAAAAACCTTTGTATGTTGAAGGTAGTTTCATTCCACTCACGAATGATGGCTCTACCGTTCGCGATGCCACTCGCAGTGAATTTAGGTTGCCTGAAGATGCTTTTGTAATGGCAGCTTTTGGTAATGTTTATAAAATTACTCCTGAAATGTTTAATACTTGGATGGAGATAATAAAACTAATTCCTAAAGCAATACTGTGGCTTATAGATGACAATGCTACAACGACAAGTAACTTAAAAAAACATGCGCTTAAGGCTGGCGCTGATTTAGAGAGAATTGTTTTCACTCCACGTTCATCACCTGATGAATATCGCGCAAAGCTTAAACTCGCAGATATTTTTTTGGATACATATCCCTATAACTGCGGGTCTACGGCAAATGATGTCATCAATGTAGGAGTTCCCATCGTTACTATAAGCGGCAAAACCATGGTCTCAAAGATGGGTGGAAGCCTTTTAAGTTCAATCGGAATATCTTTCTTAATTATCGATAATTTTGAAAATTATATTTCAACTGTCTTGATGTTATTTAAAAATAAATATCTTGATAAGCAATTACAAATAAATATACTAACCAATTTTAAACAGCAATCTATTAAGCAAATAAAGAAAAATAACCTAAATAAAATATTTTCTCAGGTAATTATATGATTAATAAAAAAAATTATTTTATTGTGACGCATCAAGCAATCCCCTGGGAAATACCTTTCCCACATTGTGTCATTGGTGTTGAAGGATATAGCCCACCTACTTATGAAGGGGTTGCTGCAAATCATACCATAAGTAAACAATTAGATTATGAAACAGCACTTGGAGCTTTACGTTCCTTGATGGTAATTAATCAAGAAATTGAAGCTATGGAAGATTCAAGATCAGTATTTTGGGGTAGTTATAGACTTTTCCTTGGAAAGGAAACTAATGAGGATTGGCTCAGTCCTTCTATGCAAGAAAATCTAACAATTACTCCAAACTTTTTTAAAACAAACTGGAAAAATATAATAACTACAGAAATTCCTGACGGAATAGATATTATGATTCCTGCTCCTAGAATACTTCCAGACACAATTCTCGGACAATATGCACGTGTACACCATCTTGATGATCTTTTATTTGCTGTTGGATGCGCTATTCGCAACGGATTATTAGATCCTATATCTATTTCCAAGATGTTGGAATCAAATACATTAATTCCTTATGGTATTTTTGCTGCAAAAAAATCAATTCGTTATGAATTTAATAAAAAATTATGGGCTTGCGTCATTGATTACCATAAAAATTATTATTATCCAAGATATGGTTATCAGCGAAGAGTCATAGATTTTGTATTTGAACGAGTTATTTCTATGGCGCTTATTCAATTTATTATTAATAACAAATTAAATTGCGTTAGTTGTAGAAATATTTGGATTAGTGAAGATGGAATATATAAACCGTCGCAATAATTTTTAAAATCAAATGGAATTTTTTGAAATTGACTGTTATTGCCACTTCATAACAAAATAAATTAGACCGGAGTAACTTCATGAATTGCCAATTTAGTGTATTTAATATGTTTAAATTAATGAGTAAATTATCTTATTGTTTAGATTTTAAAAATTAAGAAGGATCAAAATGCATGAAATTATTTTAAATAAAAATCATTCATTTGCGATTGAGTGTGGTCAAACTATTTTAGAAGCAGCTCGCAATGCGAATATTTCATGGCCATACAGCTGCAAAAATGGTAGATGTAATATGTGTAAATGTCAGGTTATAAATGGCACAACCATGGTTAATTATCCAGAAGTGGGCTTAACTGCAGATGAAAAAAATAAAGGCTGGATTCTTGGCTGCGCCCGAACAGCTTCGACTAATTTAATTCTAAAAATAAATGGATTTCAAAATAAGCAATTCCCTTCTATAAAGCAATTGCCTTGCAAAATAAATTCAATTGAAAAAGTGTCTCCTGATATTATAAAAGCTACACTTCGCTTTCCTAAATCAACTAGTTTTGATTTTTTTCCTGGTCAATATGTTGAGGTTATTGGAAACTCCGGAATTAGGCGAAGTTATTCAATAGCAAATTCAAATTTTTCAACTAATATACTGGAACTTCATATTAAATACATCAAAGGCGGAGCCATGAGTGAATATTGGTTCAAAACCGCAATGATTAATGATTTATTGCGAATAGAAGGCCCAATGGGTACGTTTAGTTTTAATAATAATAATCCGGCGCAAAATTTAATTTTTTTAGCTACAGGAACTGGTATTGCACCTGTTAAATCTATTTTAGAATCTATACCTAATTTGAATAAACAAAACCGACCTGAGAATATAACATTGTTATGGGGGAATAGATTAATTTCTGATATATATTTAAATATTGACAGTTTACCAAATCTAAATGATTTCAATCTTGTATTGTCACAACCAGATTACAACTGGACTGGTGCGGTAGGATATATACAAGATATATTAATGCAAATGAATATATCATTTGAAAATACTGAAATTTATGCTTGCGGGTCACCACTTATGATTAATGATACCAAAAATAAGTTAATTAACTTAGGATATTCTATTAATCGATTTTATTCAGATGCATTTGTTTCTTCAATTTAATACTAAAATTTAATAGGAGCACTATGAAAGCTGTCATTCTTGCTGGGGGTATTGGCACTCGAATTAGTGAAGAGACGTCTATACGCCCTAAGCCCATGATAGAGATTGGAGGTAGACCGATACTTTGGCATATTCTTAAAATGTATTCGCATCATGGTATTAATGATTTTGTAATATGTTGTGGATACAAAGGCTACTTCATAAAAGAATATTTTGCTAATTACTTTCTTCATATGTCTGACATTACTTTTGATATGCGAAGTAACCGAATGGAAGTTCACCAAAAGCGGGCTGAGCCATGGAATATTACATTGGTCGATACGGGACAAGAATCTATGACAGGGGGGCGCCTTCTGCGAGTGAGTGACTATATTCACAAAGATGAATGTTTTTGCTTAACATATGGTGATGGGGTGAGTGATGTTGACATAAGCGCGTCCATTGAATTTCATAAAAAACATGGCAAGACTGCAACCTTAACTGCGACTTTCCCACCCGGACGTTTCGGTGCATTGGACATAGAAGGAGACCAGATAATTCGCTTTATGGAGAAACCCAAGGGTGATGGAGTAATGATCAATGGTGGATTTTTCGTCTTATCTCCAAAGGTTCTTGATTATCTTGATAATGATGCTACTGTTTGGGAGCAAGAGCCTCTGCAAAGGTTAGCCAAAGACGGTCAGCTGATGGCATTTGAGCACCACGGTTTCTGGCAACCCATGGACACACTAAGAGATAAACATTTTTTGGAAGAACTTTGGGCAAGTGGCAAAGCGCCTTGGAAAAAATGGGAATAATATGAGTAACCAGATCGACCCATCATTTTGGCGAGGTAAGCGCGTACTGATTACAGGACACACTGGTTTCAAGGGCAGTTGGCTGAGTCTGTGGTTACAGTCAATGGGTTCATCGCTGCGCGGCATTGCACTGGTGCCCCCCACAGAGCCAGCTCTTTTCGATGTCGCTCATGTTGTTGATGGTATGGAGCACAGCATTACCGATATCAGAAATTATTACGCCGTCAAATCCGAGATGGATGAGTTCAAGCCAGAAATCGTCATCCACATGGCGGCGCAACCTCTAGTACGTCTGTCTTACGCGCAGCCTATCGAAACTTATATGACTAACGTGATGGGTACTTTGCACGTTCTGGAAGCCGCTCGACATTGTGGTACCGTTAAAGTCATAGTTAACGTAACGACCGACAAATGCTACGAGAACCAAGAATGGGCTTGGGGCTATCGTGAAAATGATCATATGGGGGGGCATGATCCATACTCTAGCAGCAAGGGTTGCGTTGAATTGGTTAGTTCGTCCTACCGCAGGTCTTTCCTAAAAGACGCCGGTATCGCTATGGCTACTGCCCGGGCTGGTAATGTAATAGGAGGCGGAGACTGGGCATCAGATCGTTTAGTGCCTGATATTTTACGATCACTTGAGGTAAATCAACCAGTACTTATACGTAACCCGCATGCAGTTCGACCTTGGCAGCATGTGCTGGAACCATTGTCAGGGTACTTGCTACTTGCCGAGCGGCTTTATACTCAAGGCCAAGCCGATGCTGAGGGCTGGAATTTCGGTCCGCTTGATGAAGAAGCTCGTTCCGTGCAGTGGATAGCCCAGCATCTTTGCGATAAATGGAGCAATAGCGCTTCTTGGATTCTGAGTCCTGGCAATCACCCTCACGAGGCTAATTTTTTGAAACTGGATATTTCCAAAGCTCGACAAAGATTGAACTGGGCACCGCGTTGGTCCATAGAAACTTCCATTCAGCACGTCATAGATTGGCAGAAGGCCTGGCTAGACGGACAAGACATGCGAACTCACTGCTTGAGACAAATTTCAACATATGGATGTGATCAATGAGCATTAACTCTGTTAATTTCAACCCTCAGCTTGACAAGTTGCGTAGCCAGATCAGTGAACTGGTCCAGCAGTTTGCTGAAATAGCTTATGCACCCAAAACCTTTATTCCCGGAAAATCTACTGTCCCGGTGTCCGGAAAGGTAATTGGCGCAAATGAACTAAAAATGATGGTCGATGCCTCGCTGGATGGCTGGCTGACAACTGGCCGTTTTAACACCATGTTCGAGCAACGACTTTCAGCGTTCCTGGGTGTCAAACACCTTATCACCGTTAATTCAGGCTCCTCTGCAAACTTGGTCGCTTTCTCAACGTTGACAAGTCCAAAATTGGGAGGCCGCGCAATTAAACCTGGTGATGAAGTGATTGGCGTGGCAGCTGGTTTTCCTACAACCGTCAACCCGATTATTCAATTTGGTGCGGTGCCCGTGTTTGTAGACGTAGATCTGTCCACTCACAACATTGACTCTTCAAAAATCGAAGCTGCGATCTCACCCAAGACAAAAGCGATTATGTTGGCCCACAGTCTTGGCAATCCCTTCAACCTGAATATTGTCACCATGCTCTGCAAGAAGTACAACTTGTGGCTGGTAGAGGACTGTTGCGATGCGCTGGGTGCAACTTATAACGGCCAAATGGTAGGAACTTTCGGAGACATAGCAACACTGAGCTTTTACCCCGCCCACCATATAACTATGGGTGAAGGTGGTGCTGTATTCACAAACAACACCGAACTGAAGTTGATCGCCGAGTCATTGCGTGACTGGGGGCGCGACTGCTACTGCCCTCCTGGCAAAGACAACACCTGCAATAAACGTTTCTGTTGGAGCAAAAAGGACCTCGGAGGTGACTTACCTGATGGTTATGATCATAAATATACTTATAGCCACCTTGGGTACAATCTAAAAATTTCTGATATGCAGGCTGCCTGCGCCTTAGCGCAAATGGATCGCGTTGAAGAATTCATTGCCAAGCGCAGAGCTAACTTTACGTATCTTAGGGCTAGGCTTGCTAGCGTTGCCGAGTTTTTGCACCTACCAGAAGCTACACCAAATTCGGAACCTTCATGGTTCGGATTTCCATTGATCGTCAAGCCCAGCGCAGGCATCAAGCGAGTGGACCTGATTAATTTTCTCGAAGAGAACAAAATCGGGACACGTTTACTATTTGCTGGCAACCTGATAAAGCAACCATACATGGTTGGTAGAAATTATAGGATTAGCGGAGACTTAACTAATACTGATATTGTGATGAATCAAACATTTTGGCTTGGTACATTTCCTGCCTTAGGTACTCAGGAACTGGACTTTATTACAAACAAATTAGAAGATTTCTTTGGCGTGAACTTTTGAGTCATGGACAGCAAAATATCTTTTTTACACCTACCAACTCAAGATATCAATCATGTTCTAGATGCAGTTAGTCACCGGTGGCAACGATTGCGAGGTCAGCGCCTTTTGTTAACAGGCGGTACTGGATTTATAGGTAAATGGTTGCTAGAGAGTTTTCTGGAGGCTAATCGCAGGTTTAGTTTAAATGCACAAGTAGTTGTACTTAGCCGAAGCTCAGGTTCTTTTCTGAAAAAGTTTCCAAATTTACTGCGAGCCCAGGATGTGATCTGGATAAACGATGATGTGCGAAATCTATCCAGCGATTCAGTAGGTGATTGTAGTTTTGCCATACATGCTGCTACCGATGTTGTTGCGTCCATCACTCATAAAGAAATTTTGGATACATGCGTGGAAGGAACTCGCAGAGTATTGGAAGCAATGTCAACTGGCAAAAATTCTCGTCGCATGCTTCTGTTAAGTTCCGGTGCCGTATACGGAAAACCTCCTCCTGAAATACAAACAATCCCGGAGGATTGGTATGGGGCCCCAGACCCTCTGAGCCCATCTTCGGCTTATGGTGAAGGCAAGCGCATAAGTGAATTGATGGCGGCAATGGCATTAGCAGTTACGCCAGGATTAGAGATTGCAATTGCTCGCTGTTTTGCTTTTGTTGGTCCCTATCTTCCGCTTGATAAGCATTTTGCAATCGGCAACTTTATTGGCTCAGCGATGCGCAACGAAGATATCTATATTCAGGGTGACGGTACGCCTCTGCGCAGTTATCTTTATGCTTCAGATTTGACTATTTGGCTATGGACGATGCTTTTTGATGCTCCAAATGGGCGAGCCTACAATTTGGGGGGTGATGAAAGTGTGTCAATTTGTCAGCTTGCAAATCGAGTCAATCAAGTTCTAAATGGCTGCGGTAAGGTATTTCTTTTAAAAGCCCCTCAGCCAGGCTGCCCACCACAGGTTTATGTACCATCCCTCGCTCGGATCTCAACTGAACTTAGACTTACCCCATCAATCAGTCTTGACGAAGCAATTTGTCGAACTGCACGATGGGTATCAGAGGGTCATTATGAATGATATGAAATTTCTCGATATTGACAGCCAAGAACTAGCACGCCGCATTCGCATTCACTCATTGCAGATGGTATTTACCTCTAGGGCATCACACATCGGATCCGCTCTTTCCATCTGCGATATTATTGCCGTGCTCTTTGGACAGGTACTTCGAATTGATCCTCTAAAGCCTGCGGCGAAGATGCGTGATCGCTTCATACTAAGCAAAGGGCATGCTTGCGTCGCGGTGTACGCTGCATTAGCAGAAACGGGATTTTTCCCAATGGAAGACCTCACAACATACGGACAAGATCATTCAGTTCTTATGAACCACATCAGTCATAAAGTGCCTGGAGCTGAATTTTCAACTGGTTCTCTAGGACATGGCTTACCTTTTGGTGCCGGTAAAGCTTTGGCCGCTAAACGCTCAAGACTGGATTGGAGAACCTTTGTATTACTTAGCGATGGTGAATTGGGTGAAGGATCTAACTGGGAAGCAATGATGTTCGCGGCCCATCACCAATTAGATAACTTAGCAGCTATTGTCGACTACAACAAATTGCAAAGTTTAACTACAATCGAAAAAACTTTACGAATTGAGCCTCTGGCTGAAAAGGCGCGTGCATTTGGTTGGGCGGTTCGCGAAGTGGATGGGCATGATCATGCTGAGATGGCAAATTTGTTAAAGTTTACGCAATGGGAAAAGGGTAGACCATCTTTTTTGATAGCCAATACAACCAAGGGTAAGGGCGTCAGTTTTATGGAGAACAGTATTGAATGGCACTACAAAACACCAACTGCTGAACAACTTGCACAAGCCTTGAAAGAAGTTAAAAATGCGTAATGCCTTCATTCAAGAACTCGTCACCCTCGCCCGCCAACATTCTCAGATAGCACTCATTGTGGGAGACCTTGGTTACTCAGTGATCGAACCTTTCGCTGATGAATTTCCTAACCGTTTTATTAACGCTGGTGTTGCTGAGCAAAACATGACAGGGCTCGCGGCTGGTATGGCTTCCGAGGGTTATCACGTCTTTACTTATTCGATAGCCAACTTTCCAACCTTTCGGTGTGCAGAACAAGTCCGCAATGACGTTGCACATCACAAATTGCCCGTAACTATAGTATCGGTAGGCGGAGGGCTTGCTTATGGATCGTTGGGATATTCTCATCACGCTGTTCAAGATTATGCACTCATGCGCACATTACCTAATATGTTAATCGCTGCACCTGGCGATCCTATGGAGGTCAGAGCTTGCATGCGATATCTTGTTCTGAATCCTGGACCATCTTACTTAAGACTGGGTAAAGCTGGGGAACCTACATTCCATTCTCATCAACCAGAAATTATTCCAGGGCACTGGTTAAAGGTTCATGAGGGAGTGGAAGAAGATCGGCGCGCCTTTCTGAGTACTGGTGCAGGCCTTCAAATCGCTATGGATTGGGTTCAAAGAAATGAATTCAACAATTGGTATATTTACACAATGCCTCTGTGGTCCATGGCTGATAAAATATTACAAGCCAATACGCTACAATCTTTTAATGAGATAATTACAATAGAAGATCATCTACAGGATGGTGGTTTCGGATCTTGGCTTCTAGAGGCTAAAGCCATTAACAAAAATGTTTATTGTGATATTCGTAATGTTGCATTGAATCAAATAGTCTGCGAAACCGTTGGTTCTCAAGATATGCTGAACAAGCTCGGCGGTCTATATGGCTGAAATTTTTATGACTAATTCAGATAATTTTTTAATTCTGCTTGAGTCCCATAAAATTCATTTTTTTGATTACCAACTAAGATGCAATTTATCAGGGCGTACTTATTTAAATATTCTCTGATTTTTTAACTTCACATTTTTATATGTTTGACATTTCAACAATTCCAATCGTAACTATATCTTACAATTCACCAGATTTAATATTTAACCTTTTAAATTCTATTCGTAAGTTTTATTCTAATCGAATTTATGTTATTGATGGCTCTGATTCTGATAACGCCCACAAAATTAAAGAGATTTCGCTTGCTTTTGATGGTGTTCATTTTGAAGGGTTTGAATACAATATCCACCATGGTCCAGGCATGGCTTGGGTCATTCAAAATCTAGCTCTATCAGGCCCAGTACTATTTATCGATTCAGATATGCGCGCAACTGAGAATGGTTTTATAGAGGATTTATATAGCAATTTGCAAACTCATTTATACGGAGTTGGCTATGTAATCCATATAAATAGAGATGGTTTTACTATCACTGAAGGTATAGATGATTCATCTGTTCGATATTTGCATCCAGCCCTTATGCTGTGCAATATAGAAGTTATGCGACAATGGCCAATGCCCATAAAACACGGGGCGCCTATGACGGACACAATGGTTTCTTTACATGATCAAGGTAGATCTGATCTATTATTAAATATTGAGTGGGTAGGAGATGTTTCCGATAACTTAGTAGAAAACCCACGATTTCTTATTCATGAAATGCGCGGCACTGTCAAACGTACAGGTAGTTACAACCTAGATGAATGGCTAAATGGGGTCGTTGCTAAAAGAAATAAAGATCTAACTCATAAAGCCAACGCAATTACACTCAATTCTCAAGAGGCAAAAATGAATAATCACCAAAGTGGGATATTACTTGATTTTTTTGAAAATCACAATCACCGTATGATTCACAAATGGATGCACTATTTTGAAATATACGAAAGGCACTTTGACAAGTTTAGAAGTAACCCTTTAAATCTTATGGAATTTGGCGTTTTACATGGCGGATCACTTCAAATGTGGAAATATTACTTTGGAAAAGAATCTACTATTTTTGGTATCGATATTAATCCAAGATGTGCAGACTTAGTGGAAGACCAAATTCAAATACATATAGCCAATCAAGAGGACAGAGATTCTCTAAGGTCACTTTGCCAATCATTGCCAAAAATGGATATTATCATTGACGATGGCGGTCACACAATGCAACAACAAGTGATCACGTTTGAAGAAACATGGAATCAACTTAAAGTTGGCGGGATTTATGTATGCGAAGATTTACACACTAGTTACTGGCCAGCTTTTGGCGGGGGTTTGCGATTACCTCATACATTTATTGAATACTCTAAACAAATCATTGACCAACTTCATGCATGGCATTCACCTGATGGTCAACTTACCGTCGACTCCATGACACGAAACACCTTTGCAATACACTACTACAGTAGTATTGTTGTTATTGAAAAGCGGGCGATTACACCTCCTATTTCGCGCATGAAAGGGATGCCATCCTTCCCACTTGATCCTGCAGAACAGATTGTTTTCGATCGTGGTTAATTGGTCCGCCCTGAACAATTCAGTTTTTTCAAATTACAACGCGATAGTTCGGCCGCTGCGATAGCGATATAGCTCGCAGCACCTCTTGCATCGCGACCCCAAATTGGGCGCAAAGAAGCCGCAGCTTCCTCAGCAGCATCCTCATGTTGTGGCCTGCTCCGCACATGACTGCATGCAGCGCATCACCCAGCGCACCTTTGAGCGGGT
>CANJNC010000063.1 GCA_947475685.1 Comamonadaceae bacterium | reverse complement strand
CGTCTTTTTAGGGCCGATCGTGCTCGGTTTTCAGATGACAAAGTACACGAGCGACTGGTGCCAAAAGGGAGAAATTACTGGGATAATGGGGAGATTGGGCATTTAAGCACGCCCATGCTTCACTATAGTTATTTGAATCCCGATGATTATTGGAGAAAACTTAGGAGCTACAGCCAAATCTGGGCTCAAGAGCGCCACGCATTGGGACAAAAGAGCTCCATGCCCAGGGCTTTTGCCTCCGCTGTGTTTGCTTTTTTGAGAAGCTATGTTTTTCAAAGAGGGTTTTTAGATGGTGCGATGGGTCTTGCGGTTTGTGTGATGCAAGCGCAAGGCACGTTTGCGAAGTACTTTACGCTTTATTGTTTGAATCAAAAAAATCATGATTAATGCGTCCAATTCACGATTTGACCAAGTTTTTTGCAAACTGATTTGCAAACTTTTGGTTGTATCCGTGCCTCGTCCAATGTTGACTTTGACCTCCATTTGTATGGGCTCAATGCTTTTGATGGGCCAAGCCTTGGCGCAATTCAGAGTGGAGGTGGCTGGGGTTGGGATCACTCAAATACCGATCAATTTGAATCAATTCAAAGATGAGTCGACGTCGCCGCAAAAGATCACTCAAATCATCCAAGCCGACTTGGAGAGAAGTGCCAAGTTCAAAGTCTCCACCAATGCGTTTGCTATGGATGAGAGCTCCAGGCCTGACTTCAATGGTTTGAGGCAAAAGGCGCTTGAAAATTTCGTGACAGGCAGTGTCACCAAATTGGCCGATGGACGCTTTGATGTGCGTTTTAGGCTGTGGGACTTGATCAAGACCCAGGACCTGGGGGGGGCGAGTTTTGCCGTTGTGGCACCCGATCTCAGGCGTGCTGCGCATCAAATTTCAGATTTTATTTATGAAAAACTGACCTCTGAGAAGGGTATTTTCTCAACGCGGATTGCTTACGTGACCAAGAGCTCCAACCGCTTTAACCTGTGGATTGCGGACGCAGATGGAGAAAACGCTCAAGCGGCGCTCACCTCTCCCGAGCCCATTATTTCTCCCAATTGGGCGCCCAATGGACAGCAACTCGCTTACGTGTCCTTTGAGTCCAGAAAGCCTGTGGTCTATGTGCACGATGTGTCCTCAGGCAAACGTAAAATCGTGGCCAACTTCAAGGGCTCCAACAGCGCGCCGTCTTGGTCACCCGATGGCCAGTCCTTGGCCGTGACTTTGAGCCGCGAAGGCGGCTCACAAATTTACCTCATTGCCGCCTCCGGTGGCGAGCCCCAGCGCTTGACCCAGTCCAGCAGCATCGACACCGAGCCCAACTTCATGCCCGATGGCAGTGCCATCTACTTTGTCAGCGACCGAGGGGGCTCACCCCAAATTTACCGCATGCCTGCCAAGGGTGGCCCCGTGGCTCGAGTGACCTTCAATGGCACTTACAACATCTCTCCAAGTTTGAGCCCAGATGGTAAATTCTTGGCCTATATTTCTAGGCAAGGCGGGCAATTTAAGCTCTATTTGATGGACTTGACCACCGAGCGTGTTCAGGCCTTGACGGAGACCAGTGCGGATGAAAAACCAAGCTTTGCTCCAAACGGCAAACTCATCATTTATGCCACTCAAATTCAAGGCAAGGAGGCCTTGATGACCGTGAATTGGGAAAATAAAATATCCGCTCGACTCTCGGGACAAGCGGGTGACATCAGAGAGCCGCATTGGGGGCCTTTTTTGAAGGGCAATTGAGGCCCAAGCGGGTTTGAAGGTATTGTTTTAATCATGTTTGACTAAAGGGTAAAAGATGAAAAAAGTTCTAAGTGGCCTGTGCTTGTCGTTGGTGTTGATCTTGGTTGGGTGTGCCTCTGGGGTGAAACTCAATGAAGTGCCCGTAGAAGACAAGTCCTCTAGTTTGGTCAAAGCCGACGCCGTCAATGCGCTGTCAGGCAAATCGGCGGTCACCAGCGTTCAGACGTCTGCTTTGGGTGCCATGAACATGGGGCCCGCAGGCATTGAGAAAGTGGTCTACTTTGATTACGATAGCTATGCCATTAAACCAGAGGCACAAGCCACAGTCGAGTCGCACGCCAAGTTTTTGAGCGCCGATAAATCACGCAAAGTCGCCCTTGAAGGCCACACCGATGACCGAGGCGGTCGCGAATACAACTTGGCCTTGGGGCAAAAGAGATCAGAAGCGGTCAAAAGATCTTTGACGCTTTTGGGTGTTTTGGATGCGCAGATTGAGGCGGTGAGTTTGGGCAAAGAGATCCCCGCCGTTTCGGGAAGCGATGAGGCGACTTACGCTAAAAATCGCCGTGTTGAATTTCACTACAGATAAAGCAAAACATGATCAAACCGTTTAAATCGTTTTGTTGGGCGTGCTTGTTGTCCTTGTGCCTAAGCTCCTTGGCGCATGCGGGCATTTTTGATGACGATGAGGCCAGAAAAGCGATCCTTGATTTGAGGCAAAAAGTCGAGACGCTCAAGAGCAATTTTGAAGGATTGCAATCCAACCAAAATGCCTTTCAAGAAGAGAGCGTGCAGCTGAAAAAAAGCATCCTCAACTTGCAATCCATGATTGAGGGCTTAAAGCAAGAAATTCAAGTCTTGGGTGGCGACAAAGAGGTTTTGACCAAAGCCCTCTCAGAAACACAAAGGCAATTGAAAACCCAATCCCAAGTGCTTGAAAATCGCTTGGCCCGTTTAGAGCCGCAAAAGGTGAGCTTAGACGGGCAAGAGTTTTTGGCCGATCAAGCCGAGATCAAAGAATTTGAAAACGCCTTGGCTTTGTTCAAAAAGGCTGACTATCCACAGGCAGCCGATGCCTTTACCGAGTTCAGCAAGCGCTATGCATCCAGTGGTTACGCGGCCTCTGCTGTCTACTTCATGGGCACTGCACAGTACGCTGTAAGAGACTACAAGGCAGCCGTGGGCAGCTTTAAAAACCTGGTCTCCATTGCACCTAACCATTTGCGTGTGCCTGACGCCAAGTTGTCCATCGCCAGTTGTTTGATTGAGCTCAAAGACAACAAGGGCGCTAGAAAAGCCTTGGAAGAATTGATCAAAGAACACCCCCAATCCGATGCGGCTCAATCGGCCAAAGAGAGAATTTTGAAGTTAAAGTGATCTGAACGCTCTTTTTAAAGCCAAAGGGTTTTTAGCCTGAACCTCCAACGCAGTTTGAGCCAAGCCGTGTATCCTTGAAAGAGATCACTGCACCGTAGGACCCTTATTTTTTTCTTATCCCATGATCGATGAAGTCCAGTACACCGCCCTCGCGCACACCATCTTATGGTGTGCTTTTGCGCTGACTTTTTTGTTGGGCTACCTCTCACAGTCAACGCATTTTTGTACCATGGGTGCTTTGGCCGATGTCTACAGTTATGGCTCTTGGGTCAGAGCATCCCAAGTGCTTTGCGCCATGGGGGTGTCGGTCTTGGGCTTTGCATTGCTCGTGCAATGGGCTTACTTGGATCCTCAGAAAACACTGTACGCAAGCCCTAAGCTCTTTTGGTTGTCCAATGCCCTGGGGGGCACCATGTTTGGCATGGGCATGGTCTTGGCCTCAGGTTGTGGCAACAAAACACTCATTCGCATGGGGACGGGCAATATCAAGTCATGGGTGGTGTTTGTCTTCATGGGGTTTGCTGCACTGGCGACGCTTAAAGGCATCACGGCCGTGTTCAGAGTCAATGTGCTAGAGACTCATTTCATTCATCTGCCCGATGGGGCTGACTTGAGTCACTTGTTCATGGTGTTTTCATCTGATGCAGTTCGCAATCAAAGCTCAATGGGTTTGGTGTTTGGTTTGCTTTTGGTGATGTTTGCATGGAAGAGTTGGGGTTTTAATCAAGAAGGTGCTCAAAGTACAAGACAGCGAATCATGGATCTTTGGCCTGGCGTTGCTGTGGGCTTGATGGTGAGCGCTGCATGGTTTTTAAGTGCGCATGTGGGGCATGTGGCAGAAAACCCGTTGACGCTTGAAGAGGTCTACTTGGCAAGCACGTCCGGGAAAATTGAGTCTTTGACATTTGTGTCCCCCATGGCTTATTTGATTGAATGGTTGATTTACTTCTCCGATCAGAGCAAAGTGCTGAACTATGCCTGCGTTTGCGCTTTGGGCGTGATTTCAGGGTCTTTTCTCAACGCCTTGATCAACGGCAATCTCAGATGGGAAGGTTTCAATGGCGTTAGAGATGTGTCTTTTCATCTTGCGGGAGCCCTTTTGATGGGAGTCGGTGGCGTTGTTGCCATGGGTTGCACATTTGGGCAAGGCTTGAGTTCATTGTCCACACTCAGTCTCAATGCCATTGAAGTGATTGCATTCATTGTGCTGGGTGCCCAAGTGGCGTTTAGATACCAAACTTATCTGTTGGACCAAGAGGTCTGACAGTGGAGTTCAACGTGTTGAGCCCTTCTGAGAACTTCGATCTTGAACGCCGCTTTGGTGGTGTAGGGCGCTTGTATGGCTTGGCCGGTGCACAAAAAATCTTTAACTCTCATGTGGTGGTTGTGGGTATTGGCGGTGTTGGCTCTTGGGTGGTAGAGGCCTTGGCGAGAAGTGGGGTGGGGCACCTGACGCTGATCGATATGGATCATATTTCTGAGTCCAACATCAACCGTCAAGTTCACTCCCTGGGGCGTACCCTTGGGCAATCTAAATGCCTGGCCATGAAGGACAGGGTTTTGGATATTCATCCGCTTTGTGATGTTCAAATCATTGATGACTTTGTTCAACCCGAAAACTGGTTAGAGATGGCCTCAACGATTTCTCGACCCATAGATTTTTTAATCGATGCGTGCGATCAAGTCAAGGCCAAGGTGTCACTGGCATCTTGGTCGATAAAAAGCCAAGTAGACATGGTCTGTATTGGAGCCGCGGGGGGTAAAAAAAGGGCGGATTTGATGCAAATGGGTGATCTGCTCAGTGTCACCCATGACCCCATGCTAGCTAAACTTAGGCACAGCTTAAGAAAAGACGGGATCATTTCAAAGGATCAAAAAAAAAATTCTATTCAATGTGTTTTTAGCAAAGAAGAGATCATCAATCCCTGGCGGTCTGACAAGGACTCCAAGTCTTTCGAAGTCAGTGGTTCAAGTGATCTCAATTGCCATGGCTATGGCTCCTCAGTTGCTGTGACTGCAAGCTTTGGATTATGTGCAGCGGGGTGGGTATTAGAGAGACTGTCCAATTTAGCAGATGAGAGCAACGCTTAACCCATCTTTGACCGACCACTTTATTGAATCTGAGCACAGCCAATCTAGGAAACCCGCCAAAAGTTTGCTATAATTTAAGGCTTAGTTAAATTAAATTTAACTTTTATTGACAGTTTGGGACGATAGCTCAGCCGGTAGAGCAGCGGACTTTTAATCCGTTGGTCGCGAGTTCGAATCTCGCTCGTCCCACCAAAATCCCAATATGAATCAACGACTTACGAGTCGTTTTTTTATTTTCGAAATCGAAAAGTATTTAAGTGCTAAGTTAGATGCTTTTAATCTTGTATAGAAAATACAAAATGAATTCTTTTCGCCAATACACAATTAGCGGAAGAGCTTAATTAAGCGCTTGAAAGAGCAAGAATCTGTAGGAGTTTTTATAAATTCAAATCAACAATTTTTACGTTAAAAGAATCTTTCCATAATTTTCTAATGGATGTTTCAGGGATTAAATGATATTTTTTAATTATGTTGTCCCTTGATAAGTTGAGCTGATTCTTGATCGATGGCCAGTGAACATTTAAAAGATTACCATTTCTTTTTGCAAATTTACCTGCAACCATTACGCTATCAACATTTGAGGGGTGACCATAGGTAACAACGGCATTGTAGGGGTTGTTCATTGGCGTGAGGCCTAGTCCCTCTGTTTTGATTAAAACCAAATCAGCTTCCTTCCCAGGGGTTAGACTTCCAATTTTATGATCCAAGCCTAAGGCCTTTGCACCATTGATCGTGGCAATTTCAAGCACTTTTTTCTGATGTATTTTTCTGACCATTTTATCAAAATTACTCAAGGCAATCTCAAGTCTCCAGACGTTCAAGAGTGCACGCATTTGTCCAAACATGTCACTTGAAAAATCTATTAGTACATCAATGCCCAAGCAGGGGCAACCCCCCATTTGACTTAATCGATTGACGACAGGGAACGCTCCATAAGACATTTCAGGCTCTATATTTGAAGAAATAGTAGAACCAGAGTTAACTATAGACTCTAGTTCCGAATTTGAAAGATGATTCCCATGGACGAATAAAATATCATCTTTAATTAAGTTTCGAATGGATAATTCTTTTACGATATTAATCGGTTCATTGCGATTGGTGGCAACATGAAGACTCATTCTTTTTGGATTTAATGAGCGCGCCCATTCAATTTCTTCAATTGCAAGCTCAATAGACTTGCCTCGTGATAACTCACTGCATGCAATGCCAAATTCAATAAGGCTATCAGTTGATGAAAAATATTTTTCTTTTATTCGAAATGCATTTTGTCTATGCCATTGATTCAAAGGTCCTGTTACTTCGTTGATTAGGTTTTTAAAACTCAGTATTTTTTCACCGGGTTTATAGGATGGATTGCGATATGTTCCATATAAGAATATGCCACGTATTCCACTTTTGATTATTCCTGAAGCAAGTGCATCCGAATGCTCTTCAGTAATTTGCAAGTGGGAGTGATCAGCGAGTGTTGTTATGCCAGAATTTAAAGCTTCAATTGCTCCAACATAATTACCAAGTCCAGCATCTTCTGGCTCATAACAGACGCAGTACATGCTTCTTATGTAGGTCATGTAATCTAGGTGGTTCCAATCTGTTCTGATACCATGCAATTGGGTTTGCCAAGTATGCCTGTGGGTGTCTACAAATCCAGGAATTATCACAAACTCTTTTGCGTTTATAACTTGTGCATTATCAATTTGAATTGATTTTCCAATTGATTCTATTTTTGAATTTTTAATGAGTAAATCAGCACATTGAAAATCTCCAATAGAGTCATCCATACTCAATATTTGAGCATCTTTAAAAAGAACGTAATTATCCAATTTTCAAAAAATTAAATTTAAAAAAGTGTTACTGCTTTAATATTTCTGGATTTGTCTTGACAACTCTTTTCCATTTCTGCAAGTCAATACTCAAGTGGTTCGTCAAGTCCTCAGTTGTCCCACCCAGTGGTGAGTAACCATATTGAAGTAAAGCGCTGTTCACTGAAGTTCTTTTTAGAGAGTCATTGACAGCCTGATTGAGTTTTGAAATGATTTGAGGAGGCGTATTGCTAGGTGCAAACAATGCTGACCAACTCGCTTTTTCAAGACCTGTAATGCCCAATTCGGAAAAAGTTGGCGTATTTGGAAACATAAACCACCTTTTTGTACCTGTAACTGCAAAGACTTTCATTTGACCTGAATCTACAAATTGTTTACCAGTTGATTCAATTTGAAAATCAACAACTGCTGATAAGACTGCGTTGGCAGCAGGTGTGGATCCTTGGTAAGGAATATGTTTTGCTTCTATTCCAGTTTGTAGCTTGAATAATTCAGTGAGCATATGAAAAGTGCTACCAATACCCGGGCTTGAAAAAGTGAGATTTCCGGGATTCTTTTTCGCAAGGTCAATGAATTCTGATAAGTTAGTCGCATTGATTGAGCTTTTTGTAAGTAATGCGGCGGGATTTTCAGATATCAAAGATATTGAAACAAAGTCTTTTTGTGGATCGTAGTTAGGTGAGGGATCAACGACAGAAATCACGCTCATCACACCATTTCCCAATAAAAGGGTGTATCCATCAGCAGGTGCTCTTTTTACGAATTCGGTTCCAATTTTCCCGCTTGCACCAGCCCTATTGTCAACCACTACTGGGCTTTCAAGTTCAATGCTAATTTGTTTTGCTATTACTCTACCTACAACATCTGTGACCCCACCTGCAGGCCACGGAATTACCAAATGTATTGGTTTTAGAGGATAAATTTGAGCAAATAAGTTGACCGAGAAAAATATCGATGCAAATAAAAGTATTTTGATTAAGTGGTGCATAATTTTGTAATTGTGATCTGTTGTCTCTATCAATGCAGATTTCTATAAAATAAAGCTGAAATTACGGTAAAGGGTTAAGATTGACTCCTTGAATAAAATCAAGTTAATCATTTACAGATTTAGATTTTTTACTTTGTATACTATGTTTTTGAAGTTTAAGCATTAAAACCTTTGGTGATCAATGTAAATATGCAATCCAATTTCAATCGAACACTGGTTTGAAGCGTTTGTGACATCTTGATCTCTTTAACTGTTTGATTTCTCGCACGCGCGCAGGCAGAGGCAAGTGAAGGACTCTTCGTTTAACCGCATATTGATCGAACTGACGCGCGCATCTTCAGCTCGCTTGTAATCTGTCTTAGTCGAGCCGGATGTTGAGTTCGCGCACCATCTTCTCGCCGGACTTTGTCTCCAGCACATTCTCGGCGGCAAATTCCTCCGGCGAGTTGGCAACCATTTGGAAGCCGTCCTTGCGGATGGCTTCTATTACTCCAGGTTCTTTCAGCACGCCAACGATTCCTTCGTTTATCTGTCTCACCACTTCTGCTGGCGTTCCAGGGGGTAGGAACGCACCGAACCACACGCGCGATATGTCCTTGATACCAAGTTCTCCATAGGTGAGCACGTTCGGCAGAGCCTCCAAGCGCTCAGGTGCATCAACTGCGAGCGCGCGTACCCTGCCGCTTTCGATAAAGGGCAGAGTGGTTGCGAGACTCACTGCGGAGACCTGCACTTCGCCAATGGCGGCGGCAAGCATGGCGGGCGCGCCGCCTTTGTAGGGAATGTGCTGCAACTTGATACCGACACCCCGTGCGAACTGCTCGACGACAAGTTGCTGCGCAGAGCCCGGTCCAGGTGTCGAGAAGTTGAACTTGCCCGGGCTCGCCCGGGCAGCCGCCAGGAACTCTGCAGCAGTCTTGTAAGGCAGTTGCGCGTTCACCACCAGCACATGTGGAAGGATCACCAACTTGGTGACCGACAGCATGTCTGCTGGATTGAACGGCACCTTCTGGCGCATGAAGGTGTGTAACAGCATCGATGACTGGTCAAAGAGGATCGTGCGCCCGTCGGGAGCGGACTTGGCGACGAAGTCGGCGCCGATCATTCCATTGGCGCCTGCCTTGTTTTCCACCACCACGGGAATGCCATCCCGTTCGGACCAGCGTCTGGCAACGAGGCGCGCAAGCTTGTCGAGTGCACCGCCCGGGGCCCAGCCCACAATGATTGTGATGCGGTTCTCGCGCACTTGGGCAAACGCCGGCACCTGCAGGGTCAACGCTAAAAGAACTGTCAGCGCGAGTCGACGTTGTTGTCTCATGATGGTCTACTTGGTGTGTATAGATGCATTATGTGCGCAGGTTGCGCTCCAAGAATGCGATCGATCTTTCCTCGGCCAACTGTGCCGAGGAACTGTGGAATTCCTCCCGGTCACGGTTTGCGAAACCGTGGTCGGCTTCAGGATACACGTGGACTTCAACGTCGTCACGGTCGGCCAGTGCGGTGCGCAGGGCCTTGCGGAACTCGGGTTTGGTGCGCTCGTCGTGTTTGGCGAAGTGATACATCTGAGGCACTTGCACCGAATGCACGAGGTCGTATGCGCCTTCTATGTTGCCGGGGTAGAAGGCGACAATCGCACGCGCGTCCATCTTCTGCGCCGCCATGAAGGCAAACTTTCCTCCCCATCCAAGCGAGACGATACCCACTGGTAAATTGCCGCCCGTGGTGCGCTTCAGGGCCGATGCGGCGGCAGCGAGATCATGTTCGATCTCGTCGGGCTTAAGTGAGCTGACGGCCTTGCGTGCGTTGTCACGGTCTGCGTACTCAAAATCCAGGCCCGACTTCACGCGCCAAAGAAGGTCCGGCGCCACGCTTGCAAAGCCCTCTGCCGCTAGCCAGTCCGTTACGCGTCGCACTTCGCGGTTCACCCCGTAGATTTCTTGTACGACCACCACGCAGCCCTTGGCCATAGCGGTGGGTTGTGCAAGGTAGCCAGTGAAGGTGCCGGCTGAACCGCCGTCGATCTTCAAGTTGCTCATAGATGTCTTTCTTTTAGTGAGTGATTAGGTGGTTTCGGAGGCCAGCTCGAACGAGTCGATCTCTCGCCAACTCTGTCCGGGCTTGAGATAGGTTGCGCATGACCGAATACGTGAATAGTCGATGTCACTCGCGTGCTCGAGTCCCCATGGTGCTTCTCCGCGCTCGGCGGCATCGGTACCGTCCAACAGGCGGCGGCGCACGTGGATGATGGTCTTGTCGCTTTGACTCAGGAATTCGCGGGATCGGTCGACGATGGGGTCCATCGCCTCCTGCACGATCATGTCTTCCTCGAAGAAATGTCGCGACACGAAACCGCTCCAGTGGCCGGCTTTCATCGCCTCGCGGTCCTGACCCCACATTTCAGCCCAGCCACCACTTGCGTTCAAGAAGTTGTCGTGATCGGGGTTTGCCAAGTGCCAGAAGTCGTCGATCTCGCCTTCAAGGAACGGACCATCGGTGCGGTAGTTCAGTACCCACTGCGTGCAGTTCACGTCATCGACGGGCACGGTAATCACAAGTATGCGCCGCGTCGCGTGGCCCGGAAATCCAGGAAGGAATGACAGGTTCGGCGCGACGAATTCACGGATCTTAGCGAGTCTGCGGCCGTCACCGAAGTCGCGCACGACACCCTCGCGAAATCCATAGGGCCGCTCGTCCAATTCGAATGTGGGAGATGATACTGCCGTGGTGGCCGTGAAATTCGCGCGCATGCCTTCGGACTGCGGCGACTCGGCAGTCGGCCGGGACATCAGAACCCCGCTGTGCAAGAAGGAGAGATGTGCCGAGTCGAGCACCGATTCGAGCGCCTGCAGCCAGTTGCAGCGGATGAGACCGCAGCGCGCTTCGACCTGTTCCTTGGGCAAAGATACGAACTCGAAGTTGGGAAAGGGTGCAGACTCACCCTCGCGGTTGATACACACCCAGATCACGCCCGCCGCTTCGCGGACTTGGTAGTGGCGCAGTGGGACCTTTGCGGCGAAGGCTTCGCGCCTTTCCGGGGGTTCAGTGGGGCAGTCGAGAACTTTCCCACTTACGTCATACTTCCACCCGTGGTACAGGCATGTCAGTGCATTGCCTTCGTTGCGAGCCAGAGTGAGGGAGGCGCAGCGGTGCGGGCAGCGCTCGTCAAAGCAGCCCACCCGGCCATCGCTTGCGCGAAAGATGACGAAGTTTTCACCGAGCAGTCGTATCTTGAGGGGGGCACCATCTGCTTCGAGCTTTACTGAGCGCGCGACGGGGTGCCAATAGCGCCGCATCATGCGTCCCATGGGTGTTTCCGGCCCGACGCGGCAGATGCGTTCGTTCTGTTCTCGGCTGAGCATAATAGTGCTGTCCCTCGATTAATGAAACTGTTGAATGAGACCTAGGCTATCAAATTACAGATGGCAAGTCAATAATATAAGGGAGTAGTGAAAACGTTAGTAGTGAAAACGTTAGCCTTGTAAACGTCAGCTGCCGGCACCGGCTCCGTCGCTACACTTCTTCCATCTATTCATTAAAGCCGTGCATGGGCCTTACCCAGCCGCGCAAGCACGCACTGAATTACGCGAAAATATCGATAAGCTATAAACTCGGCGTGAGCTTCGGAAGGTCTTCCTTCAAGACGTTTTGTAGGATCGGTAATGTGCCGCAAAGGATCTAAACGATTTGCTAGAGTCTCTCGATGTCTAAGTCTAGTTCATCGAAAGGATGTGAACTTAGCCAAGCCTCTGCACCGCGCTATCGATAAGGGTTTAGCAAATTCTTGAGTTGGGGTTATGTTTATAACTTCTGCGCTAATGCGTTTGCTTACAGCGCAGGGTATAGCCGATAAATAACAACGCCTGATAAGCTGGTTCCAATCATATATAAGACCACTTATGAAGCTCTGCGAGATGTCAATCTTTTGCTCGACTCGCGAGGCGAACTAAGAACTGAATACTATAACGAATCTTGCCACTAACGTTTTCACCATTAACGTTTTTACCACTCACTTATATTATTGACATGCTAACTGTATTTTGATAGCCTAGGTTTTGTTCAATAGTTTCAATAATTGCAGGAAAGCAATATCATTAAGCAACTTTCGCATCTAATAACGCTCGCGGTCATTGCCCTGACTAGCCTTGGTCATCCAGCTAGAGCCGATGACTGGCCAAATCGATCTGTTCGTGTCATTGTTCCGTATGCCGCTGGTGGGATATCGGACGTTATCGGTCGCACCTTTGCGGACGGGCTTAGTACGCTGCTGAAAAAGCCATTTGTCGTCGAAAACCGAACGGGTGCCGGGGGCATTGTGGCGTCGGAAGCCGTCGCGCGGTCAGCCCCGGACGGCTACACATTAATTGTTTCGGGCTTTCCATCCCTTATTGGTAGTCCGGGGATCAATCCCAGCGCCACGCTAGACGCCATGAACGACTTCACTCACATTGCTTTTTTAGGGGGGCCTCCTAACGCTCTGGTTGTGCACCCGTCTTTTAGAGCTCAGAACTTCTCCGAATTTATAGAGCGCCTGAAGGCCAAGGGCGGTATCGAATACGCGACTGCAGGACCTGGAACGACTGGAAATGTGTTGATGGAGTATTTCAAGCTGATATCTGGATTGCCGGTCACGCACGTTGGTTATCGAGGTGGCGCGGGTGCTCTCGGGGATTTGATTTCGGGTCATGTGGAAGTTGGTGTCATCTCACTGCCCACAGCTTCTGCTCATCTCCGCAGTCAAAGGCTCATACCGATCGCAATATCATCTGAAGTGCGTTCGCCCGAGCTACCGAAAGTACCAACATTCAAAGAGCTAGGTTATTCGGGTTTAGTAACGACGACCTGGTTTTCACTTTCGGGCCCCGCTGGTTTGCCACAGTTCATCACTGACAAGGCGAATCGTGCGGTCATCGAAATGCTTCGAACGAAGAAGTTCGAAGAATTTCTGGCGCGAGAGCAAGTGCAGGTTGAGCCAATGACTCCCGCGCAAGTTACGACGTTTGTAGGTTCGGAACGAGACAAGTGGTCCCCCGTATTCTCTCTCATTAAGAAAGTAAAGTGACGAGGGGCACTCTCATGACAACTACTTCAAACGCCCAATGTCACTTTCTCTACGATGATCTTCAAGAATGGACCGATTGCGCCAAGAAGCTTGGCGAAGTGCAAAACTTTCTCGGCACAAGCTGGCATGAGGACGTAATAGTTGTCAAAGCCTTCTATCGGAACGAATATGGATCCTGTGTCCCCTTTGTCGAGGTGCTGGGCTGGCTCTTGAAAACGAAAGCTTCAATTTTTCTAAAGTTCGTTCATGCGCTTCTTTCATCAGCAGTGTCAAAGACTAGCAAAATCTTGATGCCTGTGAGCTGATAAAAAGTTTGTGGCTAAAGAGTAAATCATTTAAATTTGAGGAATTAATATGAGTACGAAGATCAAAATCGACCCTGTAAACACTGCATACGAGGGCTATTTCTCTGGACCCGAGAGGGGGGTCGAAGCGGGTGTCGTCGTCGTGCAAGAGATTTATGGAGTGAATAACGAGGTGCGCCGCGTCACGGATCACTTTGCAGGAGCTGGATATGCTTCACTGGCTCCTGACCTTATGTGGCGCAGCAAGCCCTGGCTCGATTTTGCATACGAGGATCGTGACGGTGCGCGCAATGTCATACTTTCACTTGATTACGTCGCGCTTGTGAATGACATCGTGACTGCCATTGAATGTCTTCGTGGCAAACTTGTAGGAGCCAAGCGGGTAGGCGTTGTGGGTCTAGGCTGGGGCGGTAAGCCTGCCATTGAAGCGGCAACACGCTCTAAGGCAGACGCCTCTATCAGCTTTTATCCCGGCACCATCGATCTGAAGTCGCTTGATATTGTGACTGCTTTCAAGGGGCCCTTGCAATTTCATTTCGCATCTAAGGACGACCGAACTCCCTTTGCATTTCGGACCGCGCTGCGCTCTGCCCTTGTTGATCGGGATGACTCGGAAATCTATATTTATGAAGGAGCCGAGCACGGCTTCGCCAATCGCGATCGCGGTGAATATGGTAAGGCATGTGCGACGACAGCGGATCAACGTCAGGACGAATTTCTGAAGCGTTGCCTGTCTAAGAAGGATGGAAAGTGATGCTTATTGATCATCGCGTTTACTACATTGCCAAAGGGCGTCTAGAAGAGGCGATCCAACTTTACAAAGACTATGGATACAAGGTTCAGACCGAGTATCTCGGACAACCCGTTGCTTTCATGCGAGCGACAGCGCAAGGTGATGATACCTATGTCCATCTCTGGCAATACGCAAATGAGACGGAGCGTCTGGAGAAGCGTAATCGCCTGCAGGCTGACCCGCGCTGGAAACTGTATGTCGAAAAGTTACACGCCGAACACTTGCTGGAAAAGCAGGATACCCGAATGCTTGAAAGCATCGACTTCTAAAGGATGGAATATGTCAAACGTTGATCAGGCAGTCGATTATGACGACCTGCGGGGATGGATGGAGCAGGCAGATCGCCTTGGTGAATTGAAGATCGTCCGGGGCGCATCCTTGGAGCGTGATATAGGGCTCGCATCCGAGGTCGTTGGTCGTGAAGACCATGGTCCGGCGTTGCTGTTCGATGAAATTCCGGGCTATGCGAAAGGTCTTCGAGTACTCTCGAATATTTTTGGAGGTAAACGGCGAAACGCAACGCTCGGGTTTGCGGATCACTTGAGTAAAGTGGAACTCAGCGAGAGTTGCTACGAGACTTTCGTTAAAGTGGCCAGGCGCATTGAACCACAGACCGTTTCCACCGGTCCGGTGTTTGAAAATATCATCAAGGGCGAAGAAGTCGATGTTTTAAAGTTTCCCGCTCCGATATGGCATCCTGCCGATGGCGGACGTTACATCGGCACCGGATGTTATTCGGTGACGCGTGATCCTGACGATGGAACCATCAATGTCGGATGCTACAGGGCAATGGTGATCGATTCAAAGACGATCACCATCCTGATGATCGAGGGCAAGCATGGCCAGGTTCATCAGAAGAAATATTTCGATCGAGGTCAACCCATGCCGGTTGCACTTGTTGTCGGAGGGGATCCGTTGATCTTCTTCGCTGCGGGAACTGAAGCGCCGGCCGGGGTGAATGAATTTGCTGTTGCGGGTGGAATGCGAGGCCGTGCCACACACGTCGTCAATGGCCCGATCACCGGTCTGCCCTTTCCTGCGGCTGCAGAAATAGTCTTTGAGGGATATATGCACCCGCAGGATTTTGCTCAAGAAGGGCCATTTGGCGAATGGACAGGCTATTATGCGATCGCAGAGGAGGAGGGAGTCCATACGCTGCGCGTCGATGCGATCTATCACCGTGACGATCCCATTATTCTTGGTGTTCCTCCGATTGGAGGAGGCCCGGATGAGATGGCGCGTTACCGGGCCGTTTTGCGTTCTGCAATGGTCAAGCAGAACCTGATTGCCGCTGGAGTTCCAGACGTGACCGGAGTCTGGTGCCACGAGGTTGGGGCTTCTCGGCTATTCAATGTGGTTTCAATCCGTCAGCGCTATATGGGTCATTCCATTCAGGCCGGGCTTATTGCCGGGCAATGTGGTGCTGCTGTCTACTCGAACCGTTTTGTCGTTGTTGTCGACGAAGATATCGACGTCACCAATTTGGAGCAGGTCATGTGGGCGATTTGCACCCGTTGCGATCCAGCTACAGCTATCCAAGTTATTCATGGAACGCGAACATCACCGGCTGACCCACGAATTCCGCCGGAGCAGAGGGCGACTGGCAATATTTCAAACTCTCGCGCTGTCATCGATGCGTGCCGTCCATATTATTGGAAGGATCAGTTCCCGAAAATGAACGCGCTTTCTCCTGAGGATTTGGCAGAAGCTCGGTCAAAGTTCGAATATCTTCTTCGGTAAAACGACTGGTGTTGGTTGGGGTGATTTATTGTTCGGGCAAAATCATCTCCAACCGCAGCAGGATGCGATAAGACTCGGTATTAATTTATAGAAAAGATTATCTAATAAATATATTTATTGTGAAAAACTATTGTTCATTTTTAGTTTCTTGAATTAAAAATTCAAATGCATCATTAGAAGACAAATGAATCCGACCTGATAAATTTTTATAAAGTACAGTGTTTAGTAAACGATCTTGCACGGGTCCCTTAATTTCAGCAAAGTGTAAATTTATACCTCGCGTCTTCAGTGCTAAAAAAACTTCAGTGAGTACCTCTAGAGCCGTAGCATCAATCCGGTTGACAGCACTCATAATCAGAACCACAGAATTAATATTAGGAACTTTCGATATTTCCAACATCAGTCTAGATTCAATTGAACTTAGGTTACCGTAAAAAAGACTTTCGTCAATTCGTAAAAATAGACTGCAGGGCAATGTTTCAACATAATGTCTTTCAATATTTCGAAAGTGCTCAGTGCCTTTGATTCGACCAACAACAACGATATGTGGTGAGCTTGCACGGTATAGCAAGTTTGCAAGCGATAGTAATATTCCAAGAATAATACCAATTTGTAAATTTAAAATCAGCACTCCAAATCCAGTTACCAAAAAAGAAAAGGCATCGGCACGATCATAGTTCCAAGCACGCCAAAATCCTGAAAGATCTATCATGCTGATAGCAGCTACCATTATGCTTGCGGCAAGTATACAAAGAGGAATTTTTGAAAACCACGCAACCCCGATTAAGAGAATACACAGCATGGACAGAGCAGAAACTATACTAGCGAGGGGCGTCTGAGCGCCACTCGCTAAGTTAACGGCTGATCTAGTTAGTCCACCACCAACTGGCATGCCACCGCAAAATGCAGTCATGATATTTGAAGATCCTAAACCGATAAGCTCTTTGTTAGAGTCTGTTCTTTCATGTCGTTTAATAGCGAGGGCATGTGCCATCGTAATATTTTGTACTGCACCAATAAAAGCCAGAACAAGCGCAGGGACAAATAGCAGGACTAAATCAGAATTCTCAGGTAGATGAAACGATAAATAGGGTAATTCGCTTGGAATATTCCCAACAACTTTTATATCATATTGGTGATCTAAATCTAATTGGATTGTAAGGACAGTGGATATGATAACAACTAGTAATGGAGTTAATCTAGTTATCATTGATGCGCGAAAATTCGAAATTCCTTTTGTTTCCAGCCATTTTGTTAAAAAATTTCTTGCCATGAAAAAAATCAAAAATCCAATGCCACCCAATAATAATGTGGCTGGGTTAATTAGAGAGAATTGTTGGACAATAGAGTCTATTTGCCCCCAATTGCCTGTATCAATGACATCTACATCCAGAATAAATTTAAGCTGATTCAGCAGAATCAGCACCGCGGATCCAGAAATAAAGCCTCCAACAACTGGACGGCTCAGTAGGTTAGAGAGAAAACCTAATCGAAAGATCCCAAATGCGAGCACTAGCAGACCTGACATTAACGACAGCGTAGTAGCCATCATGATGTAATTTACCGAGCCTGGAGTGGCCAATGGGCTCAGCAAGGAAAATGTCATTATGGCTGTTATAGCGACAGGGCCAACGGCTTGAATCATGCTGCTACCAATAATTGCATAAACAAAAACAGGGAAAATGCTCGCATAAAGTCCTAATTGCGGAGGTAGTCCTGCCAAAATCGCGTAAGCTAAACTCTGTGGTAAAACTAAAATAGTAACTAAAATACCCGCTAACAAATCATCACTCAAGTGTTTGATTTGATAGTCGCGTACCCAATCAGGTAAAAGGGATTTTAGTAATTTCACTTGATCGATCCTCT
>CANJNC010000062.1 GCA_947475685.1 Comamonadaceae bacterium | reverse complement strand
GGCGTGCCTTCTGAAGTAAGACCATGACAGCGCAGAGTAGAGATGAAGCAGTGTTTGACCAGCGATTTTTTCAGCCGGGTTTCTTGCCGATTTGGCGGGGAGCGTGGCCATCAACTCCCAAACCAAGGAAGCCATTTGTTGCAACGACTGGGTGTCCTTTTGAAAGACAAGGGCAGCAGACACGGTCTTTAATTCTAAACTTAGGTGGATGGCAGACCACAGCTCTAAAAATTGATCAACGCTTTTTCCCTCTATACCTCCATGGATCAGTCTGGGTTTCCTGTCTTCAATATTGATATACTCAATCATGGTCTCTTGTTGGTAATGTAAAGGTAAGAAGGGGATGGTGTGACAACTTTGAATGGTTCACAAAGCACGATCAAGGCACTCATCGCGAGCGATATTAGCATTTGTTTTGGCAATCCTGGGACCTCGGAAATGCATTTCCTGGCCGCCCTGGATCAAATCAAGGGTATACGATGTGTTTTGGGTTTGCACGAATCCATTGTGACCGGAGCAGCGGACGGTTACTACCGCCTTAGTGGTAAACCCGCTGTCACTTTGTTGCATCTTGCACCAGGTTTGGCCAATGGTTTGTCAAACCTGCACAACGCCAAAAAAGCCAATTCTGGCATTCTCAATATCGTTGGAGAACACGCCACCTACCATCTGAAATACGACGCACCACTGAGCGGAGATATTGAGGGAGTGGCCAGACCCATGTCGCATTGGGTCAAAACCTCCACCAGTGCCGATACGGTTGCAAACGATGCCGCCTTGGCCGCTGGCATTGCCAAAGAAAAGAGTGGGCAAATTGCCACCTTGATTTTGCCAGCAGACGTGTCGTGGCTCAAAACTGAGGTGGAGGCGCCCCCCGTTGAGCCCAAGCCTTTGCGAAAGGTCGAGGCCTCGGTCGTTCAAGCCATTGCGAAAGTGATCCACCAAGACAAGAACGCCGTGCTGCTCTTGGGGGGTGCAGCACTCAGGGGCAAAGCCTTGGAGTTTGCTGGAAAAATAGCAGAAAAAACCGGTTGTCGAATTTTGAGTGAAGGCCAAAATGCCAGAATCGAACGCGGGCACGGGCGTGTGAGCGTGGACCGATTGCCCTTTGATGTCAGGGCTGCACAAGAAGTCTTGAAGGGCACTGAGCATTTGATCTTGGTTGGTGCCAAAGTGCCCATTGCATTTTTTGCCTACCCCAATCTGTCAAGCTTACTGACACCCGAGTCCTGTGCGACTTTGACTTTGGCAACCCATGAGGACCAAGTGGAGCGCGCGCTTGAAGACTTGATGCTTGAACTTGGTGCTCACCACAGCCTTCATAAAACCTCTGTCTTTGCACAGGGTCCGATGCCTTTTGGTCGCGTCAACTCGGACAGTTTGGGGCAGTTCTTGGGGGCGTGCCTGCCTGAGAATGCCATCGTGGTCGATGAGGCGGTTTCCACAGGTCGGGGGTTTTTCAAGCCCACTGAACATGCCCGCGCCCATGATTGGCTCAACAGCATGGGCTCGTCCTTGGGCTACGCCTTGCCGGTGGCCATTGGTTGCGCCATTGCAAAGCCTGATCGCCCAGTGATTGCACTTGTTGGCGACGGGAGTGCCATGTTTTCTGTTCAGGCTTTGTGGACCATGGCCCGGGAAAATCTCAACATCAAGGTCCTGATTTTTGCCAATCATGCTTATAAAATTTTAAAGAATGAGTTGGTCTCTGTCGGACTTGAGTCCCCAACGCAAACGGCGCTCAGCATGCTCACACTGAACTCACCCACCTTGGATTGGGTCTCTATGGCCAAAGCCCATGGGGTTGAGGGCTTCAAAGTCGACAGCATTGAGGCGCTTGTCAAAACATTCAATCACTGCCTCACACAAACGGGCACGCAATTGATTCAAATTGAAATGTGAATCGAGCTCCGTACGATTGATTGCCATGTTCGCTGATTGCTTGAAGCAAAAAAGCCATAGAGGTTGGTCAATGCCCTTGACTCTGACTTCCCAACCTGGGAACACCTCTCGGACTTGATGGGTGCACTTCGTATTTAAATTCAGGGTTTTATTTTTTTTCTACTCAGTCGGCTCTCAAATCTTGTTATGCCTTCATAACATTTAGATAAGGCAAATCCAAAATTCGGCGACTCATATAAAGATTGCAATAAAAATTTTTTCTTGAGCTCATATTTATGCTCGGATCGATTTAAAAGCAAGGGTTAATACGCTAAGAAAATATGAGTAAATAGTGCATCATTAATTTCAATAAATCCTTTAATCTTTGTTAAACAAATGGCTCACACTAAAAAGTAAAACCGAGTTGGCGTTTTTTGTATTCGAATTTATAAATTAACATGAACTTTATTGTTTGATTATTTTGCGATGGTGGAAAGAAATGTTTCGATATTCATTAATTGTATTTTTATTATTTCATTTTTCATTTGCAAATGCAGACGATTGGCCAACCAAACCTATCACTCTATTAATACCGTTGCCTGCCGGTGGAGGAACGGACGCTGTTTATAGAATTCTAGGAAAGGAAATGTCTGGAATTTTAGGTCAGCCTATTGTTGTAGACAATAGACCAGGGGCTGCAGGACGCATAGGATTGCTCGCATTATCTAAATCTCAGTCAGATGGCTATACGATCGGTGCAGTAACTTCTGGCCCATTGATTGCTGTTCCAGCCAGTTCAAAAGTCGTGCCCTATGACCCAGTCAAAGATTTTACTTCCTTGGCGTTGCTCTATGAGGTCTATACAACCTTTTTAGTTGCAGGCAATCTTCCGGTTGACTCTGTCAAATCTTTGGTCAGTTATGCAAAAGCCAATCCTAAAATTCTGAATTACGGAAGCATAGGAAACGGTAGCGTGGCACATTTTATTACTGAACATTGGAAGCGTTCTGTTGGCATTGAGATTGAACACATCCCTTATAAGGGAGAGCCTCAAGCAATTCAGGATTTATTGGCAGGCCGCTTACAAATCTATATTTCACCGTCCCCTTATTTAGATTTTGTTGCAAATGGTAAGTTAAAAGCCTTGGCAACAACTGGGCCTAAAAGGACGCAAATTCAACCTGGCATTCCAACGATGGATGAGTTAGGTTTCCCAACAGCGAGTATGTCTGTTTTGTTTGGTCTTTTTGCTCCAGCAAATCTACCTCCTGAAATCGCAAAAAGACTCTCGAATGCTGCTCTAGAGGCTCTCAGGATGTCCAGTGTCCAAAAACAAATTAATGACTTTGGTTACATCACTAGGGGAGAGGGCCCTGAAAGAATGAAAGAAATCGTACAAGAAGATTTTATGAAGTTTAAGGCGATTGCTAAAGAAGCAAATATTTTGACTGATTGATAGAAATAAAAAATGAAGTCTTCAACGTCTAAAGCAAGTCGCCCATTAAGTGGTCTGGTTGTGATTGAGGCTGGCAGTTTAATTGCAGCAAGTTTTTGTGGGCAACTGTTGGCTGATTTTGGAGCTACTGTTATAAAGATCGAACCACCCAAGGAAAGATCAATTGATACATTGAGACAATGGGGGAGAAAATACAAACATGGTGAAGGATTTTTACCTTCTATCTTGAATAGAAATAAGAAACTTATTACCCTTGATTTATCAAGGCCTGAGGGAATTCAAGTACTTAAAAAATTATTAATTAAGGCGGATGCTTTGGTTGAAAATTTTAAACCTGGAACATTTGCTTCATGGGGTCTTGGAGAAAATGAGCTCAAGAACTTAAATGAGCAGTTGATACATGTTGCAATTTCTGGATTTGGTCAAAATGGTCCGATGAGTAATTTGCCTGCTTTTGGGGCCATTGCAGAGGCCATGGGTGGCATGCGAAATTTAATTGGTTACCCTGATAGACCGCCCGTTCGTCCTGGGGTGAGTATTGGAGATTTCTTGGCAGGTTTGTACTCTGCATTTGGTTTATCGATGGCGCTGGTCGAAAGAAATAAAAGTAAGAAGGGGCAGTTGGTGGATGTCGCAATCTACGAGTCTGTGATGGGAGTGATGGAGGATTTATTGCCCATGTTTTCTTTCTTTGATATCACCAGAGGTCCCGTTGGTCCAGGATTCGATCGATTTGCGCCTTCAAGTATTTTTCCAACAAAAGATGGGGGTTGGGTTTTGATCGCGGCACCAACTGACGGACCTTTCAAAAAGCTGTGTCTTTGTATGGAAAGATCAGAACTTATAACGGATGAGCGCTTTAACACTCAAACACTTAGAGCTGATCATCGATTGGAAATTGATGCGATTGTCAGCCAATGGTCAATGAAGTTTGAAACGGATGAGTTGGTTGAAATATTGCGAAAAGGTGATGTACCAGTTGGTAAATCATACACAGCAAAAGACATCATGAGTGATGAGCACATCCGTTATAGAGAGATGGTTGTTCGAGTCAATGACGAAAGGTTTGGCGAAATAGCCATGCAAGGTGTTGTTCCTAAGATGAGTCGCACGCCTGGAGAAATTTCCCATCCAGGAGGCCCAATAGGGATGCACACGCAAGAAATTTATTCTGAATTTTTAAATTTGACTCAAGAAGAGATCGATGGTCTTCACCGGAGTAAGGTCATATGAATCAACTTGACAGTCATTTGTTAAAAGGAAAGTTGAGTTCTCCTGAAACGGCTTTACTTGGTCTCACGGATCATTCCTTATTGGCCGTTGGAGGGGTCTTGCATGAAAATAAGCCCATTGCATTAGAGCGTGCCCTTATTCGAATGGGAGTCAAATCTCTCAAATATATCGCTCTTTCTGGCTCTGGCTACGATCTGGATTTACTTGTTGCCGTTGATCAAATGATTTCTGAAATCTTTGTGCCGGTCGTGACATTTGATGACATTGGATTTGCCCCTAATTACCGAAGAGCTGTGGAGGATGGGCGAGTAAAGGCACATATAGTGGACGTTACCTCGATCATGGCGGGTTATTTTGCTGCGGCTTCAGGTGTCCCGTTCCACCCAGTGACTGCAGTAAAAGGTTCTGATGTAACCAAATTCAACCCCTTGTTGGGTCAAATTAAAGACGAGAACAATCAACCCATTTATATCTCTCGTGCGATTGAACCAGATTTAGCTTTGATTCATGTTCAAGAGGCTGATATTTACGGCAATGCTCGTTTATATGGCTCTACAGCAAGAGCGGATCACATGCTAGCTCGAGCAGCTAAGAAGGTGGTGATCAGTTGTGATCGAATTGTGCCCACAGAGAAATTTGAGCGCGATCCAATGGCTACAACAATACCAAGTATGTACGTTGACGCCGTCTGTCACATTCCTTTTGGAGCGCATCCGACTGGCAGCCCTGGGCAGTATTTACCCGACATGGCTTATATTAAGGAGTATTGGCGGGTGGCTGAAAACGCTAGAAAATCCAAGGATTCTGTGGCGATGTCCAATTACCTTGAAGAAAAAATATTCAAGTGTTTAACCCATCAAGACTACTTAGACAAATTAAGTGGCTCTACCATTGTTGGCCTATGCATGGGGGATCAGTAATGCCGACTTCATGCACTGACTTAGAGCGAATCGCTATTTTACTTTCACGTGAACTTCAAGACAACGAGATTGGATCATGGGGCGTGGGTGGCATTATTCCAATGGCTGCAATCATGCTTGCAAAGAAAATGCACGCACCTGGGATCATCATTGGTGGAGAGAGAGTTTATAACCCCAAACCCTCATCCTTGGCCGCGGGATTGGATGATCCCGTGTTGATGGAGAAAGCCGAAGCCATTGAAGGATTTTGGGAGTTATTTGGTCATTGGCACAAGGGCGTAGATTTCTTCTTTTACAGTGGTATGCAGATTGATGTCTACGGTAATTTAAATCTACATTTAATTGGTAGCATTGAAAATCCGAAATTAAGAGGCCCAGGTGTCGCCAACATCTCACTAATTCAACGCTGTAAGAAAATTTATTTGTACAGTCCTGATCATAGTACAAAGAAATTTGTTGAAAAAGTAGACTTTATTTCTGCACCAGGTCATCTTTTTGGCCCTCAATCCAAAAAGGATGCCGCTATATTCAATGAGGGTCCAGTGATTTGCGTGACACCAATTGCAACCTTTGATTTTGACCCTGTCACTTTAAGAATGCGTATCAAATCTATTCACTCGCATTCAACGTTTGAAGAGGTCAAATCAAAAACTGGATTTGAATTGAATGAAAATGCACCTACTTTGGTAACTATTGATCCGACTGACTTAGAGTTGAAAATACTGAGAGAGCAGATTGATCTAAAGGGCCTTTTAAGAAAATAACTTTAATTAGTGGTTATCGCGATGAGCTTTAATTTTCATATTGAATATGATTCAATATTGGTTGCTTTAAACATTCATTCGAACCGTAGTAGTGAGTTAGAGAAAAAAATATGAAGCAGGATCAAAGGTAAGAGGTAAATGAAGTGATTGACTTGACAATTGGAAGAGCAATACGAATTGCTTGTGAATCTAATGCGAGTTCTACTGCAATGATCTTTGAGGATCAAAAAATAAGCTTTGAAGATTTTTATTCAAAGGTCAATAAAGTTGCCAATACGTTAATTCATTTGGGGTTTAAAGTTGGAGATAAAGTTGCTTTGCTTCTTCCAAACTCTCCTTTGTATCTAGAAGTTGTCTGTGGTGCGGCCTCGGTTGGAGTTGGCGTTGTTTTATTGAATTATCGCTTTACAACGACTGAAATCAATTACCACATAAAAGACTCAGAAGCAAAAGCCTTGATTTTTGATGATTCGTTTCAAGAGAAAATTATTCCTCTTGAGAATCAAATAAAGAGCTTGCAATTAATTCCAGTTCAAAAATCAAATGACTTTAAGATAAATCTAAACGATTTGCTGGACGTTGCTTCTGATCAATCGCCTCATATTATTGTACGCGAATCGGATCTTTTGATGCTCCAATACACTTCGGGCACTACGGGTAACCCTAAGGGAGCAATGATTACTCATAGAAACCGGTGTCTAGCTTTCTTGCATTGGCCAAGCATTTTTGGCTATGGATCAAAGGATTCAATTTTACACACGGGTCCATTCCATCATTCTGCACCATTGGGGATGACTTTGAGTCAACTTTGTATAGGTGGAAGTGTGGTCATCATGCCTTCATTTAATACGCATTTAGCACTTGAGCTCATTTCAAAGTACAAGGTGACTTGGTCTTTCATGGTTCCATTTATGTTTCAAGCCATCGCTTCTGAACAGGCGAATTCTATGGATGCTTTTGATTGCTCATCGTTGAGGGTCTTGTTATCTGGTGCTTCGCCACTGCCAACAGTGGTCAAGGAGAGTATTTTAAAAATATTTCCTAAAGCTGGTTTGTTTGAGTTTTATGGTGCTACTGAGGCAGGAACCATAACAACTTTGCGACCAGAGGATCAATCCCGAAAATTTAGGTCTGTGGGAAAAGCGGTATTGGGTGCGGAAGTTAAAATTGTCAACGAGTTTGATCTTCAAGTTGGTGTTGAAGAAATTGGAGAGATTTTCCTGAAAACGCCAAGTATGTTTGAAGGATATTTTAAGGCAGAAGATAAGACAAAAAGTGCTTTCAAAGATGGATGGTGTACTTTGGGTGATTTGGGTAAATTCGACGACGAAGGATATTTATATATAGTTGATAGACTTAAAGACGTGATAAAAAGTGGTGGCGTAAACATTTACCCTTCAGAAATTGAAGAAGTTCTGCTTTCTCATGATTGTGTTCAAGATGCCGCTGTGATTGGTGTTCCTAATGAAAAATGGGGTGAGTCTGTCCATGCAATATTAGTTATGAAATCAGGAAAAAATTATGATGAAGTTGAGATCAATCAATTCATGAGAAATAAGTTGGCTGGTTACAAAATACCAAAATCTATTCAATTTCGCGCTTCTCTTCCTAGGAACGCAGCAGGCAAGATTTTAAAGCGTGAATTGCGTGATGAACATTGGAAAGAGGGCATCAAAGTTTAACTATATGAAAGTGAATCCAAATGATTGATTATAAAAAAATGCTGGGTATGAAAGGCAGTACATTTAATTGTGTAGTCGAGCCTGGAAAAATCAAGGAGTATGCCGCAGCGGTAGACGATTGGAGTGATTTTTTTTGGAGTGATGATCCCACGATCCAATATGCACCACCCACTTTTTCTCATATTTATCGCTCCGGCAAGATGGAAGCGATGCATATGGCCGATTTGACCCGATTCGTTCAAGGTGAACATGAAATCGTTTATCACAGACCATTGCATCCAGGTGAGGTAATCAGCTACCATCTTGAAATTGTTGATGTCGTTGAGAAAGAGGGTAAAACTTTTGGTCCGATGGCTCAAATTGTTTTACAAACCATATTGAAAGATTCAGAGAATAAACCCATTCAAACGATTAGACAAACATTTGTAGGGAGAAGATAAAATGATCAATTATTACCACGATACCTACATTGAAGATGGAACTGATCCGGCTGCTCTAAGAAAAACTGGTTACCGAAAAGTTGAGAAAAGAACAAAACTCAAGTTTTTAGATGTCGTTCTAAATGCTGAAATTCCCCAAATTCGACAAGGCCCAGTGACAAGAACTCATATTGTGAAATACGCAGGTGCTTCCTACGACTTCAACCCAATTCATCACGATCAGGAATTTGCAAGCCGATCTATTGCAAAAGGAATCATTGCTCACGGCATGATGATCATGGGATACTTGGGTAAATGTGCAACTGCATACTTGGGAACAGCCCAGTTTGACAAGTTTTCAACTCGCAATGTGACAATGGCTCGTCCAGGAGATATCTTGATTCTTGGCGGACATGTAATTGAAAAAATTCCAAATCCAGATGGCACGGGTGGCCAAGTCAGACTTTCTTTGACTGCAATTGATGAAGCGACAGGTGAACTGCGCTGCAAGGGGGAAGTGTTGGTTACCCTGGCGCAGGCTTAAGTCATGGCTCGTATTGCATACCCAACCCGAGAGTCTTTAGAGGCAGAAACTGCATTGGCTCTAGACGGCATGAAGCCAATGAATATATTCAAAATGATGGCTCGTGCAGATTCACTTGCACCGCCGCTTTTTGAGGCAACAACTCGACTATTTCAGAAAGGAAAATTACATCTTTCTGCCAGATACCGTCAAATCGCCATCTTATCTGTTGCCAGCAATGGTGTTTTCCCTTATCTCATTGCTCACCATAAACCCATTAGCATAAAGGTCGGTTTGAATGAGGATGAAATTGATGGGATTTTGAATTTCAAATTAACGTTGACTGGCAACGACTTGTCGGTTTATAAATTCGCCAAAGAATCGACCTTGCTCGCCGATGTCAGTGATGATGTATTCAATGCATTGCCGCAATTTTTGGGGGAGCGTGAAATAGTAGAACTCGCAACCGTTTCTGGGATGTATAACTTTTTTGGCAGATTTTTGAAGTCATTGCGGGTGGATATTGAAACATAGATTTTTTAATTCTTTTGAATGGATCCATAATGAAAACATCTAAGGTGTTGAAAGCTAAATATTCGTCTTTCCTTTTTATCAACATACTCCTAGCGTTGACTTGCCTTGTGACCATGTTTAATCAGAACGTGTTTGCACAGAGCTTCCCGGTTAGACCCATCACTTTGGTGGTCGCATTCCCCGCTGGCAGCAGCACGGATGTCATGGCGCGGGACATGGCAGTGAGCATGGCTAATTCGTTGGGCCAAAGTGTGATTGTGGCCAATCGTGCTGGCGCAGGCGGCGTGACTGGAACAGATTTTGTTGCGAAGTCAGCCCCCGATGGCTACACTTTGGGTTGGGGGACGAGCTCCCAATTGGTCATGAACCCAGGGGTATACAAGTCATTGCCCTTTGACATCGATAAAGACATTTCACAAGTGGGCTTGGTTGTGAAGATCCCTTTGGTCATTTTGGCCGGTAATCAAGTTCCTTTAACGCTCAAGGAATTTGTAGCCATCGCCAAGCAAGATAACAGTAAATTCAAATATGGTTCAGCAGGAAAAGGCTCGGTCTCTCACGTAATGACCGAAGTATTTCTCAAACAAGCTGGAATAGAAATGCTTCATATCCCTTACCGAGGCGCTGCTCCCGCGCTCACAGACTTGGCTGGCGGCCATGTGGATATCGTCATCGATACATTGATTGCAACCAGTGCCTTTGTGGATCAAGGCAAAGCGCATTGGTTGGGTCTTGGCGGGGATAAAAGAAGTCAAAGTCAACCACAAGTTCCCACATTTGCAGAGCAGGGATATCCGGATTTTGGAGCTTACAGTTGGGGAAGTGTTTACGGTCCATCGAAAATTTCAAGCGCAGTGATGACCAAACTCAACCAAGCAGTGGCAGTGGCGATGCAAACACCGATTTTCAAAGCACGCATTCAGCAAGTTGGGGGAGAGCAGTTGGGGCCCGTATCTCCTCAACAGGCTGACGAGTTTGCCCTCAAGGAAAGATCCAAATGGGTTCCTTTTATTAAAAATTCAGGCATAGTTGCAGAATAAACGTGCAGACTGTTCCCCCCGGTGTGGTGGAAGTTGTCGCTTTTAGTCAAATGTAGACCGGGGGCGAAAAATTTGTCCTGCTAGAGTGGTTGACAAATATGTACATATGGCTGCGATAAGGTCCCATTTGGGCAACACTCAAAGCGACATCCGGCATCGATTCCGTGGCAGGTGAGTTAATGGTTGATCTTTAGCAAGGGCTAAGCAAAATAGACCATTGAACAAAGGGGTTACTGAATCTTATTCGTTAGCTGACCGATGCCCGTGACTTCGACCTCCAGTGTGTCGCCAACTTTCATGAACACAGGTGGGTTGCGTCTGGCGCCCACTCCGCTGGGTGTGCCGGTAGAGATCACGTCTCCAGGGCGCAACTCGCACATCGTCGACAAGTAATTGACGAGGTAGCCCAAGTCCCAGACCATGTTTGCAAAGGCCGAATGTTGCATGACGGAGCCATTCAGGCGGGTGGTAAGCACCATCGCACCGTGGTCTGGAATCTCATCGCGCGTGACGATGCAAGGACCAAATGAGCTGCTGGCGTCGAAGTTCTTTCCGGTCGTAACGCTGTGCTTTTGCCACTCCCTGCAGGACCCATCCATCAAGATGGAAAAGGCGGCAATATGGGACAATCCGTCCTTCTCAGGAATGTTGCGCCCCCCCTTGCCGATGATGAGTGCCACCTCGCCCTCATAGTCAAATGTGTCAGACACCGCCGGCTTGATGAGCGGTTGCTGGTGGCCAACAAGCGTGGAGCCAAATTTGGTAAACACCGAAGGGAATGCTGGCGCCTCTTTGCCTGTTTCGGTCTGGTGGTCACGGTATGACCAGCCCAGAGCAAACACGCGCAGATCCCTGCGGGCCAGTGGCGGGAGATAAACCAAGCCTTCAAGCGGGAGGTCTGCTGCAGCATCGTCGCACAGGCTTTGCGCTTCAGTGAGCATGTTTTTCTCAAGCAGTTCCGTGAGGTTAAGGCAGCGCCCCTTAAAGCGCGCTCCGAGATCAATAAAACCGCGCTCGGTGAGGGCGCCAAATAGTTGCTGTCCACCCTTGGAAACGGTTGCAAGTTTCATATCTTTTTCTGCCTTTTAGTGCTGAGAGTCATCTGTTTAATTCCTACTCGGCTTTTATATTGGCATCCTGAACAATTTTACGAAATTTGCTCATGTCTTTCGACACCATGGTATCGAGCTCGGCAGGGGTGGAACTTTTTGGTTCAAACCCAAGGTCGACGATTTTCTTCGACACCTCGGGCATGGCGATCACTTTCACCAGTGCGGTATTCAGTTTTGCGATGATCTCCGAAGGCGTACCGGCCGGGACGAACACGGCGTGCCAGGCATCGTACTCGTAACCGGGCACCCACTCAGCGATCGCCGGCACATCAGGATAGGTGGGCAGGCGTTTGAGACTAGTCAAAGCCAATGCGCGGAACTTGCCTGCCTTGACCTGTGGCATAGACACCGCGAGTGAATCGAGCGACATGGACACTTCATTGCCAAGGAGCGCCGTGGTCATAGGCCCATTGCCTTTATACGGGACATGCATTATGTCGATGCCGGCAGCGCTGCGAAACATTTCCATCCCAATGTGTAAGGTACTGCCGACGCCAGACGACGCGTAGCTGAGCTTGCCAGGCTGTGCCTTTGCGGCACTAATCAGGTCAGATAGAGACTTCAAAGGTGAATTGGCGTTGACGAAAATCATCATCGGAAAGACTACGACATTAGAAACGCCTTTGAAGTCTTTCATTGGATCCCAGTTCGTCTTCTGGACATTCGGGATGATCGCCTGTCCGTTGTTCGTGTAGAGCATGGTGTAGCCATCTGGGGGCGCATTCGCCACTAGCGAAGTGCCGAACGACCCACCAGCACCGCCGCGATTATCGATCAGCAACGGCTGGTGTAACTCTATAGTCAATTTTTCAGCAAGGGTACGGGCCACCGAATCCAGCCCCCCGCCAGCGGGAAAAGGCACAACGAATCGGATGGGCTTGTTCGGATAGTCATGTTGAGCCAGAACAGCGCGCGGGTTGCTCGCAAAGCCAACCGCCATAACGAGTGCAATCTTGAAAATAGTTTTCACTTTTGTCTCCTGTCTTTTTTCATTATCTGAATCGGACCGACTGCCTTCACCTTAGACGCAAGCGCGACGCTTTGACCGCTCCTCTAGGGTCAGGCAGTGGTTGACGCCTTGGTCGGTATTGAGGATAACACCATAATCTTCGCGCGCCGCAGCCTCTGACACAACACCACGCTTCACGTCTAGGGCAACCGCTTCTGGGTCGCGGTTAAACGGGTGCCCATACCCCCCCCCGCCTCCTGAATGGATTAGCACACGGTCACCGGTATTTAGTGGAATGTCGCTTGCTTTGAGGTAAATGGTCGGCTCCGATTCATCGCTGCGCTGTATCTCAACATAGTTAGGTTGTCCTTCCTTGCCGGCCATCACGCCCCAGGGGGGACACCCATTGCGCTCAAACGTCAGCGTAAGCTTGACCGGGTGATGTATGGTGTATTGCTTGTCCAGCCCGGGGCCGCCGCGGTACTGGCCTGCACCTGCGGAGTCGGTGCGAAAGCAGATGCTGTTGATGTGCAGGCCATACAGCATCTCCTGCACTTCGACTGGCACATCCAGTGTGTCGCCGTGCGCCAACGTCTTGAACGGACCCGACCCATCTCGGTTGTGCGAACCGCCCCAGCCACCGAGCGCCGTGTCCAGATGGCTGAACAGCACCCCGGTCTCGGGATGCATGCCCTGGAAACGATGCGAGCCCATGGAGGCATGGTGACCGGCGGCAATCATGGCCGGAGCTACCGCTTCCATTGCGTGGACGATGGTATCGACCACCGTACTGATAGGCGCGCTGTAACGGGCCATAGGCGCGTTAGCTGCGGCACTCAGGAATTTCCCTTCGGGTAATACCACTTCAAGGGGTACAAAACTACCTTCATTAGTAAACTCCAGCGGCGTGGTTAAGTATTTGAAGGCGATGCGTGCGCAGGTGATTCCCCCGCCATAACGCCCTGAATTGAACGGACCGCGCACTTGAGGCGAGATGTTTGAAAAGTCGACGATAAATCGCTCACCCATCACGGTCACCGTGATGGGGCACTCGATATGCTTATTCAGGTCTATCCCATCGTTATCCAAAAAAGAACTGGCGAAATAGACGCCGTCAGGAATGGCGGCTACCGCGGCCCGCGCGGAAGCTTCGGTTTTTTTCCAAAGCTCGGCGATTCCGGACATCAGCGTATCAGTGCCGAACTTTTCAGCCAGTCGCGTGAAGAGGTTTGCGCCCTTAGTGCAGCCGGCCAGTTGCGCATCGACGTCGCCCAGCACCATGGTGGGGAAGCGTGTGTTGTATTCGATCATGCGGTAGGTCTCACTCACCGGTTTGCCAGCGCGCCGCATCTTTACGCACCGAAATTGGATGCCCTCTTGAAAGATATCTGTCGTGTCGTTCGAAGCTGACGAACCGACGTACTTTCCGCCGATGTCCGTCCAGTGCGCGAGGATTGCCATAAAGGCGATGACCTTGTCTGGATGGTTGGGGTCCATCATGGGGGTGAACATAACCACATTATTCAGGTGCTGGCCCAGCGTTCCTGCATGGTTGGTAATGATTACGTCGCCGGAGTGGATGCCTTCTTCCGCATAAGTAGCCACACCGTCCATCACCGCCAGACCTAGCACATTAGCTAGAAAAATGGGGATGCCGCCGCGCGACTGGGCAATCAGCCTTCCCTCTACATCGACCATGCCGACCGCATAGTCCTTGTACTCATAGATCAGAGGGCTGAAGGCCGTACGCGTCAAATCCATTTCGACCTCGTCCGGAATCGACTGAAGTAGCTGTCGAATGATCTCTAGAGTTACAGGGTTGACCGAGGACTTGAGTTGATCCGATTGGTTGTCTCTTGCTTTCATGCCTCTCCTTTCAGGTCAAGCTCAATCCGTATTTCGCCAAGTTTTCCTATGCTGAACTTGTCCCCTGGACCGACAACGGTAGTGGAACCGTATTCTTCGATCAGTGCCGGGCCCTTCGCGATAAAGCCTGAGGCAAGCTGACTGCGTTTGAACACACTGGCTACGATACGCGTGCTTGCTCCTGGAAAGAACGCTTCGCGCCCGCTCAGCTGCGGCTTCGCAATCGCATTGCGGTTCGGAGCCAGCGACTCGAAAGTCGGCTTGTCCATCTGCCCGAGACCGACCATGGTCAGTCCGACAATTTCAACCGGACTTTTTGAATCGGCATGTCCATAACGAGCCTTATATAGGGACTCGAATGCTGCTCGCATTCCACCGGCGTTAGCTCCTACTTCCAGGGGTGTACGGATGGTATGTACTTGACCGCGGTAGCGGATCTCGGCAAAGCGCTTAAAGCGAATCTCACCCTTGCCGATTTGGCTCTTCAATGTTGCACCAATGCCTTCACGCATTTTTGTTGAGACGCTTTCCGCCTCGCCAATGGATACGTCGGTCAAGGGTCGAACAAAAGTAACCGAGCTGTCAACGCGAAAGTCTGCCAAAAGCATGCCCAGCGCTGAAAAGTTGCCAGGTTCCGGTGGAATGATCACGGTCGGAATCATGAGCTGGCGCGCGATTTGAACTGCGTGCAGCGGCCCACCCCCGCCAAAGGCGAATAACGTATAGTCGCGCGGATCGAGGCCCCTCTCCACCGTGATTCGTTTTATGGCGTTGGCCATGGTGACGGTGGCGATGGTAATCATGCCGTCCGCCATCGAATCAATGCCTTGGTCGCCGTGGAAGCCAAGCGGGTCGGCGACTTTTTCTCCAATAGCCTGACGCGCCGCTGCCAGATCCAATGTCATGCTGCCACCTAGGAAACTGCTAGCGTCAATGCGTCCCAGAGCCAAGTTCGCATCGGTGATCGTGGGCTCCGTTCCGCCACGGCCATAGGCTGCAGGGCCCGGGGTTGAGCCCGCAGACCGAGGACCCACATGCAGGCCCAACTGCGCGTCAAGGTAAGCTATAGATCCTCCTCCAGCACCGACCTCCACGATGTCAATGACGGCGCCTCGAATTGGAAACCCGCGGTCATAGCCGCCAACGTGATACAGCGACTTGACATCGAATTGCCCGTCCTGAACGACCGCACATTTGGCAGTCGTGCCACCCATATCAAACGCAATACCGCAGCTGATGCCCAGTGCTTGCGCATAAGCAGCAGCGCCTATGCAGCCACCTACCGGACCCGATTCGACCAGTGCAATAGGGGCACGCAGCGCTTCTTCCACGTTGAGCACTCCGCCATTCGATCCCATCATGAAAAGACGTCCCTCAAAGGTATCGTCTTGAAGGCGAGCTTCTAGCCGCTTAAGGTACCCAGCAACCTGTGGACCCACATAGGCGTTGGCTGCAACAGTAGCTGTACGTTCGAATTCATACCACTCGTTGGACAAGGCAGAGCCGTAGGTCACCGTGACGCCAGGCAAAAGCTTTTGTAATTGGGCTGCGACGGCGCGCTCGTGATCCGAGAGTTGGAATGCGTGAAGGAAGGAAACACCTACGGACTGCACCTCCGCCGCCTTGAGTTGCTTTGCCACCTCCAGAATCTCTTGCTCGCTTGGCACTTTGATTGGTTGGCCCTTGCCAGATACCCTCTCGTCAATTTCAAAGCGTAGCTCCCGCGGAACCAACGGCGCGTCTCTGCGGTAATGAATATTGAATGGCTCGGGACGATTGCCGCGTCCAATCTCCAATACGTCGCGAAAGCCTTTGGTCATCACCAGCGCGGTTTTCGCCCCGTTCCGCTGGATCAGGGCATTGATGACAAGTGTCGTGCCGTGCTTAAAAATCTCTGCATTCGACAGGTCCAAATCTGCTTTGTTGGCACAATTCATCACCCCTTCGACAAAGTTATCGTAGGTCGTTAGGCTCTTTGTGTAAACCACGGTGCCAGAGGCGTCATCGTAAGCGGCCAAATCGGTAAATGTCCCGCCCGTATCGGTTGCAACAATCAGCATACAAAGCTCCGAAGAGGCAGATTGCAAGCTGTTGACCTTCTATCTTGGTTGCTTTTTTTAATCGGCATTACTTATCTCCTATTTAGGTAGCAATGTAGCCGCGTGTATTAGGCAGCGCCATGCATAGCAAGGTATAGTTGAAATGAGTTTTAGACATGATGAATTGATCCAGGCCAAGAGCCAAAATTTACTTTAATTTATCGAAGTACAGTTGATATTAGAATTTTTTTGGGTTTAAAGTTGTTTAACTTCGTTATTAAATATTGATTGATCATTTTCTTTGGGTTATTAAAGCTATGAGCGTTGAAAAGTATGGATCAATTAATTTTTGTTTTAGCAAATAATCCGTGAATCGGTGTCGCTTTGAATTCGACAATATTTCCACAAGTATCATGAACTAACATGATATTTTGCTCCTTTACGTCGCCAGGAAATACCGTTTCAGGTTCGGTATAAAAGTCAGCCTTTGCCGTATAAAGTTTAGTAGCTAATTCTTTAAATTGATCCAAACTTATCACAACTCCAAAATGTCTACATGGTGTCTTGACTCCAAAAGAATCAATGTCAGTGGTTTTGTGAGAAGCATCTACTGGTTCTAGATGGGTTACCAAATGGTGACCAAAAAAATTAAAATCAATGCGCATTTCTGCGCTACGTCCTTCTTTGCAGTCCAATATACCTGTATAAAATTGACGAGCTTTTTCCAGGCTATTTACCGGAACGGATAAATGAAAGGGCAATATTGTCATTTCTTTCTTTCTGAATTTAAAGATTAATTATTCAATTTTTATTTTTGCTAACTTTACAATTTGATCGTATTTTTCAAGATCATTTTTAATCTGATCTGCAAACTTTTCCGGTGTTCCTGGGCTAGCAATACTTCCGATAACATCGAGTTTATCAATTAGATCTTGCTCAATTAAGATGGAATTCAATGCTGCATTCAATTTTTTAATAACGGCTTGAGGTGTTTTAGTCGGCGCTAAAAGTCCATGCCATGCTGTAATGACCATATCACCAAGCCCAAGCTCTGCGAAAGTTGGAACGTCAACAAGATATTTAGACCGAGTTGAGCTTGAAATCACAAAGGCCTTTAATTTCCCAGCTTTTATGTATTCAAGTGACCCAGCTAATGCGGCTCCGACCAAAGATAAATGGCCTCCCATTACATCAGTCATTGCGGGAGATGCACCCTTATATGGAATATGAACAAAATTCGAACCACTTTTTTGATTCAATAACTCAATCATGAGATGTTGAGTACTTCCAGTTCCAGCTGTACCATAGGAGATCCCACCACTTTGTTTTTTTGAAAGTTCAATTAAATCGGTTAAGTTCTTGCTGGCTAAGCTTACATTACTCACTAGCAGAAGTGGCACATCGCCGATTTTTCCAAT
>CANJNC010000061.1 GCA_947475685.1 Comamonadaceae bacterium | reverse complement strand
TTGGGCTGCTTTTGTCGTGGCAGATGCCGGAGTCAGATTTTTTAACGATTGGATCGGCGCTGGCGGCTGCAGGAGCCGCTGTAGTGGCTGGAGCTGCAGCGGGAGCTGGCGCATCTTTTTTGGCATCGGCCGCGAACACGTGAGCGCCTATGCACAGGGTCAAAGCACAGGCCAATGAAAGCATCAACTGTTTAATGGTAATCATGTGAAATTTCCTTTTTCAAGAGGGTCAAAATGTTTAACAAGAAGGGTCGCAAAAGGGGCTGGGGGTTAGGGGTTAGGGGTTAGGGGTTAGGGGTTAGGGGGCCTCAGGGTTTGACATAGCGAAAGGTGCCTGTGGCATGCGCGCACAGCACGTTTTGAGCGTCCATGATCTTGGTCTCCATGAACGCCATGCTTTTGGTGCGGTGCAAGACGCTGCCATAGGCTTTAAGCAGACCCTTGGCCGGATTAAAAAAGGAGCTTTTAAGCTCAATGGTGACCACCCTGGAGCCGCTCTCCACGCTCCTGGCTGCATTGGCCATGCTCACATCCATGAGGGCCATCAAGGCCCCACCGTGAGTGACCTGAAAGGAGTTCATGTGCGCATCTAGGGCTTGGTAGGCAAGCACCGAGTGACCGTCTTTGGAGCTCACAAATTCAAAACCCAAAAAGTCGGCAAAGGGGATGTAGATGCCAAAGTCTTGGACAAAGGCGTCGTACCTTTGTTGATCCGTCTGAGAGCCAGTTGTGGCCGCTACGGAGGATATGGACGCTACGGAAGCTTGGGGACTGGTCAAATGCTCGGATGGTGTCATGAAGGAGATGGGTGGGCAAAAGAAAAAAATGAGTTCTAAGTTTTGATTTTAAACCACAAAGGGGGTGCGTCAACGCGGGTCTTCTAAAGACGAGCATGTGGGTGACGCTTAGAACTTACAGGACTTCAAAAAGCCCCACTGCACCCATGCCTCCACCCACACACATCGTCACGGCCACGCGTTTGGCCCCTCTCCTGCGCCCCTCGATCAAGGCGTGTCCGGTCATGCGCTGACCGCTCATGCCGTAGGGGTGACCCAAGGCAATGGCCCCTCCATTGACGTTCAGCCGCTCGGGGTCAATGCCCAATTGATCCCGACAATACAAGACCTGAACGGCAAAGGCCTCGTTCAATTCCCACAGATCAATGTCTTGCACTTTGAGCCCCAAGTGCTTTAACAGTTTGGGCACTGCAAACACAGGGCCAATGCCCATTTCATCGGGCTCGCAACCCGCAACCGCAAAGCCCAAAAAGCGTCCCAGCGGCTTGAGGCCCAATTGAGCGACTCTTTTCTCATCCATGACCACACAAGCGCCCGCTCCATCGGAGAACTGGCTGGCATTTCCCGCCGCCACCAGGCCCCCCGGTGTGGCGGCTTTGATGGCGCTTAGAGCTTCTACAGTGGTCCCAGCTCGTGTGCCCTCGTCTCGGCTCACGGTGACTTGTTGGGTCATCAAGCCCATCACTTTGTCCACCACCCCCGCACTGGTGGTGATGGGGACGATTTCATCGTCAAAGAGGCCCCTCTCTTGCGCATGGCAGGCCTTTTGTTGACTGTGTGCGCCATACTCGTCCATGGCCTCACGCTTGATGTGATAGCGCTTGGCCACTTGTTCAGCCGTTTGAAGCATGTTCCAATAAATCTCAGGTTTTTTCTTTTGTAGGGCGGGGTCAATGAACATGTGCATGTTCATCTCTTGCTGCACGCAAGAGATGCTCTCCACGCCACCGGCAATAAACACTTGGGCTTCTCCAGCGATGATGCGCTGAGCAGCCAAGGCAATGGTTTGCAGGCCAGAGGAGCAAAAGCGGTTGACCGTCATGCCAGAGACACTCATGGGCAGTCCCGCTGAGAGAGCACTTTGTCTAGCGATGTTCCACCCCGTGGCCCCTTCAGGATTGGCGCAACCCATGATGACGTCCTCCACCATGTCGGCTTGCACCCCTGCGCGCTCAAGGGCGTGCTTGACCACATGTCCGCCAAGAACAGCGCCATGGGTCATGTTGAAAGCACCACGCCAACTTTTGGCAAGCGGTGTTCTGGCAGTGGAGACGATGAGAGCTTGGGTCATGGCGTAATCCTAGAGAGATCAAGGGGTGTGAAGGGGTTCATGGCATGCACTGACTGCGCCCAGGTTTCAGGCAAATTCAATTCACGCGTCCGCAAACGTTCGCCCCTCATGGGCCAAGGTTTGTAAAAGCGCTGCGGGTTGCCAAAATTGGGCGTCGTCTTTGGGGTTCAGAGCAAAACGCTGCATGGCACCGATCATGTTCAACAAACCAAATTCTTGGGCATAGTGCATGGGCCCGCCTCGAAAGATCGGAAAGCCGTAGCCCGTGATGTAGACCATGTCGATGTCACTGGCTTTGGAGGCGATGCCCTCTTGCAAAATGCGTGCGCCTTCATTGACCAAGGAGAACACCAAGCGCTGCACGATCTCTTCGTCAGAGATTTTTCTGGCCTTCAAGGCGTGCTCGGCTCGGTAGTCGTCCAAGAGTTTTTGCACCAAGGGGGAGTGGATGGCGTCTCTTTTTCCAGCCTTGTAATCGTACCAACCTGCGCTGGTTTTTTGCCCAAAGCGGCCCAAAGGACAAATCAAATCGGCCATGGGGCTGTATTTCATTTGCGGTTTTTCGACGTAGCGTCTCTGACGGATGGCCCAGCCTATGTCGTTGCCCGCCAAGTCGCTCATTTTGAACGGGCCCATGGCAAACCCAAAGCGCTCAATGGCTTGATCGATTTGCGCAGGTGAGCAACCCTCTTCAAGCAAGAACCCCGCTTGCCTGAGGTACTGCTCGATCATTCGGTTGCCAATAAAGCCATCGCACACCCCCGAGACCACAGCGATTTTTTTGATTGTTTTGGACAGCGCCATCACCGAGGCCAAGACGTCCTTTGAGGTTTCTTTGGCGCGAACGACTTCAAGCAGTTTCATCACATTGGCGGGTGAGAAAAAATGCATTCCCACCACGTCTGCTGGGCGCTTGGTGAAAGCGGCGATGGCGTTGACGTCCAAGGTGGAGGTGTTGGTCGCCAAAATAGCGCCCGCCTTGGCACACGCATCCAGGGCTTGAAAGACCTTTTCTTTGACCGACAAGTCTTCAAAAACAGCTTCGATGATCAAGTCGCAAGGAGACAAGTCCTCGTACGCCAAGGTGGTGGTCAGGGCGCTCAACATGGCTTGCAGTTTGTCGGCCTTTAATTTGCCTTTATGCACCCGGTCTTGAAAATTTTGGGTGAGTGTTTGAACGCCTTTGTCCAAGGCCGCTTGGCTGGTGTCCAAGAGCGTGATGGGCAGACCCGCCATCAAAAAATTCATTGCAATACCGCCCCCCATGGTGCCTGCGCCAATGATGCCGACCTTTTGAATGGGGCGAATGGGGGTGTTCTTGTCAAGATCGACAATTTTTGAGGTGTTTCTTTGTGCGCCAAAGAGATGCCTTAAAGCCCTTGACTCAGGGGTCCACATCAAGTTCAAGAAGCGTTCACGCTCATAGGCCAGTCCTTGCGTCATGGGCAACAAGGTCGATTGCTGAACGGCATCGATGGCTTGAAGCGGTGCGGGCAAGTTCTTGGCTTGTGGGGAATTTTTCACCATGTTCTTGGCAAACTGAAAGTAAGCATCCCCTTGAGGGTGACGGGACTTGAGGTCTCGCACTTTGGGCAAGGGCCTATCAGCGCTCACACTCCTGGCAAACTCGATGGCTTCGTCCAGCAACGTCTCTGAGCTTACAGCCATTTGGTCAAAGAGCTTTTGCCCAGGCACCATGTTGAGTCGCTCACTCATCACGGGCTCACCGCTCACGATCATGTTGAGCGCCACCTCAACGCCCAGCACTCGGGGCAAGCGTTGTGTGCCCCCAGCGCCTGGGATCAAGCCCAGTTTCACTTCTGGCAAGGCAATTTGACACCCAGGGGATGCCACTCTGTAGTGGCAAGCCAATGACAACTCCAGCCCCCCACCCATGACCACGGAGTGAAGGGCTGCGACCAAAGGCTTTTGAGCGTTCTCAAAGGCCAAGATCAAAGAGAGCAAGTTGGGCTCTTGCATCGCCTTTGGGGTACCAAACTCTTTGATATCTGCGCCACCGCAAAAGGCCTTGCCCGCGCCGTACAGCACCATCGCGTGGATGCTGGGGTCGGCCAAAGCTTTCTCTAAATGGCTCAAACACTCTTTGCGTGTTTGCCAATTCAAGCCGTTGACGGGGGGGTTGTCCAGGGTGATGACGGCGACATCGGAGTGAACTTGGTAGGTGGTGGTCATAAGGTGAATGGCTGATGATAAAAAAAGGGGTCAGGGTTGGGAGCCACAAAAAGATTAAAAAATACAATGGGCCATAAGGGGCTTAAAAAAAACCATCACACACTGAAGACTTTAAGCCCTTTTTGTGACAACTGTGACATCAATGATTTGAAGTGTCGCCTTGAACGAGCAAGAAAATCATGATCTGGATCAGCAAAGGGTCAAACTCAGCTCTGTTTGTGTTTGAAGAGGTCTTCTCTGAGTTTGGTTTTGAGGATTTTGCCCGTTGCACCAATCGGAATGGACTCCACAAAGATCACGTCATCGGGAATTTGCCACTTGGCGGTTTTACCGACATAAAAAGCCAACAGTTCCTCTTTGCTAAGCGCAAGACCTGGTTTTTTTACGACCACCACGATCGGTCTCTCGTCCCATTTGGGGTCGGCAATGGCGATGCAAGCGGCCATGGCAACATGCGGATGCGAGACGGCGATGTTTTCAATGTCGATGCTGCTGATCCACTCGCCGCCTGATTTGATCACGTCCTTGGTGCGGTCGACCACTTGCATATAACCGTCTTCGTCAATGGTGGCCACGTCCCCTGTAGGGAACCAGCCGTCAATCAACGCGGTATCGATCTCTTTGAAATACTTCTTGATCACCCAAGAACCTTTGGCATACAAGTCCCCATAGGACTTGCCGTCGTGCACTTGGCGTTGACCTTGATCGTTCAAAATTTTAAGGTCGACTCCAAAAAAGGAGCGGCCTTGCTTGAGGCGAATTTTCATGCGCTCTCCCTCAGGCAGAGCCATGTGTTTGTTTTTAAGAGAGCACAAGGTGCCCAATGGGCTGAGCTCGGTCATGCCCCAAGCATGCAAGACCTCCACGCCATACTCCTCTTTGAAGGTGTGGATCATGGCTGGCGGACAGGCTGAACCTCCGATGACGGTTCGCTTTAGACTTGAAAAGCGTGCATTCAAGGGTTTCATGTGCGACAAGAGCATTTGCCAAACAGTAGGCACCCCAGCTGCAAAGGTGACTTGCTCTTGTTCAATCAATTCATAGACCGATTTGCCATCCAAGGCGGGGCCGGGAAAAACCAATTTCGCACCCACCATGGCCGAGCTGTAGGGCAAGCCCCAGGCGTTGACGTGAAACATCGGCACCACGGGCAAAACGCTGTCGGTGGCCGACATGTTCATGACATCGGGCAAGGCCGAGCCAAAGGCGTGCAGCAAGGTAGAGCGGTGGCTGTAAAGCGTCCCCTTGGGGTGACCTGTGGTGCCAGAGGTGTAGCACAAACTTGAAGCGGTGTGTTCATCAAAGATGGGCCACTCAAACTCACTGCTTTGTGAGCCCATCCATGCCTCATAGGACTGCAGTCCAGGAATGCCGCTGTCGCTTGGCAGCCGATCTGCATCACACAAAGCGATCCAGTGCCTGACCGTGGGTGTTTTTGCATGAATGGCTTGGACAATGGGCAAAAAACTCATGTCAAAGCACAGCACCTCGTCCTCCGCATGGTTCACGATCCAAGCGAGTTGATCGGGATGAAGTCTTGGGTTGATGGTGTGCAAGATACGGGCGGTGCCACTCACGCCAAAATACAGCTCCAAGTGCCGGTAACCGTTCCAAGCGATGGTCGCCACCCGCGAGCCCACCGCCAAGTCCATGTGCTTTAAGGCGTTTGCAATTTGTTTGGCGCGTTTGGCCACCTGCGCCCAATTGGAGCGATGGATGTCGCCCTCGACACGGCGAGAGATGATTTCCGTGTCGGCGTGGTTGCTTTGGGCAAACTCAATCAAGCCTGAGATGAGCAACTCGTGCTGCTGCATTAATCCAAACATAATGATCCCTCAATGAAAGTCAATTTTTTCTCGCTCCAAGACCTTTCAGGCCCAGAGTCCCTGTGCGTTTCTAATTTAGCTGATTGTGGTCATGGCGTACAGCTAAAATGTTCAAGGTAAACCCTAGAGAGAACCAAGGGTACTCAGGTTTTGAGAAAATCAGCTTTAAGGTTCAGACAGCTCCTCGCTTTTTTAAGCCCTTACTAGACCTTTACTTTTTTAGACCCATCCCTCATTCACACCGCCCAAGATGACGCAGCACTCTCCCCAACTGCTCAGTGAGCTCCAATGGAACAACCGATTTGCCAACCTGGGCGACGTGTTCTCAAGCCGTCTAAGGGGCACCTCATTGGCAAGCCCTCAGTGGCTCGCGCACGCTGAGCGTTTGTCCCAGGAGCTTGGGTTGGATCCGAATTGGAGGCACGAAGCGGGCGTCTTGGAGGCCCTCAGTGGCAACGCCGTCTTGGCGGGCTCAGAGCCCTTGGCCAGTGTTTACAGTGGGCATCAATTTGGCGTCTGGGCGGGCCAGTTGGGAGACGGGCGAGCGCTTTATTTGGGGGAGGTGAACACAGCCCTAGGGCCCATGGAGATTCAGCTCAAAGGTGCGGGGCCCACGCCCTACTCAAGACGGGCCGACGGGAGAGCCGTGCTCAGGAGCACGGTCAGGGAGTTCTTGTGCAGCGAGGCGATGGCGGGCCTAGGCATTCCCACCACGCGCGCACTGTGCATGGTGAGTTCCCCCTTGCCGGTGTACCGAGAGGAGAGAGAAACGGCCGCCGTGCTCACGCGAGTGGCCCCAAGCTTCATTCGTTTTGGCCACTTTGAGCATTTTTCGTCGATTCACAACACCGATGCACTGAAAACATTGGCAAGCTTTGTGCTCGAATTAAGCCGAGAAGATTTGCTTGAGCATTTGAAGCTGCCAAGCCTTGAGTCCTTGTCCTTTGACGAGCAGTGCTTGGCCTTTTTGGAGCTGACAGCGATCAAATACGCCAAGCTCATGTCTCAATGGCAAGGGGTGGGCTTTTGTCACGGGGTCATGAACACCGACAACATGAGTATTTTGGGACTCACGATTGATTACGGGCCTTTTCAGTTCATGGACGCCTTTGACCCCGATCACATCTGTAACCATTCTGACCATGAAGGGCGTTACCGCTATGGCCAGCAACCTCAAATGGCCTATTGGAATCTTTTTTGTTTAGGCCAAGCCTTTGCAAGTTTGATCACGGACACCGATGCCATTGTCAAAGCCTTGTCCGCGTTCAAGGCGCATTTGCCCCTCGAGATGGCTCGCACCTATGGCGAGAAGTTGGGCTTGATGCCAAGGCCAGCACCGTCACAAGAGATGCAAGAGTCTCAAGATTCGAAATTGGATGTGTCCCTGGTGCAAGGCATCTTGCACGTCTTGGCCCAACAAAAGGTGGACTACACCATTTTTTGGCGAAAACTCTCCTCCGCCGTGATGAATTACCCCTCTCTTGGGCAAGAAGCGTTCAACCCAGTCAAAGATCTCTTTATAGAGCCTCAAATGTTTTTGGCCTGGTCTGAGACCTATTTGAATCGATTAAAATCTGGAGATCTTGGAGCTGCAGGCAAACGCATGTTGGCAAGCAACCCCAAGTTTGTGCTTCGAAATCATTTGTGCGAAACCGCCATCCAAGGGGCCAAAGCAGGAGACACTTCAGAGATTGATCGCTTGATGAAGCTCTTGTCCAGCCCCTTTGAAGAACACCCTGGTTTTGAATCCTATGCCGATCATCCGCCCCATTGGGCTCAATCTATTTCTGTGTCTTGTTCCTCATGAAAATTAAAAAAACCGATTTAGAGTGGAAAGAGCTTTTGGCCTCTCAGGGGGCTGAACCCGTGGCCTTTGAAGTCACGCGCCACGCCGCCACAGAGAGGCCCTTTAGCGGTCGCTATGAGACAGAGTGGTCCGCTGGCGAGTACCACTGCATTTGCTGTGGCGCCAAGCTCTTTGACGCCTCCACCAAATTTGATGCCGGTTGCGGTTGGCCCTCTTTTTATAAACCCGAGAACGAAAAGGCCATTGAAGAACGTGTGGACGTGAGTGTTGGCATGAAAAGGGTTGAGACCGTGTGTGCGCAGTGCGATGCACACTTGGGTCACGTGTTTGAAGACGGCCCCAAGCCCACCGGACTCAGATACTGCATGAATTCAGCCTCCTTGCTCTTTAAAAAGAAGGGCCCCTAAGACATGAAAGCTTTTTTAGATTTTTTTCCTGTTGTCTTGTTCTTCATCGTCTTTAAATTTAGCGATGTGTTCACAGCCACGGCGGTTGCCATCGTTGCGACCGTTGCACAAATTGCTTGGCTCAAATACAAGTTCGGCAAGGTCGAGACCATGCAATGGGTGAGTCTTGGGGTGATTGTGATTTTTGGCGGGGCAACGCTCATCTCTCACGATGAGACCTTCATCAAATTCAAGCCCAGTGTCTTGTACATCCTCATGGCTTTGGCCCTGATCATTGGGGAGTATGGCTTTGGTAAAAACTTTCTCAAGCAACTCATGTCCTCTCAAGTCCAAGTTGAGGACTCGGTCTGGCGCGTACTGGTCAACGCGTGGGGCGTGTTTTTTTTGGGCATGTCCGTCTTGAACCTTTGGGTGGCCTACAACTTTGACACCGACACTTGGGTGAATTTCAAAATGTTTGGTGGCATGGGCCTCATGTTTGTCTTTGTTTTGGGGCAAGCGGTTTATTTGTCCAAGTACCTGCAGCACGACGAGCCCGAGGCGCAGGAAGTGGGGCCACTCGACCCCAAGCTTGAGTCAAGCGAGCCCTCCAATAAGTCCCACCCTACTTAGGCGCCCAATGTCCATTTTTCCCTACGTCCCCAAGGCCCCTAGATGAGTGGACTTGCCAACGCCCAAGAGATTCAAACGCGTTTGCAAGCGCATTTGAACTCCAAACAGGTCTTGGTCACCGACGAAAGCGCAGATCATGCCGGTCACATGGGTGCCAACGAGAGCCTGAGCGGCACGCACTTTAGGGTCAAAATCGCGGCAAACGCTTTTTCTACGCCCAATCGAGTCCAACGTCACCGAATTGTGTATGATGCAGTGCAAGATTTTATGGAAAGAGGGCTTCACGCCTTGGCCATCGAAATTTTGCAAGACTGGCCAAATGCTTGACCCCCAACCCTTTAAGCATTTGACTTTCCCCATGAACCGTTTACGATCAATCAGACCTTATCCCCTCTAGAGAATGACATGAAAAACCATCTGCAAATCGCCTTGATGCTCACCTTGGGCGCGTCCCTCACCTCCTCCTATGCCCAAAACGTGGCCATTGTGAACGGCAAAGCAGTTCCAAAGGCAAGAGTCGAGGCCTTGGCTCAACAAGTTGCGCGCTCAGGACGCCCTGTGACGCCAGAAGTTGAAAACCAGATCAAAGACGAGGTGATTGCAAGAGAAGTCTTCATGCAAGAGGCGCAAAAGAAAGGGCTTGATGCAACCGATGATTACCGCACTCAGTTGGAGATTGCGCGGCAAACCATTTTGATTCGCGAGTTGTTCTCAGAGTTCCAAAAAAACAACCCCGTGACAGACGCCGACATCAAGGCTGAATTTGATAAGTTTGCCTCTGCCAACTCTGGCAAAGAGTACCGAGCTCGGCACATTTTGGTTGAAAAAGAAGATCAAGCCAAGGCCATCATTGCCAGCATCAAAAAGGGTCAAAAGTTTGAAGAGATTGCCAAAAAACAATCCAAAGATCCTGGCTCAGGTGCCAATGGCGGGGACTTGGATTGGGCCTCACCTGGCAACTTTGTCAAAGAATTCTCAGAAGCCATGATGGGTTTGAAAAAGGGCCAAATGACCGAAGCGGCTGTGAAAACACAATTTGGCTATCACATCATCCGTTTGGATGACACGCGTGAGGCTCAATTGCCCAAGTTTGATGAAGTCAAGCCCCAAATTGCGCAGCAATTGACGCAAACCAAAATGAACAACTATCAACAAGAGTTAAGAGGCAAAGCCAAGGTCGAATAAGACTGCCCAAAGCAATTTTGACCGGCAAAAACCTCGCTTGACCTTTTGGGCCGCGAGGTTTTTTTTTAGGTGGGGCTCTCGCCGCATCTGCTCTGCATCTAATTCGGGTGATGCAAGGATTTGATCAAGGAGATCGCATCATCAAGAGTCAATCATTCACCAGCGTTTGGGATGCCATTGAGGACACCCCACAGGCCGCCGCCAGCATGAAGGCGCGCTCCACTTTGCTTATGGAGTTGGCAAACGTCATTCAAAAGTGCGGCATGACCCAAGCCCAGGCGGCAGAGTTGTTCGGTGTGACGCAGCCACGTATTTCTGAGCTGATGCGAGGCAAGATTGACCTCTTTTCATTGGAGAGCCTTATGAACATGGCATCTACTGCTGGGATGTCGCCAGTCGTTAAGTTGTCCAAGCCGAAAGCGTTATGCGTTCGCTGCAACACAAAGAAGCAAGTGGCGTTGGCAGCCTGATGTTGCTAAGAAATTTAATCACCCTTCTGAGGTAAATCAGTTCGAGTGGACCGGCCATGGACATGGACATGGACATTGACATGGGCTTTGTTGTTCCTTGCTGGACAAGCAAAGACTACCCAACCACCCTCGGGCCTTTCGCGTTGAATCAGAAAAACCCCCAACCACCAGAGCCATCCAAAGTGGGGAAGCTCACCCCTCCTGCAGCCGTGTTGAGAACAAGTACGCTTTTTCAATTTCAATTCACAAACCGTCTGGCGTTTCTCCAGATCTCAAACCACGGGGTCTTGTCTTCTTTCGTGTCATGCAAGGAGCTCTTGGAGGGCCTCCAGCTCAATTGCATTTCTCTAAAGACGCGCTCAGGGTGCGGCATCATGGCCGTGAAGCGGCCATCAGCGGTCGTCACTGCGGTCAAGCCTTGCTCGCTTCCATTGGGGTTGGCTGGATAGTCGTGGGTGGCTTGGCCCAAGCCATTCACAAAGCGCATGACACGCGAGACCTGGGAGGCGTCACCTTGGGAGCTGAAGTTGGCATAGCCCTCACCATGGGCCACAGCAATGGGGTAGCGAAGTCCCTCAAGGCCTTCAAAGAAAATGCTCTTTGAAGGCAAGACCTCAACCATTGACAAGCGTGCTTCAAAGCGCTCGCTTTTGTTTTGCGTAAACCTGGGCCAATGCTGTGCTTGGGGAATCAGGTGCGCGATTTCAGCAAACATTTGACAGCCATTGCAAACGCCCAAACCAAAGGTGTCTTTGCGCTCAAAGAAGGATTTAAATTGCTCCAACAAAGAGGCATTAAAGCTGATGCTTTTGGCCCACCCAATGCCTGCTCCCAGGGTGTCTCCATAGCTAAAGCCCCCGCATGCGACCAGCCCGCTAAAGTGCGAGAGTGAGGTGCGTTGGGTTTGCAAGTCGCTCATGTGAACGTCAAAGGCATCAAACCCCGCTTGATCAAAGGCATAGGCCATCTCCACGTGAGAGTTGACCCCTTGCTCGCGCAAAACAGCAATCTTTGGCCGCGTGAGCATTAAGCTTGCACTGGTACTCGCACTCGCATGCATGCGTGCCCGCACACTTTGCGGCACGTGGGCATGCAGCACATGGCTGTGCTCTTGTCCCAAGGAGGCGTGCTCTTGGTGGGCCGCGTCGGGATGGTCTCTGAGTTGTGAGATTTTCCAGCTGAGGGTGTCCCACACGAGCACCAAATCACTCACCAAGGCGTTGAAGATTTCTTTCGTGTCTCGCCAAATGCGAAGCCTGGCTTGAGCTTCATGGCGCACTTTGCCAATGAAGTGACTGTGTTTAGACAAGCCGTGCGCTCTAAGGGTCTGCATCACCTGGTTTCTGTCCTCGGTCTTGACTTGGATGACCACGCCCAGCTCCTCAGAAAACAAGGCCTTGAGTGTCAACTCTTCACGCCTGACGCTTACCTGTGAGGCCCAATTCTTGGAGTCTCCGTGATCGGCAAAGGAGTTCTGAATGCCGTCCCCTTCAGTGACCAAGATGTCGACATTTAAGCTCACCCCCAAGCCCGACGCAAAGGCCATCTCGCACACGGTGGTGAGCAATCCTCCATCGCTCACGTCGTGATAGCTCAAAATCTGTCCCTTTGCTCTAAGGGTGTTGATGGCTTGCACCAAAGAGACCACATCCTTGGGGTCTTCAAGGTCGGGGGTTCCCTGGACGTTTTGCTCAAGAAGCTGGCTCAAAATGCTCCCACCCATGCGCTTGAGGCCTCGCCCTAGATCGATCAAAATCAAGGTCGTGTCCTCAGGAGTCGCACTCAACTCGGGGGTCAAATTGCCACGCACATCGTCTAGCGTGCAAAAGGCGCTCACAATCAAACTCACTGGGGAGGTGACACTCACGCTTTGTTGGCCTTGGGTGTCTAGCCACTGCGTTCTCATGGACAAAGAGTCTTTGCCCACGGGAATGGAGATGCCCAGGGCAGGACACAACTCCAGGCCCACGGCCTTGACCGTGTCAAAAAGAGCCGCGTCTTCGCCCTCTTGGCCACAGGCGGCCATCCAATTGGCAGACAACTTGACGCGCTTGAGATCAATCGGTGCGGCCAATAAATTGGTGATGGCTTCGGCAACTGCCATGCGACCCGAGGCTTGTGGGTTCGTGCAGGCAAGAGGCGTTCTCTCGCCCATGCTCATGGCCTCTCCCGAAAAGCCCTCAAAGTCGCTCATCGTGATGGCGCAATCGGCAACGGGAATTTGTCTGGCTCCCACCATTTGGTCGCGGTGCGTGAGACCTCCCACGGTGCGGTCTCCAATGGTGATTAAAAAGCGTTTAGAAGAGACGCTTGGATGCGAGAGCACTTGGATCACCGCCTCTTGCAGGTTCAGCGCACCCATGTCAAGGGATTGGCCCGTGGTGGTTTTTCGTTGGACGTCGCGATGCATTTTGGGCGGTTTGCCCAAAAGGACCTCCATGGGCATGTCCACACAAGCGGCGTTCTTGGGGTCTTTGACCACCAAACGCCGCTCATCGGTGGTTTGACCAATCACGGCAAAGGGACAACGCTCGCGAGCACAAATGTCTCCAAACATCTCGAGCATGCTCGGTTTGATCGCCATGACATAACGCTCTTGGCTTTCATTGGACCAAATCTCTTTGGCCGACATGCCTTGCGCTTGGAGCTCAATTCTCTCCAAATGAAAGACGGCCCCTTTGAGCGCGTCATTAACCAGTTCGGGAAATGCGTTGGACAAGCCACCTGCGCCCACATCGTGAATGGCCAATATCGGAGACGCTTGGCCCATCATGGCGCATTGGTTGATCACCTCTTGGGCGCGTCTTTGAATCTCTGGGTTGCCTCGTTGCACCGAATCAAAGTCCAGGGCTTGGTCATTCGTGCCACTGCTCATGGAGCTTGCCGCACCCCCACCTAAACCAATGCGCATGCCGGGCCCCCCGATTTGGACCAACAAGGACCCCGTGGCAAAGAGCTCCTTTTTGACCAAGTTGGCGTCAATCGTGCCCAGTCCACCCGCGATCATGATGGGCTTGTGGTAGCCCCTTTGAGTGGAGTCGATCAGTTGCTCGTACTCTCTAAAAAAGCCCAACAAGTTGGGTCGACCAAACTCGTTGTTAAAGGCCGCACCGCCCAAGGGGCCCTCGATCATGATTTGAAGGGGTGTGGCCAGATGAGGTGCGGCTGGCAGCTTGGAGTCCCAGAGTTTGGAGGTCATAAAGCCCGTCAACGCCGCTTTGGGCTTGGAGCCTCTCCCTGTGGCCCCCTCGTCTCGGATTTCACCACCTGCACCCGTTGCAGCTCCCGCAAAGGGGGAAATCGCTGTTGGGTGGTTGTGCGTCTCCACTTTCATCAACACATGGGTGAGTTGGTGTTGGCCTTTGTACTGCGGTGAGCCAAGCGTTGGCAAGGGCGTTGCAAGAGAGCCTTTAAAGCAAGCTTGAAAGCTCAAAGACTCGTGCCCTTGCATGACCGATGCATTGTCAGAGTAGGCCACCACCGTTCCCTCTGGGTGGCGTTGGTGGGTGTGTCGGATCATTCCAAAGAGGGTCTGCGCTTGGGGCTCACCATCGATGGTGAACTGCGCATTGAAGATCTTGTGGCGACAATGCTCGCTGTTGGCTTGAGCGAACATCATGAGTTCGACCTCTGTGGGGTCGCGTCCAAGCGCTTTGAACGCATGAACCAAGTACTCGATCTCATCGCTGGCCAATGCCCAGCCGTATTGCGCATTGGCCAGCTCCAGGGCCCCTTGTCCCTGACTCAGGATGGGAATGCTTAGAGTGGCGGGCGACGCAAGTTGTTGAAAACACCCCTCAATGTCACTGGCTTGGGTGAGCACACTTTGGGTCATGGGGTCGTGGATTTTTTGGATCACCCGACTTGCATGAGGCCAGCCTTGAGCAAGGGTTTGGCCCGCAGGCACGGGGGACTTTTTAAAACGCAACCGATAGGTGGTGAAACGCTCAATTCTTTGCACATCAAAGCCACAGTTTTTGGCAATGTCGCTGGCCTTGGAGGACCAAGGCGAGACGGTGCCCACGCGAGGACAGACCCAAAGTTCATGGGCAAAGCGGGATTGAAAATGCGTTGAGCGGTGCTCGAGTTCTTGGGCGTTTAGCAACTGGGCCAAGGCGGCTTTGAGGGCTGCGTTGGGCTCGCGCTGCGACAAGACCCAATCGGTGCTGCCCACTTCAAGCGCCAAGATATGGGGATCGATCTCTTGCAACTCTTGCAAGCGTTGGAGGCGACGGTATGGCGACAAGGCTTGATCTTCGCTCAAGCTCTCAAAGGCAAATAGGTGGTGCGTCAAAAGGGGCCTCAAAAGAAATGAAAAAAAGCGCAGGAGAAAAGGAGCAAGATCTCTTGTAAGCGTTCACGAGCTTCAAAGCCGACAAAAAGGAGCTCAAAAACGATGAAAAACCAAAGATGTAGCAAACACTTTGAGTCCTTTGGCATGACCCCTTTGCCTTCTCATGGACCCATTTTATCGCATTGGCACCGTTGCCCTCAGAGAAAAAAAGTTCTCCCAAAGTTCAAATTGTCTATTTCCACTTGCCAAAAAGGGCCTTCAAGCCTGAGATAATAAGTCAATGGCAATTACATTCAAAGATCAAAACGGCATTGAGGGCATGAGAGTTGCAGGACGCCTTGCCTCAGAAGTGTTGGATTATTTGGCACCCCACGTGGTGCCTGGGGTCACGACCAATCAACTGGACCAATTGGCGCATGACTTCATCACCCAAGTGCAAGCTGCGATTCCAGCCCCCTTGAACTACGCACCAAGTGGCTATACCCCCTACCCCAAGTCGATTTGCACGTCCATCAACCACCAAGTGTGTCATGGCATTCCCAATGACAAGGCGCTTAAAAAGGGCGACATTGTCAACATCGACATCACCGTGATCAAAGACGGTTGGCACGGGGACACGAGCCGCATGTTCTCGGTGGGCGAGAGCTCCATTGCGGCCAAGCGTCTGTGCCAATACACCTATGAGGCCATGTGGCACGGCATTGTGAAGGTCAAACCCGGCGTGTACTTGGGAGACATTGGATTTGCCATTCAAAAATTCGCTGAAAGCAATGGTTTTTCTGTCGTTCGAGAGTTCTGCGGTCATGGCATTGGGTTGAATTTTCATGAAGAACCTCAAGTCCTGCATTATGGGCGCCCAGGCACCTTGGAGGTGCTGCAAGAAGGCATGACCTTCACCATCGAGCCCATGATCAACGCGGGCAAGCGAGACATCAAGGAGCTTGGGGACGGGTGGACCATCGTCACCAGGGACCATTCTTTGTCGGCTCAATGGGAGCACACCATCTTGGTCACGCCCACTGGTTTTGAGGTGCTCACCTTGTCCGATCAGTACCCGCCCTTGCCCTCCTTTGTCACGACCACCAAGTGCTAGCTGCCTAGAAGTTTATAGGACCCCACCTTTTGATAAACGCGCCTACAGCCTACAAAGCCAACAAAACGAAATTTCTCGATGCGTTAAGGCAACAAGCCCATTTGAGATCATCGGTGGTGGTGAAAAAGGCTTTGCAAGACTTGGCCAAATTGACCGATGAGACCTTGCGCGATTTGTGGGCTCAGTGCGATTTGGGTGAGACGCTCTCGTTGGTGGCCGTTGGGGGCTATGGTCGGGGTGAGTTGTTTCCCTATTCGGATGTGGATGTCTTGGTGTTGCTGCCCAATGGGCTTGAAAGCGCGCTTGAAAACGCGGCGCATCAAGAGACCCTCACTCAGGTTGAAAAATTCATCGGCCTGTGTTGGGACTGTGGCTTGGAGATTGGCTCAAGCGTTAGAACCCTTGAGGAGTGTTTGAGCGAGGCGAGCAGCGACATCACCATCCAAACCTCTTTGCTTGAAGCGCGTTGGATTGGGGGCGATACGCGCCTTTTTAACAACTTTCAGCTTGAATTTTTCAAGAACATGGACCCCAAGGCGTTTTTCATTGCCAAGACTTTGGAGATGAATCAGCGGCACATCAAGTTTGAAAATACCCCCTATGCCTTGGAGCCCAATTGCAAAGAGTCGCCTGGGGGTTTGCGGGATTTGCAAATTTTGTTGTGGCTGTCCAAAGCCTGTGGCTTTGGCAAAAGCTGGGACGAGATGGCTAAAAACGCGCTGGCCACGCCGCTTGAGGCCAAGAAGATCAAGAAAAATGAAACGCTTTTGAATTTGATCAGAATGCGCCTACATTTGGTCGCCAAACGGCGCGAGGATCGATTGATCTTTGACTTTCAAGCACAAGTGGCCACTGAGTTGGGTCTGGCCCCGGTGCTAGACGAGGCCAAGAGCGCGAGAGCGGCCAGCGAAGCCTTGATGAAAGAGTACTACTGGTGTGCCAAAGCGGTCACACAGCTCAATCAAATTTTGCTCTTGAACATTGAAGAAAAACTCAACCCCAATGACATGTCGCAGGTCCCCAAGCCGATCAACGAGCGGTTTTCCGACAAAGCGGGCATGCTGGAAGTCAACACCGATGACCTGTATCAAAGGCAACCCCACGCCATCCTTGAGACCTTTCACTTGTACCAAACGACTGTTGGGATCAAGGGCCTTTCTGCCAAGACCTTGAGGGCGTTGTACAACGCGCGAGATGTCATGGGGCCAGGCTTTAGAAAAGACCCGGTCAATCGAGCGCAATTTTTAAGCATTTTAAAAGAGCCCCAAGGCATCACGCATGCTTTTCGCTTGATGAACCAGACCTCGGTTTTGGGTCGTTATTTGTGGGTCTTTCGACGCATTGTGGGGCAGATGCAGCATGACCTTTTTCATGTCTACACGGTCGATCAACACATCTTGATGGTGCTTAGAAACGTCAGACGTTTCTTCATCGTCGAGCACGCGCATGAGTATCCGTTTTGTTCCCAGTTGGCCGCCGGTTGGGACAAGCCGTGGGTCTTGTTTGTAGCAGCCTTGTTTCACGACATCGCCAAAGGGCGGGGAGGAGATCACTCCAAGCTTGGCAAAGCGGAGGTGAGAAAGTTTTGCCGAGAGCACCAAATTGCCAAAGAGGACATGAAGCTCGTTGAGTTTTTGGTCAGTGAGCATTTGAGCATGAGTCACATTGCGCAAAAGCTTGACTTGAGTGATCCGGATGTGATCTTTGATTTTGCCAAACGCGTGAAAAATGAACGCAATCTAACGGCCCTCTACCTCTTGACGGTGGCCGATATTCGAGGCACGAGCCCCAAGGTTTGGAATGCCTGGAAGGGCAAACTTTTGGAGGACTTGTACCGCTCCACCTTAAGAGCCCTGGGCGGGCGCGCGCCTGATGCAAGCGCAGAGGTTGAGACTCGCAAGCGAGAGGCGCTGAGCCTTTTGGCACTTTATGCGCTGCCCTCAGATGCGCATGAGAACTTGTGGAGCAACTTGGATGTGAGTTATTTCATGCGCCACGATGCGCCCGATATCGCTTGGCACACCAGGCAACTCAGTCGCAATCTCTTTGATCAAGAGGAGTTGGCCAAAGGCGCACAAACGCACAATGAAGTCTTGACCAGCAAGAGCCTGCCCTCCTCCATCGTTGTGCGTGCCAGACTTTCAAATGCCGGAGAAGGCCTGCAAGTGATGGTCTACACCCCCGATCAGGTGGATTTGTTTGCTCGCATTTGCGGCTACTTTGATCAAGCTGGTTTCAGTATTTTGGATGCCAAGGTGCATACCGCCAAAAATGGCTTTGCGCTAGACACCTTTCAAGTCGTGTGTGACATGCTTGAAGAGCGTTACCGTGAACTCATCTACATGGTTGAACATGATTTGACTCAGACGTTGATCAACGTCAACGCCTTGCCCAAAGTGAGCAAAGGTCGGGTCTCTAGGCGTGTGAAGAATTTCCCCATTCAGCCACGCGTGACCTTGATGCCCGATGAAAAAGCGCAGAGATGGCTCTTGAACATCTCTGCAAGTGATCGCATTGGCTTACTCTACAGCGTGGCCTTGATTTTGGCCAAGCACAAAATCAACTTGTTGCTGGCCAAAGTCAGCACCTTGGGTGAGCGCGTTGAGGACACCTTTTTGATCGATGGGGCTGCCTTGCAACACAACAAGATTCAAATTGAAATGGAGACTGAACTTTTGGAGGCGTTGAGCGCGTGAGTTCACGCTGTCTTTAGATCAAGAATCGATGCATTCGCATGGGGAATCGCCATAAAACTTTCTTGGGTGGTTGATGGATCTCAATTGCTTTTTTCAAGCCAATGCGCTCAATGAGTGGTCTTTTTTTTCATGATGTCCGTGGCAAATTGTTTGAATTGTGCGCTGCTCAAATACATGCAAGAGAGATTGTATTTTTTAAGCGCGTTTTTGAAATTGTCCATCTCCATGGCGGATTTAAAAATATCATGCAACCTCCCCCTTAGTGACGTTAACAAAAGCTTCACCCAACACCCCGTGCTATTTTTAAAACACATCGCCAAGGCTTACAAAATGGCTCTGGGTGTAAAAATAAAATTATTGCAGTATTGTTTCGAATTCCAAAATTGATCCCCCTCCTCAATTTGATGAATTTCAGGACTGAATTCAAAAATCGGGTGAAGTTTCCCACTGCAAACAAACTGACCATCGTATCCAAT
>CANJNC010000060.1 GCA_947475685.1 Comamonadaceae bacterium | reverse complement strand
TTGAAGTTTTCAGCTGAAAGAGCCAGGTGGGTTCAAAATGAAGAATGGCATCCAGAGCAAAAGGGAACCCTCAACAGCGACCAAAGCTATACCTTGGAGCTGCCCTACTCAGATGAAAGGGAGCTCATTGCCGACATCTTGGGTTTCGGTCCTGAAGTCGTGGTCATGGGACCAGCCACACTTAAGGACAAAGTCTTTGAAACGGTCAAGAGCATGATGAACGTTTACAAAAAATAGGCGGAAATTGAATGCCTAGATATTTGACCAAATCAAGATTCAAGATGGCCGTTGAGTGCCCAACCAAGCTTTATTACACGGGAAAGAAAGACTATGCCAACTTAAAGAATGAAAATGACTTTTTAAAAGCCTTGGCCGATGGAGGCTTTCAAGTGGGAGAGCTTGCCAAATTCATGTACCCCAATGGCATTGAAGTGGAATTCAATGGAGACTTTGACAAGGCGATTCAACAAACCCAAGAATTACTGAAACTTGAGAACGTGATCATTTACGAAGCGGCCATTCGACATGATAATTACTTTGTCTTGGTTGACATTTTGAACAAAACGGGCAACTCAATTGAGCTGATCGAGGTCAAAGCCAAGTCTTTCAATTCAAAAGATCAAGATTCTTTTAGAAATAGCAAAGGTGGAATCAACAGCGACATGCTGCCTTACTTGCAAGACATTGCATTTCAAACCCATGTTGCAAAAGAAGCCATGCCTGGATTCAACTACACCAGTTTCTTGATGCTGTCTGACAAATCAAAAGAATGCAGTGTATACAATTTAAATCAAAATTTTAAGATCAACAAGGATGAAAAAGGAAGAACCTCGGTTCAAGTCAAACCAGAGCTCAAACGCGAGGACCTAGGGGACCCAATATTGACGGCCATCAATGTCGATGATTTTGTCAATGAGATATTGACGACTCCGCTTGAAGGCCCTGGATTTGGAGGCCGGTTTGAAGAATTGATCAAGCAATGGTCAGATCAATACGAAAAAGACTTCAAAATACGACCCAACATCAATCATGGTACTCACTGCTCAAATTGTGAATACAAAAAATCTAGTGAACACCCAGACCTGAAAAGCGGTTTCCTTGAATGCTGGCAAGAGGCCACAGGTCACAGCGTTGAAGCATTAGAAAAAGGTACGGTGATCGATATCTTTAATTTCCGAAGTAAACATAAATTACTCAACCAACAGAAATATTTATTTGAAGACTTAGAAAGAAGTGATTTCAAGCAAGAGGAATCAAATGCAGAGATGAGCCTAGGCCAACGTCAATGGCTTCAGGTCTCTGGTGAGATTCCTGGAGGCGGTGACTACTACTTCAACAAGGCTTTGGCCAAAGAAGAAATGGACAAATGGGTTTACCCACTTCACTTCATTGATTTTGAGACCTCCAGAACTGCCATTCCATTTTTTAAAGGACAAACACCCTATTCAAATGTGGCCTTTCAGTTCTCTCACCATATCGTCTATGAGGACAACCGGGTTGAACACAAAACTCAGTACTTAGAAACACGCTGCGGCGTTCACCCCAATTACAGCTTTGTGAGAGCTTTGATAAAGGCGCTCGGGGACACTGGGACCATCTTCATGTGGACTCCTCATGAAAACACAACCCTAAAAAGCATCCTTGTTGAACTCTTAGAAGACCACTCCCCGCCAACAGACGCAGCTCTTTTAAAAAACTTCATTGAAGAAATCACCATTGAGAACACAGATAAAAGGATTGCTCGTAAAGGATCACGAAAGATGTACGACTTGTGTGCTTTGGCTAAAAAAGTGTATTTTCACAAAGACACAGGTGGCAGCTCCTCAATTAAAAAGGTATTGCCATCAGTATTGAAAAGCTCAGAATTTCTAAAGATAAAGTATTCTCACCCCTTACTTAAAAGTAAAAATGAAAGTTTGAACTTTAATCAAATGATCTGGTGGACAACAAAAGACAATGAAGTTGTGAGTCCTTATAAGCTTCTTCCACCTGTTTTCAGTGATTTTAATAATGAATCAATTGAAACTCTTGAGCTTGACAAGGAACTGCATATTTCTGAGGGCGGCGCTGCGACGGTAGCCTATGGAAGACTGCAATTCAGCGATGTTTCCACCTCCGAGAGACAATCCGTTCATCTTTCACTTCTGAGGTACTGTGAACTAGATACGCTGGCAATGATCATGGTATTTGAAGCATTCAGGGAATGGCTTTAAGCATGAAGTCAAAAATCAAAAAGCCCAATACCCTTTATGGTATGCCTATTTTGTATCAAAACAAAAGAACGGCCCTATTAGATTGCTCAAAAGATGTAACACATGGCTTAGGAGACTATCCTATTTTCATGTGGGATAAATTCTTAGACCTGGAAATGGGATGGGGTAAACAGCTTGAAGATGGCAGCTACTTGGGATTTGTAATGTATGGACCGCACGCACCAGAGGTGTCTGGTGACAGTATCATAGAATTTGCAGTAAGTGCTCTGTCGTATCACAAATGGACACTTGAACATTAAAAATATTTTGAATGGATTAAGTTCCAAAAATTAAAATCAATAAGTTACACGGGTCACCACTCTAACGTTGGGACACTACTGATAAAGAATTTGGTTTTAATTAAGTAGCAATAATGAAAAAACTTTTATTCCTTGATTTTGATGGCGTTCTTCACAGCACATTTAGTTCAGAGGAGCTACTTTTCAATAAACTAGGCTTACTTGTGGATATTTTGCAAGAAAAACCCTGCTCAATCGTTATATCTTCGAGCTGGAGATTTCATCACGATTTAACTAGTTTAAAAAGTTATCTACAGCCCATATCAATGCTAATCATAGGTACAACAGGCGACCCTTTTGTCGGGCGTTTTCCTAGGTATAACGAAATCAAGGACTATTTAAATAAATACAATCCTTTTGCTGATTGGCGCGCTCTTGATGATAGCTTTCTTGAATTCCCCAAGTCTTGTCCTGAACTCATACTTTGCCATGGGAAAACGGGGTTCTCTGTAACGCAAAAAAACACTCTATCCTTTTGGCTAAATAAGTAATCTTTGACTATTCTTCAAAAATCAAACTATAAAATTTAAATAATGGACACTGATAAATTTATTCAAGCGCAAAATCCGATTATCAATATAGTTCTCAGTGAATTGCGTTCTGGACGCAAAAAAACTCACTGGATTTGGTTTATTTTTCCTCAACTCAAAGAATTGGGACAAAGTAATATGGCAATTCAATTTGGTCTAGAAGGACTTCAGGATGCTCGCGACTGGTTGGCTCATCCAATACTATCAGCGCGTCTACTTGATTGCACTCGCGCAGTACTGATGCACCCAAAAAAGCCGATAGGCTCCATAATGGAATTTCCTGATGACTTTAAACTTCACTCAAGCATTACCCTGTTTCAATTGGCAGACCCATCCCAGCAATTGTTCACTAAGTTACTAAAGGTGTTTTATAAGGGTCAACCAGATATAAATACTTTAGAACTATTAAATAAATCATTTTCTTTCTTGCCTCAACAGTCATCTGGCAAGATTTGAAACGGCAATTAAACGAAAATCCTTTTGTAGGTTTATAAATTATGGGGCGATTTGGTTTCTAATATTCTTTGGGGAAAATTGTGCGTTTGTATATTTAGAAACAACAACTAAAACGAATCTAAACGAATCTATTGCTTCAAAAATGTATTAATCATATAATAACAATACATCAAGAGTTTGGCTGTCGCCAACCCCAACCTGCTAGCTTAGTAAGGTGGTAAAAAGATGAGGTCTTAATGACAATCCTTAAAGCGACAGCCCTCCCTTGGTGAGGGCTTTTTTATGCCCGCTGTTCTTTAACAATTTAGAAAAGAAAGATTTTTCTAACAGGCATAGCTATGCCGGTTTTTATAAAGGAGTTCGCCTATGACGGGCAAAGAGATAAAGAGGAAAATTGAACGATGGACTTCAGTGAGAGTTGAACTGAAAGGTCAATCATTAAAAGACATCTCGTTTGATTGGTCTGGAGCATCAGCAGGGGTTAGATTCAATTGGCTCAAAAAGAAGGCGGAAATCAGGTTCCCAAGTCTTGACGATGATCAGTATTTTCCAGACTACGTTTATCTAAAGTTCCAAGGCTATGCCTTGCACGAGTTAGGGCATGTCTGGTTCACGGCTTGCAGACCATGGGATAAAGCAAGGAAAGTCCATGGAGGCCGAATTAGCGGGTTCATTAATGGACTGGAGGACGTGAGAATAGAGAGGGAGGTAATCAAGTCAGGACTTGTAAAGGATGCACGGGGTATGTTTGAGCATCTTGTAAATGAATTTCTAAAAATAGATGACTACGTTGAGCCTGACGATGAGAAAAATATTCCTTTCATGTTGGCTATTGAGGGTAGGAGAAGAAATGGGTACGCCATTAAGCCAAAAACCATTCTCAGCGACTCTGTTTATGGGTACGAGATTTTCAAGGCACTGAGAAAGTTAGACAGTGCAGAAAACACATCACAAGTGGCCCAGATTGCGATTGAGTTGCAAAAGGAAATCGAAGAAATCGAATTTATAGAATAAGGCGGATTTAGTCCAAATTGCCAAGCCTGTCATACCGACAAATTGGCTAAAAAGGAGTTCATATGAAACGTTATTTGAAAGAAGTACTCAATGTGGGGGTGGGGCATGTCTAAGCATACGTTTGAGGACTGGATTAGTGAGTCGGTTTCCTATAAAAGGAAGTTTAAACGCCAGCCACCTCAGTGGGTACAAGACATGACCGCCTCCGACTCAGCAGGCGTTCTTTCAGTTGCAAACAAATTGCACTGGAAATTATCTGGCAGCAACCTTGTAAAGGGAGAACTTCGCAAAGGGTCTGGGAGTGTCTGGGGGCTAACGCCCTTTCATCTTGACTATCAGGCAAGGTTGACCCCAAGAGGTAGCCCTCTAAAGTCTCGTAAGGGTCTTGACCTTCAAAATCTACCCTTTGATCCAGCGGAGGTAGCAGGAAGGGGATGTAATTCAATAGGAACGTAAGGCGGATTTATTCTGAATTGCCATGCCTGACATCATGTCGAAATGGCTAAACAAGGAGAAGTGAGATGAATGGATTGGAAACTCAAATGAAAAAAAATGATGTAACAAAAATAAGCAATTTAATGAACAGCTTATCCGACATGCTTGAGGGAAAGGAGGTGGACACCGTCATCCCCGCCCTCACCATGCTACTTGCCAATGCGGGGGTGATGAGTGGCACTGAGCCATCAAACCTCCTCGCCTACATAGCGATCACTGTTACCAACACCTACAGTGAGAATTCTTCAACCGATGAGATCGTACATTAACTAAAGGACGTTTAAACATGCAATGTGATCATACAAAAGAAGACTCATTTTGGGAGAACGCAGAGGTACGATCACATACAAAAGAGGTTCACGGGCGAAATAGTGAAACTGTTCTCGTGGCGTGTAACTTCTTTATCTTGAAGGCTTTACTACAGCGATGCTGAAGGACTGTTTACGATGCAAAATGGTGCAATACCCGATGAGTGCCTTAAATCATTACAGGATGGTACAGAAACCAAGCAGAAGCTTACAGAAGAAACGAAATCGGGAGAATTTGCGTGGTTGAATTTGGGGATCGTTTAAACGCTCACCAATAACCGCAGTCGATTTACACAGATTTATTTACACCCTCAGATTTATTTATACCCTTACACAAAAATATTTATAGGCTCATTTGATACTATGAACCTGGGCCATCAAATTTTCAAAAATTTCTTCTAAATTGGGATTGATTCCCTTCACGCCTTTCACAACTTGACTTGCCCAGTCAAAATACTCCACTCTTCTGGCAATGGACCAGTCTTTGGGTGGAGCATTAATGACATCCCTTAGGTTACAGATCTTGTCAGCCAGTTTGACCAGTTTTGCCTCTAGACTAATGTGAGGTGTGTGATCAATTTGAGCTTGTTTTCTTTTCTCTTTAGACAAAAATTTGTTATCACTCACTTCCATCACAATCGAAGCTATTTTGACTCCAAAGTGTTCAATCAACTCTGCTTGAGTAGTCTGGGTATCTTCTATAGTATCGTGAAGTAACGCGGCACACAAAACTTCATTATTGGTAATTTCTCCCTCATGAGCCAATAAGTTAGCTAAAGCAATAGGATGATTGATATAAGGAGAGGACTGGGTATCCTTGCGTCTTTGATTCTTGTGCTTTTCAGCAGCAAAGGCTACTGCCTTGAGTAGAATATTTGGCATATAGAATTGATCAGAAAATTTAATTTTAGCTCAATGAAATTGAATTTGCGGCTTGTGAAAGAAATGTTAAAAAAAATTTAAGTCTAAATCAAAATTAATTGTCTGAAATAGCGAAATCACTCCCTCTCCTCAAGTTTGTATAATAATGGTACAAACTGGCAATTACACGAACAATTACAAAGTAACTTTTGGATTTTTTAACTCATTAATTTTGAAAGACTTTTCATTGTTCCAAGTTTATGTCAGTCTTTTGGTACGTGGTTACATAAGCTTAAAACCAACGGACCAATCTCTCATTTAAGCAATTACCCCAACTGTATCAAACCATTTTTAGGAGCACAATTTTGTAGTTGGCGCTCAGGCTTGTTAAAAAAATATTGGAAAGGCAAGTGGAATTAAGAATTCATTCAAAGGCGAGCCGCCTAACCTTACACTAATCTGAGTTTGCGATCTTTTTTTCTCTGCAGTCAGCTGATCAAGCGGTCTTACTGCATACTCCAAGGAGTTTTCCATGAAATCCCGTGCCGCCGTGGCCTTCGAGGCTGGCAAGCCCTTGCAGATTGTCGAGATCGATGTCGCTTCGCCAAGAAAGGGTGAGGTGCTCATCAAGATCACGCACACAGGCGTCTGTCATACCGATGCCTTCACACTGTCGGGCGATGACCCGGAGGGCATCTTCCCTGCGGTGCTGGGCCATGAGGGCGCAGGCATCGTGGTGGAGATTGGCGAAGGCGTTACCAGCGTCAAGCCGGGGGACCATGTGATTCCTCTTTATACCGCCGAGTGCGGCCAATGCCTCTTCTGTCAGTCGGGCAAAACCAATCTGTGCGTGGCGGTACGCGCCACCCAGGGCAAGGGCGTGATGCCCGATGGCACTACTCGTTTTTCCTACCAGGGTCAGCCGGTCTATCACTACATGGGCTGCTCGACCTTCAGCGAATACACCGTGGTGGCCGAGGTCTCACTGGCCAAGATCCGAGCTGACGCCAACCCTGAGCAAGTTTGTCTGCTGGGCTGTGGAGTGACCACTGGCCTGGGCGCCGTCAAGAACACGGCTAAGGTGCTGGAGGGTGACACCGTGGCTGTCTTCGGTTTAGGTGGTATCGGTCTGGCCGTGGTTCAAGGAGCAAAATTGGCCAAGGCCGGTCGCATCATCGCCATTGACACCAATCCATCCAAGTTCGATCTTGCTCGAACTTTCGGCGCGAGCGATTGCGTCAATCCTAAGGACCATGACAAGCCCATCCAGCAGGTGATCGTGGAAATGACGGGCTGGGGCGTAGACCACAGCTTTGAGTGCATCGGTAATACGCAGGTCATGCGCGCTGCACTGGAGTGTGCTCACCGCGGTTGGGGTCAGTCGATCATCATTGGCGTGGCTGGCGCAGGGCAGGAAATTTCGACGCGCCCCTTTCAGTTGGTCACAGGTCGTCGCTGGTTGGGCACGGCCTTCGGCGGCGTCAAGGGTCGCAGCGAATTGCCAGGAATGGTTGACGACGCTATGGCTGGCCGCATTCAGCTCTCACCTTTTGTCACGCATACCATGCCGCTGACTGAAATCAACCATGCTTTTGAGCTGATGAACGAAGGAAAGTCTATTCGCTCGGTGGTTCACTACTGAGGGCGATGCAACGCGTTGATCAATACGCCAGCTTTGGCGGACGGCAGGAGGTGTGGAAGCATGCGTCTCAGACGCTCGGTTGCGAGATGAAACTGGCGGTGTATTTGCCGGAACAAGCATTGCGCGACCAGAAATGCCCGGTGCTTTACTGGCTATCGGGGCTGACCTGTTCCGAGCAGAACTTCATTACCAAGGCTGGCGCACAGGCGCATGCAGCGCGCCATGGTGTCATCGTTGTCGTGCCGGACACCAGCCCACGCGGCGAGGCGTTGGCCAACGACCCGGCCTACGACTTGGGCCAGGGTGCAGGGTTTTATGTGAACGCCATTCAAGCCCCGTGGGCAGAGCACTACCGCATGCAGGACTATGTGGCAGTGGAACTGCCCGCACTCGTCGAGCAGCACTTTGCAGCCAGTCAATTGCGCAGCATTTTTGGACACTCCATGGGAGGACATGGCGCGCTGGTCACTGCACTGCGCCATCCCGGGCGCTACAAGAGCGTATCTGCATTTTCGCCCATCGTGGCACCATCGCAGGTGCCTTGGGGCCAAAAGGCCTTGGGGGCCTACCTTGGCACAGACCGAGAAGCCTGGAAGTTCTGGGATACCGTCGAACTTGTCAAGATGGCAACTCAGGAGAGGTTGCCCCTGCTCGTGGATCAGGGCGACGCGGATGAATTTCTAGCCAACCAACTGCGCCCTGAACTTCTGCAGCGAGCATGTGAGGCTGTAGGTCATCCCCTGACCTTACGCATGCAGCCCGGGTACGACCATAGCTACTACTTCATTGCCACTTTTTTGGCAGATCACTTCTCGCACCACTGTGCCGCTTTGGCAGGTAGCCCCAACTAGGCCGGCGTACCAGCGCCCAAGGTGGAACATGGCATTGCCATCATCCTGTCCCGCGAGTCCCTGAGAGCAGTCAAGGCTTGACCAAATATAAGTGACGCATTTTTTGCCCATAGTAGAGCTCTTCGCTCTCAAAGGCTTACTGTTGGTGCGTAAAACTATTGCGCACGTGACGGATGTGTCGTCCGTCAGCAAGTTTGAACAAATGAGCCGAGTTCTAAATATCCAAATCCGAAGCGTGCATTGATCTACGCTACCCAAACTCAGGATCGAGGCTCTTCGGGGTCTTTTCATGAACACAGATGTGCTGAAATCTAGACCTGCCGCTCTGGCACACGAAACACCGCTCCTTCGAACGTGTCGTTCAATTTGATCTGGCATCCGAGGCGGGAATTCGAGCGCCGCTCGCTAGCGGTGAATTCGAGCATAACCTCCTCCTCGGGCCTGACCGGCTTTGATGCACCCGATGCCGGCGACTCCACATAAACATGACAAGTCGCACACATCGCACTTCCACCGCATTCGCCGACAATACCCGGAACGTTGTTATCGACTGCAGCATCCATCACACTGCGTCCCGCATGGGCCTCAACCGGGTACGTGCGATTAGCTGCATCTATAAAAATGATCTTAGGCATGTATCACCTTCATTCAGGCAGGAATAATTTCTAAGGGGAGTGTGGCCAATCCGCGCAGGGTATTGTTGAGTCGCTGAGTTGGCTTTCCAGTAGGACGAATTTCTTTAATTCTCTGACTAAGCGCCTTGAGCAAAATTTCACCCTCGATCCGAGCAAGCATCTGCCCAACACAACCGTGGATTCCGTGCCCAAAGCCGACATGGCCCATCGCCCGCCGACCAATGTCGAATTCCCCGGGTTTGCTCCACTGTCGCGGATCTCGGTTAGCTCCACCGAGGAAAAGGAGAATGCGTTCGCCCTCTTTCAGGTCTTGGTCCCCCAATCGGGTTGGGCGGGTAACCGACCTGAAAAAGGTCTGCACGGGAGACTCCAGTCTTACCGCTTCTTCAAAGGCAGACCGAGCCAGCCCCGGATCACTGCGTAAGATCTGCCATTGCTCTGGCGCACGTGAAAAACACATCAGTGCATTGGAAAACCCGTTAACGGTTGTGTCGACACCAGCAGTCATAAAGGTTCGCATCAGCAGCGTTGCCTCATGCAGCGTAGCCTCACCCCGGTCCGCCGCCTCGTATATCTGCGCACCAAAGCTGCCCGGCGCCAAAGCTTCTTTGGCGCATTGCTTCATGGTCCAGTCAACAATTTCCTCGGAATGGACGAGGGACTTAAGAAAGACTTCGTTTTGTGGCCCCATGGAATTGAATGCGACCGCACTATAGGAGAGCATGTTTTGCCGACCCTGTGTGGGAAGGCCAAGCGCATCTCCAAAAACCTTCAGAGGAAAGGCTTCGGCCACATCAGCTACGCCATCGATAAAGCCCTGATCGCAGACGCGCCGAGCAATTAGATCGGCTTCGGTCTCAAAGGTTTGCCGCAGGCGTTTCAAAGCATCGAACGTAAGAATGTCCATCAAAATCTTTCGCATGCGCGTATGAAGTGGTGGATCCTGCTCGAGAATGATGGAAGGCGGACGCCACGGCTTGACCTTGATTGAATCATGCAGTCCCACGCCATGCCCAGATGAAAAGACCTCCCAATTGGCCAAGGCGTCATGGACTTCTTTGTGGCGAGCTGAAGTCCATACATCATACTTTTCCAGTCGGACCACCGCGCCGGCCTCCCTGATTTGATCGTAGAACGGATAGGGGTCTTCTAAAAATTCGTTGGAATATGGATCGCAGTCAAGTACCAAGGCCTTAGTTGTTTGAGACATGCAAATCCTTCATTTTTTTTAATTTGATCCCGGTTCCAAGATAGGCCTTGATCACTTGAGGATCGTTCAGCACGACATCGGGAAGGCCATCTGCTAACAAGCGACCATAGTCCAACACAACCACCTTGTCGGCAATTTCACCTACCATCTTAATATCATGCTCGATCCATATAGTTGACACCTTGAATCGCTGCTTGACCTCTTTGATGAAGCGTGTCATGTCCGCCCGCTCCTCCCCTGTAAGGCCAGCCGAGGGCTCGTCCAATAACAATATTTTGGGACTCAGGGCCAGTGCCCTGGCAAATCCAACCACTTTCTGCACACCAAAGGGCAAGTCAGAAATCAATCTGTGCGAGGTGTCACTCAATCCCACTGATTTGAGGATCTCCTGAACATGATTTACATGCGCGGCCTCCTCCCTTACACGAGAAGGCAGGTTGAACAGTTCCGAAAATACGCCATTGCGCAAGGCACTATGGCGGGCCACCAGAAGATTTTCCTGAACCGTCATCTCCGGTGCCAATTCTGCATGCTGAAAGGTTCGAGCCACACCCAAAAAGGCTAGTTCGGCAGGTCGCCGTCCTGTGATGGATCTGCCTTCCAGCACGATTCGTCCGTCGTATTTCAAAATCCCGCTGATGCAGTTCAACACCGTAGTCTTCCCCGCACCGTTAGGTCCTATCAGTGCAAGCAGTTGGTTCTGTTCGACCGAAAAAGAAATATCCCTCAGGACCTGAAGCCCTCCAAATTGAATAGAAATCTGATCGATTTCTAGAGTCTTCATGGACGCTCCACCTGTTGAGCAAGATCAGCGTTCTGGTGTCTACTGTGGCTAGTACCAAGATAAAGCGCTTGAACCGATGGATCTCTGGCCAAATCTGCAGAACGACCGGCTAATGCCACTCGTCCATTTTCGAAAACATAAGCGAAATCCGACATTTCAAGGGCCAGATGAGCACTCTGCTCCACCACCAAAATCGACAAATTCAAGGCGTCACGAATATTGAGAATTTGTTGGGCCAAATCCTCAACGACGACAGGGGCCAAACCAAGAGAGAGCTCATCAATCAAAAGCAGACTCGGGTTGCAGCTCAGCGCAGACGCAATCGCCAACATCTGCCGCTCGCCACCGGAGAGCAGACCGGCCAAACGTCCTTTCATTTCCGCGAGCCGCGGAAACAAGGCGTAAATGTCTTGCCCGCCACCGCCCTGGTGGGTACGCCTGCCATGAGCAGCCTTGGAGACCAAAATGTTCTCGGCTACGGTAAGATTGGGAAATATTTTCTCACGCTCGGGAACGATTGCAATGCCCAGTCTCGCAATTTCGTGGGGTACGGACGAATCGATACGCTCGCCCTGGTAAGTGATTTGTCCCTTCGTTACCCTCGCCGAGTCCAGGCCTATGAACCCTGAAATCGCACGCAGTGTTGTAGTTTTCCCAGCACCGTTTGTTCCCAGGATAGCGGTGATAGATCCCGCCATCACCGTCAAAGAAATATCAGACACCCCGACGATTGATCGTTGGTAACGCACTTCGATACCATCGACTCTGAGCAAGGGGCATGTCATGGTGAGGTCACCTTTTTGCTGAATCTGTTGAGTACGCCGAGAATACCTTTTGGCTCAAAGATCAGGAACATAATCATCAAAATGCCAAAAGCCGAATAATTAATCGCGAAAAGTGTTCCCGCCTGATCGCCCAGAAAACTCATTTTCATCACGAGCGCCTCTATCAGGTAAGGAAAGACCGTTACAAATGCAGCACCCAAAACAGCCCCGAGTAATGACCCCATACCTCCGACGATCACCATAGCAACATATTGGATGGACAAGTAGATCGAGAAGGCTTCAATGGATACAAAACCCCTGTAGTAAGCAAAGAGTCCACCGGCAAAACTTGTAATTGCCGATGAGATAACAAAGGCCAGCAACTTACTCCTATCAACCCTTACACCAAGTGCTTCTGCAACGGTTTCATTGGTTCGGACAATGCGCCATGCCCGCCCGGTGGGTCCCTGCGCCAAGTTACGGGCCAAAATGAAAACGCCAATGGCGATCCCCAACAAGACGTAATACCACTGCTTAGCAGACTGAATTACATAACCGGCAAAGGAAGGGGGGTCCACAAGGATGCCAGTTGAAAAGCCTCGCTTGGTTTCGTATTCACCGCCCAGATAAACAACGATAAAGTGCATAGCTAGGGTGCTGACCGCTAGATACAGGCCACGCAATCTCAGAGAAGGCAGACCAAAGAGCAAACCCAACATTGCTCCAGTAAAGGTGGCACCGATCAGACAGAGCCAGGGCGGGGAAGAAAATTCTTTTGTCAATATAGCCACGGAAAAGGCGCCCGCCGCAATCAGGCCCGCATGACCTAGAGATATTTGCCCTGCATAGCCGGTCAACAGCATGAGTCCAATCGCTCCTAGGCTTGACAACAGAACCTGAGTAGCGACATCGATCTGAAATTGACTGGCTACGTAGGGAAAAATCAGCGCAGCCACCAATAGGAAAAGGCTCGGACCCCGAAAACGTAGGCTGACACGCTTAAACACGATCTAACTTCTCCCGAGTTCCAAACAAGCCCCAAGGCCTGATGAAGAGCATAACGATCAAGACAAGGAAAGGAACTACATCAGACAAGAGGGGGTCGACATGCTGTATCAACAGCACCTCGATAAGCGCGATAGTGAACGAGCCGATCAATGCGCCCAGCAGGCTGTCTAGCCCACCAACCAAAGCTGCTGGGAAGGCCTTGAGTCCAATCATCACCATCGTGCTGTCCAAGGCCGTGTCAATGGCAACAATCATTCCGGCCATTGAAGCAGTGAAGGTTGATATGGCCCAGGCAAATGCAAATACAGCGTGCAAATTGATGCCACGCTGAGACGCCAGCAATGGGTTCTGCCCAGCAGCTCTTAGGCGAATACCCCAGCTTCCATAACGCAGGAAGATAAACAGGCTTATGTAAACCAAAGCCGTTAAACCAATCAAGATGGCTGTGTACAAGGAAATTCTGGCCACGCCGAATACTGGCAACGTCGGGTTGTTCAGCCCCAGCATCTCTCCCGGATGCTGGGGTTGGGCCGTCCAGATCAACACGACCAAACCGCGTATCAAGATACCGATCGCAATCGTAGTCAGCACTGCAGCGAGCACATCGCTACCGGTCAGCTTTCTCATTAGAATGTGGTATGTGACCACGCCAATGAGTATGCTCAACAGAGCCGCTACTGTGATAGCCAACAACGGATTGTTAGTGACTTGGGAGGTCGTTGCGAACAGTCCATACGCCCCCAGCAGCATCAACTCGCCGTGCGCCATGTTCAACACCCGGCTGACCCGATAGATGAGCACATAGCCGCAACAGACAAGCGCGTAAAGCGCCGTAAGTGCAAGGATGTTGACGCACAGTTGCCATTGCATTTCAGCGCGCGGTCGCAGTAATGTCGTACTTGAACCAGTTCTTCACGGTAACAATCTTGCTCTGCGAAACATCCCATCGAAAGATACGATAGTACTGAGTCTTGCGAAAATGATTGTCAGGCGTGAATTCGATAGGACCACCGCGAAGGCCCTTGACATCGACCTTCAGGTTTTGCATCGTCGATAGAATTTTTTCGGTGCTGGCGTCGCGACCAACTACCCTAAGCACCTCTTCCACGGTCATCCCAGCGATCCAGCCCTCGGCCATCTGGTTGGGATTAAAAGCCGAACCCGCTGCGGTCGCCGCGGAGATAATCTCCTTGTGAATGGGCAAATCTTCATAAAACAAAGTATTGGCCCCAATGATGAACAGGTTCCGGTCTCTTACCCGCCGCATTTCATTTTCTGCTTCCAAGTGGCCCCAAGTGATAAACTCACTTTGCCAATCTAATTTCCTCAGCGCTTCGAAAGTACGAATCTGGTTAATCCAAGGTGCCCATGAATACACTACATTGGGCTCGGTACTCTTAATCTTAGTGGCGAAAGGCATATAGTCCGATGCATTGGGTGGAATAATCTGCTTTTCCACGACATTCATGCCCAATTTTTTGGCGTACTCCTCTGCGAAATCGATCCCCCCTCTTGATACCGGAATGGCCATCGCGCCAAGACCGACCTTGGTATTGGTTCCCTTGATCTCCTTGATGAAGTCGACTGCGGCACGGCTGTCGTATTCAGCCGTAAAGGCAGTGGTGCAAAACAGCAATTTTTCAGCTGGCGGGAAGACTTCTTTGGGGCATACCGATCCGGCAAATAGAACCGGAATGTCGGATCTCTTGGCCTCGGCAATGATTGGGGCATAAGTTGAAGAGAGACTTGCGCTGACGATAATTTTTGCGCCCTCCTGCACCAGACGCTTCGCATTCGTGGCCGCCTTAGACGCTTCTCCTTGATCGTCCTGAATCAGAAGTTTGACTTTTTCACGGCTGTCGCCTCCCGCCTTGTTCATCTGCTCGACATACAGCCTAAGCCCCTCAACTGCAGGGGCATAGCTACTGGCAGCAGGACCGGTCAGCGCACCGCTAACACCGATGACTGTTTCAGCATATGCGGCGGTGCTGGCGGACAAAAGAGAAACAGCTAGCAACATGGAATAGCGCATTTATAGGTCCTTTAAGGTGAAGATTGCAAGTGATTTCTCAATACACCCTTTGGGTGACTGATGTAATATTTCGAGAACTTGTGCAGTTTTCTTTCAAAATGATTATGCATCACAGTGTTGAAATGTCAACGTATTGCCATTCGGGTATTCCTTTATCTTTGCGAGCCGTCGACAGTAAGACTCGGCGCGAGCGGCAGCACATTCATCCACCGGCCTCATCCGGCAGCAGCGCTAATGGACGACCCCTACTTGCACTAAACTTGGAAAGTTCCGAAAATATTCTGCCCTCGTTCAGATAAAGGCAAGTCCCATCGAGCACCTGATAACATACAAAGCATTTAACACAGAGCCACAATCAGGAAAAGAAGAATCGTCAAGATCAGAGTTCTCCAGCACACCAATCCGACCAATTCCGCTTGCCTGCGGCCCCAACAAAAGGAAATCCGATGCCCGCATCCTCTACCATCGACTCTTTGGCAACTGCACCGTCGATAGACATTGACCCCTTCTCGACCGAGTTCCTGGACAACCCCTACCCAAGCTACGCCCTCTTGCGCGAGGCAGGGCCGGTAGTTTGGATTCCCAAGTACGGTATCTTCGCCACGGCCCGCCACGAGCAGGTCCATGAGGTGCTCTCCGACCATGTCAATTACATTTCTTCAGCGGGTGTGGGTCTGGCCAACTTCAACATGGAGACACCTTTTCGCCCTAAGAGCCTGATCCTAGAAGCAGATCCCCCAGATCACACGCGAGCGCGAACGATACTGGCACGAATTCTTTCACCCAAAACGGTCATGCATGTACGCGAGTCCTTTGCCAAGGAGGCTGATGATTTGCTTGAACGGCTCGCACATGCGGCAGCGCGCGGAGAGGTGATCGACGGCATCAAGCAGCTTGCCGAAGTCTATCCACTCAAGGTCTTTCCCGACGCTGTTGGCCTTGAAACAGAAGGACGGGAAAACCTCCTTCTTTACGGCGACATGATTTTCAATGCCTTTGGCCCGCGAAATGAATTGCTCGCCAAGGCCGCTGAAAAAGTACAGCCTGTTACTTCTTGGATCATGGCCCATTGCCAGCGTTCTATGTTACGTCCAGGCGGATTTGGCGATCAAATCTACCAGGCGGCCGATGCTGGCGAGATCAGTCAAGAAGAAGCTCCAATGCTGGTTCGGTCCTTCCTTTCAGCCGGTGTCGACACCACCGTCAACGGACTGGGAAATGCCCTGCTTTGCCTCTCGCAAAATCCACAGTCCTACGCTCAACTGCACCAGGATCCGACGCTGGCCCGTGCCGCCTTTGAAGAATCGCTAAGGCTGGAGTCTGCTGTCCAGACCTTCTTTCGAACCACGGAGAAATCGGTTGAGCTGGCAGGGGTGACCATTCCAAAGAACAACAAGGTATTGGCATTTTTGGGAGCGGCCAACCGCGACGAGCGCCAATGGCCCGAGCCGGAGCGCTTCAACATCAATCGGCGAGCGACCGGGCATATGGCTTTTGGCACAGGTATTCACGGATGCGTCGGTCAGGTGATTGCTCGCCTGGAAGGCGAATTGATCCTGTCTGGTATTGCTCGTCGATTCAAACGTATAGAAATAGCAAACCCGCCCAGCCGGCGCCTAAACAACACGCTACGCGCGCTTGCATCGCTGCCTCTGCGCTTGACTGCGGCCTGATCAAAATCGCTAGTTAGCGCGTTTTCTAATTGCTGCATTCGCAGCCTTTGCCTCAGAGGCTACGATCTTGGGATCAATACCCTTCATCTTCCCGCCCTCCTTCATCGTTCGCCCGTCAACCATAACTCGTGATGCGTTATGAGGCTTTGCCGTTCATATTGATAATCATCCTAGATGATCAACCAAAAATGAAAAATCAGGGCAAAATCACAACTTCAGGCTCATTTGTCGTTGGAAATACACCGCTACGTCAGGCTCATACCTCGTTGGAAGGGGCTTATGCTAGCCCCATCAAACCATTTGCGCTATGCTAATCAGATTCGGGATGATTTAGACCGATGGGCCAGGATTTTCAAGGTGGCTTAAGTCACGATCAATTGAGTTTTACATCATGAATCCATTATTTCCAGACCTGAACCAATTTTTTTTACCAAAGCGCATTGCATTTATTGGAGCTACAGAGGACCTTTCAAAGTTTGGTGGGCGTTGCATGCGATTGCTGATTGATTTTGGATTCTCTGGAGAAATTTACCCTGTCAATCCCAAACGAGATTCTATTTTTGGCCATCGATGCTACCCGTCATTAGCTGACTTACCACAAAGGCCTGACCACGTTGGAATTGTTTTACCAAGTATGGGGGTTATTGGCGCAATAGAGGAGTGCGTAAGTATTGGAGTGCCTTTTGCCACTCTCTTTTCAGCAGGTTTTTCTGAAATGGGTACAGAAGAGGGGCGGTTACTGCAGGGGCGTGCAGTATCAATTGCCCGATCAGGTGGTTTACGTTTCATGGGACCTAATTGCAATGGAATGATTAACTTTGTTGATGGCGTAGCATTAACATCAACCGCCGCAATCAAAGGACAGAGAAGACCTGCTGGTGACTTAGGGATCGTCAGTCAATCGGGTGGCGCAGGGCAAATTAGCGTAATGTGGCGTGCCCAACAAGCTGGACTGGGCATTTCTTATCAAGTCAGTTGTGGAAACGATGCAGATCTAGACTTACTTGATTACATTGCATATATGTTAGAAAGTGAAGCCACTCAAGTAGTCATGGTAGTTGCAGAGCGAATTCCAGATAGCAAGAAGTTACGAGCACTTGCAAATCGTTCTATGGAGTTAGATAAGCCTATTTTGATGGTTAAGGCTGGACGTACGCTGGCAGGTAGTCGAATGGCAGCCTCGCATACAGGTTCTTTAACAGGTTCTGAAAGTGTATGTGATGCGGCTCTTAGACAAATGGGAATTGTTAGAGTAGAGGATACCAATGAGCTTTATGATGCGGCGATGCTGTTACGAAGAAAGAAGCATCTCTATGGTAATCGTGCCGCTTCAACTTCTATTTCTGGAGGCAATTTAGTCTTGGCGGCTGACTTAGGAGCTCTGATGGGGATTGATTTCCCCCCCTATTCCGATAACACACAAAAGGAATTAAAGGCTTTTCTACCGGGTCTTAGTGGCGCTAATAATCCTACAGATCTAACGTCCGCTGCAATAGGTCGTCAAGACTCATTACAGGAAGTGGTCAAGATTATTTCGCAAGATCCAAGCATTGATATAGTTATCCCAATTATTACGCTGTCTCAAGCATCCGAAATTCGGGGGGTTGCTGCGATTTCAGCTGAATCTTCAAAACCTTTTGCTATTTTATGGACAGGCTGCGCAATTGATGATCCGACATTAACGCATGACAAATTAGTAGCTCAAGGACATGCAGTTTATAGAGACTCCTTGCAATGCATGAAAGCAGTCCGCGTTGCCATGCGATACAGTCAACGGCGTCAACTCATCATGGCACGCCCTCAGCCTAAGCGGCCTGCAGACATCCCTGTTCAAGATGCCAGAAAGTTTCTTCGTGGTTGTCTTGGCACATTGAGTGAATCTGAATCCAAAAAATTATTAAAAATTTATGGAATTCCCATCACCAACGAAATTCTTGCTAAAAATTCAAATGAAGCATTAGTTGCTGCAAAAAAAATTGGATACCCAGTAGCTCTAAAAATTCAGAGTCCTGCTATTTTGCATAAATCAGATGCTGGAGCTATCAAACTAGGTGTCATCGATGAACAAGGCGTGAAAGATGGTTATCAAGCGGTAATTAGTGCTGCAATCGATTGGAAGGCTGATGCTCATATTGAAGGCATACTCGTACAAGAAATGGTGGAAGATGGTTTTGAGGTGTTGATTGGTGTATCAGTAGATCCAACTTTTGGTCCGGTTATAACTGTGGGGTTGGGTGGTATTTATGTGGAAATTATTCGTGATCTGACATTTCGAATTCCGCCATTAGGATTACTTGAATCACATGAGATGCTGAACGAGTTAAGAGCCTATCCAATTCTGAGTGGGGCAAGGGGGGAGGCGCCAGCTGATATCGAATTTCTTGCGCGTTGCATTGAGCGCGTTTCATGGCTAGCAGTTGATTTGCAAGACTGTATGATTGAATTGGATATAAATCCAATTCGAGTTTTTTCAGGCCAACTGGGGGGAAAGGTTGTCGATGCACTTGTTGTCTTGAAGTAATAAAGTTTAAAATAGATAGCCTTTTTTAACTTATATACTTTTAAAAATTGTTGGGAATATATGGGCAGAGCAAAAGACTGAACTGTGATAGGTTTAAATTCAGCATTGTGTGGTTTCCTCAAATTTAAATAGTGAGAAGCCATGCATAGGCGCTAGGCGAGGAACTCGAACTAGATTTAACAAAACTTTAATCCTTGAGTGGATTAAAAGTAAGGTTGAGAAATGCATCGTGCTTGCGTTTATTTCCACTAATCCCTACATCACACTAAGTACATCAACGATTGTGTTTATAGTGAAATCAGTTAGATTAAAAAATCTAACTGTGAATGGATCAACATTTAACTCAGGTCAGTTTGCTGATGTGTTTTGTCTGGTTTTACAGCACCGCCCCTTTTGTAGAGATTGTTTGCTGAAATGCCAAGCCT
>CANJNC010000059.1 GCA_947475685.1 Comamonadaceae bacterium | reverse complement strand
CGCAAATTGGGGCTGAGAACCACAGGAAATGCAGGCGGCTCGCACAATTTGGTCTTGAGCTCCAAGCACACGCGCGCAAGCGATGACTTAAAGCGCATGATTGAAAAGTTAGGCACGGGCTTGTTTGTGATTGAATTGATGGGGCAGGGGGTCAATTATGTGACCGGGGACTACTCAAGAGGTGCCAGCGGATTTTGGGTAGAGAGGGGAGAAATTGCTTACCCAGTTCAAGAGATCACCATCGCTGGCAATTTGGCCAAGATGTTCAAAGGCATCAAGGCCGTTGGGGCTGATCATTACAACTATGGCGCCAAGACGGTGGGCTCGATCTTGATTGACCGCATGACGGTGGCTGGAAGCTAGGGCTCGCCCCCCCAAAGCAAAGGTTTGTCTTTAATCCGTAGGTCCCTGGTTCGAGCCCAAGCCGAGGAGCCACCTAAAAGAAGCATCGCCTTGCGCGGTGCTTTTTGCCCTTTAACGCAACAAAATGTTGCGCTGAGGGCTTTGGGGTGACTTTTGGCCCTCAAAATCACCTGCTAGAGGTGACACATGAGATTGATATCTATCCAAGTTTTCATTTCCCAAGCGAGATGTTGTTAAGTTCCAGCAGCATATTGGACAAAGTATTTTTTTGCTTTGGATCTGAGGCCTCATGCATGGCATCCTCCAATACGGCACTGATATCTTCGGCTTCCACCAACTCCATGTCCCAATTAGGAAACAGCCTTTCACGAAACTCATCTTCTTTTGTGAGCAGCACAACATTAGAGTGGCGAGGATCTGCAGAAATAAGCTTGAGCAAACTGGTCACATTGTCTCTGGGACCTTCCAACCATTGAAAGAAGATACCGCTGCCAAAGACCAATAAGCCAGTAATACCAAATCTGGGGTTATGGTGTCTGGCGGTGGCAATTATTTTTTCGAGCGCCTCTTTATCCATGTGCTGAGCAGCTTGGCTGCAGTACACAATGTGGTGGATAGATTGAGATGATGGGTCTTCGTCATTTTGCATGAATCGATTGTCCTTTATGGAGAAACAAATATGGCTAGGGTCATCAGAGTGCCAAGGGTTTAGATTCGATCAGATACTTTTAAACCCACGCTTTGCTTGGGCGCTTGAGGTCTTAAGCGCTTTGGATTCAGTGCTCAAGGGTTCAGCGCCGCTTTGACGGCCAAGGAGACATGAGACATTTCGGCCTTCCCAGTGAACTCGGACTTGGCCGCTGCCATGACGCGACCCATGTCGGCAGGCCCAGTCGCACCCAATTGACCCACCAAGGCTTTGACCGCGACATTCACCTCTTCTTGGCTCATGCGCTTGGGCAAATAGATTTCCAAGACAGCCATCTCATCACGCTCGATTTGGACCAGGTCTTCTCGCTTGGCCTGTTCGAAAGCGGAGATGGAGTCTTTTCTTTGTTTGATCAGTTTATCGATGATGGCAACAATTTGGTTGTCATCCAAAGTGATGCGCTCATCCACTTCTTTTTGTTTCATGGCCGCTTGCAACAAGCGAATGGTGCCAAGGCGAGCACTGTCCTTGGCCCGCATGGCCGTTTTCATGTCTTCAGTGATGGTTTCTTTAAGGTTCATGGCTTGGAGTACTCCTTGATGCTTTTAAAGGCGCGCAAATCTTACCGGGGCTGCGCGGGTGTCATGTGTACAAGTCAACTGCCCACAAAGCAAAAAAGCTCGTCAAGTCGATGGACTAAGACGAGCCTTGGCAAAAGAAGATAAATGGATCAGAAAATCAAAAAAGCTTCTTGGGCAACTGCATGCTTCGCACACGTTTGTAGTGGCGCTTAACGGCGGCTGCTTTTTTCCTCTTGCGCTCAGCGGTGGGTTTTTCATAAAACTCACGCGCACGAAGATCGGTCAATAGACCTAATTTTTCAATTGTGCGCTTGAATCTGCGCAGTGCCACATCGAAGGGCTCATTTTCTTTAACGCGAATGGTTGTCATTGACGATGAAATTTAAGTGTGCGTACAGAGGGTTTCGAAGAAGATCGGGCTCCAAAGCCATGTCAGCGGTTATCCCAACTTGAACGTTTGTGGCCGTTGGGGTTTTGCCAGTAAAGACCACGATTATAGCTTATTTAATTGACTTGCCAAACCATTGGCACAAGCAAAGGCGCTGGACCAAGCCCATTGGAAGTTGTAGCCTCCAAGCCAACCCGTGATATCGACCACTTCTCCAATGAAATAAAGACCCGCTTGCTTGGATTGCATGGTTTGTTGTGAAAGGTCCCTCGTGTCCACGCCACCGGCAGTGACCTCGGCTTTTTTGTAGCCCTCCGTTGTTTGCGGAGTCAACTGCCAGTTTTGCAGGGATTGAGCAATATTTTGAATACTTTTGTGTGACAGGTCTGGCATGGACTTCATCCATTCAGGGTTTTGTTGGCTCCAAGCTTGAGCCAATCGATTGGGCAGTTGGGTGCTCAACTCAGTGAGCAAGAGTTTTTTGGATTGTTGTTTTAAAGTCAATAAATGCTCAGACAGGGCCATGTTGGGCAGCAAATTGATTTGAAGCGGTGTTTGTTCTCGCCAGTAAGAGGAGATTTGAAGGGCGGCTGGGCCCGAGAGGCCCTTGTGGGTAAAGAGCAAGTCTTCATCAAAGGCGGCTTTGTTTTTGCCTTCACCGGTGTGAATGGTCACGGGCAATGACAGGCCCGAGAGGCTTGCAAAGGTGGACCAAGTTTGTTGATCAAACACCAACGGAACCAAGGCCGGTCTGGTTGGGGTCAGGCGAATTCCAAATTGCTTGGCCAAGCGGTAGCCCAGATCACTGGCTCCAATTTGCGGGATGGACAAGCCACCTGTTGCCACCACAACGGCGCGACTTTGTATGTTTCCTTGATTGGTCTGCGCAAGGTAGTAGGGGCTCTCGTGGTCATGGTAATTCAACTGTGCCATTTGACAGGATTGAAGGATCTGGACTTGAGCGCCATGGGTGCCCAACTCGCATTCGCGTTTGAGCATTTGAATCAAATCTTCTGAGGAACGGTCACAAAACAGCTGTCCTTTGTGCTTTTCATGAAAGGGCACCCTGTGGGTCTGCATCAATTGAACAAAGTCCTTGGGCCCATACCTTGATAAAGCACTGGTGCAAAAGCGAGGGTTCTCGGACAGGAAGTGCTTGCTCGGTTGGTGGGGGTCGAAGTCGATATTGGTAAAGTTGCTGCGACCTCCACCAGAGATGCGCACCTTCTCGGCGAGTTTGCTCGCGTGATCAATCAAGATGACGCCAAGGCCCTTTTGCACGGCAACACCAGCGCAAAAGAGCCCTGCCGCCCCAGCGCCAATGATCAATACATCGGTTTTAAACATGGCGTTAAAAAAAGCAAACTCAATGCAGGCGATCGTTTAGGTGAGAAAAGTCTCAATGACTTGGGCGAGCGCTTGTGGCTGGTCGTGGTGAAGCATGTGAGCGCAATCACTGAGCTGAATTTGGCTCAATTGTGGGATGACTTTGATTCGCTCTTGGTACTGCTCAAAGGTGTACAGACCCTTCCACCAACGTTCCAGTTGGAGCTCACTTGAGTGCACGCAAAGTGTAGGGGCGGTGATGTTTTTGAAAATTTCATGCATTTCTTGAGCTTGGTGCAAGTGAGCGCTCACCACTTTATGGGCCGCTTGGGCTTTGAGCTCCCATTGGCCACTCTTGCCAGGGCTTGCCCAATGAGTTGCCAGCCACTGGGCAAAGTCCTTCTTGAGCCTTGGGTTGTTTTTCATCAAACGTTGGGCAACGTCGTCTAAGCTGGCGTAAGGCCTAAGGGCCAAGTGCTGACTGCCAACGGCTTTGATTTCTTCAAGCCATTTCCGATAGCGCCCCCTTGCCATGGCCGGGTGGGTCGCGGGCACGCCAAAGCCCTCTAAATTGATCAATTTATTCACGCGCTCTGATTGAACACCCGCATACATCATCGCCACATTGCCCCCCATGCTGTGGCCAATCACGTTGAAGGTCTTGCACCCAAGTGTGTTTTCAAAATGATCCAGTAAAAAATCCAAGTCACCCAAGTAGTCTGCAAACACATAGTGATCCACCTCCGGCCCCTGGGTGTCGCCAAAGCCCCGCCAGTCGGGGGCAATGACGAAGGCCGGCGCGGTGAGTTCATCCACCATGAATTGAAACGAGGCAGCCACATCCATCCAGCCGTGCAGCAAAACCATAGGGACTTGGTCACTTTGGTATTGGCCCCAGGTCAAGACCTTGTAGCGCTGGCCACGAAAGTTGAGGGTGAGCGTTTGGGCGACTCTTTTGGGGCTGTACATGAATTTAAAACTTTGAAGACAAGATGCGCGGTTGCTGCTTACCTATTGTAGGTGTTCTAAGGTCTTGAGTTGCCTCCAAGGGCCTTAAAGAGTCCCTCTTCTTCATAGAGAGCTGGGCTTGGCCTATCATGGTCACACTTGTCATTTGGGTCTATACTCACTTGGCTTTCAAAAAAAGGTGGATGGCTGCAATGGGTGAATTTTTATCAAGCACGGGTGGCTTTTTTTTGACATGGGCGCTGATGCTTTTGGCCTCTTATCTGATCGGCTCTTTGTCCTTTGCGGTCCTGATCTCTAAGCTCATGGGTCTTGAAGACCCAAGGACCTTTGGCAGTAAAAATCCAGGTGCGACCAATGTGCTTAGAACGGGCAACAAAAGGGCTGCGGCCTTGACCCTCTTTATGGATGCGTTCAAGGGTTGGTTGCCAGTGGTCATCTTCAAAATATTTTTAGTGGGTTCCTATGGCATACCCTCTTGGTTTTTCAATGCCTCCGAGGTGAGCACAAGCGTGATGCTGGCACCCATGGTCTTGTGGGGTGCAGGGTTCATTGGGTTGTTTGCTTTTTTAGGGCATCTGTGGCCTGTTTTCTTTGCTTTTAAGGGCGGCAAGGGCGTCGCGACAGCAGCGGGGGTCTTGAGCGGCTTTGAGCCCTTGTTAGGCCTGGCAAGTTTATTGTGTTGGGTGGGAGTGGCCAAAATTTGGCGCTACTCGTCTTTGTCCGCGTTGATCAGCGCTTTGTTTGCCCCTCTTTTTTATGCACTCATGAACAACTGGCTTTGGCAAACAAGGTTGGACGTGTTGCTGTGTTCTGTGGTGATGACGTGCTTGTTGATTTTTAGGCACAAAGAAAATTTACGTCGATTGATGTTGGGTCAAGAAAGCAAGATTGGTCACTGAGGTGAGCCACAGACCTTCAAGCGCCAAGCGCCAAGCGCCAAGCGCCAAGGAGCTAGAGCGCTCAATCTCTGAAGTTGTTGAACGTCAAGGGCAACTCGGTCATCTCTTGTTTAATGATGGCCATGGCACTTTGCAAGTCATCTCTTTTGGTGCCGCTCACTCTGACAGATTCACCTTGGATGGAGGCTTGAACTTTCAACTTGCTGTCTTTGATGAGGCGTTGAAGTTTTTTGGCATCCTCTGCTTTGATGCCATCTTTCACGCTCAAGACCACTTTGACTTTGTCGCCCCCTATTTTCTGCGTGTCTCCTTTGTCAATGAAGCGCACGTCCACTTCGCGTTTGGTGAGTTTGCCGCGAAGAATGTCTTCTATTTGACTCAATTGAAAATCAGCGTCCCCAATGAGCGTGATGGCGTTGTCTTTGAGCTCAATGGCCGCGGCGGTGCCTTTGAAATCAAAGCGCGTACCAATTTCTTTGGCGGTGTTCTCCACCGCATTTTTTACCTCAACCAAATTGGCTTCGCAAACAGCATCAAATGAAGGCATATTTTTAATTCTTTCTTTTAAAAATTCGAATCAAGCAATGAGACAATTGTACCTATGGTCATTGAATCCAACCCATCCTTGCAATCGTATAACAGCTTTGGTATTTTGGCTAGAGCTCAGGAGATGCTTAGAGTCAGCGATATCGAGGAATTGCAAGAAATCGTCCAAACTCCATTCTTTAAAGAGCGCGCTCATTTGGTTTTAGGCGGCGGCACCAACCTCGTCTTGACAGGAGATGTCAAGGCCTTGGTTCTCAAGGTCGAGCTCAAGGGCAAGCGACTTGTGAAGGAGGACGAGACAGGCTATTGGGTGGAAGCCATGGCGGGAGAGAATTGGCATGACTTTGTGACTTGGACGCTGGATCAAGGGTGGCCAGGTTTGGAGAATATGGCCCTCATTCCTGGCTCTGTGGGAGCCTCACCCGTGCAAAACATTGGGGCCTATGGGGTGGAGTTGCAGGATCGGTTTTTTGAGTTGGATGCGCTGGATTTGACCACTGGCAAGCGCTTTCGACTCGATGCTGCGCAGTGTGCGTTTGGCTACAGGGACTCGATCTTTAAGCACGGATCAAAGCGACACCCGGGCGACTTTGCGTCAAGAGTCTCGGCTCTAGAAAGGCCGCCTGATCAGCGTGCAAATGCTCAACGGCTCCTCGCATCCTCCAGCGCCTCTTTGCCCATTGATTTGAATCTGGGCTTGGCCAACCGCGCTTTGATCACGCACGTGCGTTTCTTTTTACCCAAGAAGTGGCGCGCTGTATTGGAGTATCAAGATCTACAAAAAAAGTGTTTGATGCATTCCAAAGCGCAACCCAGCGCCAAAGAGATCTACGACTGGGTGTGTGACATTCGGCGTGAAAAGCTGCCTGACCCCCAATTCATTGGCAATGTGGGAAGTTTTTTTAAAAACCCCTCTGTCTCAAGTGAGCAGTGCAAAGACATCATCGCGCGTGAGCCCAGTCTCGTTCACTATCCGCTTTTAGATGGCCGCTACAAGCTGGCGGCTGGTTGGTTGATCGATGCCTGCGGATGGCGTGGCAAAAGCGTGGGCATGGCCGCTGTCTATCATAAGCAGGCCTTGGTCTTGATCAACAAAGGGGGGGCTGAGAACCCTTGCACGGGCGGAGAGGTCATGACCTTGGCTCGAGCCATTCAGACCAGTGTTTATGAGCGCTTTGGCATTCTTTTAGAGCCTGAACCGATGATCCTTTGAGTTCGCTTCTTGCAATCACTTAGGTCAAATCCCACTTGCTTAGTGCGGCGCTAAAAGGTTTAATAGAGAAATCCACACCACCCAAGGGAAGTTTTTAAAAATGACCGTGATCAAAACACCTCAAACTCAAAAAACAAATGGCCTGTCCTCTTTAGGGCTGGCTTTGTTGCTCACCTTGGCAGTGTCTTCTTCGCTTGACGCTTTGGCACAAGCCTATCCCAATAAAGCGATTCGACTTCAGGTGCCTTTTGCGCCTGGGGGCACCACCGATATTGTGGCTCGAGTGATCGCTGAGCCCTTGGGGCGTGTCTTGGGTCAAAGTGTGATTGTCGAAAACAAGCCTGGCGGGGGGGGTGTCGTGGGTGCCAATGAAACGGCCAAAGCCGTGCCCGATGGATACAACTTGGGGGTCGCAACGGTGTCCACCACAGCGGCCAATCCAGCGATCAATTCAAAAATTCCCTACAACCCGTTGAGCGACTTCACGCCCATTATCAATATTGCGGCCACGCCCAATGTGATTGCCGTGAACCCAAGCTTTCCGGCGACGGATTACGCGGGCTTCATTGCTGAGCTTAAAAAGCATCCTGGCAAGTACTCTTACTCCTCTTCAGGCACGGGAGGCATTGGGCACTTGCAAACGGAGTTGTTTAAAAACCTCTCAGGCACCTTCATCACCCACATCCCCTACCGTGGGGCTGGCCCGGCTTTGAACGACACGGTGGCAGGTCAAGTGCCCATGATTTTCGATAACTTGCCATCGGCCTTGCCCTTCATCAAAGAAAATCGACTGGTTGCCATTGTGGTTGCCGCGCCTCAGCGTTTGGCCGTGTTGCCCAATGTCCCCACCTTCAAGGAGGTGGGTTTGGAGCCCGTCAATCGCATGGCCTATTACGGCATCTATGGCCCCAAAGGACTCCCCAAAGAGGTGATTGAGCGCATCTCCAATGGAGTTAAAAAGGCCTTGGAGGACCCCCAGGTCAAAAAACGCATAGAAGACACGGGGTCTTTGATCGTGGCCAACACACCAGAGCAGTTTCAAGCTCAGATCAAAGCGGAGTTTGAAATTTATAAAAAGGTCGTGGAGTCGCAAAAGTTGACACTTGATTGAGCGGCACTGAGCTTGAGCTTCATTGATGCGCTCAGAGGGGCTCTTGGATGACGGCAAATCGCCACCCCACCGTTGAGTCGTTCCTTGGCGCATTGTGGTTAGAGGATGGTTTGTCCCATCAAACGCTACAAGCTTATCGCCAAGATCTGCGCGGGTGGATTGCGTTTTTAAGTCCCCAAGGGGTTGATTTGCTGCAAGCGCATGAAGGCCACTTGAATGGCTATTTTGCGCACGAGCACGGCAAGACCAAAGCCACCACCTCCAACCGCCGCTTGGCTGTGCTGAGGCGGTTCTACAGATGGGCTGTGCGCGAGCATCTCGCTACACTTGACCCCACTTTAAAGCTCATGTCGGCCAAGCAGGCTTTGCGTGTACCCAAGACACTCAGTGAAGCGCAGGTGGAGGCCTTGTTGAATGCGCCCAACGTCAACACCCCCCTTGGTGTGAGAGACCGCACCATGTTTGAGCTGCTCTATGCCTGTGGACTGCGGGTGAGTGAGTTGGTGGGATTGAGTGTGAACCAAGTCAGCTTGAACGAAGGGGTCCTCAACGTCACGGGCAAGGGCAACAAAGAGCGACTCATCCCTTTTGGCCAAGTGGCAATGGATTGGTTGGAGCGCTATTTAAAGCAAGCGCGCGAAACGCTTTTGGCAGGGCAGTTGCAGGATGCACTTTTTGTGACCCAACGAGGGAGCAAATCGGGCTCGGCCATGAGCCGTGTGATGTTTTGGAGTTTGATTAAAAAATATGCCGCTTTGGCAGACATTCACCAGCCCATCTCGCCCCATACGCTCAGGCACGCGTTTGCAACACATTTGTTGAACCATGGGGCTGATTTGCGAGCGGTGCAAATGCTCCTTGGACATGCCGATATCTCCACCACCACCATTTATACCCATGTGGCCCGAGAGCGGCTCATGGCACTGCACGCTCAGCACCATCCAAGGGCTTGAGTGCTTCATTTCGCGAGTTCTTTCTGGGGCTCTTTCTGGGGCTCTTTAATCCATTGCTGCTTGTTCGTTTAAAGCTTGGAGGTCTTCCTCCGTAAAGCCGGCCAAACGCCTGGCCACTTCATTGAAGGGGGGCCTGATTTTGGGTGCTCGGTAGGTGCGTGAGAGTTCAAGGAAGGTGCGTTGTGGGTTGAGGCCTTGCTTGGCACACAGCCACAAATACCAGTGGTTGCCAATTTGGACATGGGTGATTTCATCTCTGAGAATGACGTCCAAGATCTCCAAAGCGCGTTGGGCGTAGGGTGTGAGGGGCTGGGTCAGGCGTTTGAGCTTGTCTTGGATGACTGGCGTTGCATCAAGCCCCCTGGCCTCAAGGGTTCTTGGGACCAAAGCCATGCGTGCGAGCACGTCATCTTGGGTTTTTTCGCACATGAGCCACAAGCCTTCATGGGCATCAAAGTCACCATATGCAAACCCCATGTCGTTCAATAAGCCCGATAGGAGCTCAAAGTGGGTGGCTTCTTCAAAGGCAACTTGGGCCCACTGCAGGTAATAATGCTTGGGCATGTGCTCAAAGCGCCATGCCGCATCGAGCGCCAAATTGATGGCATTGAACTCAATGTGACAAACCGAGTGGATCAAAGCGCCTAGGCCTTCGTGGCTCGAGGGCTTTCGAGACGGGACTTGCTTGGGAGGTTTGAGGGTCGGTTTGTCAGGTCTGCCCATGGAGCAATTGCTCAATACCAAGTCTTCACGCACAAGCCAATCGGTCCTTTGTGCCCAAAGGTTTTTCAAGGCATGGACTTTAAGAGCAGGCTCTGAGAGGCCAAATAGGATGGACAGTTCGGTTCTGAGATCATTCATCAAAGACATTGTAAGATGACTGCATGTCAACAATCATGGGAGAGAGAGCAATGAGTTGTTTTAAATTGGGCGAAGATGGGCCCACTTTGTCTAAAGGTGCCTGGGTGGCCCACAGTGCGGATGTGTTGGGCCGAGTAGAGTTGCATGAGGACGTGAGTGTTTGGTTTTCTTGCGTCATTCGAGGCGACAACGAGACGGTGGTTGTGGGGCGGGGCAGCAACATCCAAGATGCAAGCGTCTTGCACAGTGACGTAGGATTTCCCTTGCACATAGGTGAATTTGTCTCTGTGGGCCACGGTGTGATTTTGCATGGATGCACGATTGGCTCTGGCAGCTTGATTGGCATGGGTGCCATTGTTTTGAATGGCGCCAAAATAGGTCCCCATTGCTTGGTTGGTGCGGGGGCCTTGGTGACAGAAGGCAAAGAGTTTCCTGAAGGCTCCATGATTTTGGGTTCCCCCGCCAAGGTGGTTAAAACGCTCACGCCAGATCAAATTCTGGGCTTAAAGCAAAATGCATTGAATTACATCGATAATGCCAAGAGGTTTTCTTTGCAACTCAAGCCCATGTGATCGGCCATCTCAAGCGTTCAAGCTTGAGATGCCTAATTTTTGATTTTAAAGATGTCAGAACTGCATAAATTTATTTTTGAAGGCTTGCCTGTCAGGGGCTCTTTGGTCAGATTGACCGATTCGTGGAAAGAAATATTGCATCGCCGCAGTGTCAACTCAGAGACGGGTCCCTACCCAAGCGACGTGTCTGCTTTGTTGGGTCAGATGACGGCTGCGGCGGTCTTGATGCATTCCAATATCAAATTCAACGGCGCTTTGGTGCTGCAAATTTTCGGCTCAGGACCCTTGAAGTTGGCTGTGGTGGAGGTGCAAGGGGACTTGAGCTTTAGGTCCACTGCGAAAACCATTGGCGAGGTCCCTGAGGGGTCCGGTTTGTCTTCGATGGTCAATGTCAACAACTTGGGCAAGTGCGCGATCACGCTAGACCCCAAAGACCGCTTTCCCGGTCAGCAGCCCTACCAAGGGGTCGTGCCTTTGTTTGATGACCACAGGTGTGCCATTGAGTCCTTGAGTGAAGTGCTTGAGCACTACATGCTTCAAAGTGAACAACTTGATACCAAGTTGATTTTGGCCTCCAATGCAGATGTTGCTGCGGGTTTGCTCATTCAGCGCTTGCCCGTTCAAGGATCTGGGAACCTTTCAGCCAAGGCCACCATGCTCGATGAGGATGAGATTGGTCGAAACGAGGATTACAAGCGCATCTCTATGTTGGCTGCAACCTTGACTGCCACAGAGTTGTTGACGCTAGAGCCGCAAGAGATTCTTCATCGACTCTTTTGGGAAGAGCCGTTGATGCGCTTTGAGCCGTTGAAAGGTTCAACGGCGCCACGTTTTGTATGCACTTGCTCGCGCGAGAGAGTCTCCAAGATGATTCAAGGCCTGGGCCAAGAGGAGGCAGATAGCATCTTGCAAGAGCGTGAGGACATCGAGGTGGGTTGTGATTTTTGTGGCAGACAATACCGATTCGATGCGGTGGATGCAGCACAAATTTTCACCCCCGTGATTGCCAGCCCAAAATTGCCAGGCGCAGATCAGGTGCACTGAGCGCTTGGCTTGTGCTCAGCCAAACAATGGCAAGCCAAACAATCGACCCTCGCAAAGTGGGTCGCTGCATTTGTCACAATAAGCGCTGTAGCGAGGACTTGCCAAGGGTCTGAGGAGATCGGGGGAGACTTGAAATTGCCAAGTTTGCAGCGCTGCACTCCAAGCAAACCGAATGCGGTTCAACATCTCAAGCCCATGCCCATAGATCACCTCATATGCAAATGCGCGCTCTTGTGCCAGGTATTTTCGCCACTCAAGCGCGCGTTCTTGCTCAAGGCTTTGGGTGGTATTGACCAGCAAAAGTGCCAAAGAGTTGAGGCCCGTGCTTGGCGTCTTGAACGCTTGGGGGCTTGGGACGCCTTCAATTGTGAAGCGAGCATGTTGGGCAGGACACAAGGCCTTCATGGCTTGATCGGTGAGCACGCACTGATCAAACAAGCTCACCGAGGACGCTTTGCGCTTTGAGTGCGAAGGATTCAAGAAGTCTTTGGAAAAGCTCTCTTTGACGCCCAGCAAAAGCAATTGACAGTCAAGAGGGTTTGTCATGTGTGTTTGCCTGTGGGTTTGAAGAGCAGGGTCCAGCAACAGGTCCAAGCTTGGCTGGACTTTGCGTATGGACCTTTGGGGTCTTAACGCCCCAGTTGGACAAAGATTTCGTTGGCTTTGACCATGCCGATCTCGCGACGTGCCCGTTCTTCAACCATTTCAAGTCCTTCCTTTAAGTCGAGCAACTCAGCGCTAAAGCGCTGGTTGGTGATTTGAGCCTGTCGGTTCAAGTCAAGTTGTTGCGTCAACTGCTGCTGAAGTTGCATGACCTCAGGCACGCTGCCACGGCCAATCCACAACTGTCCTTGCAAGATAACGAGCAAGAACAACAAGATCCAGGTGATGGAGCGCTGCGTCATGAAGGTGAACTGGGACGTGGTGGAGCTAAATAGTTTGCAATCTTATAGGTACTTTAGGATTGGCGCAAGTTATAAAACGCTGAACGCCCAGGGTACGAGGCCACATCCCCCATGTCCTCTTCAATGCGCAGGAGTTGGTTGTACTTGGCAATGCGGTCACTTCGAGAAAGGGAGCCGGTTTTGATTTGACCCGCGTTGGTGCCCACCGCAATGTCGGCAATGGTTGTGTCTTCGGTCTCGCCAGAGCGATGACTGATGACGCAGGTGTAGGAAGCTCGCTTGGCCATTTCAATGGCTTCAAAGGTCTCTGTGAGCGTGCCGATTTGATTGATTTTGATCAGAACCGAGTTGGCAATGCCTTGGTCAATGCCTTGCTTGAGGAGTTTGGTGTTGGTCACAAACAAGTCATCTCCCACCAATTGCACTTTGGATTTCAATCGATCAGAGTGCACTTTCCAGCCCTCCCAGTCGCCCTCGGCCATGCCATCTTCAATGCTGATGATCGGGTATTTGTCGCACCACATGGCCATCATGTCGCTCCATGCGGGGGCTTCAAGCTCCAGCCCTTCGCCTCGAAGATGGTATTTGCCGTCTTTAAAAAATTCGCTGGACGCGCAGTCCAGGGCGAGAACGATTTGTTCCCCAGCGGTAAATCCCGCTTTGTCAATCGCTTGCAAGACCAATTCAATCGCCGCTTCGTGATTTTTAACGATGGGTGCAAAACCCCCTTCGTCGCCAACAGCCGTGCTCATGCCTTGGTCATTGATGATTTTCTTTAAGGCGTGAAAGACTTCTGCGCCATAGCGCAGGCCCTCTCTAAAGGATGGAGCGCCAATCGGGATGATCATGAATTCTTGCAAGTCCAAATTGTTATTGGCATGCGCGCCCCCATTGATCACATTCATCATGGGAACAGGCATTTGCATCTTGCCCATGCCGCCAAAATAGCGATACAGGGGCAGGCCTGCCTCTTCTGCGGCGGCCTTGGCGACCGCCATGGACAGGGCCAATGTGGCATTGGCACCCAGTTTTGATTTGTTGTCTGTGCCGTCTAGGTCGATCAAGGTCTTGTCCAAAAAAGCTTGCTCGCTTGCATCGAGTCCCAAAACCGCTTCAGCAATCTCTGTGTTGATGTGCTCGACGGCTTTCAAGACGCCTTTGCCAAGGTAGCGCGAGGAGTCTCCATCGCGCAGCTCAATGGCCTCTTTGGAGCCGGTGGAGGCGCCAGACGGAACGGCCGCTCGTCCCATGATGCCACTTTCCAACAAAACATCGCATTCAACGGTGGGGTTTCCACGGCTGTCTAGGATTTCACGTCCAACAATATCAACAATGGCGCTCATAACTGGGGGCTTTCACAAAAATAAAATAAAAAATTCAATCGTCTGTTCGTGGATCAAGTAGGCCAGGTGCTCTAGGACTCATGCCTTGAAGTCGTTTTCTAAAAACTTTTGCCGCTTGGTGACTCTATCAAGCTCAACCAAAGTTTCAAGCAAGGCCTTCATGTGATGAAGTGGGACGGCGTTGGGCCCATCGCTCAAGGCCTCACTGGGCTTGGGGTGGGTTTCCATAAAGAGGCCACTGATGCCCACGGCCACAGCCGCCCTTGCCAAGACTGGGACCATCTCGCGTTGTCCGCCAGAGCTGGTGCCTTGACCGCCTGGCAATTGCACCGAGTGGGTGGCATCAAAGACAATGGGCACCTCGCATTCACGCATGATGGCCAAAGAGCGCATGTCACTCACCAAGTTGTTGTAGCCAAAAGAGGCGCCTCGCTCGCAGGCCATGAAGCGATCGGTGGACAGCCCAGCCGACTGCGCTGCGTGGCGCGCTTTGTCGATCACGTTTTTCATGTCATGAGGGGCTAAAAATTGACCCTTTTTGATGTTCACGGGCTTGCCCGATTGAGCCACCGCATGAATAAAGTCAGTTTGGCGACAAAGAAAAGCGGGGGTTTGCAAGACATCGACCACTTGAGCCACTTTGGCGATGTCATGCTCATTGTGGACATCCGTCAAAATTGGCAAAGACAGTGTTTTTTTGACCTTGCCTAAAATCTCCAAGCCCTTGTCCATGCCCGGGCCCCTGAAGCTCACCCCTGAGGAGCGATTGGCTTTGTCGTAGCTCGATTTAAAAATAAAAGCAATGCCCAGGCTTTGACAGATTTCTTTCAAGGTGCCAGCGGTGTCCATTTGCAACTGTTCGGACTCCACCACACACGGGCCGGCAATTAAAAAGAACGGGCGCTCAAGTCCAACATCAAAGCCACAAAGTTTCATGATTGGTTTGTCTCTTGTTGAGGTCTCACTGAGCGTGGGAGCTGATTGCTTGTGCGGCTTTGTGTTCAAGGGCCGTCTTGACGTAATCGTTGAACAAGGGGTGCCCATCCCAAGGGGTGGAATTGAATTCAGGGTGAAACTGCACACCCATGAACCAAGGGTGAACGCTTTGGGGCAACTCGATGATTTCGGTGAGTTGCTCGCCTTGGGTCAAAGCGGAGATGGTCAACCCCGCTTGTCTGAGTTTGTCCAAATAATTCACATTGGCTTCATAGCGGTGGCGGTGGCGCTCGCAAACCAGGGAGCCATAAATTTTATGCGCCAAGGTACCCGGAGAAACATCTGAGCTTTGTGAGCCCAGACGCATGGTGCCTCCCAGGTCGGAGCTGGAGTCGCGTTTTTTGATGCTGCCATCCGAATCGGTCCATTCCGTGATCAAAGCAATCACTGGATTGGGGGTCTGGGGTTCAAACTCTGTGCTGTTGGCGTCTGGTAAGTGGGCCACATGCCTGGCGAACTCAATGGTTGCGACTTGCATACCCAGACAAATGCCAAGATAGGGAAGACCTTGCGTGCGTGCGTATTGAGCCGCCGCAATCTTGCCCTCAATGCCGCGTTTGCCAAAACCACCGGGAACCAAGATGGCGTCAACGTGAGCGAGTTGGGAGACGTTTTCTTCGGTGATGGTTTCTGAGTCAAAGTACTTGATATTGACGCGGGCGTGGTTTTTCATGCCCGCGTGCCTTAAGGCCTCGTTCAAGGACTTGTAACTGTCAGACAGATCGACATACTTGCCCACCATGGCAATGGTGAGGCTTTGACTGGTGATTTCCACCTCGCGCACCAAGGTGTCCCAGCGATCCAAATTGGCCGCATGGGTTTGAAGGCCTAGTTTGTTACAGATGAGCTGATCAAGCCCTTGCTCGTGCAGCATGCGGGGCACTTTGTAGATATAGTCCACATCCCACATGGAGATCACGCCGCTTTCGGCCACATTGGAGAAAAGAGAAATTTTGGCCCGCTCTTCATCAGGGATAGGGCGGTCTGCGCGACAAATCAAGGCATCGGCTTGGATGCCAATCTCTCTGAGCTTTTGGGCGGTGTGTTGGGTGGGCTTGGTTTTCAACTCCCCAGCCGCAGCAATCCAGGGCACATAGCTCAAATGCACAAAGGCTGCATGTTGGGGTCCAAGCTTGAGGCTCATTTGCCTCACGGCCTCTAAAAAGGGCAAGGACTCGATGTCACCCACGGTGCCGCCAATTTCTACGATGGCCACATCCACCTCTTGCGGCGTGCCAACGGCAGCACCACGTTTGACAAAGTCTTGGATTTCATTGGTGATGTGAGGGATGACTTGAACGGTTTTGCCTAGATAGTCTCCGCGACGCTCTTTTTCAAGCACGCTTTGGTAAATTTGACCCGTGGTGAAGTTGTTGGCTCGGCGCATTCGGGTGGTGATGAAGCGCTCGTAATGCCCAAGATCGAGGTCGGTTTCGGCACCATCTTCTGTGACAAAAACCTCCCCATGTTGGAATGGAGACATGGTGCCCGGATCCACATTGATATAGGGATCAAGTTTGATCAAGGTGACTTTTAGGCCACGCGATTCAAGAATTGCAGCGAGGGAGGCTGAGGCGATTCCCTTTCCAAGGGAGGACACCACACCGCCAGTGACGAAGACGAATTTGGTCATGCCTGTTCGGGTGAAGTGCCCGCGGAGGTGGTAAAACGAGATTATAGACTCTCTGTTACAGTCTGGTTATGAAAGATTTGTCCCAAAAGCACATAGTTCTGGGTTTAAGTGGTGGCATCGCTTGCTACAAGGCGGCCGAGTTGTGTCGCTTGCTCATGAAAGCGGGTGCCAGCGTTCAAGTGGTGATGACTGAAGCGGCCACTCAATTCATCACCCCAGTCACCATGCAAGCCTTGTCCGGGCAAGAGGTATTTGTCTCTCAATGGGACGACAGGCAGGCCAACAACATGGCGCACATCAACTTATCGCGCCAAGCCAGCGCGATCGTTGTTGCGCCTGCAAGTGCAGACTTTATGGCCAAATTGATCCATGGACGAGCAGACGATTTATTGAGTTTGATGTGCTTGGCGCGTCCTTTGGAGAGCACGCCTTTGCTGTTGGCGCCTGCGATGAACAAAGAGATGTGGTCCCATCCGGCAACGCAAAGGAATGTGGCTCAATTGACGCAAGATGGAGCGTTTGTATTGGGTGTGGCTCAAGGCGATCAGGCTTGTGGCGAGAGCGGAGACGGTCGCATGCTCGAGCCCATGGAGATCGCTCAGGAGTTGAGTGACTTCTTTGTGCCCAAGCTCTTGAGGGGATATCGTGTATTGATCAATGCAGGCCCGACCTTTGAGCCGATTGACCCTGTGCGCGGATTGACCAATCTATCGAGTGGCAAGATGGGTTTTGCTTTGGCCAGTGCGGCCAAGGCCGCGGGCGCACAAGTGACCTTGGTCAGTGGGCCGGTTCACCTTCAAACCCCACGGGGTGTTCAGCGCATTCAAGTTCAAACGGGCCTACAGATGCACCAGCAGGTGATGCAACACGTTAAAGAAGCCGATATCTTTATCGCCACGGCAGCTGTGGCGGATTGGCGTGTAAAAGCTTACTCCGCACACAAGCTTAAAAAGACGCCCGAGCATCGGGCTCCTCAGTTTGAATTTGAAGAAAATCCGGATATTTTGAGCGAGGTGGCCCATGGCGACAAAGCGCTCAAGGGAGATCTCTTTTGTGTGGGCTTTTCAGCAGAAACGCACGACTTGCTTAAACACGCCAGTGAAAAACGCGTGCGTAAAAAGGTCCCCTTGATGGTGGGCAATGTGGGTCCTTTGACCTTTGGCCTTGATGACAATGAATTGATCTTGATCGATGACAAGGGTGTGAAGACTTTAGAGAGAGATTCAAAAGAGAATTTAGCGCATCTTTTGGTGGCGGACTTGGCTGAGCGAGTGCAAAGTTTTTTTAAAGGAAAGAAGCGGTGATGAAGGTCGATTTAAAAATCTTGGATGAAAGAGTTCGCGATCATTTGCCCACCTATGCAACGCCAGGCAGCGCTGGGCTTGATTTGAGGGCTTGCTTGGATGCGCCCGTCACGATTGGTCCCAATGAGTGGCAGTTGATCTCCACTGGGGTGGCCATTCATTTGGCAGACCCGTCTTTTGCAGCCCTCATTTTGCCAAGATCTGGCTTGGGGCACAAACACGGTATTGTCTTGGGCAACTTGGTGGGCTTGATCGATAGCGACTATCAAGGGCCTTTGATGGTCAGTGCGTGGAACAGAAGCACGGTGCCCTTTGTTCTCAACCCCATGGAAAGATTGGCTCAATTGGTGATTGTGCCAGTGGTTCAGGCGCAGTTCAATGTCGTGCAAGACTTTCATGCGCCAAGCCACAGAGGCTTGGGCGGTTACGGCTCAACGGGAGTCGCTTGAGGACAAGAGCCTCAGGGCTTGCTTACAAGCGCTCAGATCAATGCAAAGGACGGGGCTTGCCTTGATTTGAGGAGGAGGGTGTCGTGTCCTCCATGTCCTCCATGTCCTCTTCGTCACCCTCAAATACGTCGTCAAGGTGAGCCAGGGGTTGAAAGAACCCAATGCCCATGGAGCCTTGGGCGAGCTCAATGGGGGTTGCCTCTCGGATGGCGTGAATTTTAAGTTTGAGCCTGAGGGCGATGCCAGCAAGAGGGTGGTTGCCATCCAACACCACATGCTCAGGGTACACGTCGGTGACCGTGTAGATGAGGTCCAAGGGGGCTTTGGCGCTGAGTTTTTTGGGCAGGGTGCTGCCCTCAAAGGTCATGCCTTCTTCGGTTTCTTTGGGAAACAAGTCCCTAGACTCTAGGAAAACTTTATTTTCATCATAGTCACCAAATGCCTCTTCGGGTTCAAGCTGGAGGGCGAGTTCATCGTCCACTTCGTGACCCATCAAAGCTTGCTCGATCTTGGCCAATAAATCATGACCCCCAACAAAAAATTCAACGGGCTCAGACAAGACATCGAGCTCTTCGTTCAGGGTGTCGGTGAGCGTCCACGTCAACTCGACGACGCAAGGGGTAGAAATATTCATAAGGAAAAAATAAAAAACTTTTAAAACCAGTCTCGATTCAGAAATCAATGTGAAAATGATCTTTCACACAGACACCCACCACACCATGATGCCAATCCATGAACCGCAAACGCTCCTCGGGGGACTCACAGCCCAGCAATTCATGTCGCGTTATTGGCAAAAAAAGCCACTGCTCATTCGGCAAGCCATTCCCCATTTTAAAGCACCGATTTCACGTGCGGAATTATTTTCTTTGGCCAAATCCTCCGATGTCGAATCTCGATTGGTTCAACGCATCAAAAACAAAGGCTCTAAGGCCTCTTGGAGCGTGCAAAGGGGGCCCTTCAAACGAGGTCAATTGCCCGCGTTGTCGCAAAGGGATTGGACGCTGCTGGTGCAAGGCGTGAACTTACACCACCCCATGGCAGAGCATGTGTTGTCGCTTTGGCATTTCCTTCCCAGAGCGAGGCTTGATGACTTGATGATCAGCTTTGCTTGCGACGGCGGGGGAGTGGGGCCGCACTTTGACAGTTACGATGTTTTTCTTTTGCAAGCGAGTGGCCAGCGGCGCTGGCGAATCGGCGCTGGCTCAGATCAACGGCTGGTGAAGGACGCTCCTCTTAAGATTTTGTCTCATTTCACATGCGAGCAAGAATACCTGTTGGAGCCTGGCGACATGCTTTATTTGCCCCCTCAGTACGCCCATGATGGCGTCGCAATTGGTGAATGCATGACGTACTCCATTGGTTTTAAAGCCCCAGACGCTTTGACTTTGGTCAAAGAAGTCTTGCTGCGTTATTTGGATCGATTGGCTGAAGATGAGTCTTTACTCCCGGTGATTTATAGCGATCGCACACAAAAAGCCACGAAAGAGCCCGGAATGATCCCCGTGTCTTTACAAAACTTTGCGATGACGCACATGCACAAACTGCTCTCTGATCAAGAGGAGTTCAAGCGCAGTTTGGGGGAGTATTTGAGTGAGCCCAAGGACCATGTCTGGTTTGGGCAAGGCCAAGAGCTTGATGGCGGTGATGATATGTCGAGCTGGTTAAGTGACTCAGCGCAACAAACTTTGCACGTATCGAGTAAAACGCAACTTCTTTATGACCAGGCCACCATTTATATCAATGCTGAGAGCGTGGGTGCGACAGGCCTAGAAGGAGAGATTTTGAAAAAGTTG
>CANJNC010000058.1 GCA_947475685.1 Comamonadaceae bacterium | reverse complement strand
GCAGCAGCGGCTGTGAGATGGGCGAAAAAGCCCGAGAGTGCTGGTAAAACCATTGTCGTGGTCTTGCCTGACTCGGGTGAGCGTTATTTGAGCTCCGTGCTTTTTGAGGACGTGTTCGACGCATCGGGTATGCCGACTTGATGAATGGGCTCAGCTCGCCTCAAAAGCTCAATGCGTGATGAGGCCTGCGGTTTCCTATCAGATTGATAGGTCGCGAAACATCGGACCATCAAGTCCATATTTTTGCAGCTGACAACTCAATCCTTTGGATGCAAAGACAAGGCAAGTGCAACAGCATCCTTTGCATCCGTGCAGATGCCATCGGCACCAAAATCTGCGGCCTTCAGGTCATAGATTAAAAACACGGGGCCACCCAATAAAACTGAGAGCCTAGGATTTCTAGACGCTTTTTTAATGGCTTTGACCAAGCTGCTTAAGTCTTGAAGTTGTTGCTCGATGCTCACTGAAATCCCAACCGTATCAAACCACTCGTTGCCAACGGCTTGAACCAAGCCTTTGATGCTTGGAGAAATCTCCATCACGACTTGCCAACCGGTTTTTCTAAAAAATTCTGCAACGATGGTGGGTCCGAGTAAGTGCTCTGAGCCAGGTGCTGAGGAGATCATGATGCGTTTGACATCTCCTTGAATCAACGGGCCCTCTCGAAATGCAAAACCAATTTGATGGGAAATGGAATGAAGAGATACCAAGCCATGAGTGACTTGCGTGAAGTCCAATAGATCTTCATCCCATTGTTTGCCAAGAAATCTGGCCGCGGGCGTGATAAGTTGCAAGAAAATTTGGTCCGTTTCATATCCATTGGACATTAACTCGTCTACAAAAGCGTGAGCAAGCTTTGTATCATCAGAGATGCACAACTGGGCAAAGGAATCGATGGTTTCTTCCGAGATGTTGGCTTGGGTGATGGATATCTTCCCAATCTCATTGTGCGCCAAACGTTCGGATTTTAAGAGGCGGGGAATGATCTCATCTTCAATGATGCCCAATATGGAGGATTGACAGTTGGAGAGATCGCCTTTGTAGGTTCTCGTGTCGTCGTCGTTTGAGGCCGATGTGTTTTGCGAAAACATTGACATCGCCATGCTTACATATTTGGCGATGGGAACCACTGCGCTCAAATTGTAGAATCTTGCTGCTGATTTCATACCACTTGCTCTGTAAAAGCCATGCAATGCGAAATAGACATTACAAGACCAATTTAGTGCCTCAATTCAATCTACGCAAGCATGTAAACCACCATTATAGGGAATACCCTAGCCATTTATTAATTTTTAAACACCCTTTGATGGGTTTTGTGGATGGCCCACCATACAAATGCGACCACAAACGGTAAGCTGATGGCATTGGCCACGTCTGGGGAGTTGATCAAAGCAAACGCTTGAGCAGCTTTTGTGAAGTGATCGATCAGTCCCATGATGTAGTAGGTGATGGCGGCAACCGAGAGTCCCTCAACAGTGGCCTGGAGTTGGAGCTGAAGGCCTTGGCGCTTGTTCATGGCGTTCAAGGACTGTTGGCTGGTTTGTTGTTGATGAAACGTCACACGAGTGCGAAGTAAGTTGCTCATGCGGGAAACCCTCTCCGACAATGCGGTTTGTCGCAAAGAGGCCCACTCACACGTGCTTCTGGCTGGACTTAATCGCCGCTCCATAAAGTCGGCAATCGTTTGAAGCCCTGGCAGACGAGTCTCTGAAATATCTGCAATGCGGCGATCGACCAACTCGAAATAGGCCTTGCTTGCAGAAAATCTGGAATGAGTAGATGCGTATTGTCCCTCCACCACACCTGCCAGACGTGTGAGGCTGTCCAAGAGCGAAGCTTCATCATGCTCACTGGCCGTTTGAATGGCTTGGGCCAATTCGGCGAGCTCTTTTTCTGCATTCATCAGCACCGCGCTTGCTTGCCGTGCTGCCGGTAAGCCCAAAAGGGCGGCCATTCGATAGGTTTCAATTTCCAAAAGTTGTTGCACCAAACGCCCTTGTCTTCTAGCAGCGAGGGAGCCTGCGAGCAAAATCATTCTAGAAAAACCATCCGCGTGGATCTGAAAATCCGTATAGATCTCACCGTACCCATCGGCCAAGGTGGAGGCCACAAGAGACTCTTCGTGCAACAGGTACTCTATCAGTTGTGGGTGCTCGACCGTTTTGGTAGGCAAAATCCACAGGTGAACCTTAGAGAGGCATTCGCCGGGTAATTTCTCAAGCCAAGCCTTTGGCACCTTGTCACTGGCCGTTTGGGCTTGGGCGTTGACGCAGAGCATTTGTTCGCTTGCATGGCGCATAAAGGTCCAACTGGCAAACTCGGTGTGCAATTCCCAGCGCAAGCTAAAGATGCCAAAGTTCACACTGATGTGGTTGGCTTGCTCACTTGGCGTTGGCAGTTGATGAGCGCTCAGCAGTTCTAGCAAATGGGCTCGGCTTTCCTCCTTGGTGCTCGATGCATAGAGCATGACCAAGTGCGAAATGGCCATAGGTCCTTGAATGCTTTCAGGCGGGCGGGCATGAATTTCGTTGTGTAAAACAAGACGGTTGATGTGATCTTTCATGTTCTTCCTTTTGGGGAAAAGCCGATGTTCAAGGCCAGCCAATATTTATTTTAAAAATTAGGGATTAAGGTATTGACAAGGTCTCAAATAAACGTAAACTTACAATTACATTACAAAGTGTAAATTAAAGTTAACACAATGTGCAAGTGAATTTTAAGAATTTGTGACCATGGTGGACACAAATACCTCGTGCGGTTTGAGCACGTTTTGGAGCATTACAAGGAGTAATTCCATGTCTGACCACCATAAAGTATGGCCTACCGGTTTGACCGAGGCCGAATCTGAGGAGATACATAGACAGCTCATACAGGGAACGCAAATTTTCGGCATGATTGCCGCATTTGCCCATCTGTTGGCGTATATATATTCTCCATGGCTGAAGTAAAAGAAGGAGGTAAATCATGATTTACGGAAAAATATGGTGTGTTGTCAAACCTTCGGTTGGCATACCTGTCTTCATTGCTGCTGTGGCAATTGCTTCATTCAGTGTCCACCTTGCGATTGTGTCTAACACAACGTGGGTCAAAGGATTCTTGAATGGAAAAGCAGCTGCACCTGTTGCGGTGACTGCAGCGGCGGAAGCGCCGGCGGGGAAAAAATAGTTTTCCCTTCGCAGGCCAGATGACACTTTCATCTGGCCTGCATTTGTTTTAGTTATGAATAAATATCAAAAACTGATGCATTTTTGGGGTGGTTTGGCACCCAAATTTTTGCCGTTTGCTGATGCAGCGTCGGAGGACTTACCGCTTTTTAGATTGTTGCGCTTGTCTTTGTTCCAAGTCAGCGTTGGAATGGCTTTGGTTTTGTTGGTGGGTACACTCAATCGCGTGATGATTGTGGAGTTGAATGTGCCCGCTTCGATTGTGTCGGTGATGGTGGCGATTCCTTTGCTGTTTGCCCCTTTTCGAGCCTTGATTGGTTTCAAGTCTGACAATCACCGCTCTGAGTTAGGCTGGAGGCGAGTGCCCTACATGTGGCTGGCCTCCATGTTGCAGTTTGGTGGCTTGGCCATCATGCCCTTTGCCCTGTTGGTTTTGGCTGGAGCAGGGCAAGCGGCCCAGGCGCCGCAATGGGTGGGATTGCTTGCGGCAGCCCTTGCCTTTTTGCTCGTAGGCGCTGGCCTTCATACCGTTCAAACAGTGGGTTTGGCTCTAGCCAATGATTTGGCAGCCGAGGAGTCTCGCCCCAAGGTGGTGGGCTTGATGTATGTGATGCTCCTCTTGGGCATGATTGTGAGTGCTTTGGTGTTTGGCATTGTGTTATCGGACTTTTCACCAGGTGCTTTGATCCAGGTGATTCAAGGATGTGCAGTGGCCACCTTGGTGCTCAATGTCATTGCGCTATGGAAGCAAGAGCCACGCAGTCGATTAAGACGAGGCAAGCTACAAGAGACGCCTTCTTTTTCACAAGCTTGGCGCAGCTTGACGCAAGATGCGAGGGCCCTGAGAACACTCATGGCGGTTGGTTTGGGGACCTTTGCATTCAGCATGGAAGATATTTTGCTCGAACCCTATGGGGGAGAAATTTTGCACATGAGTGTGAGCGCCACCACGCTTTTGACGGCGACCCTGTCGGTAGGCGGGTTGGTGGGTTTTGCCTGGGCGTCCAAGGTATTGACCCAAGGTGCGGATCCGTACAAGATGTCTTGCTCTGGGGTGTTGTTGGGTGTGCCTGCCTTCTTGGTGGTCATCGCTTCGGGTTATTTGGACATTGAGTGGCTTTTTTCCCTCGGTGTGCTGGGCATCGGATTGGGCGGAGGGTTGTTCAGCCACGGCACGCTCACATCGTGCATGAATTTGGCGCCCAAAGATCAAAGCGGATTGGCCTTGGGCGCTTGGGGGGCGGTACAGGCCACGGCAGGTGGTTTGGCCATTGCTTTAGGCGGTATCACGCGAGATGTGGTTGATATGTTCTTTGGCACCGGTGTAGGCTATGTCAGCGTGTATGCTTTTGAGGCAGTTGTATTGATCTTGACAGCCCAAGTCTTGATGCCTTTGGTTCGAAGAGCCAAAGGCCGACAAGAAGTTTCTCAACCGATTCACTGATTTCACTTTCAACAAGGAGATAGCCATGCAAATTCATCACATCCTTTTAATTCTTTGGTTTGTTGTCGTTGGATTTTTTTTACTGAACTACTTTAAAAATAAGCCTCCCAAGCGCTGAAGTTCGGTCCGTTTTTTCGTCAGTGTCCTTTTGCACAGACTGCGCGCTGTGCTTTTTTTTGCCTACAAATAAGTCACCTCTTTGCCCCGAGTTCTTTGAACTTTGCAAAATTTTTCCGAAAACCACAGTTGACAAATTATTTTGTCTTGATATATTTACACAAAATAACGTCAATTTAGATTGACACTTCAATTCAAAAGGGGTTTTCGCATGAATCTTCAAAAGATGGCAGAGCAATCCTTGCAAATACACTTTGATCGCGCCATAGGGAGCTCGGCACCACCGCGCCTCATTGAAGCGATGCGGCATGCGGTTTTTTCAGGCGGTGCGAGGATTCGGCCCCAGTTGTGCATGGCCGTGGCCCATGCTTGCGGTGCAAAGTCCCTGGAGCTCACGCAGGCCGCGGGTGTGGCCATTGAATTGATGCATTGTGCTTCCTTGGTCCACGATGACATGCCTGCCTTTGACAATGCCGATATCCGTCGAGGTCGACCCAGTGTGCATAAGGCCTATGGAGAGGCTTTGGCGCTCTTGTCTGGAGATGCGTTGATTGTGATGGCCTATCAAGTTCTTTTAAATGCTGGGCGCGAGCACCCCGATCGGCTCATCAATTTGATGCAGACCTTGTCTGAAGCTGTGGGTGTGCCAGATGGCATTGTGGCTGGCCAAGCGTGGGAGTGCGAGAGTCGAGCTGATTTGGGTCAGTATCAGAGGGCCAAAACGGGCGCATTGTTTGTGGCCGCCACGTGTTCTGGTGCTCAATCGGCAGGGTCGGACCCACAGCCTTGGAGAGCCTTGGGGGACTTCCTTGGAGAGGCTTATCAAGTGGCCGATGACATTCGGGATGTGATTGGTCAGGCCGCGGAGTTGGGCAAGCCCACGGGTCAAGATGCTCAACATGGGCGCCCAAGTGTTGCGCTTGAATTGGGTTTGGGTGGCGCCATTTCCTACTTTGAAAACTTGATTGATCGGGCTGTCGATTCGGTACCTGATGTCCAAAGCGCCCAAGCTCTAAGACAAATTGTTCGCTTGGAGTCTGAAAGACTGGTGCCAAGCACCATTTGTGCGTCCTACAAATCCTCATCTGCTCCTATTTCTTCCTCCCTTCACCCTTAAACAAAGAGGATCTCTCCAATGCGCCATCTTTCTTTGTCCAGTGTGAATTTAGCTCAGGCCGAACGTTCTCCTTGGCTTGACATGCTCTCTGTGCTTCGAGACAAACTGCTTAGCAATCCGGGCATGTACCGCTTTGCGTTGTCCAACCCGCTCACGCGCTGGTTTACACAGCAGCGCACTCGTCAGGTCTTTGATGTCATGGCAGGATTTGTGCATTCTCAGGTGCTGCTCGCCTGTGTGCGTTTGAAGCTCTTTGAAAAGGTCATGAAAGAGCCTAAAACTTTGCAGCAGTTGTCGCAATTGACCCATGTGCCTGAGGCTGGTTTGCAGCGCTTGATTCAGTCAGCGCTTGCGCTGAATTTACTCGAGCAACGCAGCGCTTATCGTTACGGTTTGGGCCCGCTTGGAAGCGTGATTGCCATGGATGAAGGCATCAAAGCGATGATCGAGCACAACAATTTGTTGTACCACGATATGGTGGACCCGGTGGCTATTTTGCAAGACAGCTGGAGTGGGCAGTTAAATGATTATTGGCCCTATGCGCAAGAGCAGTCTGCCGATGCAGCCCACCGTGTCGAACACGCTTCAGATGAGTACGCCAGGTACTCGGAATTGATGGCGGCGTCGCAAACCTTTGTGATTGAAGAGATCCTCTCCTCGTACCTTTTTCACGAGCACCACTGCGTGCTTGATGTGGGCGCTGGCAAGGGCCGATTTGCATGCGCGCTTGCTAAAAAGTATCCAAGCTTGGACGTCAATATCTTTGATTTACCGCATGTGACCCAAGTCAGTCGCCAATTGATTGAACAAAAGGGCTTGTCTTCCCGCATCAAGGTGCATGCTGGAGATTTCACAAACGACGTCTTGCCAGAAGGTGCAGACTTGGTCACCTTGGTTCGCATCGCACACGACCACAATGACGATGTCTTGCTGGGTCTTTTAAAGTCGATCTTTGCATCTTTGCCTGCAGGGGGCACTTTGCTTTTGGCCGAACCCATGGCCATCGAGCCAGGTGAAAAGCCCCATGGCGATGCATACTTCCATTTCTATTTGCTGGCCATGGGCTCAGGTCGTCTGAGAACGCCCTCTGAGCTCATGCACTTGATGAAGCTAGCGGGCTTCTCTCACCTAGAGACGGTGCCCAATGCGATGCCCGTACATACGCGCATTTTGCTCGGACGCAAATCTCTAAGTGTTTCCCCTAGTTGAAGCATGCTTGAATGTAAGTTTTAATTGACACATTCATTTGTAAATAAAAATATACAAAACACCATGCGCGCTCAAGCAATTGTTTTCAAAAACCCAAAGCAACTTGCCATTGAGCCCTTGTCTTTGCCCGATGTGGGAGTGGACGATATTGAGGTCACCGTTGAATACAGTGGCATCAGCACGGGCACAGAGCGATTGCTTTGGGATGGCAGCATGCCACCGTTTCCTGGGATGGGCTACCCCTTGGTGCCTGGTTACGAGACCACTGGGAGGGTGAGCAAAGTAGGCTCAAACGCAAAGTTTGAAATTGGTCAACGTGTTTTCGTGCCAGGTGCGAATTGTTTTGAGGGTGTTAAAAGTCTGTATGGTGCGTCGGCCTCGCATCTGGTGACCAACGCCTCTAGGGTGGTGGCTGTAGAGGACGCCTTGGGCGAGCAAGCGGTGTTGTTGGCTTTGGCTGCAACCGCTTATCACGCCGTGTCACTTGGTGGCAAACGCGAAAACATCATTGCCCCTGATCTGATCATTGGCCACGGCATCATGGGCAGACTGCTTGCTCGCATGACCGTTGCCTCGGGTGCACCCGCACCTACGGTTTGGGAAACGCAGCCTGAAAGGCGTGCAGGGGACCATGCCTACAAGGTCATCCATCCCGATGAGGACGATCGCAAAGATTACCAAGCGATTTATGAGGTGAGTGGCGACGCCAATATGTTGGACCAGTTAATTGGGTGTTTAAAACCCGGTGGTGAGATTGTTCTCGCAGGTTTTTACAAACAAAAACTCGCCTTTGAGTATGCGCCTGCCTACATGCGCGAGGCTCAAATACGAACCGCCTCTGAATGGAGAAAAGCAGACTTGATGGCAGTCACGCAGCTTGTCAATACAAAGCGACTGTCATTGGATCACTTGATCACGCATCACGAAAAGCCCGCATTCGCCAAGTCAGCCTATGAAGTGGCTTTTGGTGATGCATTGTGTTTGAAAATGGTTTTAGACTGGAGTGCAAACGCATGACAAAAGAACTTGATGGACAAAGCAAACCGATTCAGTTTGTAGAGCGCTTGCGCCAAGAAGCTCACCAAGAGGCCGACCCGGTGCACACGGGAGAGGCCACCAAGGAGACTCAAATCATTGCCATCTATGGCAAAGGGGGCATTGGTAAAAGTTTTACCTTGGCCAACTTGAGCTACATGATGGCCCAACAAGGCAAAAAAGTCTTGCTCATTGGGTGTGACCCCAAGAGCGATACGACCAGTTTGCTCTTTGGCGGCAAAGCATGTCCGACCATCATCGAGACCTCGTCTCGTAAAAAACTCGCCGGCGAAGCGGTGAGCATCAGTGATGTTTGCTTTAAGCGCGATGGGGTGTTCGCCATGGAACTCGGTGGGCCTGAGGTGGGACGCGGATGCGGTGGGCGAGGCATCATCCATGGTTTTGAAACCCTGGAGAAGCTTGGTTTTCACGACTGGGGTTTTGATTACGTTTTACTCGACTTCCTAGGAGATGTGGTGTGCGGAGGTTTTGGACTCCCCATTGCGCGTGATATGTGTCAAAAGGTGATTGTGGTTGCCAGCAACGATTTGCAGTCCCTTTATGTCGCGAACAATGTATGCTCTGCGGTGGAGTACTTCCGCAAATTGGGTGGCAATGTCGGTGTGGCTGGCATGGTCATCAACAAAGACGACGGCAGTGGTGAAGCGCATGCGTTTGCAGTCAATGCGGGCATCCCTGTTTTGGCCTCCATTCCCGCAGATGAAGACATCCGCAAAAAGAGTGCGAGTTACGAAATCATCGGCATCCCAGGCAGCCGCTGGGGCTCTTTGTTTGAAGGCCTGGCCAGCAATGTGGCCACCGCCCCGCCGATGCGTCCAAAGCCCCAAACACAAGACGAGCTTTTGGGCCTCTTTAGCGCTGACATCGTTGGACGAAATGTGGTTTTGGATCCCGCCACCACATTTGACATGGTGGGTCGACATGACGTGGTCAAACCCACCCTTGAAGTCATCTACGACGAGGCCTGAACCATGTCTCGCACCATACCCATCGTCCCCCAAGCGCCACAGACGTTGAACACGACGGCCATCGAGGGGGACGGCATGGGCTGTCACGGCGGAGGGGAGACCTTGTTGGCTGCGGCCAAGCAAGCGGGAAAGTCAGAAATCTTGCGTCAGTATGAGCAAGACTACCCCAAAAACCCCAACGCGGGTCCCCATGATCAACCCCAGAGCATGTGTCCGGCATTTGGTTCTTTGCGTGTAGGCCTTCGCATGCGAAGAACCGCAACCATTCTGTCTGGCTCTGCGTGTTGCGTCTATGGGTTGACCTTCACCTCGCACTTTTATGGCGCTCGCCGCTCGGTGGGCTACGTGCCCTTCAATTCCGAGACCTTGGTGACTGGCAAACTCTTTGAAGATATCCGAGAAGCGGTTCATGCGCAGGCAGATCCCGACAAACTCGATGCCATTGTGATCATCAACCTTTGCGTACCCACTGCCAGTGGTGTGCCTTTGCAACTCCTGCCCAAGGAGATCAATGGCGTGCGCGTGATTGGCATTGATGTGCCAGGCTTTGGTGTGCCCACGCATGCAGAGGCCAAAGACGTGCTCGCTGGCGCCATGTTGCGCTACGCACGCCAAGAGGTGCTCGCCGGTCCCGTGCAAGCCCCCAAAGGGGGCAGACAAAGTTTACCGACGGTGGCGTTGCTCGGTGAAATGTTCCCCGCAGATCCCATGGGCATTGCGCAAATGCTTGCCCCCATGGGTTTGGCCGCCGGTCCCGTGGTGCCCACCCGTGAATGGCGTGAGCTCTACGCAGCACTTGACTGCGCAACGGTGGCTGCGATTCATCCCTTTTACACTGCCTCGGTGCGTGAGTTTGAAGCGGCGGGTCGCACCATCGTGGGCTCTGCCCCAGTGGGCATTGAGGGTACCAATGATTGGTTGCAAGCCATTGGTCAAGCCAATGGCGTTTCTCAAGACAAGATCGATCTCGCACGCAACCAAACCCTGGGTGCGATGCGCGCGATGTTGGCCTCCAAGCCCATCAAGGGACGCATCACCTTGAGTGGGTATGAAGGCTCTGAGCTCTTGGTGGGTCGTTTGTTGGTTGAATGTGGAGCCGATTTGCGTTATGTGGGCTCTGCATGCCCCGCAACGCCTTGGAACCAACTCGATGCACAGTGGTTGAAGTCCAAAGGCGTGCAGGTGCAGTTTAGAGCCTCCCTTGAACAAGACTTGCAGGCCATGCACGAGTACAAACCGCAGTTGGCCATTGGCACCACACCGGTTGTGCAAAAGGCCAAAGAGGCCAGCATCCCTAGCCTGTACTTCACCAACCTGATCTCGGCCAGGCCCCTCATGGGCATTGCGGGTGCAGGCTCTTTGGTTCAAGTCGTGCAAGCGGCCATTGGCAACCAAAACCGGTTTGATCAGATGAAAGCCTTCTTTGGAGAAACAGGCATGGGGCACGCAAGCGGTGTGTGGCAAGGCGTGCCGGTCGATCGTCCGGAATTCAAAGTAGAAACCAAGCGTCAACTTGATCGCATTAAGAAAAAACGCAAAGCAGAGGAGATGGGCTGATGCTAGTTCTTGATCACGACCGAGCAGGCGGCTATTGGGGCGCTGTTTACGTCTTCACGGCCATCAAAGGCCTTCAAGTGGTCATTGATGGCCCAGTGGGTTGTGAGAATTTACCAGTGACTTCTGTGCTGCATTACACCGATGCATTGCCTCCCCATGAGTTGCCCATTGTGGTGACCGGTTTGGCCGAGGAGCAACTCGGTCGCGAGGGGACAGAAGGCGCCATGAAGCGAGCTCACGCAACGCTGGACCCTGATTTGCCAGCGGTGGTGGTGACGGGCTCCATTGCGGAGATGATTGGAGGCGGTGTGACGCCTGAGGGAACAGGCATCCAGCGCTTTTTACCTCGGACCATCGATGAGGATCAATGGCAATGTGCCAACCGAGCCATGTATTGGTTGTGGTCGGAGTATGGTTTAAAGAAAGTCCCAGCGAGAAAGCCCTTTGCTGAGCGTCCTGCAGGTGAAAAACCCAGAGTCAATATCATTGGGCCGAGTTACGGCACGTTCAACTCGCCCAGTGATTTGGCAGAAATCAAACGTTTGGTGCAAGGCATGGGTGCAGAGATCAATATGGTCTTTCCCCTGGGCAGCCATTTGGCCGATGTCTCCCGCTTGGTCGAGACCGATGTCAACATTTGCATGTACCGCGAATTTGGTCGCATGCTGTGCGAGGCTTTGGAGAGACCGTATTTGCAAGCCCCCATTGGGCTGCACAGCACCACTGCTTTTTTACGGCAATTGGGCCGCTTGTTGAACCTGGACCCAGAGCCCTTTATTGAGCGTGAACGCCACACCACCTTAAAGCCCCTTTGGGACTTGTGGCGCTCTGTGACCCAAGATTTTTTCTCGACTGCGAGTTTTGCAGTGGTGGCGGGGGAGACCTATGCGCGCGGATTGAGGCATTTTCTAGAAGTTGAAATGGGCTTGCCCTGCAAATTCAGTGTCTCTAGAACAGCGGGCAACAAGACCGATAACCAACAAGTGCGAGCCATGTGCCAGCAACAAACACCCTTGGTGATGTTTGGCAGTTTCAACGAGCGCATGTACTTGGCCGAAATGTCAGCGGGCTCGCCCATGAGAGCGACCTTCATTGCCGCGTCCTTTCCTGGGGCCGTGATCAGACGCCACACCGGCACTCCCTTTATGGGCTACAGCGGTGCGACGTATTTGGTGCAAGAGGTTTGCAACGCGCTTTTTGATGCCTTGTTTCATATTTTGCCCTTGGGCACGGACATGGACAAAGTGGAGGCCACGCATGCACGTGGGGTGGTGACGCCGAACGCTTCTTGGCACGACGACGCACAGGCCTTGCTTCGCGAGTTGGTTCAAAACCAGCCCGTCTTGGTGCAGATTTCTGCAGCCAAGCGCATGCGTGATTTGTCTGAGAAATTAAGCCGTCAAGCCGGTCTTGACGAGGTCAATGCGCAGTTTGTTCAAGAGGCAGCCAAAGAGCTTGGGCTTGCAATGGCTGTGGTATGAAGCGAAAAGATGTCATTGTGAAAGAGGTTTCTCTTTTGCAATCAAAGAATGTCGTGGCGTTTTGCTGCGGCTACTCAAGTTGCGCGGGTCGAGCGCAGCAATGACCGAGAGGTCAATTTGTCAAGGAGCAGTGTTATGTCTCAACGAGGATCTATATCCGGTTTGACGGACGAAGAGGCTCAGGAATTCCATGCATTTTGGATTCAAGGAACAGTGGCTTTCGCAGCGGTAGCTGTGTTGGCTCACGTCTTGGTCTGGGCATGGCGACCCTGGTTTTAACGGCCGTTTTCTTTCATTTGAAGAGGTAATGCCTATGTCTAACATCAGTCAAGTCGACGCTCAGCAACAAGCTGCTGATGAGTCGCAAACTTTTTGGGTTATTTTTGCGCTTGGTTTTATGGTTTTTTTCATCATTGCTCTCATCGCATCGCTGGTGGGCATCAATTGGAGGAATTATCTACCCGGTGCTGAGAGCACAAACGGTCTCGTTGCTGGTGTGAAGGCAGCGGTCTACACCTTCATGTCACACATCACTTAGGAGAAAAAATATGTGGCGTATTTGGAAACTTTACGACCCTTTAAGGGCAATGGTCGTTCAAGGCATTTTCTTGTTCGGACTGGCAGCAATGATCCACTTGATTTTGCTCAGTACCAACAAGTTCAATTGGCTCGATGGACCCAAAAAAGCTGGAGCAGCGTCGGCGCAAAATGCACCCATGCCATCTCCCGTGCCAGCAATCAAGTCTTAAGACCTGCTGGTTTTCAGATGGAAGGCCTGGGCTTTAAAAACCAGGTTTCCATCTGTCTTTAGAACTCATTATTCCTAGTAAGGGGCGCATTATGTCCATGCTCAGTTTTGAAAGAAAGTACCGAGTCCGAGGCGGGACTTTGGTGGGTGGTGATTTGTTTGATTTTTGGATAGGGCCTTTTTATGTAGGTTTCTTTGGTGTGACCACGATCTTTTTCGCGTTTCTTGGAACGGCCATGATTTTGTGGGGCGCTTCACAAGGGCCGACTTGGAACCTTTGGCAAATCAGCATCGCGCCTCCAGATCTGTCCTACGGGCTAGGAGCGGCGCCCTTGCTCAAAGGCGGTTTGTGGCAAATCATCACGGTTTGTGCCTTGGGGTCCTTTGTCTCGTGGTTGATGCGAGAAGTCGAAATATGCAGAAAGTTGGGCATGGGCTACCACGTGCCGTTTGCATTTGGCGTGGCCATTTTTGCGTACTTCACACTGGTTGTGATTCGTCCCGTGTTGCTAGGCGCTTGGGGACATGGTTTCCCTTACGGTATTTTTAGCCACCTGGACTGGGTGTCCAATGTGGGCTATCAGTATTTGCATTTTCATTACAACCCAGCGCACATGATTGCGGTGAGTTTCTTCTTTGCCACCGTCTTTGCATTGTCTTTGCACGGCGGACTGGTCTTGTCTGCGACCAACCCACCGGCGGGTCAAGTGGTCAAGACCCCAGAGCATGAGGATACATTTTTTAGAGATTCAATTGGATACTCCATCGGCACTTTGGGGATCCATCGTCTTGGTTTGTTCCTGGCATTGGCAGCGGTGCTTTTCAGCGCGCTGTGCATAGTGATCAGTGGACCATTTTGGACCCGAGGTTGGCCAGAGTGGTGGGGTTGGTGGCTCAACATGCCCATCTGGAAATAAGACCTAGGAGACACAAGATGCAATATCAAAATATTTTCACAACCACTCAAGCAGTTGGTCCGCTTCACCATGGTGTCGAGTTGGGACATGGCAACAGTCCAAGAACGGGTGAGCCCGTTATCCAGTATTGGCTGGGGCGAATTGGAAACGCGCAATTGGGGCCTATTTATTTAGGTGGTTTAGGTATCGCCTCCATCATGTGCGGCTTGATTGCTTTTGTCACCATTGGCTTTAACATGCTCGCATCGGTCAATTGGAACCCGATTCAATTTGTGCGACAACTATTTTGGTTGGCGCTTGAGCCTCCAGCGCCTGGGTATGGCCTAGGCATTCCTCCCCTGAACCAGGGGGGATGGTGGCTATTTGCGGGTTTCTTTTTGACGGCTTCTTTGTTTTTGTGGTGGGCGCGCATGTACCGCAGAGCCAAGGAGCTTGGTCTTGGCATGCACGTGCCATGGGCCTTTGCAGCGGCCATTTGGTTGTACCTGGTCTTGGGTTTCTTTAGACCCATTTTGATGGGCTCATGGGGTGAGGCGGTGCCATTTGGAATCTTTCCCCACTTGGACTGGACTGCGGCGTTTTCGCTTCGATATGGCAACCTCTTTTACAACCCCTTTCATGCCTTGTCCATTGTCTTTTTGTATGGCGCGACTTTGTTGTTCGCCATGCATGGAGCTACGATTTTGGCTGTAGGGCGTTATGGTGGTGAGCGGGAAATTGATCAAATCGTGGACCGTGGAACTGCCTCTGAGAGAGCGGCCTTGTTTTGGCGTTGGACCATGGGCTTTAATGCAACGATGGAGTCGATTCACCGTTGGGCTTGGTGGTTTGCAGTGCTGTGCCCCTTGGTGGGCGGAATTGGTATTTTGCTCACCGGCACCGTCGTTGACAACTGGTACTTGTGGGCGGTTAAACATGGCGTTGCACCTCCTTATCCCAATGTCTTTCCAGAGGGGATTGATCCCGCCACTTTGTCAGGAGGCAAACCATGAAAGCATTTATCAAACTTTTGAGCCTGACAGTTGCTGCAGTGACCTTACTGAGTGGCTGTGAGCCTCCTCCCAATCTCACGGTCCAACACGGCTACCGTGGCACGGGCATGGTTCAAGTCTATAGACCCAGTGCAGTGGATGCCAAGGCCGAAGAAAACGTATTGCCTGCGTCTTTACCCCCTGTGTCCTCAGACGGGCCTAAAGCCTCGCAAGCTTATAAAAACGTCCAGGTCCTGGGCAACTTGAGTGTCAACGAGTTCACCCGTTTGATGCTCTCAATGACCAGTTGGGTCTCGCCCAATGAGGGAGGCTGTGTCTATTGTCACAACCCTGCCAATTTTGCTGAAGACTCCAAATACACCAAAGTGGTGGCACGTCGAATGATTCAGATGACGCGGCACATCAATGCGGACTGGAAAACGCACGTGGCAGAGACAGGTGTGACGTGTTACACCTGCCACCGTGGAAACCCTGTGCCACAAAACGTTTGGTTCAAGGAGGCCGAGCAAGAAAAGGGGGCAGACTTCATCGGGGATCGGGCGGGTCAAAATTTGGCTGCCAAAAGCGTCGGTTTGGCCTCCCTGCCCAGTGACCCTTTTACACCGTATTTGCTTGGCAGTTTAGATATCCGTGTGAACGGAACCACTGCACTGCCCTCAGGCAACAGGCACTCCATCAAGCAAGCCGAGTGGACTTATGGGTTGATGACGCACATGTCCTCTTCTCTTGGGGTCAACTGCACGTATTGTCACAATACCCAGTCTTTCTCCAGTTGGAAGAATAGCCCGCCACAACGTGCCACCGCTTGGTACGGCATCCGCATGGCAAGAGATCTGAACACGGCCTATATGGAGCCATTAACTGGCGTGTTTCCCGAGCATCGTTTAGGACCCACGCGAGACGTGGCCAAGGCCAATTGTACGACCTGCCACCAAGGTGCCTACAAGCCTTTGAATGGGCAGTCCATGCTCAAAGACCATCCCGAGTTGGCTGGCCCGGGCGAGGCTGCAAAGCCAGCGGTGGTTGCAACAAAATAGTGAACTAGTGCGCTATGCTGATGCCCGTGAAAGCGATTGTGCCGCTGAAAATTCTCTTGGCGCAACCGCGCGGGTTTTGTGCAGGAGTCACGCGGGCCATTGAAACCGTAGAGAGAGCGCTCCAAAAATTCGGAGCGCCCCTCTATGTCTTTCATGAAATCGTACACAACCAGTTTGTCGTCAACCAACTCGAGCAAAAGGGCGTCGTGTTTGTCAACGACTTGGAGCAAATTCCGTCCAATAGTTTGACCATTTTCAGCGCCCATGGGGTGTCTCAAGCCCTGCGTTCAAGTGCCGCCTCCAAGTCCTTGCGCGTGATCGATGCGACTTGTCCCTTGGTCAGTAAGGTCCACACACAGCTGCAGCGCTACGCCCAAAAGGGCTACGCGCTGATCATGATCGGGCACGCAGGCCATGAAGAGGTCGAGGGGACCATGGGCACTGTGGATGAGCCCGTGCATTTGGTCTCTGAGGTGAGAGACGTTCAAAAGCTTCCTGGCTTTCAGACAGAGCGAATTGCCTATGTCACGCAAACCACCTTGAGCATGGACGACACCCAAGAAATCATCGCCGCCCTTCTTGCACGCTTTCCCAGCATTGAAGGGCCCAAGATCGACGACATCTGTTACGCAACTCAAAACAGGCAAAACGCAGTCAGTGAGTTGACCCACGAAGTCGATTTGGTCTTGGTTGTGGGCGCTCGCAACAGCTCCAACTCCAATCGCCTCAAAGAGGTGGCTCTAAGCCAAGGCACGCCAGCGTATTTGATTCAAGATGAAAGCGAGATGGACCCCAAATGGCTTGAAGGGGTGCACCGCATTGGCATCTCCAGTGGGGCCTCCACCCCCGAGGTGTTGGTGCAAGGGGTGATCGCTGCGTTGAGCAAAAGACGCATGCACAAAGTTGAGGTGCTGCCAGGCGTAGAGGAAGATGTGGTTTTTCGCTTGCCCACAGAGCTGGCTTAAAGCCTTAGAGCGAGAGCATGCAAGCAGACACCAAGGTTCACGCGTCTGTCACAGGCGTGGTGGTGGTTTTTTTGGTGGACTTAAAAAGCAATCAACGCTCTTGGGGTTGGCTCAAACTCGTGCAAGGCACCTCGGCCTTGATGCAGCTGCCAGGCGTGGTCTTTGCTAAAGTCATGGGCAGTGGCCACGAGGGTGGCTTTGGACTCAGACCGAGTCCCACGCATCAAGGCTTGGTCATGGTGTTTGATGGTTTTCAACATGCACGAGCATTTCTCAATAGCGAGACCATTGATCAATACAAATCTCATGCCCGGGAGTGGTGGAGTGCTGTGATGGTGATTGACAGCTCAAGGGGCCAGTGGAATCAGCTCGAGTGGAGGAGCAGCGAGCCGATGGACGAGTCCCTTCAAGAGCGAGAGGTGCGCAACTTCACATGGATTGCAACGCTTACGAGAGCGAGCATTCGCGCAGCAAGCACCCTGGCATTTTGGCGTTTTGCCCCTGCCGCTCAAGCCGATTTGACCAAGGCGCAGGGGTGTATCTTGGCCATGGGGCTTGGTGAGGCGCCCCTACTGAGGCAGTGCACCTTTAGCGTTTGGAGAGACACGCAGTCGATGTTGAATTACGCGCAAACGGGTGCGCATTTGAATGCGATTCAGGCGGCCTACAAGCATCAATTTTTCTCGGAATCGATGTTTGTTCGCATGCGTGTTTTATCGGTTGCGGGTATTTGGGCTGGGGTGCATTATGGCTGAACGCCATGTGGTGGTCGTGGGTGCGGGCATGGCTGGAGTGGTCTCAGCCCTTGTCATGTCTCATCAAGGTGTGCGAGTCACGGTCATCGATCAAGCAGCCGCAGTTGGAGGCAAGGTGCGACAGCTTCAAGTCAATGGCGCTTTGATTGACAGTGGGCCTACCGTCTTTACCATGCGTTGGGTGTTTGATGAGTTGTTTCAAAGTGTCAACGCCTCCTTTGATCAACTGTTAAGCATTGAGCCTTTGCCCGTGTTGGCCCGCCACGCTTGGGCAGAGGGTGGGTCTTTGGATTTGTTTGCCGACTCTCGCGCCTCGGTCGATGCCATTGGGCAATTTGCGGGACATGCTGAGGCACAAAACTTCAAGCGCTTTTGTTTGAAAGTCAAGGAAGTTTATGACACTTTGCAAGCTCCCTACATCCGCGCACAAGCGCCAGCGATGATGCAACTCATGAAAGCCATGGGTGTGCGCGGCCTTGGGGTTTTGGCCTCTTTGGGCGCGATGTCGAGTTTGTGGGACAGCTTGGGGCGCTACTTTACCGATCCCAGACTGCGCCAACTCTTTGCGCGCTACGCGACCTACTGCGGATCGTCTCCTTGGCAAGCGCCTGCGACCCTCATGCTGATTGCACAAGTGGAGATGGATGGGGTGTGGGCCATTCAAGGGGGGATGCATGCGTTGCCCCAATGCATAGAGGCCCTGGCCATTGAACGTGGGGCCACGTTCATCTACGGTCAAACTTGTCAGAGGATTGAGACTCGAGACGGACGCGTTTGTGGCGTGCGTCTAGAAAGTGGAGAGTATCTGTCGGCCGATGCCGTTGTCTTTAATGGCGACGTGTCGGCTTTGCATGCGGGTCTACTTGGCGCACAAGTGTCCAAGCCCACGCCAAAGCTCACCGGTGTTCGCTCCTTGTCAGCGCTCACGTGGTCAATGAATGTCAAGACCAGTGGCTTTGCATTGGATCGGCACAATGTTTTCTTTCAACACCCGTATGACCAAGAATTCACCGATATTTTTGAGCGCCACCAATTGCCCCGTGCCCCCACAGTCTATGTGTGTGCGCAAGACCGTGGGCTGTCTGATCATGCCAATGGCAGCGAGGAGAGGCTGCTGTGCTTGGTCAATGCACCTGCAGTGGGGGATCAAACTTTTTTAACCGATGAGGCGATCGACTTATGTCAAGACAACAGCTTTCAACTCCTGCAGCGCTGCGGCCTGCAGATCCAGTCCAACCCTCAGAACACCCAGCGCACCACACCGATCGAGTTCAATCGGCTCTTTCCAGCCACGGGGGGCGCACTCTACGGCCAAGCGACACACGGATGGATGTCGGCATTCAGTCGGCCAACAGCCAAGAGCCTTATCCCTGGCTTGTTTCTGGCGGGGGGCAGTGTGCATCCAGGCCCGGGCGTGCCGATGGCGGCCTTGTCGGGACGGTTGGCGGGCGCTCAAGTCTTGGCGCACCTCGCTTCGATCAGCTCGTCCATTCGGGCGGGTACCTTTGGTGGTACGTTGATGCATTGAGTGACTGTGAAAATTTCGGCTTATCGATCATTGCCTTCGTAGGCAGTGTGTTCTCTCCTTACTACGCTTGGGCGAGGCATAAAAATCCACAGGTTGACCCCAATGACCATTGTTGTTTGAATGTGGCTTTGTACAGCAAGCACGACAAACGTTGGGCCATGACGGAGCGAGGAGGGCGTTACTGTCAAAGGGGCGCCGACTTCTTCTCGATTGGGCCCAGCCAATTGCACTGGGATGGACAGGCGCTGCACATCGATATCGATGAAATCTCAGTGCCTCTACCTAAAAGGATCAAAGGGCGTGTGAGCCTATACCCAGATCAGTTGTTCAATTTTGGGGTTCACTTGGACACCCTGGGCAAGCACTTGTGGGGACCCATTGCACCGAGTGCTCGCGTAGAGGTGAAGTTAAGTCATCCAGATCAACAATGGTCTGGCAGTGCTTATCTTGACAGCAATGAAGGCAGCGAGCCCATTGACAAGCCCTTTTTAGAGTGGGATTGGTCCAGGTGTCGTTTGTCCAACAACGACACAGCGGTCTTGTATGACGTTCAATTAAAGGGGGGAGAGTCCAATCTCTTGGCCTATCGCTTTCACCGCCAAGGGGGCGTCTCAAGCTTTGAGGCGCCGCCTGCGAAAACGCTTGCCAAAACTTGGTGGGGTTTGCCCCGGCGAATGCGCTCGGACGGCGAAGTCTACATCTCAAGGCAATTGGAGGACACGCCCTTTTATCAGCGAGCAACCTTACAAAGTGAATTGCTGGGTGAGCAAGTTGAGAGCTTTCACGAAACCTTGAACTTGAATCGTTTAAGGTCCAAAGTGGTTCAGTTCATGCTGCCATGGCGAATGCCAAGAAGAGCATAGAACTCATCATCCTTTGGTCCTTGGTTCGAGTCCAGGTGGGCCCACCATTGAAAAGCAACTCTTTGAGTTACTTTTTTATTGTCTTTTAACTACTTTTAAGTCTACTTAGAGAGTTTTTCTTGCTCTGATTTTTTAAGACTGGTGTTTGTACATTCAAGTCAGAGCGTTTCTACAGTTTTAGCTAGGAATTAAGTGTATTTTTGTTTAATCGATATGTAAATTTGTGCGTTTACTTCGTAAGCGGCGCGCTTGGTGTCTCATCTGCATGCAGCACCCCGTACCTAAGAATCGCCCCTTTCAGGGCATCCACAGATTTAAAGCCAAAGAGTTCTCTAAGAACGGGGTCATGACGCGTGACCTCGGCATGCTCAAAGCGGTTGGCCCCGCACCAAACAGAGAGCATGAATTGGATCACGAGTTGCTCGGGCTCATAGCCTCGGTTACTTTGCTTAGGAGGCAATTGAATTGCCTTCAAAGCCTCAGCAAAGCCCAG
>CANJNC010000057.1 GCA_947475685.1 Comamonadaceae bacterium | reverse complement strand
GGTTCATACCAAAGGGGTTATCCTCAGTGATGTTTTTAGCATCAACAAGACCCAATTTACCGTCTTTGCCTGGCAATCTATATTGCCAGTGCCACTGCTGGCCTATAGCTTCGACTACCATGGCTTCGCTCGGTACGGAGACGTAACGGCCCCAAGTGGTTAGCCCGGGCGCAAGCATGGAAGCAATGCCAACGGTGGTGATCCCTATCAACCACCATTCAAGTTTCTTATTTTCGGGTTGGTAAGCAGCTCGTGTTCCAGGGCGCGCTCGAAACCGAATCACACAATAACCAACAAATAAATTAATGACTACAAAAACGAACCCAGTGATCCAGAACGTAAGTTGTATCGTTTCGTCAATCGCCACCCAGTTGGACGCAAGGGGGGTGAAATACCATGGACTTAAATAGTGAAAAAGAAGCGATCCAATGACAAGTAAAAATAAAACAATTGCAATAACCATAATAACTATTTTAAGAATTAAGGGTTGTCGAGTTGGCAGTCAAGAAATTAAAGATGCTTTATCTATCGGAATTTGCACAGATAAAAGTAGATAATTTCTACCGTTTTCATTAGACAGGCTATTTGAACTACCCGAGTCATGCATAAACATATCAAATCTTTAAGTCCTGTTTCTTAAGCATTCAAATTAATTAATTTAAAAAATATAAAATTTCTTAAATTCATAAAATTATTAAAACCCATAAATATATGAGCAAGCATAGGTGTTTACCCCGAACGTCATGCGCTTATCTTTTATTAAATATCACCCAATCAATGTAGGCGTTGACACCCATACCCATACAAATTGATCTTTGCAAGCAAGTATGCACTCTCAATGTATGGGGATCGTTAAAACTTAAACACGTCAACTTATTTGAATCAGAACGCTGTATGAACCTTGATAGAAAAAGATAATTTTCATGATGGCTTTCAAGTTTGCTCAATGAATTCATTAACAACACTTGATTGAACGAAACCGCGCGATGTTTTTGATCTGATGACTCCACAAACTCTCTAAGTTTAAGTCATGCTTTTTCTCTCTTTTACTTATAGAACTTGACAGGCAGATGAATGTCACTAGGCTTGGCACTGGATTCAATTCGTGCGGCTACATTGACGCCATCCCCGAATAGATTGCTGCCTTCAACGATCACACTCCCGAGGTTCAGTGAAGCCCTAAACTGCATGCCGTCTTCGTTCGTACAGGCAGCGAGCCTGGGCGTGATATTCTTTTCGAATTGAACGGGCAGCTACCATGGCGTTCACAGGGCTTGCAAACTCTCCAAAAACAGAGTCTTCAGTGGTAGTGAATTTCTGTCTTGTCTGTTTTTAATGGCAGCGTCCACGATAGCTCTGCAGGCTTTAAAGGCTTTAAAGGCTTTAAGTCTCAGGTACTCGTTCTCGTCCATCTTTAGACTAAAGCCAACCATGTCGGCAGCCAGGATGACCGTGAGTTACTAATGTGGGTTGGATAAGTCGTCTCTAAGTCTTTTAATTCAGGCGGTCAATAATGCACTCTAAGTTTGAATGAGGTGCACCTAATGATTTTAGTTTAAGACACCACGTGTGTGCCCTACAATAATCAGCTCGTGGTTAAATGCATAGCGAGGAGTTCACATACATGAACGGGTTTGCGACCGGTGAGATTTTCAATCTGATGGCGACAACTAAACCCATCAGCCACCCAAATTGCATTAGGTTCATTGAGTAAACTAGGAATCAGCGTTAATTGCGCCATCTTTGCCGAAACTTCAATGGTTGCTGCGTCGTAACCAAAACTGCCAGCCATTCCACAACAAGAGCTTTCAACCAGACGAGTCTTTGATTGAGGAATTAAGTCTAAAAGTTTTAATGTATTTTCCATGGTAGAGATCGCTTTTTGGTGACAGTGCCCATGCACCAAAAAATCAGCTTTGGCAGCCTTCAATTGCCTGGACAGAGTATTCAACTCCCCTGCTTCCAATTGCTTGAATAGAAATTCTTCCAAGAGCATTGCATTTTGAGAGACTCGAAATGCTTTTTCACCAAGCCCCATAGCCAAGACCTCATCCCTGAGACTTAACAAGCAACTCGGCTCCAAACCAATCACCGGTATGCCCTGCATTGCATAGGGGTATAAATAATCGATGAGCTCGCTCATTTTTTGACGCGCTCGGTCTACCATCCCTAAAGAGAGATAAGTCCGACCACAGCACAAATGATGCTCATGATCCTCCTTTTTTTGTTGTGCTGCAATCTGTACATCAAAACCACAGGCATTGAGCAACTTCAAGGCACTCTTGGTCGTGTCATTTTCAAAAAAACCATTAAATGTATCCACCCACAAGATAACTTTTTTTGTTTGCATTGAGACATTTGCACTAGCCTCTTTAGGCATTGTAGAAAAATAAATGTCTTGATTGTTTTTGAAAAAGTTCGCGCGTGTCCATACTGGCCATTTTTTTTGAGCACTTAATCCCAGTACTCTTTCTGCAAGCCGTGCCAAAATAGGCCAAGCATTGCGCAAGTTGAGCAAAGGCGCAAATTGGCTAGCCACAAATGCATAATCAGGCAAAAACGCAATGACTCTATCTTTCAGAGTATACCCATGCACCTTTTTATATTGATACATAAACTCGATTTTCATCTTAGCCATGTCCACTCCGGTTGGACATTCTCGCTGGCAGCCCTTGCACCCCACGCACAGATCCATGGCCTCCTTCACCTCCTGCCCTGCCCAAGGGTCATTTCCGAGTTGACCAGACAAAGCCAAGCGAAGCGTATTGGCTCGCCCACGCGTCAAGTGTTTCTCCTCTCGCGTGACCCTAAAACTAGGGCACATCGTACCGGCATCAAATTTTCTGCAGTGTCCATTGTTATTGCACATATCCACGGCTTTGGCAAAGCCTTGCGCCGGATCCCCCCCCTCTCCTGGAGCCGAAGCGATTTGGGTAAGTGGGTCAATTTGCACATCCCATTCACTCCAATCGAGTGCAGTTTTTATTGGGATCACTTGATACCCTGGCGCATAACGCAATAAACTAGGTTCATCCATTTTGGGTGGATCGATGATCCGTTTTGGACAGAAGAGTTCAATTGGATCGATCAAGGCTTTGATGGATCTGAATGCTTCATTTATTTGCTCACCGAACTGCCACTTTATCCACTCACCGCGACAAAGTCCGTCTCCATGCTCTCCGCTGTATGCACCTTTAAAGCGACGGACCAATTCGCTAGCTTCTTGTGCAATCGCCCTCATCTTGATGGCCCCATCTCGCCTCATATCCAATATGGGCCTAACATGCAAAGTCCCCACAGAAGCGTGGGCATACCATGTGCCTCGAGTCCCATGTTTATTAAACACCTCACTCAAGGAGGAGGTGTATTCTTGCAAATGCTCCAAGGGCACGGCACAGTCTTCAATGAAGCTCACTGGCTTGCCGTCTCCTTTGAGGCTCATCATGATGTTGAGACCGGCTTTTCTCACATCCCATAATTTCTTTTGTTCCGTTTCTTGCATCATCTCGATGACACGCCCACCCAAGCGATGGTCGACCATGATATCGACCAAGCGTTTCATCGATGGCAACAAATCGGTTTTCGAGTGCCCAGCAAACTCCACCAGCAAAATAGCTTCAGGCTCACCATGATTAATCTCGGGCGACAAGGCGGATCGGATGGTTCTTTCGAATTCTGGATTTTTAAGACTCAAATCAATCATGGTTTTGTCCACCAACTCTACAGCGCTTAGATAAGTCCCCCCAAAATTCACAATGTATTGAGCTGCATTCATGGCTTGCTCAAAGCTTGCAAAGTTCACCACACCTAAAATCTTGGCGGTGGGTAATTCACTCAAAGCCAAAGTGATGGATTGGGTGAGCGAGAGCGTCCCTTCACTGCCCACCAACAGGTGGGCCAAGTTGACCCAACCCTCAGGATGATAAGGCTTGACACTTTGAGGATGAAAAATATCCACGTTGTAGCCTGCCACTCGCCTGAGCACTTTGGGCCAATGGGCCTCAATTTCAGGCTTGAGTCCATTTACCATCGACTCAATCGCGTGCCCGTAAGCTTGGACCTGGGTAGACGATTGCGACAAAAGCCCCCAATGCAACAAGTCTCCAGCACTCGTCCATGCATCTAGACCCAAGACATTGTGCACCATATTGCCGTAAGCCAAACTCCGACTTCCGCAGGAATTATTCCCAGCCATACCGCCAAGGGTGGCTTGAGCACTTGTTGATACATCCACGGGGAACCACAGGCCATGCTTTTTAAGTTGCGCATTGAGTCCATCTAGGACCAGACCCGGTTGAACGCGTGCTGTTCTGGCTTGAACATCCAATTCCAAAACCGAACGCAAGTGTGAGCTAAAGTCAATCACCAACCCAGCCCCCACAGTTTGTCCGCATTGACTTGTTCCAGCACCACGAGGAACAATGGGAACCTTAAGTTCACGCGCAATAGAGATCGCAAGTTCAACGTCATGATCACAAGTAGGCAAAAAAACCGCCAATGGAAAACTCTGATATATGGACGCGTCGGTTGCATACCGCCCCAAGTCAGACTTATTGAGCTTGACAACACCCTTCGTTTCCGTAGCCAAGCGCTTTGACAATAGGCCCACCACCTCATTGCTATTGATAGCAAAAGCATCGTAAGTCTGAATTGGCGTTAACAAATCAGCAGCGGCTCGGTCGTTCATAAAATTCCCAATTGAAGCAAATACTTGCACACCATGCGATCTCTCAGGCCAGGCTAATTAAAGAGCTCAAAGCCTTTACTCCACAAGGGTTAACACGTATCTCAAAGACACAGGTCCAAAGCGAGGGTGCATGTAATAATAACTTATATTAGGTCCTGTGCTTAGGTGCTCAATCCCTCTTACCTAAAGAATGGAAGCTTGGGGCTTGGCTTTACAGTTTCTGCGTGTTGGTTGGTTTTCATCATTGAACTACATGTTAAATCTCAATTTTCACCCAACGGGTCGTCACTTCTTACAGATTCCTGGTCCCTCGCCTGTACCCGATCGAATTCTGCGAGCCATGAGTTACCCCACCATTGATCACCGTGGCGAAGAGTTTGGCGCTTTAGGCCTGAAGATACTGAAGGACATCAAAAAAATCTTTCAAACTCAGCACCCTGTAATCATCTATCCTGCCTCCGGCACGGGCGCATGGGAGGCGGCGTTGACCAATGTCACAAGTCCGGGTGACAAGGTCTTGATGTATGAAACCGGTCACTTTGCCTCCCTTTGGATCAAAATGGCCAAACGCTTGGGACTCGACCCTCAGGTGATTGGCGAGAGTGGCAGCGAGTCAGGCATTCAGGTGAGCTGGCGCCGTGGCGTTAATGCTGCCTTGATTCAAGAGCGCCTGTTGGCCGACACCCATCACGCGATCAAAGCTGTTTGCGTAGTCCACAACGAAACATCCACCGGCGTCACCAGTGACATTTCATCGGTTCGCAAAGCGATCGATGCCGCTAAACATCCAGCCTTGCTAATGGTCGACACCATTTCAGGCCTCGCATGCGCAGACTTTCGCCATGACACTTGGGGAGTCGACGTCTCTGTTGGCGGCTCACAAAAAGGCTTGATGCTGCCACCTGGCATTAGCTTCAATGCTGTATCACCCAAAGCCATTGAGGCCAGTCAAACTGCCAAAATGCCAAAAGCATTTTGGGCTTGGGATGAAATCATTGAAATGAACAAATTGGGCTATTGGCCGTATACGCCGAGTACAAATCTGCTCTACGCATTGTCTGAATCCTGCGACATGATTTTGGATCCTAATCGGGGGGGATTAGCCAGCGTCTTTGCAAGGCATCAACGATGGGGGGAAGGTGTGAGGTCTGCCGTCAATGCATGGGGCCTAGAGATTCAATGTTCGCAAACCGCATCCTACTCTCCTGTATTGACTGGCGTGTTAATGCCAGAGGGTGTCAATGCGGATGCAGTGAGAAATCTCATCTACAAGCGTTTTGACTGCTCTCTTGGAACGGGACTTGGGATCTTGAAGTCGCGCATGTTTCGCATTGGCCATTTGGGTGACTGCAACGACCTCACTCTCATTGGCACCATTGCCGCTTGCGAGATGGGACTGAAATTGAGTGGCGTCACATTAAAAAGCTCTGGCGTGAGTGCAACCATGGATTATTTCTCAAACCATCCTTCACCTGATCCACTTCTCAAAACTTGACTCCCAAGAGGAAACCCTGTGGCGGGAAATGCGTAAGTAGAGTTGTTCAATTCTCATTAGGAGACAGCATGGACAGAAGACACTTTGTCACCGGCTCACTGGCACTCGCCAGCTCAGCCATCACCCACGCACAAAACGCTACAAGCAACAACCTCATACCAAAGGGGCCCGTTCGAATCATCGTGGGTTTCCCTCCAGGTGGAGGCACCGATGCGTTGGCTCGTGTCTTGGCGCAAAAGCTTGAGGCCATTTGGGGGGTCTCCATCTTGATTGACAATCGGCCAGGTGCCGCTGGTGTGATTGCTGCAGACTATGTCAGCAAGCAACCCCCCGATGGCAATGTCTTACTGATGGGGCACATCAATAGCCATGCTTTGGCACCAGCCTTGGGGGCCAAGTTAAATTATGATGCAGACCAAGATTTCACCCCACTGGCCATGGTGGGGATCACTCCAAATGTGCTCATTTGCAATACGACCCAATCTGCAAAAAGTGTCTCCGAGTTGGTTGCTTTGTGCAAGAGATTGCCTGGTCAAATCAGCTTTGCTTCTGCGGGCGGTGGATCAGCGCAACATTTCGCCCTGGAAATGTTTAAATTACAAGCAAAAATTGATGCAATTCACGTACCCTACAAAGGATCGGCACCCGCCATTACCGACTTGATTGGGGGACAAGTTAACTATTGTTTTGAAACCATGACCGCTGCAACACCCCATATCAAAAACGGCAAACTCATAGCACTGGCACAAACACGTCTCAAACGCGCCAAATCCTATGCTCAACTGCCCACAATGGCCGAGTTAGGTTTCCAAGGATTTGAAGCCACTGTCTGGTATGGCCTAATGGGCCCAGGCAAGCTCAACTCCGCCATGGCACAAAAAATCAACGATGACATCAATCGCATCATGGGCATGGACGACGTCCAAGAAAAAATGGACCTCTATGGCGCTGAAGACGGGGGAGGTAGTATTGAAAAATTTACCAATTTCATCAAATCAGAAAAACAAAAATGGGCTCAAATTGCACTTGCAGCAAAAATCAAAATTGATGGTTAATCATCCCCAGAGAAAATTCAACTTTTTCCAAAATACACCACTGCAACTATCAGCTATATAGCTATATGATGCGCAGAATTTACAAGGAAGCTTAGTACGGATCATCGATATTTTGTGTGACGACTTTACAACTCCAAAAGGGGCAGAAAAAAAGCCCTCCAAAAGATGGTGACCTCTGTAAGGCGTATAGATACTTAGTGCCCGAAACCGAAACCGAACTGGCACGCCCGCTATGAACGAAAGAAGCGGATTTTAAATGTATCGCGCCTGCTGCAAACCTGCATACTTACTAGTTCTGTGATTGATTCAATATATTGTGCTGTGTTTTGCGCCACAAAACCAAAGTAGCAAATGCTTGTTAAAAATCGAAAGTACGGCTTTTGTTGCGATCTCCTTTAAGAAAATGACTTTTTGCTCAAAAAGATGCGCATATTAAAACCAATATTTATCTATGCCAAATGAAATTCAAACGTAGAAAAATTATTTTAAATCTTCAAAGTAAAATTCGCATATTAAAAAGCACTTTATGATATAAATTAAAGAGCTTTTTTATGTCTATCACTCAAACTATTTTTTCTAGAAATATAGTTAGCATGAACGATTTGAGGCGAAACCTAGCCGAGGCAATTGAATTGGCTAATGAGTCTCCTGTTGCTGTTTTGAATCATAACAAACCTGCGGCTTACTTAATTTCTGCGACTGCTTATAAAGAAATGCTTGAACAAATAGAAGATGCAGAACTTACGAAAGTAGTAAAAGCTAGAGTTGGAGGCAAAACGGTTAAGGAAGCCAATATTAAACTCAAATAAACAGCAAAGCATTACAAGCTAATGTATTGAGCTTGAACTAGGATTAATGTTAAATTCTCTAGGCAGAGCATTATTTTTTATCTCATCAATCTTTGTAGACTATTGGAGCAGCTAAAAGTAATTTTTTGATAAAGTTGAACTTGGAAATAGTTGCACTTGGGGGCTTTTAAATTCAATATCCAGTTTTGGACTTAAACGCCTTTCAAGTCTGATCGAGAATGATGTGACTACCTGGTCTTCGGAACCAGAGCATCGATAAAAATCCAGCTAGCAAAACCAACACAATAGAAGCCATCGCAAATAGTGCAGAGATTTCGGTGTCTCGTTTTTCCAGAGCAAAGCGTGAAGAGAGATGCTGATAAATCACTTTCAAGTCGTTGGCATTGCTGGCTTTAAAAAACTCACCCTCCGTAATTTTAGAAATGGCTTGCAAGGTTTCTTCATCCACCTTCGTGTAATAAGACCCCCCTCCCTCCATACCAGGAATGAATCCATCAGGCGTGCCAAAAGCAACTGTATAGACGCGCACACCTCGATCTGCGGCTATTTTCGCAGCGATCATTGGGTCTATGCCTGTTGTACGCCGGCCATCGGATAACAACAAAATCGCACCTGCGCTGTAACTACCAACGGGAACCGGAGGCGGTGGTTTTTTTTCAACTTTGGCATTGGGTCGCCTCTCTAATGGACGAGCACCATAACCGCCACCTACAAAATCACTACCATAAATTGCAGCCTCCACATCAATACCCGCGTCGGGCAATAAGGTGGCTAAGGCGACCAGTAGTCCGCTGCCAGTTGCAGTGCCTCGTTGAAGTTGAAAGCGATCAATGGCTGAAATTAAATCTTCGCGTTGATCGGTGACGTTTTGTACCAATTGAGCAGCGCCTGCAAAAGAAACAATGCCCACACGAACATTGGGCGGCAAATCTTTTAAAAACTCTTTAGCGGCCGCTTGTGCAGCTTCAATCCGACTTGGAGGCACATCTTGCGCCAACATACTTCTAGAGACATCCATGGCCATGACCAAGGTGAGGTAATCAGCTGGCAATACAATCTGTGCGCTGGGCCTTGCGCCTCCAATGAGTGCACTCGCAATGGAACACATTAGCAAAAAAGGTGGGGTATGACGTCTCCACTTGAGAGATCGCACCAAAGCAGGGCGAATGATAGACAGACTAGGGTAAACCACAGCCACCCGACGACGACGGTTCAAAATCCACAGATAAAGGGTGATTAGCAGTGGAATCACTGCCAAACTCCATAACATATCTGGCCAAATAAAGTGGAACATGATTGAAGGACTTTTTATGAGGCTCAACTTTAACACTGAATGTTGTGATAAGGTTTATTCCATGAAAAGAGTCGCCCTCTACAGCAAAAGACGTCACGCCAATGAAGCACGCGGGGTTTCGCAATCGGCTAAAGCCGACAAAGAAGACATCCTGCCCAAGTCGCTTACTTCGCGATGGACCGAATTGCTTTCTTCCAAATCAACTGTTTTATTTTTAATGGGGCTTTGCTTGGGGCTGTCGAGCTGGATAGCTTTATCTATTTTTCAAGCACCCCCACAAGTGCTCACGCAGGAAGACATTGATGCGGCTGTGATGCATACCTTGCAAATCAAAGATCTGCCCTCTCGGACAGCAAAAGCGGCAGAGTTAATCCGTCAATCCGTTGTTCGAGTACGCGGTTTTGGTGTGGACCCAAAAGACCCCAAATCAGGCGAAAAAGAGACTGGCGTGGGCTCTGGCGTTGTGGTGATGGAAGACGGAACTATTTTGACGAATTTGCATGTCGTAAATAGCTCAACGCGTTTGGTCGTCACCTTTTTTGATGGCTTTGAATCAGTTGCACACGTCGTGGGCATTAAGCCCGATAAAGATTTGGCCATCATCAAGCCCGAAAGGTTACCCGATGATTTGGTGCCCGCTGTGCTAGGCAGCACACAAAATATATTACCTGGTGATGAGGTGGTGGCGGTTGGATTTCCCTTTGGTATGGGCCCGTCTGTAACATCGGGTGTTATTTCTGGATTTAATCGAGAATTTCAAGCAGAGGGTAAAAAAATCATCAGCGGATTGATTCAATTTGATGCCGCGGCCAACCCTGGCAACTCTGGGGGACCGCTGGTTAATATGGCTGGAGAGGTGGTTGGCATCATCACCGCTATTTTGAACCCTAGTGGGGCTCGTACATTTATAGGTATTGGCTTTGCGACCACCATTGAAGAGGCTGGCTTAGCTGTGGGCATTCCCCCATTTTAATTAAATAAGAAAGTGAGATAAGCATGATTCAAGACAATAGTGCATGGAATCGTTCTGCCACGATTCATGCAGTGCCACAAACTGCGGCTTTGATGGAGCGTGTTCTATTTGAAGTTAAACGTGTCGTGGTCGGTCAAGATGCGTTTTTAGAACGCATCTTGGTGGCAATGCTGGCGCAAGGTCATTTATTGATTGAGGGTGTGCCAGGTCTCGCCAAAACACTGACGGTTAACACTTTGGCTCAAACACTCAGTGGTCAATTTAAGAGAATTCAATTCACGCCCGATTTGTTGCCTGCTGATTTGGTGGGCACGCGCATTTATAACCAAAATACGGGAGATTTTTCAACAGTACTCGGCCCAGTGTTTGCAAACCTGTTGTTGGCTGATGAGATTAACCGAGCACCAGCAAAAGTGCAGAGCGCCTTGCTTGAAGTGATGCAAGAGCGCCAAGTAACAATTGCGGGCGAAAGTCATAAAGTACCAAGACCTTTTATTGTAATGGCCACACAAAATCCAATTGAAACCGAGGGCACGTATCCTTTACCGGAAGCGCAAGTCGATCGCTTTATGATGAAGGTTTTGATTGGCTACCCCACCGAGGAAGAAGAATATGTGATTGTGCAACGTGTGACTGGCCCTGAAAATTCTGTCGTTTCAATTGCAACCACCGAACAACTCACACAATTACAAAACGATTGCAGAAAAGGTTATGTTGATCCTGCATTGGTGCATTACGCTGTACGATTGGTGTCTGCAACGCGTGACCCTGCGCGCTATGGCATGCCCGATTTAGCCAAGCACATCACATTTGGCGCAAGTCCCAGAGCTACAATTGGTTTAATTGAAGGCGCGCGCGCATTGGCGTTTTTACGAGGGCGTGCTTATGTCTTACCGCAAGATGTCATTGATTTGGTGCCCGATGTATTGCGTCATCGATTGGTGTTGTCTTACGAAGCTTTATCAGAAGGTTTAACGCCAGACAGCATCATCATCCGAATTTTACAAACTGTTGCCACACCCGATAAACCATTGGATACGCATGTTCAAATTCCTGCGCAAAGCTAAATCAGACGCGACTTTGGTAGAACTTGATGATGCCATGAGTGCTTCACTTAAAGTTTCTTCCACGCAAAAAAATCCAGAACAAATATTGGCTCGACTTGATTGGACGGTGATTAAGCGCCTCGACGGTCAATTGCAAGGCGACTATCGAACTTTATTTCGCGGCTCGGGTATGGAATTGGCCGATTTAAGAGAATATTTACTGCAAGATGATGTGAGGCACATTGATTGGAATGTCACCGCACGTATGCAAACGCCTTATGTGCGTGAGCACCAAGAGGACCGAGAAATGACGGCTTGGTTTGTTATAGATTTATCGGGCTCAATAGGTCGAGCTGAACAACCCCAATCCAAACGTTATTTGGCAACAACATTCGTTGCTGTTCTTGCGCGAATTCTCACTCGAGGTGGTAACCCAGTTGGCGCAATGCTATTTGCAAGTACTCCACAAAAAGCAGACGCTGTGATTCCTGCACGAAAGGGGATTCGACATGTGTTGCACTTGATGGACCGAATTGCTAAAAGCGTTGCGCCCGAGAAAGGTGATGAGACACATTTAGGTCCGATGCTGTTACAAGCGCAAGCATTGATCAAAAGAAGATCAACTGTTTTTGTAATTTCAGATTTCATCAGTCAATCCGGATGGGAAGGTGCAATGTCTCAATTAGCACGTCGACACGAGGTAATTGCGGTTCGATTGCGCGACCCAATTGAAATGAATTTACAAAATATGGGCTTGGTTTTTGTTCAAGATGCAGAAACGGGAGAGCAACTTTTAATTGATGCAAATGACCCAGTTTTTCTCGATCGGTTTGCAAAGCTTGCCAAAGAGAGAGAAGTATATTTATTAGAATGCTTGATGCGCTCAGGCGTTGATTGCTTAGAATTACAAACAGATGAGCCTTTAGATGAAGCTATTTTGCAATTCATTCAATTAAGAAAACGCAGAGGTCAATGGCCTACGGGCTCTGCCTCTGTGAATTCCCATCGTGAAATGCACCGAAACTTTGGATCCCACTGAGCATGTTGGAATTACATTCCATCACTTGGGTATGGCCTTTCATGTTATGGAGCTTGGGTGTACTGCCATTGATTTTGCTGTTTTATATAGCTTTATCACGACGCTCGATACAAAAACATGAGTCTTTGAATGTCCCTTGGACAGATTCGAAATTATCGCAAAGAACTATAGGCTCATGGTTTAGCAGGCATGGGTGTGCAATCGTGGTGGCATTGGGTATCGTGGTATTGATGCTCTCCATGGGGCGCCCACGCGCTATTTTGTTGCTACCCTCGCGCATGGAAACGGTGATGCTCGCCATTGACAGCTCTGGCAGCATGCGAGCCAGTGATGTGCCACCAAGCCGCATTGAAGCAGCGCAAAATGCCTCTCGCTTATTTATCAATGGCCAGCCCGCGCATGTGAAACTGGGAATTGTCAGTGTGGCTGGTACTGCAGCGGTTGTGCAAGCGCCCACAGAGTCACGCGATGATTTACTCAAGGCGATAGATAACTTGCCATTGCAACGCGGTTCAGCTCTGGGCAGTGGCATTGTGATTGCATTAGCTGCTATGTTGCCCGCATCAGGTATAGATGTTGAAAAATTGATTAATCCTGAAATTCGCCCTGAACAAAATCCTACAACCACACCCAATACCAGCAATCAGCCGATTGTTCCCAAGGTCAAGCTCGAGCCTGGCGCAAACAGCTCAGCGGCTATTGTTTTAATGACTGATGGTCAAAGCAACATTGGGCCCGATCTCATTAAGATGGCGCAACTGGCAGCAGACTTAGGCGTTCGAATTTACACGATAGGTTTTGGCACTCCAGAGGGCGTGATATTGAAAGCGCAAGGTATGGCAATGCGAGTAAAATTGGATGAAGCACCACTCAAGCAAGTGGCTGAGATGACACGCGGTGAATATTTCAAAGCAGCATCAGAAAAAGACATGGAAAAAATATATCAATCCTTGAGCATGCGCATTGTGATGCAAAAGCATCAGATGTCAGAAGTGACAGCGCTATTTGTGCTTCTTGGAATACTAATTGTCACTGCTGGTAGCTCATTTTCAATTTGGCGGCACGGCCGATTACTTTAATTTTTAATTAAAATAGAAAATAGAATTTGTGGAAATACTTGAAAAGTAACGTATCCCTCGCTTACTGTGATGCGAAGGTGCCAGTTTCCTTGATTATTCGACCCCAATCGGATACATCATTTTTAAGGAAGTTCGTGATCTGCTGTTGTGGGGGTGTTTCGCTTGGAATCATGTATTGCCGTATAAATTTTTGCTGGATATCTTGCCGTGCCATTAACTGTTTGGTCACATCATGCAGTTTTTGAACAATCGCTGGAGGCGTGCTCGACGGCACAAACATGGCCGTCCACGATGACTTATACTGTTTGTAGCCGAGCTCGACCATTGTGGGCACACTTGGCAATTCTGGTAGTCGCTTATCTGAAATAACGGCAAGAATCTTGGCCGTACCCATCTGATGGAAATTCATCAATCCTGTAGCGGTCATATAGCCTACATCGGCTTCTCCGGTGGCTACGGCTAGGCCTGCAGGGCCAGCGCCACGGTAGGGCACCAGTACAGCATCTGACTTCCAATTAACATTGAAAAGGTGAGCTACATCGATGTGAGATGAGGTGCCTACACCAGAAGTGGCCACAGAGATTTTTTTGCTTTTTACCAGTAGCTGCAAATCGGCGAGCGTTGAAACAGGTAGTTTTGAGTTGACTCCCACTGCATGCGCTTGTGTGGCGATCATAGCCACAGGTAAAAAATCCTTAATGGGGTCATAGCCTGCATCTTTAGAAAGCACGGGATTGACGGTGAGGGATGTTGTTGCAATCAGAATGTTTAGTCCATCTCCTAGAGACCCGGCCACCGCCCTAGCGGCAATGTTGCCCCCCGCACCGGTTCGATTCTCGACTATCACTGTCTGATTAAGTGCATCTTGCAGTCCCTCCGCCAAAATCCTAGCTGCGATATCGGCTGGACCACCAGCTGGGAAGCCAACAACTAGGCGAATCGGTTGTGTTTGAGTAGTTTGAGCTAAGGTCAAGGTTGAAAAGCCAGCACCCACAAAAAGGAGTATGGCATTTAAGAGCATCCGAAAAATTATGAGCATAGATTTTCCTAATTTTCTTGTGAACTACAGTTAGTTAGATAAGACATTTCAAAATCGCATGAGTTCAATTATTGCCCTGTTGGAAGCGCTACCAAGCAATGTAAACCCTTAACTTTCTCGGCGTTGTTGAATAAATTGGAAATTCGCCGCCTTGCCTGCCAACAGGCATGATTCGGGTCGAGTCCACCTTCAAAAGCAGCCAGCGCCCTACAAATATAACGAGAGTCGTCGTCGCAAGTTCTCCAAGCCAAACAAGCTTGTGAACTTGCTTGCAAGCGCTCTGAATCGAGCCGCAACGCCAACACGCTTACGCCTTGGGTCAAAGAGCAAGCCAGTGTATAGCTTTAGATGAAATGTTATTTGTTAAATTTTAGGCCAGTTGAATTTATAAATATTTGAATACATGGCGTAATCACCTATAAGGCTATGCACGTAACGAGTTAAGTTATTTGCTAAGATGCAATTCTTTAATTTTTTCAGAAGATGAGTTTTTGTTAGTGCTTGTATCCAACGAGGTGTGGGAGATGCATCTCATCTAAAAACTAACCCGAACAATATTCAAACTCTCTAACCTTAATTTTACATCTGTGACTACACCCTGCCTACCTCCAGCTTACCCCACTAAAAAACCAACTTTTGCCATCCCAGCTTTAGCGTGTGACTCACATACCCATATATTTGATGACTTTTTAAAATTCCCGCTTACTCAAAATCGCTCATTTACACCGCCAGAAGCTCCAGTCGAAAAACTAAGAGAAATGTTGGATGTTTTAACTGTAGATCGAGCAGTGATTGTTCATTCCAGTGCATACGGAACCAATACAAGTGCAACACTTGCAGCCGTTAAGTCAGATCCCAAACGTCTTAGAGGTGTTGCAGTTACAGGTCCTGACACACCAACTGCGGAAATTAAGGAGTTGGATAATAATGGTTTCAGCGGATCTAGGCTTAGTTCTGTCGTAAAAGGCACTCCAGGATTTGAAGCTTTAGAAGCCATTGCTACAAAAATCAAACCCTTTGATTGGCATATAGCAGTTCACGTAAATCAATCTATTGAACTTTCAGAACTTGCCCCTCGTTTATTAAAACTTGGAATGGCAGTTGTGATTGATCATATTGCCAGGGTCAGAAGTTTTGAGGGAGTGAAGTGTCCGGGTTTCATTTCTTTGTTGAAAATGCTAGAGACTGGACGGTGCTGGGTTAAATTATCTGCTTTACATAGGTGCTCAAATGAGGAATATCCTTGCACTGATATGAAACCATTCATTGATCAATTGCTGAATGTGGCTCCAAACAGAATCCTATGGGGAAGCGATTGGCCGCATGTCAATCAATTCGACAAAATGCAAAATGACGGTGATATATTAGATGCCCTTAAAGTTTGGGTACCTGATGAAGCAATTAGAAATAAAATTTTAGTCGATAACCCAGCTCAACTTTATAGATTCTGAAGATGTCAATCAACACATACCCCTTTCTGTATCGTTATTTAATATTTATTTTTCTGATATTCTTAAGCATTACTAATTTAAATGCGCAAGACTTTCCAACTAAACCTGTCAATTTGGTTGTTGGTTTTGGACCGGGTGGTAATGCAGATATCGTCGCAAGACTACTAGCTCAGAAAATGTCCGAGAATTTGGGTCAACCTGTCTTAGTTGAGAACAAAGGCGGGGCCGGAGGACTTCTAGCAAGTGAGTTGGTTGCTAAGGCAACACCAGATGGATATCGGCTCAGCTTGGTGAGCGGTGCTTTTCCAACTCAAGCAGCCGTAATCAGTAAGTTGTCATTTGATCCAATGTATGATTTTTCTTGGATTTCAACAGTAATTTCATACCCTATGGTCGTGGTTGTAAATTCCGAATCACCCTTTATGAATTTACAGGATTTAATAAAGTATGCAAAAGATAACCCCAGAAAACTTAACTACCCATCCCCAGGAAATGGTTCATTATTTCACCTTGCGACGGAGTATTTTTCAAGTAGTGCAGGTATAGAGTTGACACATATACCTTTTAAAGGCGGTAGCCCTCAGCTAAATGAGTTATTAGCCGGAAGATTAGATGTCATGTTCGACACACTGGCTGTGGTTCTGCCTCATTTAAATTCTGGAAAGCTTCGCGCAATAGCAGTTACTTCAGAAAAAAGAATGAGTCAATTGCCAAATGTACCTGCCGCTGCAGAATTTATGCCCGGATTTGAAGCAGGATCCTTTTTGGGAGTTGCTGGTCCTCGCGGGCTGAATCAAGATGTAATCTCAAAACTTAATGGATCTATACGCTCGGTAGCAAGTAAAACTGACTTAAAGCAAAAGTTTTATGAATTAGGTGGAGAGGTCTGGGTTGGTTCGCCCAAAGAAATGGGGGACTACATATATAAAAGTACTCAAAAATGGAAGCGAGTTGCTCAAGAGAAATCACTAAAGTTTGATTAGGATTTGGTATGAATGGAGTAAGAAGAGTAGTCACAGGACACAATGATTTGGGAGAGGCCATTGTCCTATCTGACGACAAGGCCCCTTTTTTACATACATCCCCTGGAAGACCAGGGTTTTGGTCTAATGATATTTGGCGAACGGCTGCTTTTCCTGTGCCAATCTCTAAAAACGAAGAGGAACCAACTTTAGGCCCTAGAAGACAGCTGCCAACAACCAACGGAACAGTATTTCGAATAAATCAAATTCCACCTGAATCAGGTTTGCTCGATTCAAAAGCAATCAGGCGTGAGTTTCAAAATCTAGGCAATATTAGCTCCTCAACTTTTAAACCTGGCTCACACCCCATGATGCACCAGACTGAAACAATTGATTATGTAATTGTACTTAACGGTGAAATATATATGGTGCTAGATAAATCCGAAGTTTTATTAAAGGCAGGTGATGTTGCAGTTCAAAGAGGTACTAATCATGCATGGAGCAATAGATCAAAAGAGCCTTGTGTAATTTGTTTTGTATTACTAGATGGTCGATTTGAAATGACAAATAAAAGTTGAATTTACACAGATGAATTTATACCCTCCACGAAATAGATGTTGTCTTACAATTATGAATGTCCCAATATTGCGTTAGGAGGTGTCACATCCAAGCAGCGCCTAGACATAGCTGCATAAAGTCTGTACTTTTAATGCCTGTGCAAACGGGGAGGATTACCGGACTTTGCTTCGAGCCAAGACAAGGGTTTCCTCTCTGGTCGATGAATCAAACAAGGTGAGATAGTTTGCTTCATGCAATTGAAATATCTAATCGTTCACAATTTGCCGTGCAATTGAATTCACTATACTTCTCACCAATCTAACTTTTTAGAACAACATCATGATTCGCTTTCTTCTGTTGCTTTGCATTGCCATGAATCTCGGTTCGGTTGCAGCACAAACATACCCCAGCAAACCGATTCGCCTGGTCGTTGGTTACGGAGCTGGTGGTGTCGCCGATATCACGGCTAGATTGGTTGCGCAAAAGTTATCGGAGTCCTTTGGGCAGCCTGTGATTGTGGATAACAAGCCCAGTGCGGGTGGCATCATGGCTGGCGAATTGGTGGCCAATGCCGATCCTGATGGCTACACCTTGCTGCACTTGCACTCTGGCAACGCGATCAGTGCGGCGCTGTATCGAAAGTTGCCGTTTGACGTGAAGAAAGACTTTGACCCGATTGTCAACATGGGTGAGTTCGACGCCGTCGTGTTGGTGGACAAAAGTTCCAGCGTCAAAACAATAGCTGACTTTTTGATCAAGGCTCGCGCCAATCCAGACAAAACCAATATCGGCACTGTCAGCATAGGTAGCACGCAGCATATGTCGGCCACGTTGTTCAAGAGCTCCACTGGCGTGGATACGCCTGTCGTGCCTTACAAAACAACACCGGCACTTTTCGCTGCCCTGAAGGCTAAAGATATTGACCTTGCTTTTGAAATGGTGTCGCCTTCTATGAGTCTGATTCGGGGTGGTGAACTTCGCGCCATTGCCGTGTTGTCTGGAAAACGCTTTGCAGGATTGCCGGACGTGCCCACCATGATAGAAAGTGGCGTCAAGGATTTCGACGTGAAGGCTTGGAACGGCATGGCTGCACCGGCTAAAACACCCAAGATCATCATCGACAAACTGAACAAAGAGGTTAATGCTGTGCTGGTCTTGCCTGACGTTCAAAAACGTTTCCAGGAATTGGGCCTCGACCCGCTTGGCGGAACACCTGCGGAGCTGCGCACCAAGCTGTTCAGCGAAATCGACAAGTGGGCGATTCTCATTAGTAAAATGAACATGGAACGTCAGTAAGCTTGCGCTCAAGTTTCTATATTAAGTAAAATGATACCAACTAAACTTACCTCTTATATTCATCAGCATCAAGCTTTTTTGCGACATGAGGATACGCCAACGGCTTTTCTCCACCGCTGTTTGGAAGTGATTGATCATCGAGAGGGCCATATTCATGCATTTGTTGCGCTTGATCGTGAAGGCGCTGAGTTGGCTGCAGTCGCTTCCAGTGCGCGATGGAAATCCGGCTCTCCATTATCTCCTGTGGATGGCATGCCAGTCGGAATCAAGGATGTAATTGAGACAGCCACCATGCCCACAGGGCAAGGTTCCGCTCAGTTTTCCGGCACTCGAACGGGGCGCGACGCAGCAGCAGTGTTAGCTTTGCGTGAAGCGGGCGCCATCATTCTCGGTAAAACAGTAACCACTGAATTTGCAGCTACCCATCCTGGAGAAACGCGTAATCCCTGCGATTTAGAGCGAACGCCCGGCGGCTCAAGCAGCGGCTCCGCTGCTGCGGTAAGTGCTGGAATGCTGCCCGCTGCGCTGGGCACCCAAGTAGTGGGCTCAATTATCCGCCCAGCTTCTTATTGCGGGGTTTACGGTTACAAGCCAAGTTTCGGCGCCCTCAATCGGGGAGGTAGCAACGACCAGCTCAGTCAAAGCTGTCTTGGTGTACTCGGCGCGTCACTTGACGACATATGTGCAGTGGCGGCAGAGATAGCTCTAAGAGTAGGGGGAGATCCCGGATATCCGGCGCTGCATCTAACCAAGGAAGCGAATGTGCGGCCAACGACTTTGGCGGTCCTGAATTTTGCTGCACCCACAGATGTCGGACATGCCGAGCGAGCGGCATTTGCCGTGCTGTGCAAACGACTCCAAGATTGCGGCCTTCGAGTAATTGATCGCGATAGTGATCCCGATCTGGAGCGATTAGAGCAGGCACTCCTAAATGTCTTTACCGAGACACGTCGCATCGTGACTTGGGAATCAGTATGGCCACTGCGCGAGTACGCTGGATCACCCAACCCCCGGCTCAGCGCTGACACACTGGCTCGTGTTCAGGGAGGTCTAAGCATGACGCCAGCCGATTATCTTGCGGCGCTGACACAGCGTAATTCAGTGCGGACGCTGTCAAACGAAGTGCTAGGCGCATATGACGCGGTGATTTCGCTGGCTGCAACCTGTGTCGCCCCGATTGGGATTACTTCGACAGGCAATCCGCGACAAAATGTGGCGGCTTCTTATCTGAGTGCCCCTGTAGTGTCATTACCAGTGATGCACGTTGATGGCCTGCCTCTTGGCCTTCAGGTCATGGCGTGTCCGGGTAATGACTCGGCATTATTCAATATTGCTTATTACCTCGAATCCCTTTTGAAGACATAAAATAGTTCTCCATTAGAAAACTGTGGATTAGACCCCGTGGAGAACCTGCTTAGGCCAAAACTGTTAAGTATGTGATTGGTACGATCTGTAAACCATGTGTCCGGTATGGACCTTTTTCTTTTGAGGAGTAACTTGCATTCCAATTAAAATAAAGCATCTGTTCATTTGAACGTTACTTTTTATTACTAATATGAATGCATATTACCTATATATATGCAAGTTCATTACAATCAAAATTTTTCTCACTCAAACCAATAACATTTCAATGTAAAAAGTGACTTACTAAATATAATGTAGTTCAAATAGTGCAACTATTTTGTTTGCTTTATTTGAAGCG
>CANJNC010000056.1 GCA_947475685.1 Comamonadaceae bacterium | reverse complement strand
TCATCGTCTGGGCCTGTCCTCCATTGCTTGCACCAAGGTGGAGGGCGCTTGTGCGTCTGGGGGAATTGCATTTCGTCACGCCTGTATGATGGTGGCCAGCGGGCAGGCCGATGCCGCCATTGCCGTGGGGGTTGAAACCATGACCCATGCCTCCACCAAGGTCACAACTGCCGCTTTGAACTGTGCCATGGACAATGAAAACGATGGACCCAGTGGGCTGACCTTTCCGGGTCTATTTGGTTTGGCTTGGCGCATGCACGCTCAGCGCTACGGCACGACGCGCGATCAGGTCTCGGCCGTTGTTCGAAAGAACAAGTCCAATGGGCTAAAAAACCCCTTGGCCCAAATGGGTGCGGATTTAAGCATGGAGGAGATCTCGTCAAGCATTGCCATTTGTGACCCCATTCAACTCTTTGATTGTTGTCCAACCTCTGATGGAGCCGCCGCCGTGGTGGTGGTCTCCAAGGCTGTCGCCTCAAGGATTGCCAAACACTTGAAGCACCCCTTGGTGCAAGTCTTAGCCTCTGTTCAAACCAGTGGTCCGCCCAATATTGGCGCGCAAATGGACCTCACCTCCTTCAGTGCCAACGTAAGCGCTGCGACCAAGGCCTATGCCCTAGCAGGGGTGGGCCCCAAGGACATTGATCTGGTGGAGTTGCATGATTGTTTCTCTATCGCTGAGATCATTGACTGTGAAGACCTGGGTTTGGTCCCAAGAGGTGAAGGAGGGCATTGGGCCTTGGAGGGCAGAACGGCTGTCGGTGGCGAGATTGCCATCAATCCAAGCGGGGGCTTGCTCTCCAAAGGTCACCCGGTCGGCGCAACAGGGATAGGCCAAGTTTATGAGGTGACTAGACAACTTCGCCACGATCATGCCAATCAAGTGCGCCATGCGCGCATTGGCATGACGCACAACTTAGGAGGTGCGGGCGTGGCCTGCACGGTCTCGATCTTAAAAGGGCTAGAGGCATGCTGATCTACAAGTGTCAAAAATGCCTCCAACTATCGGCCAAACTCACCCAAGTGTGCTCTGACTGTTTAGGCCAAGACTTTGATCAGCAAGAGGTGTCCGATGAGGGTCGACTCGTGACGTGGACCACCGTTCGAAGGGCCCCTGCAGGTTATGCACACTCGGCACCCTATGAGGTGGTGGTGGTCGATCTTGAGTGTGGTCTTCGAGTCACGGGTCGACTGGACGTGCAAAGCCCGCGACCGACCATGTTTGCCAAGGTCAGGAGGCAGCCTGTTGATGAAGAGTGTCCAATTTTTAGCATCCTGCAGTCTGAGTGATTCGAGTTGGCGCTCTTGGGTGCAGATCTGTCCAAGTCAGCATAAGCCGATGTCGATGTCGATGTCTATTTCTATGGGACACGAAGACACAGACTTTTAAAACGCATGTAAACCAAAGTCCAAGGGTTATCCCAAGGAGGGTCCAAGGGTGTAGCCATTAACATCATGGTCAAAGTGGGTGTTCATCTGTGTGAGGACTTGCATGGCTTCACCTGCTGGTTTAATCCTTAGGAGCATTCATGTCCAAGATCAAGGTCAATGGCCAATGGCCAAGAGCACACGGTGCTAGCCGATTCACAAACGTCTTTGCTTGAGGTTTTGCAAAACGAACTGACATTGAGTTGATCGATCGTCCAAGCGTACGCGCAGTCGGTGCCGCTGAGGCCACCGCGGCCCCGGTATTTGCAGCGCTTGCAAATGCCATTTTTGACGCAACAGGGGTGTGTTTGCGAAGCGTGCCGTTTAGATCCGAGCAGATCTTGGTGGCTTGGAAAAAGGTCACGATTTAAACTGCAGATGCAATTGTTGTCTTTTACAAAAATTGATTCTTTGTTGTTCAATCCCAGCCATTTGAACGTTGGATTGGCGTGATGGATGGCCCCTTAGGGTTGTCCCTCTTATTGGCCAAGTTGAAAACGGACACACTTTCAATTGGGTTGTTGCATGTGTCGGGGAGCTGATCCCCCCCTTTTTTACTGGGTCGAGATTAAATGAAGCACGCGTTTTTTGGCATTAAATATGTATTGACGACCTTTGTCATCGCGCTGATGTTTTCTGTTGGCGCGAGGGCTCAGACGTATCCGAGTAAACCCATCAAGCTCATTGTCTCTTTCTCTGCTGGTGGACCAAACGATGTCATGGCTCGCATCCTAGCGCAACGCCTGACGGAACAAATGGGCGTTGCGGTGATTGTGGAGAATTTAGCGGGTGGCAGTGGGGTGACTGGCACGCTTGCTGGTGCAAGGGCTACACCCGATGGCTACACCCTCACGTTTGGAACGACGAGTAATTTTGCGGTATTGCCAAGCTTTCGTAAAAACTTGCCCTACGACCCCCGAGCTTCATTTTTACCAATCAGTCAGGTCTCTGCAGGCCCTTTTCTTTTGGTGGTAAACGCCCAGATCCCAGCCAAGAACATACAGCAGTTCATTGAGGTGGCGAAGAAACAGCCAGGGGTTTTGAATTTCGGCTCACCTGGTATTGGCACACCGCACCAGCTGGCGCTCGAGCTTTTGAAAATGCGCTCTGGCGTGGACATCACCCATGTGCCCTACCCAGGAACGGGGCGCATGATGTCTGACTTGCTCAGTGGTCGTGTTCAGTTGGCGTTTGATGTGGTCGGGACGTTTTTACCCAATATCCAGTCGGGCACTTTGAGGCCCCTTGCAATGGCTAGCCGCAGCCGTTTCCCGTCCTTGCCGGACGTGCCCACCATGGCTGAGGCTGGATTGCCCGATATCGAGGTTGCGGTTTGGAACGGTGTATTGGCACCTCTTCATACGCCCAAGGAAGTCATTAACCGTTTGTCCAAAGAAGTTCAAATGGCGGTCACGTCCCCAGCCATGCGAGAAGCCTTTGACAACCTTTCGTTTCAAGGTGAGTCAAGCAGCACCCCGGAGGACTTTGCCTTGCACATCGATCGGGAACTGAAAAAATGGGGTGAGGTCATCGCCAAGGCAAAAATTATGTTGACCGATTGACCAGTGGATGCGAAGTTGTCCTCTCTTGGTCAAAGCTTAAGTTGGCCAAGTTCTCTAAGGCCCATGTCCCTTCGTATCTTTATCCCTGTACCTTTATTGCGCTCGACTTTAAACACTCCAACTGATTTAGAAAATGCTTAAACCCGAAGACAACGCGCTTTTGACCTTGGTCACGGGTGATGCGCCCATGGGTGCATGGATGAAGCAAAACTTCTGGATCCCTGCCGCCTTGAGCGAAAAACTCGAGTCCAATGAAGCGCCTCTTCGAGTGAAGTTGTTTGGGGAACGCTTTATTGCATTTCGAACAGTTGATGGACACGTTGGTTTTTTTGATGAGGCCTGCCCGCACCGGGGTGCATCCCTTGCGCTGGCTCGCCAAGAGGACAATGCACTGCGTTGCCTCTTTCATGGTTGGAAATTTCACGTCAAGGGGGAGGTCTTGGAGGTACCAACCCAGACCAACGATGCGAACGCGTTTTGCAAGACCGTTCCCTTGAAACATTATCCCGCTCGTGAGGGCGGTGGTATTGTTTGGGTGTGGCTAGGTCAGGGCCGGCATGCGCCTCGTTTGCCTGAGTTTGAATTCATGACCTTGCCTAGCAATCACTTCGTCACCTACAAGCAGGTGGCGAATTTCAATTGGCTGCAGGGGGTGGAGACCACACTCGACTCGGCGCATGTGGGTTTTCTTCACCGAAGCCACATTGCAGGGATGGGCCATATTGCTCACGCGGCCAAAGAATTGGCACCGGTCTATGAAGTTGAAGAGCAGGCCTATGGTTTTCGTTATGCCGGTTTGCGCAACTTGAACACCACTTCTCGCTACGTTCGGGTCAACTCTTTTGTGTATCCCTGGTTCGGCGTGATTGCCCCTCGTGATGATTATCAAGGGGGCGCAGTTTTCTTCACGGTTCCAATCGATGACGAGAATTCGACCTATTGGACTGTGCGCTATCGTATGGACCAAGCCATCGAGAGAGATGCGGTGACGCTCTTTAGTGACCCTGCCGACTGGCCACCCAAGGTGCCTGGAGCGGCAAAGGACAACTGGGGACAAGATCGCGATTTGATGCGCAATGGGCACTTCAGCGGTTTTCCCCAACACATCACCACCGAGGACTTGGTTATTTGCGAAAGCCAAGGGGGCATTGTGGACCGCTCTAAAGAGTTTTTGAATACTGGGGATATCGCCATTGTGCGACTGCGCCGGATCCTGCTCAGAGAAGTGCGAAGCTTCATGGAGCGTCAAAAAGAAAAAGAGCTCGCTCCAACACCAAAGGGCCAGATCCTAGATGCATGCCCTGATCGCGTGATGTCTGATGCCTTGGCGCACCAGGCCCAGTCGCCCTACGACCACATCGAATACGGCGCTATTCGTTCCAAGGCCGGATTGCTGCCCATCGAGCAAGATTGGCGCAGCCTGTAGGAGAACCCTGCCATGTCCGAGATCGATCAGCTTGCATTGACTTCTTGCGAAGGTGAACTTCGTGGGCAAAGGCATCGCACCCAAGTTCTCATTGTGGGAGGGGGTCCGGTCGGTTTGGCTTTGTCGATTGAGTTGGGCTGGAGGGGCATTCACAGCATCTTGGTGGATCGACGCGATGGATTGATTCCTTTGCCCAAAATGAATGGTGTCAGTGCGCGCACCATGGAGTTTTGCCGGCGTTGGGGTATCAGCGATGCAGTCCGCGATGCGGGCTGGCCGCAAGACTATCCGGTGCGCATGGTCTACGCCACCAGTGTTCGAGGGCATGAGTTCTTTCGCTATGACCGAGGCACTGCGACCAACCGCCAACAGTCCAATAACACCCCAGAGCATTTCCAGCGTTGCCCGCAGACTTGGTTTGATCCGCTGTTGCGAGAGCACTCAAAACGCATGTCCACCAATACCCTTCGATACCATACCAAGTTGGAGCGCTTTAAGGACCTGGGCGCACAGGTAGAGGGTGAAGTGATCGATCTTTTGAGTGGGACTTATCAAACCATTGAGGCCGACTTCATGGTGGCCTGTGATGGCGGTAAAAGTGGAGTGAGAAGTCAGCTTGGGATAGCCACCGACGGCAATGCCTTGCTCAGCCGAGAGGTCAATGTTTATTTCGAGTGTTCAGACGTTTACGCTGGGTGCGAAGAAAGACGGGCGGTGATGACCTGGCTGGTGGGCCGCTCAGGCGTGTGGGGGGCAGTCTCTTCGATCGATGGTCGAGCGCTTTGGCGTTTGTGGCTTACAAACATGCCAGAGGATTTCGACGCTGAGGACTTTGACGCTCGACGTGCCGTTCGTGATGCATTGGGTGCAGATGTAGAGTTCAAGGTAACAGGCGTGCTTGCCTGGGATCGCCAGCAACTCGTGGCTCGCAAGTTCTCCAAGGGTCGGGTTTTTCTTTGTGGAGACGCCGTTCACAGTTTGACCCCCACTGGGGGTTTTGGCATGAACACTGGCATTCAAGACGCAGTTGATTTGGGTTGGAAACTGGCAGCAAGCCTAAATGGTTGGGGCGGGGCCTATTTGTTAGAAAGCTACGAGCAAGAGAGAAGACCCGTTGCAGTTCGCAATGTGGATGAGGCAACCCATACTTTTTCTTTGATATCTTCTCTGCCTGCGTTTGAGTGCTTGAGCGATGAAGATCAGCAAGGCCTTGACGCGAGGAGGAAGATGGGGGAGATTCTAAGAAATGAACAATTCAAGAGAGAATTTCAAAATGAGGGCATTGTTTTGGGCTATCGCTATGACCCGTCGCCCATTTGCATACCCGAGAGCTCAGTGCCAGCGCCTGACTTTGTGATGAGTTACCATCAAACGGCAAGACCTGGCTCCCGTGCACCACATGCATGGCTCAGTGAGGGTCGCTCGATCATCGATTTGTTTGGTCGAGGGTTTGTGTTGCTTGACTTTGCTCAATCAAAAACCACCGTGGATGCTTTGGTGAGTGCGGCAAAGACAAGGAAAGTGCCCCTTGAGGTGGTCCATATAGGTCCAAGTCATCAAGACCTCTACGAGACTCGCCTGGTCTTGGTCCGACCCGATGGACATGTGGCTTGGCGTGGTGAGAGCTTGCCTGGTGACGCCATGAAATTGATCGATCAAGTGCGAGGCGCGATTGATCAGCAAATTGCAATTTCAGTGCCTGAGGTCTACAACGCGCCACCTCTCAAGGTTTCCATCCGATAAAAAAGAAATCGTTGAAAGCTTCAAATCGATACACCCATGTAGCGATAGGTTTGGACTGAGGGGGAGTCAAAAATCCCCTGTCAATGCACCGTTCTTATTTATAAATATCCTCGCTCAGACTAAGGGATGGAACTAAGTTAGACCAAACCTCTCTATTTTTCTTGATGACCATTTTAAACTCCGAGGCGCCCATTGCAACTGGCAGCATCCCAAGCGCTAAAACTTGGTTTCTGTAAGCTGCATGTTGACTGATGGCCTGAGCAGCCTTTTCCAGTCGCGTAATCACCAGAGGTGGTGTATGCAAGGGCACAAATAATCCAAACCATGCATCATAGACAATGCTTGGAAATCCACTTTCAACCGCGGTTGGGACTTTAGGAAAGCCAGATAATCTGTCCTTGGACAAAGTGGCAATAGCCCTTAGACGTCCATCAGCCATGTATTGGCTGACAGAGGCGGGGGAGGCCACCATCATTTGAATTCGACCCGCAATGAGGTCGATCAAAGCCGGGCCTGATCCTTTGTATGGGATGTGCGTGATATCCATCTTCAAGTCTTTTTTCAACCACTCGCTCACCAGGTGGAACTCGTTGCCAGCTCCGGGAGAGCCAAAGTTCATATTGGCTTTTAAAGTATGTGATTGATGGATCAGGTCATTTAAATTTTTAACTGGCAAATCAGAGGGCACCACTACGAGCACGGGTGTGAGTTGGGTCAAAACGACGGGGACCAGATCGACTTGAGGGTTAAAGCTCAAATTTTTACTCACACTATCTGCAATGGTCACTGGACTTTGAGCCGTGAATAACAAGGTATATCCGTCAGGCTGGGATTTTGCAAATAAGCCCGCACCTAGATTGCCTCCCGCACCAGGTCGATTGTCAACCACGACGTTTTGAGCCAATTCTTCACTGAAATATTTGGCAAACAATCTTGCCGCAACATCTGTGCCGCCGCCCGTGGGAAACGGCAAAATCATATTGATAGGTCGATTGGGGTAAGGTTGAGCGTATAAATTGAACGCGACTGTACACGTCAAAAAAATTGATATACGTTGAGCCCATTGAACCAAGAAGTGTTTTTTCATAAGAGAGATATCCTGGTTGTTGGGAAAATTTCGGGCCTTGATGATTTCATGGCGGACCATTCATGAGCTTAACCTTGGCATATATGGGCAGGCTCATCCATCAAGGAGTACTTTGTCAGAGAAGGATTTATTCGCGCTCAATCTTTCGTGAATCAACGATTGCATTGAATTTGGCAATTTCGCTCTCCACCCGATCTTGGAACTGTTTGGGCGAACTTGGAGAGGCCAGGCCACCGAGTTCGGCCAGTTTTTTCTGAACATCTGCTTGTGCAAGCGTTTTGCGCAATTCTGAATTGATTCGATCGACGATGGCAGAGCTCGTATTGGGCGCGATGGCAATGCCAAGCCAGGAATCAAATTGCACGCCGGGGAGGGTACTTGCAGCCGCTGGAACTTGGGGCAAAAGGCTGGAAGGTTGAGCCGAACTGACCGCAAGAGCTCGAATCAAACCATTTTGAACTTGTGGGAGTGCAAAAGTCATGGTTTCAATAAATATATCGACACGCCCACCTAAGACTTCTGTGAGCGCAGGCGAACCGCCCTTAAAGGGAATATGCGTCATCTCTATCTGACCCTCTGAGTTGATCAACTCTCCAAGGAGATGGTGTCCTGTACCCACGCCTGCCGAGGAGTAAGTGACTTTCACGCCCTTTTTGGTTGCATTGATCACGTCAGACAATGTTTTGTATGTAGAGTCAGGCCTGACCCCTATGAGCATGGGGTAAGTTGTAATGGAAGAGACCCAAGTGAAATCCCGAACAGGGTGAAAAGGCAGGGACTTGCGCATCACGGCCTGAGTGGCGTGACCGCTTGGAACAATCACCCAAGTCGTGCCGTCTGGTGCAGATTTCGCAACGGCTTCAGTGGCAATGGCTCCGCCAGCCCCAGCGCGGTTCTCAACCAGCAAGGGTTGGCCAAAGGAGTTTGACATTTTTTGTGCAAGCAATCGAGCCACGATATCTGAGCTGCCTCCAGGAGCAAAGCCAACTAAAATCTTGATGGGTTTATCGGGGTTGAAAGCTTGTGATAGGGATGAAGTCAACAAAGTGACATTTAGAAGTGTCAGTGCAATACAAGCACTTGAGATTTGAGTGAATGCTTTCATGGGGTCCCTTCAATATGTTTGACTAGGAATCAGCTCGCCTTGTGAGAGAGGTGATGGATTCACCGCTCTCGTAACGCTTGATCATGTCTTCTGGATCAAATAAAATTCCAATGGGGTCGCTTAAAAATGTTGGCCCATTCATGTAGGCTGTCGCTTCATCGGCGCTTGGGAAGGCGTCGACTTGAAGTTCTAATTCGTTGCCATCCGGGTCTCTGTAATACATCGAAACAGTTGGCCCATGAACGATGGGTCGATAAGGGGTCACGCCAAGTTCTTTTAGGCGGACATAATTTTGCAGCAATTGCGTCAAACCCTCGTAGGTGAAAGCCACATGATAAAAGCCAACCGATGGAGAGGGCGCTTTTTGTTCTAGCTCATCGTAACCGATCAGTGCAATTCGGTGATGCTCGTCGTCATAGGTCAGAAATGCAATTTTGGGATTTGCAAAAACAACGTGAGCACCTAAGACCATGCAGTACCAATCGATCATGGTTTGGAGTTGTTTTGTGCGAAAAACAATATGGGCCAAGCGCACCGGCCGAAGGGGGTTCTGAGGGATAGGAAGATTTCGTTTGGGATGATTCATTGGGTCACTTTCGTTTAATCATGACGACTTGATAAACGAGCTTGGATTGGAGCAGCAAGGCAAAGAGGAAAGGATTCATTTAATTTAAAGTCACTAAGATCCGAGTATTTAGGTAAATTGGTTTTTCAGGAAAAATTGACACTCGTTCATTGGGTAAGCTATGTTAAATAAGATCAATAGGTGTATTTTAATTGTAGTTGCCATCTCATCACATAAAGAGGCATGCATAAATTGGCATTAACCCTATAAGAAAAATATGTAAATTTTCAGATCAGTAAAATGCGAACGGACAAGAACGAATCTGTAAAAGCTGAATCGGATTTTTTAAAATGATGGATACAAAGTTTGACTTTAATGTTGTGGACATGATTTAAATTATTTTGAAGTTAAATGTTTAAGACGTGCTGAGTTTGAGATCAAGCATCTGGTAATTCCCAATCTCATAAACACCATCCCGTGCTAGAGTCAATATAGGTTTTTTATTGAAAGCAGGTGAGATCTAAATTTAAGTAAGCAACTTTGAATTCAAGAACAGGTTGACACTTGCTAAATAGATCAAAGATGGGCGGGTTGTGTATGTTTAGTGAATTGATGAACAAAGGGGCACGATGTGCTTCTTTCAAGAAAAAGTTTTTTTTAAGCGCGTTGATATGCTCAGTGCTAGGTTCTTTGTGCTTGGTTGCATTTGCTCAGGATCGCTCATACCCAAATAGGCCTGTCAAAATCATCGTGCCATTTGCTGCCGCAGGCCCATCCGATATGATTGGGCGTGCTGTGGCTACCTTATTGCAAGACTCTTTGGGCCAGCCATTTTTGGTGGAAAACCGCCCTGGAGCCAGTGGCAATGTAGGTGCATTGCAGGTGGCCCGCGCCGCGCCCGATGGCCATACCTTGTTAATTACTGGAACCAGCCAGTTCACTACCAATCCGTGGTTATATAAGAATCCAGGCTATGAATTTTTGAAAGATTTCGCGGCTATTTCTCAGATTGCGGTGGCGCCATCTGTTTTTGTCGTGCATCCAGCAAGTGGCCTGAAGACGATGCGAGACTTCATTGCCATGGCTCGCTCAAAGGCGGGTCAACTCAATGTCGGTAACTCTGGAGTGGGTTCTCCACCGCATATAGCAAGCGAGCTGCTTAAATTTGAAGCGGGTATTCAATTTGCCCAATTGCCCTATACAGGAGCGAGTCTTGCGGTGCAGGCCGTGCTTGGAAGAACGCTGGATGCGTCTTCGACTGCTTTGCCTCCTGCCCAAGGGCTGATTGAATCGGGTCGACTTATCGCATTGGCCGTAACCGGATCGACTCGCTGGGCAGGATTGCCCAATGTGCCCACAATGATGGAGTCAGGCTTTCCAGACTTTGTAGTAGAGAGTACGTTTGGTTTGTATGGCCCAGCAGGCATGCCAAATGAGATCGTGCAGAAACTTTCGCGCGAAACTCTGCTTGGTTTGGCAAGAGCAGAGGCAAAAGAGCGCTTGCTCAATGCTGGATTTGAAGCTCGTGGGGCAGGTCCAGAGCAACTGAGACATCTTATTTTGACCAACGCACCAAAATTCAAAGCTTTGATTGAGCGTGCTGGCATTGAGATGCAGTAAGTTTTGTTGTATTGTTTCGTATAAAAAAGAGCTAGGATTAATGAAATGAATTGGTGTCGCTTTGAGCATGCAGGCAGGGTATCAGTGGGTCTGGTTAGAGACGATCGTGTCTTTCGGGTAGAGGGTTCTCCCTTTTCGCATTATCAGATCACCAATGAACACTTTTCCGCGGATGACATTAAGTGGCTTCCACCCGTCATGCCCACGACCTTTTACTCTGCTGGCGTTAACTACAAAGCACATATTCTGAAAGCGCAGAGCCTAGGCTCGACCATGGCCAAGTGGCCAGAAAAAGCCGAAATTGGTTATCGAGCTCAATCGGCTCTGACTGGACACCTACACAACATTGTCAAGCCATCTGATTGCGAAGGGCGATTTGAAGCCGAGCCTGAATTGGTGGCGGTGATTGGTAAAACCCTTCGCCATTGTTCTAGAGAGGAGGCATTGGCTGGTATTTTTGGGTGGACCATTGGAAATGACGTGAGTGCTAGAGCTTGGCAATATGCAGATCGAACTCTTTGGCGAAGTAAGAATAGCGATACATTTTGTCCAATGGGTCCTTGGATCACGACTGATGTGGATCCGATGAAATCCCAAACTCGGGTTGTAAAAAATGGTGTGCCAGTGGCCGAGTTTGCAACGGGTGATATGATTTTTGATGCCGCCGATTATATTGTTGCAACAGCAAGGTACATTACTTTCCAACCTGGAGACGTGATTTGGTTGGGCTCAGATGGCAATGTCGAAATGTCGCCTGGAGACATCATCGAGATAAGCATCGATGGTATTGGAACATTGCGCAATCAAGTTGTTCAGGAAGTCTTCAGATAAAGTGAAGTCGTTCAGTGCTCACCATCGCAATGGTCGTGACCGCAGGCACTTTGAGGATAGGTGTTGGACGCCTTGAGTTTATTGCGGTACCGCAGCATCTTGGCGCTCATCTCTAAGGGATCAGGTGCACCCTTTAAGCCCTTGAATTCGCGGTACAAGCAATGAACGTTCACCACAACCCGTTCAGGGTCAAGCCAACCCCTGAACTCTTCAAAACTGATGTCATTGACAGCTTCGTCTTCACTCATTTGAGCATCAAAGCGTTTGCGGGTGCATGAGCTAAGGTATTCTAAATAGTGCTTTGTGGCTCGAACAGCATCTAGGTCGCAAATGGGTCCATGACCGGGAACAACAATCTCTGCACCCCAGGTGATCATCTGTTCGCACGCCTTTATCCAATTCGATACCGGGCCATCCCAAACAATGGGGTGAGCGTTGGAAAAGATGATGTCGCCTGTATAGACCACTTTTTCAGTGGGAAGCCAAGCGAGGGTATCTCCACCAGTGTGCGCTGGACCTACGTTGTGCAGCTCTACCGTCTTGCGACCCACCTGAATGCTCAACATGTTGTCGAATACTTCATTGGGCAAGACCAAGTCTATGTTTTCTAGATCAAATTTACCACTGAGGTTCTCGTTGATGAAAATACCAGCCTCGCCAAGTTCTTTCCAATCACGCATTTGCTTGGCCCTGTGACTAGGTGGACGTTTGGCCATCTCCTCAGCGCAGGCACGGCTGGAGACTATGCGAGGCGCGTGAACGAGTTGATTGCCAAAGTAGTGGTCTCCATTTGAATGGGTATTGACCAGTGTTCCGATATTTTTTGCAGCAGGCACAACCTTTCGATAACCGTCGAGCATTTCTTGGGTCTTTGGCAGGTCGTATAAGGTGTCGACCAACAACGATTCGTCTGAATCGGTTATCAAACCCGAGTTGCTATAACCCCAAGTACCATCAGGTTGGACCCAAGCGTAACATTCGGCTCCCAGGTCATACAGGCCTTTTTTGAATCCCCATGATTTCATGTTAAAACTCTCATTGTTGTTTTATTATATTTGGATTGATTTTATTCAAACTTTAGATTTTTTTCTTTTGCCAGCTTCATCCATCTTATGGCGTCATCTTTGACTAAAGTGGAAAATTGCTCTCGACTAGACGTCTCTATGTCTACTCCAACGGATATAAATTTTTCACGAATTAAAGCCTGCTGACAAATTATATTGATTTCTTTATTTATAAGATCAAGTATTTCAGTGGGTGTTTGCGCTGGAGCAAATAAACCAAACCAAGAAGATATTTGAAAAGACGGCAATCCTTGCTCTGCAATTGTAGGAATATCTTTTGCAGAAGGGGAGCGCTGTGATGAGGTAACTCCAATGGCTTTAAGCCTTCCACTTCTTACATGTGGTAAAACAGTGGAGATTGCATTAAAAGTTAAATCAATTTGACCTCCAATTAAGTCGGTCAACATAGGAGGGGAGCCTTTATAGGGGACATCATGCAGTCGGATTCCTGCAACTGATGTAAACAAAACTCCAATTAGGTGATCAGCGGTACCTAATCCAGATGTACCGTAATTAATTTTATCTGGTTTGGACTTTGCAAGGGCAATCAGATCCTTGACGGTATTGACATTTAAAGTTGGATTGACAGCTAACAATCCTGGAATTCGAGCGACTAGACCGATGGGTGCTAAATCCCTATTGGCGTCATATGGTAAATTGACAATGATGATTGGATTGATGGCTAGGCTGCTGCTGCCTAAGAGCAATGTGTATCCATCTGCTGGCGACTTAACAACAAAATCGGTTCCGATTGAACTTCCTGCTCCAGGCTTGTTTTCTACGATGACGACTTGATTGAGTCTTTGTCCTAGAGCTTCTCCAATAACTCGGCCTACAATGTCAGTGGGCCCAGCTGAAGGGAATGGTACGATCAAGTGAATTGGTTTATTGGGATAAGATTGAGCTAGGCTTGATAAACAGCAAGCAAATGTCAATGCTAAAAAGTTTATCAAATCACGTAAATTATTTGTATTCATCTATAAGTGTCCCATAATAAAATTAGATTTTTTGAATGATCCCACTGTACATATTCATGAACATATATCGGCTCTTCATTAATTCACTTGGTTCAGTATCCTTAGGCCAATCGGGACTGGTTGTTTTGAACTGAATGTTCTTAAATCCAGCTTCTTTCATGATTTTTGTTAAATCCGTGTGAATTAAAGGCAAAGCATAAGGTTCATTGTTTCGGATTGCCATCCCTTTGTGAAGCCATTCGCCAATTGCGCCACCAGGCACTTTGCACATATCATAAATCACAAAAATTCCGCCGGGATTTAGTACGCGTGCCGCTTCATGGATTACGTTCGCCGCTGCATCAGGTGGCAATTCGTGAAAGAGCCAGTGTGATGCAACAATGTCAAATGTTTTGTCCTTAAAAGTTAATTTTTCTGCATTTTCTTGACAAAGAGTGATATCAATTCCATTTTCAATTGCAAATAGATGACCATATCTAAGAGGGTATTCGCAGACATCACACCCGAATACTTCTGCACTGGGCATTTTCTTTTTGATGGCCATGGTGGATCGTCCCAAGGTGCACCCCAAGTCTAGAACTTTACTCGCGTTAGCGTTTGCATCCTTTGCGAGTTTGGCTATAAGGTCAGCATACCACTCTACTAGTGCATCTGGGTTTCCGCCAGCAAATGTGAGACCTTTTTGATACCAAACCATTAGCCAAGTGTTGAGTGCGTCCTTACCAAGTCCACCTGGGACTTGGTGAACATCAAATCCTCCTACGTAATCTGGTAGTTCGCAGCTTGGATTTAATTTCAACCGTTCTGGGTTAACTTGACCAGCACTTTGAAGAATATCCAATAATTCTTTTCTTGACTTCTCTAAAATTGTTTTGATACCGCCACGACCAATATATTTGAACTGTTGAGTCATCCTTTCCTGCCATGCGTATAGTTGATAGCTGGGAGAAGACAGCATAGAGGACTCTATTTCATCTATATTTGTGGTTTGAAGATTAGAAACTTCTTTGATGACTTGTTGGTAAAGACTAGTCCGCCAATGATTTTTTATACCTGATAAGTAACTTTGATAAATCCTTGCTTCGAAAGGAATTGAGTAAGCGTCTTTCAGCATTTCACTTCTCCATTACAGGATGTTCGCCTGTTAGATACTCATGGACTTGTCCGACTTGATCGGCTTGTGTGTAAGAGTTCATTAAATGTTCACCAAATTCTTTTTCCTCACTAGAAAGCCAAAATGCAAATTCAGACGATTCAGCAGCGAAATCTAAATCTCGTTGTGATATAAATTCATGTTTATCTAGTGCCATTTTCAATCTTTTTACTTCAGCTTTTAATACGAAAAGCTCACCACCCAAAGCCATGATCATTGCCAATAAACGTTCAGTATCACTTTTGCAAAGTTGTTCCATATTTTTATTGCCTTATAAGAAATTTATGAATAGTATATTTTTTGCGATAATTTGCGATAATTTGCGATGAGTTTTCATGGTAGTTAATTGGGCACTTCAGAAGTTTTATAAATGTATTGAAATTCGAGGACTAATCTATAATTGTTAAAATAAAATATAGGTTATTCTTTGGATGTAAATCTTACAAAAATACATTTAACATAAGTGATATTTATGTTTTTTTGTATGTTGATATTTTTGCCGAATTGATCTTTTCTGAGCGAATTCGCCAAAACAACCAACCACTAATGGTTAGATTTAGTAGATTCCATGCCAAACCATTCAAAAAGGCGGCATGGTAGGAGCCAGTCATATCGAAAATCTTTCCTGACAGCCATCCGCCTAGCGCCATACCAACTAAACTGGCCATGATCACAGAGCCAACTCTAGCGCTTACTTCACTAGACGGGAAATGCTCTCTGACGATGATTGCGTAGGAGGGCACAATGCCTCCCTGAAATAATCCAAACAAGCCCGAGATGATGTACAGAGACACCAATCCGTCAAATGGAAGAAACAATAATAAGGCGACCCCCTGGAGTGCTGAACCTAGGAGAAGAGTTGATATCCCACCTATACGGTCACAAATCCACCCAGAAATCAATCTACTTGCGATGCCGCAGGTCAACATCACAGAGAGCATTTCTGCTCCTCTGGCCGTTCCGTAGCCTAAATCGCCACAATAGGCCACGATATGCACTTGTGGCATCGACATGGCCACGCAACACGCTACTGCGGCAATGCACAAAAAGATTTGTGCTTGCCCCAGTTTCAAACCAAAAGGACGCTGGATGTTAATTGCACTTAAAGCCTCACCTGTATCTGTCAAGGCTTTATTTGTCTTTGCCAATGGTGGTCGTTGACGCATTGCAAGAGAGAGCAGCGCCATGGCGAGACCACAAAATAGACCCATGTAAATATAGGTTTGTCTCCATCCGATGGTCTCAATGCCCCATTGAGCAATTGGAGGCCAAACGGCTCCAGCCACATAATTTCCACAGGCGCAAATAGCGACTGCAAGCCCCCTTCTTTTGTTCCACCACAAAGAGGTATCAGCCATCAGGGGGGCAAAAGTGGTGGAACTACCCAATAGACCTAAAAGTAATCCATGGGAAAGTCCAAAAATCCAAATGTTAGGTGCCAAACCCGATATCACAAAGCCGCTAGCTATTGCCGCAGAGCCAATCAAAAGAACAATTGAAATGCCAAACCGGTCGGCCAATTTTCCTGTCCACATGCCACCCACGCCAAAACAAATCATCATCATGGTGTAGGGAAGAGATGCATTTGCTCTACTGATGCCAAATTCAGCTTGTACTGTGGGCAGTACCACAGAAATGACATACATGCTGCTGCTGCCTAAAGTAACGAGGCAAAGTGTAGTTAGAAGTCGCCACGCTGCGTAAGGTGAGTCAATCAAATCTTCGGAGGCAGGAGAGTGCTTCATGGTCTGAGCTTATCATGCAAGGGACTCAAGCGGTTTTAGGGTTTACGGAAACAATACCCATTAACTTTCTTGAATAGGACTTTATGCATCTTCAGATCATCGTCGACAGGAGTCTCTGAGTGCTTGGATAGCGCATGCAATTCCATCGCTTAACTTTAGGCGAAGGAACGAATACATTCAAAAGCGAGCAAAGTAAAGCTCAGAAGTTTTATTCGGTTACTTTGATTGAATGAAAAAGATGATTATGCGATCGCATCAATATATTGCAATGCAATAATTTTTAAGTACGTAATTTAACCTTTGATTTATATAGGTCTTTAAAAAAATAAGGGTAAATACGCTTAAAAATAAAAGGTACGGGGGGCATGATTAATGACACTTTTTAAATGATGATTCAGGCGTCAATTAATTTACTAATTCAATTTACTATGAACTATAACTTTAAACAATCTAAATTCGGTTACTTCATTGTTCTTTTCATGGCTTTATCCGTCATTTTGATTTATGGATGTAGCGGTGGCAATGATACAGATAGTAAAACAGGTATTACAAGGCTAGATATCATTTCGACAGAGACTGCAACATTCGCTGGAACTAAATTTGGTGCTGTTGGTACTTACGATAAAATATTGGCTAAAGCCTATGGCGTAGTTGATCCAGCCGATAGAAGGAACGCGCTAATTACGGATATCGATTTAGCGCCGAAAAATGCAAATGGTTTAGTCGAGTACTCGATGGATGTACATATTTTTAAACCGACTGATCTAACAAAGGGCAATAGCCGGATTTTTTACGATGTTGTAAATCGTGGAAATAAAGGCCATAGCTTTTTCAATGATATTGGACCAAATAATCCTTCAACTGCAGCAGACGCTGGCAATGGTTTATTGATGCGTTTAGGTTATACGATGGTTTTTTCTGGCTGGGAAGATGAAACCCTTGTGGCGCCAGGGGGAGACAGAGCTTTGGCTAAATTGCCCATTGCAAAAAATAAAAATGGCTCATCGATTGTTGAAAATACGATGACAGAAGTTATCTTTGATGCTCCAACGGGTAATCAAATTCCTTTGTCCTACGCTGCAGCCAATTTAGACCAAAGCCAAGCAAAAATGCTTGTGCATAACCATTCAAAATTTGGTGGTACCAGCCTGATTGACAGAGTTGAAGTTCCTAGGTCAGTATGGTCATATGTTGATAACAAGACCGTCCAAGTTGATCGCAAGAATGCTTTTCTTGCCGCTTATGATTCGGGAGCAGCATTTGAATTTGTTTACCCAGCAAAAGATCCAGTTATTCTAGGACTCGGTTTTGCCGCAACTAGAGATATTTTGTCATTTTTGAAAAACGATACTTCAAATCTTAATCCACTTAGAAATTCAATCAAGTATGCAATTACCCATGGATCGTCCCAAAGTGGTAGATACTTAAAGGGTTTTTTATATTGGGGATTTAATGAAGATAGCGCTGGCCGTATGGTCTTTGAGGGCATTCAGCCTAAAATTTCTGGCGCGCACGCAATAGCTTCAAATGATAGATTCGGGGATTCAAATGCGACAGGCAGGAGTTATCAACGCGAGTTATCTTCAAAGATGGAATTTCCATTCACCTATGAGGTTCGATTTGATCCAGTGAGTAGTCAAACGGATGGTATTTTAAAAAGGTGTCAGCAGACCAATACTTGCCCAAAGATAATGCATACAGACAGTGGAAATGAATCCTGGTTAAAAGCAAATAATCTGATTACGACTGATGGGCTAGGTCGCGATATTTCAATGCCACTGAATGTTCGTGTTTATGTTGTATCTGGAACCCAGCACGGACCTTCAACAACTGCCGCTGCTACACCTACATGTCAACAGCTCAGCAATCCTAATCCTCATAATGAAGTCGTTAGGGCATTGTTTGTTGCTCTTGATGATTGGGCAACTAAAGGAGTTGAACCACCTTTAAGCCAGTATGCAAGGATTGGAGACGGCACTTCAGTGGCTTCATTGCCCCAATCGAATGCATTTCCTAAAATACCTGGAGTGAATTACACAGGGTTTTATATTCCAGTGGCAGTTAAAGACAAAACCAGTTTGCCCAATATGTGGATCAAAGGTAAAGAGTACGTGGTTACAGTACCTAAAACGGATACGGATGGCAATGAAATCGCTGGAGTTTTGAATCCAAATGTAAAAGCCCCTTTGGGGACATATACGGGTTGGAGCTTACGCAGAGCTCCGTTTGCAGAAAATGAAGATTGTGCTTTGACTGGGCAATATATCCCTTTTCCTCTGACCAAGGCAGTAAGGATTTCAACTGGAGATCCTCGCTTGTCGATTGAAGAAAGGTATCCAACTAAAGCTGATTATGTCAGCGCTGTTGGAAGAGCTGTAGACGATTTGGTGAAAAATCGGTACTTATTGGCTGAGGATGGGGATAAATTTAAAGCTACAGCGTCAAGTAAAAATATTTATGCACCTTGAGATTTCATGATCTTTATCAGTATTTCATAGAAAAATACTACGGTACCAGCAGTCTTGATTAAGCTCCTCTATGTAGAAGCTTGAATGCGGATTAACAGAGATCCAAGAAATTGAAGTTATATTCGATATCTTGGATTTTTTTTCTGTATCAGACTTAAAATAAGTTGTGGGAATGTGACTACAGCCTCAAATTTACCCCAAGCATTGGAGTGAATTGCTATTCTCTTAGTAAAGCTTTGCCTACCAATGTTTTCCCAAATTGAGATGAGCATTCGGCCTCACCAGTTTCATCAATTTGTACAGTCAGTTGATCACCAGGGCAAACAGGGGCTATAAATTTAACTTGTAATTGTCCTTTATAGTGCCAGGCTTTGCCGTATTTTTTTGCAGCTACATCAGAGACATAAGCCGTATACATCAATCCATGACCTAGTGTTCCTCTAAAACCTCGATCCTTGGCGTACTTGTCGTCATAGTGCAAGATGTCATTGTCCCCATTCAATTGACCATAATTGTCAAATAAATTTTGAGTTTGAAGGATGGTTTTTTTAATCATTTGTTAATTTTTTAATTGGGAAATGCTGAGATGTGGTCAATGGATGTCAAGTGCACTCCATCCGTTCGGTGAAAATTCACGGTATAGCAAATATATTTTCTACCCTTTTTTTCATATTTATTTGTAAGTCTACCAGTGCCGGTGATTTCAGTGGTCTCATCTGCCCATATTGGATGGTAAAAATTAAATGTATTTCCAATCATAATACCCCCTTGTTGTGGGGGGTACTTTCTATACATCACAGCCATCAAATAAACAGCGATGACGTTTGGCGGTGCTGCCTGTCGTCCATCAATTAAATAGTTCATTTTATCTGCATTTACGACCGAGAAATATTCTTCAACAATCTCGGGTGTAATAGAGAATGTGAGTGGTGGAAATTCATCCCCAATAATCCAATCAGCAAATAAAGCTGCTTCTTGTTCACCTTCGCGAGGCTTGATTTCACTTGGTCGAGTCATTTATATTTTCCTTGGTAAATAATGTTGTTTTCAAGTAGTTCAGTAATCTTCAGCTCTGAATAACCACACACTCTAGAAAGAATATTACGCGTTTCTCCTCCTAACGCAGGAGGATAATTTAATTTTTTACTCTTCGTATATTTAAATGGATTTCCTAAAAAATTAATTTTATCAGCATGTGTGGGGTGAATGACTTCTTCAACCATATTGCGCAATTTCGAAAGTGGTTGAGTTATTGCTTGCTCTACATTATTTATTTTTGCAGATGGAATACGTTGATCAAATAGGGTTTTCTCCCAGAAATCAGAGGTCTGTTTTGAGAACTTTTCTGATAATATTTTTGTTAATGCTTGAACGTTTTCTACTCGAGATTTTGGAAGCTTAAATCTTTCATCATCAATAAGATCTGACCGATCAATGGCATTGCAAAACATACGCCAAAAATCTTGTCCAGTTGGTGATATTGCTATGAAATTACCATCTAAGCATTGGTAAATGTCGCTTGGTGCAATCACTGGATGACGCGCACCATTAGCAAAAGGGACTTCTCCAGATACAAAGAAATTTTGTGCCTGCCAGGTTAGTAGTGCCAATTGGCAGTCTAGTAAGCTAATTTGAACGGTTTCGCCAACACCAGTCTTTAAAGACTTTAGCATTGCTCCAACACAAGCCAATGCGAGGTATAGGCCACCAGCTAAATCAGCAATTTGATATCCTACACGAACCGGAGCGCCATTTTTTTCACCCGTTATGCTCATAACTCCACTGAGTGCCTGAATTACTAGATCAAATGCAGGCGCCTCTGAATAAGGGGGTTCATCATGCAAGCCAATTAATTGCCCAATTGCGATTTTAGGATTAATTTTGTGAAGTGTTTCTTCATCAAGGCCTAGTTTTTTTGGAACGCTAGGAGCAAAACCATAGATGATTGCATCACTTTTGCGAACTAGATCATGAAGAATTTCTTTGCCTTTTTCAGTTTTTAAGTTTAATGCTATGCTATTTTTTCCTCTATTGACCGACAAGAAAAATCCAGAGTCACCGTGAAATTCTGATCCGTGTCGAGAAACTTGTCTCGATAGATCACCCTCTAATGGCTCAACCTTGATGACCTCTGCTCCCAGTTGACTAAGCAACTGACCAGCAAAAGGGCCTCCTAAAACCCAAGTCAAGTCAAGTACACGAAATGATGAAAGCATAAAATTATTTTATTTTTGAAATTCATGAGATTTATTTATTCGGCGGTTTCAATGAGCAAGTGCAAAGAGTGAGGCGTGGTGCTGTTTAAAGTCAAACGCCTCGGGAGTGAACATCTCGGCTGGACATTTCCAGCCCATACTCTTTCTCGGTCTGGTATTGAGCTGCCATGCAACAGAATCTAAATACTCT
>CANJNC010000055.1 GCA_947475685.1 Comamonadaceae bacterium | reverse complement strand
ATTTCAAATGACAATTTAGTCTTGTTATATATTAACAAATTTGTTAATATATAAGTATGAGCTATTCCATTCTTTATTACAGCGAGCAGGTTCAAGAAGCCATCATGAATCTTCCCGACACGCTTCAAGCTCGTTATATTGGATTGACTAAACGGATGATTGAGCACGGACCGAATTTAGGCTTGCCGCATACGGATTCATTTGGCGGTGGCTTATTTGAATTAAGACTTAAAGGGGCTGAAGGAATTGCCCGAGTTTTCTTTTGTACGATGGTGGAGCAGGAAATAGTGATGCTTCATAGCTTTATTAAGAAAACTCAAAAGACGCCTGAAAAAGAGTTGAAGGTTGCGAAAGCGCGCATGAAGGAGTGGAAAAAATGACTACGCAGAAGAAAACAAAAATGCTTACTCATAAACAAATGGTAAGCAAGATGCTGAAAAAACCTGCTGTAAAAGCCGCGGTTAAAGAACTTGATCGTACAGAATTTGCGATTCTTGATGAGATTCTTGCAGCGAGGAAAGAGGCCGGATTAACGCAAGCTCAAGTGGCGAAAAAGATGGGAACGCAAACCCCAGCTGTTGCTAGATTAGAAAGCTCCTTGGCTACCGGCAAACATTCCCCAAGCCTAACTACCCTCAGAAAGTATGCGGCCGCCTTAGGTAAGAGAGTTGAGCTTCATTTAGTCTAACAGGATCAACCGCCCGACCAAAATAGTCAAACGAATAGGCAGTTCAGTTTATTGGTGGCGCGGTTCCGCCAAAGTGGCTTTAAGCTAAATTACCCCGGCGCCTTAAACACAAAATATAACGAGCATAGCCATGCAATTTTCTCGGCGTGTAAGCGGCAGGGGGCAATGATTGTGTCAGCTATAGTAGTGCGGTGGCCGATCGGTATAGTACCCGTGTTTGCAAATCCGAGTAGGTCGGTTCGACTCCGGCCCGCGCCTCCAATGGTTTCTTTTGAAAACACAACATATCTGTTAAACTGAAATGTATGAATTCCAAGCAACTCAAAAAATGGCTTGAGCAGCAAGGCGCCACCTTCACTCAAGGCAAGGGTTCACATCTTAAAGTTGTTTTAAACGGCAAGTATTCAGCTTTACCGATGCATGGCACCAAAGAGTTGGGTAAAGGAATTGAAGCGGCCATCAAGCGCCAGCTTGGTATAAAGTGAAGGATACATATGTTTGAATTTCCTGTAACACTGACCAAAGACGATAACGGCACAGTTATCGCCATGTTTGTCGATGTACCAGAAGCCATTACATTTGGCGCAGATGAGGATGAAGCTCTATTGAATGCTGTTGATGCCCTGGAAACGGGCCTATCCTTTTACATTGATGATCGAAAATCGTTACCCATTCCTAGTAGAGCAAAGAAGGGGCAAAAAACAGTGAGTCCCTCCGCTTTGGAATGTGCAAAGCTTGGTGTTTATAAAGCAATGACTGAGCAGGGGATTAAAAAAGCCGAGTTGGCCAGACGACTTGGGTGGCACATGCCCCAAGTTGATCGCTTGTTTGATTTGCGTCACGCCTCAAAGATTGAGCAAATTGAAGCTGCAGCTCACGTTTTGGGTAAACAACTGAATATAGTTGTTACTTGAAGATCAGTGTTTTGAAGTGAAAAGTAAGAAGTCGATCTGTTTAATCTGCTGATTGAAGCAAGGTTAATGGTTGATTCTTCACCGGATTGCAAATCCGAGTAGAGGGTGTAAATTTATCTGTGTAAATCGACTCCGGCCCGCACCCCCCTTCGATTCAGCAACGGTTAAACCGCAGTGTCTTTTCTTATCAACTCAATGTGTTGCTTGCATATTCGTGTGCAAGGTTTTCTAATTAATTATCCGTTTGCAGTGGCATCAAATCGTCGTTGCATTTTGCAGCCTTTGGTTGTAAAATGCAACTTTAGTATTTGGCAGTTTTATCGTGAGGTGAATCCATGGCTTCTGTTGTCAAACTATCCGACGAGCTTATCAATGATGCGCGTCCCTATGCAACTGCAATGCACCGTTCAATTCCCAAACAAATCGAATACTGGGCTAGGCTGGGTAAGGCGGCAGAAGAAAATCCAGATGTGCCTATTTCAATGATTCAAGATCTTTTTATCAGTCTGGAAGAGGCAAAGACTGGAAATTTAACTGAGTTCAAGTTTGGGTGAGAGTTCTTACGACTCCGCGTTTCGATCGCTCGGTAAAGAAACTTCAAGCTGAAGAGAAACGTGCTCTAGATGAGGCAGTAAAGTCAATCATCTCTCATCCAGAAGTTGGCGAATTGAAGAAGGGCGATCTTGCTGGATTGCGAGTTTATAAGTTTAGATGTAATAGAGAGCAAATGCTGTTGGCTTATGCTGCTAACAGAATGGAAAAAGTGATCATCTTGTTAGCTTATGGAACGCACGAAAATTTTTATCGTGATTTGAAACAATAATTTAAAGCTTGGGGCCTCTTTATTTCACCAGACACTGGCTCTCATGTGTCGGTTTAACCGAGACTTCACCGCTTGATAACTTCAGTCAATTAAGTCAACTGAAGTCAATTTAACATTTGCAGCCATGCGAGGTGCGTTTTGTAAGTGCCAAACTGTATATTGTTCAGCATAGGTGCTTTCTGCTGCAATAGCATCTACCGGAACGATCACTTTAAGACCTCTAAAAACAGATCCTCCAATGGTATAGAGCACTGCACCGTGTGAAGCGGCACCGGTGACCACAACTGTTTTGATGCCTTTATCAGACAAAATTTTCTCAAGATCCGTTTTAAGATACTTATCAGGCCCTGATCTTACCCAGGGCTCTTCACCCACCATGGCTGCTTGTGGCCAAATATCTGCTGGTACCCCGGGAGTGGGTAGTAGACCGAGTGCATAGACAACCAACAAACCCTTGGATCGTGCCTTGTCCATCAGTTTTTTAACTTTGGGGAGCATATCTATGCAGCGTGGACGCACTTCGTTGTTGCAAGTATGCTTGGCAACATCGAGTACAAGTACGGCAGTATTTTGAGGCTCAAGTTTTACTTTTTGCAATGCGGGAGGAGGAGGCGTCTTTACATTGTTCCACTCATCGATAATACCTTGTGCAAAAAGTGAAGGAGGTAAAAGAAGGTTCAATAAGAGTGTTAAAAAAACACATGAAATAGGACGAGAATTCATATGGCCGTTCCGTTTTTAAGGTTCACCCTCTTATTGCAAGGATATCTTGAGGGATATCGCTATGAATATAGTGATTGAAAAACTGATTTCAATAAGTGATTTCCCACATTAAAGACGTACTTTTGGCAATAATTTTGGTTTTTCCTAAGGTTGACTGATATTCTTTTTCACGCGGATGGGGTTTGAGCTGGGCATTTGCCAATAAGTTAAAAAAAGGAAATTGCATCGGTAATGCTAGATGCATAATGACTCTAAATATTCAAATTAGGTGCTTGTGCAGTTTGGAAGGTGTTTTCAAAACCGAAATAGATCTTTCGCTGCATGCAAAGACTTGCATTGGAGTAATTTTTTCGCAAAGCACATTAAATAAGTTCAGAAATAAAACTCATGGCATTTAAGGGATGCGCTTTCTTAATATAAAGAGTGCGAGTTGGATTAATTCTATAGTCTATTTAATCGAAGTTAGAGCAATGGAACGTTTTACAAGTTTAAGTCATCGAATCAGGACGAAGGTTTCCAACCGTCGACTCGGGGCAGTACTTGCGTTTGTTGCAGGAGCAATTAATGCGGGTGGCTTCATGGCCGTTCATCGATACACCTCTCACATGTCTGGTATCGTATCTTCAATTGCAGATGATTTGGTGCTTGGAAATTTTGTTTTGGTGATTTCAGGGCTTGTCAGCTTAATTGCTTTTATTTTAGGTGCTTCTACGACGGCCATTTTGATCAATTGGACCAGAAGGAAAAGACTGCATAGTGAGTTTGCAGCCTCGCTCATGCTCGAATCCCTTTTATTGCTGTTGTTTGGATTGTTAGGTGCTAATTTGGATGCACATCCCCAATCATTGGTTCCTGGTGCTGTTTTGATGTTGTGTTTTATCATGGGACTACAAAATGCGATATTGACAAAAATTTCTAAAGCTGAGATTCGAACAACGCACATGACAGGTGTCGTCACAGATTTAGGTATTGAATTAGGTCGTTTGATCTATTGGAATAAATCTAAAGAGGCCAATCCAGATCACTTTGTCAAAGCTGACAGAGAAAAATTACTTATTCACGCTTTTATTTTGTCTTTATTTTTCTTAGGTGGTGTGATTGGGGCCTTAGCTTTCAGCCGATTTGGATTTATTGCAACTGTCCCTTTTGCCTTGCTTTTGCTTTTCCTAGCTATGCCTCACTTGATCCAAGATTTGAATGAACACTATAGAAAATAGGCAATTGAGCAAATCCATGTGGGTCAGATCATGGGTTTGAAGATATATACAAAAGCATATTCGCAATATCTTTTCTGGACAGTCGGTCAATTTCTGGCAGGCACTTAACTTATCCAAAGAGGCTGTCGTTCTTATGGAGAATCAATTCAGAAGGTGTGCGGGTCATGGGCAAATCTTACGTTGAGAGCGTTCAGAACTCTCCAAAGTTCGAGGGCGAGGTCATGTGTACGTTCCAAGAGAAAATGAGTCTCAATATCTCATAAAATGTGAGAGTCAAAATTAAAGTGTAGCCACTTCCCTTTTTGTCTCGACTATATGCAAAACGCAAAAAGCTTAGCCATTTATCTTAACCATCCAACGTGTTCCGTCGATTCGGTGAATGGCATTTTGACCGCTTTGTCTTCATCTTACAAAGTAAAAATCTTTACCAGACAAAAAATACAAGAAGGATTTTTTGACGATGTTGAGATGGTCATTTTTCCTGGTGGTGCTGGGGATGCCAGTGTATTTCACGCCCAGATGAAATTGAATATTAAAGATATTCGTCAATTTATAGCAAAAGGTGGAAAGTATCTTGGAATTTGTATGGGTGCATATTGGGCGGATGCATACTTTTTTGGATTTTTAAAAGACACTCGAGTGGTTCAATATATCAAACGACCTAAAACCTCAGTCAAATCATCCTACGGTACTGTGACATCCATTGAGTGGGAAGGTCAAACAAATGAGATGTACTTCTATGACGGGCCAACATATTTAGGCGGTAACTTTAAAAAAGTGGCCGTCTACGCCAACGGTGATCCAATGGCGATCATTCAGGGGCAAATAGGTTTGATTGGATGTCACCTTGAAAGTGAGATCAATTGGTATGCCAAAAAGGGGATTAGACCTTTTTGGCATCAAGGCAAGCATCACCAACTGTTACTCAAGTTTGTAGACGATTTTCTGAATTCGGATCCACAGTTGAATCTATTTTGATTGGAAATTTGGGCGGAATGGAGTGTCAGCCTAGAGATCACAATCGTTTAAAAGAAATCCATTGTCAATTTATTGAGGTTATACTTTTCTTAAAGTTCCAACTTTTGAGCTTTTTTAGCAATTCACCTAATCTTAAAAAAGATAAATAAAGATGCAAGCACAAGATATTCTTAAAAATAACGTACTTGAGAAACTACAAAATAACCAAGTCGTTTCCTCCATGACTGTTAAATTGGTCCGTGGTATCGAGATTGCTCAAATTGCGAAAAGTGCCGGCTTTGACACCATTTACATTGATTTGGAGCATAGTGCTTTCTCCCTTGAGACAACATCTCAAATTTGCATGGCAGCTATGAATATAGGTATTGCGCCATTTGTTCGCGTGCCATCAAACTCTTCTGAGTGGATTTCAAGAGTGCTCGACGGTGGCGCGCTTGGCATCATTGCGCCACATATCAGTTCAAAAGAAGAGGCTAGAAAAGTCGTGTCTTTCGCAAAATTTCCTCCTCTTGGAGACAGATCTGCAGCTGGTGTATTGCCACATTTACAATTCCGATCCTTCCCAGCAGAAAAGGCCTATCCTGTACTTAATAGAAATACCATGGTCGTGGTTCAATTTGAAAACATGAAGGCTCTAGAAAATGCCGATGAGATCATGTCAGTTGATGGTGTCGACATGGTCCTGATTGGTTCCAATGACTTAACAGCGGATATGAGCATCCCTGGTCAATACGATCATCCAAGGCTCAAGGAGGCGTATGCAAAGACGATTGATGTATGTAGAAAATACGGAAAATTCTGCGGAGTAGGGGGTTTGTCATCTCGACCTGATCTGGTGTCACAATTTGTGACCATGGGAGCTCGATATGTATCCACCGGAACAGATTTGGCTTTTTTGATGTCCGCTGCAACAGAAAAAGCCAAACAGGTTAATGCATTGAATACCGTCTGAAAGTTAGAACGTCATTAAAAATCAAAAAGACGTTGTGGATTTTGAACCAATATCTGTTCGATATCTTGGGTTTTCTCACACCAGCGATGAAGTAAATTAAAGAGATCAATGGAGCTGTGCTGTGCAAATGATAAATGAGGGTAGTCACTTCCCCAAATAATTCGATCTGGGGCCGCTTTGATTAAAGCTTTTGCCATGGGATCGGCATCTGTATAAGCAGTCAATTTGGACATTCTATAAATGCCTGTAAGTTTTACATAGGCAAGTCGTTGGCCGTGATTGACAAGATCTAAAAGGGCTTTGAAGCCAGGTGCGTTGACGCCATCAACTGCTAAATTCATACCCATATGGGCCATAGAGAATGGAACTTTAAGGGCTCTCATCACTGGTAGCAACTCAGCGGTCAACCATCCCGGTAGTAAAAAATCAAGGTGCCAACCCATTTCTTGACATCTTTCATTGAGATGACGTATTCGAGGGGTCATGAATTTCGATAAGCCATTTTCATAAGGGTGAATTGGACTTACATTGATTCTGACGCCTCTGACGCCAAGGGCATGCATAGAACGCATTTCTTCATCAGAAATATGCTCATCGATATCAACCACTCCCCTACAAGTATCAGGACCTAAGACTCGCATCGCATCAAGCATACACCTGTTATCTCTTTCATAAGCACTGGGTTGAACAAATACAAAACGTGTCAAGCCAAGGTGCTTTGCCAATTTAAGGTACTCCTCTAAAGGGGCATATGGGGGCTTGTATCTTAAATCTGCGCCATAGGGGTATATTTCTGAAGGTCCAAAAACATGAAAATGCGCATCGCAAGCGTTAGGGGGTGATACAAAGGCGGGTTTCTCCGCAAAATTGAATGACACGTCAAATCCTCGATGTTGAATGAATAGATAGAAGCAAGGGAAGGATTTCTTTAATTATCACTGGCCTTGATGTTGGATTTCTTGATTACTTCATGCCAAGTTGATATTTCATCCTTGATCAAAGTGGAAAATTCCTGAGTGTTATTTGAGACCGCTTTGACGCCAGCTGCTGAAAAAACATCTTGTACTTTCGTGGAGCCCAAAGAATGCATGATTTCTCGCTGAATTTTATCAATTATTTCCTTAGGTACGCCGTTGGGCGCTAGTAGACCAAACCAATACATCATCTTATATCCTGTAAAGCCTGACTCAGCAAAGGTGGGCACTTGAGGAAAGAGCACATGACGTTGATTGCCGCTGACTGCGATAGGGAATAGTCGATTGTCTTTGATATAGGCCTGGGCAGATCCAATGCTACCTATGGCGATATCAACTCGATCTGCAGCGACATCTGTGATGGCGCCAGCTATTCCTTTAAAAGGAATGTGCGTAAGCTTTAAGCTATTGAGCGATAAAAATGACTCCATCGCAAGATGTGCAGAGGATCCTATGCCCCCGGTTCCATAGCTCAACTTATTCGGATTTTGGGCGCTGAATTGAACAATGTCTTTAAGTGAGCGCTGTATCAGATTGGGCCGTGCGACCATAATGGAGGGAGATTCCGCAACCAAAGATACGGGGACAAGATCTCGCAAAGGTGAGTAGGGCAACTTGTCATAAAGAGCCGCTGAGACTGCAAAGGAGTTGTCAGTGAGCAATAGCGTGTAGCCATCTGTCGGTGATTTTGCGACCAAATCGGTTCCTAAAGTACTACCTGCACCGCCTTTGTTGTCAACAATAACAGTTTGACCCAGTCGACTCGATAACTCTACACCAACGACTCGTGCTGCAGTGTCGGTAAACGAACCCGCAGCAAAGGGCACCACAATTTTGATCACCTTGTTGGGCCAAGGCGTAGTTTGAGCACCAGCAACCATGGAGAAAAGAAAAAGTAGGCCTCCCCAGAGGATTGAATTGAATGAAGAAGATTTTTTCATGAAAAATTAAAGGTTGTAAAAGTAAAGATCAAACACAAGCATTTGAGTTTAGGGTCAAATTAATATGTTTAATATAGGGTTTAACATAGGGGTTTTTTAATGGGGAAAACTCGCTTTGAAGGTCAATAAAGTATTCTGACTTAGGTCAAATTTTCTGAGAAGTTCCATCGATTGAGGGTGATACACGTAGTGAATAAATTGTTGAGCAAGCACCAAGTGTTCACTGTGTTTGAGCGCGTCCATTGAGTAGGTTGTGAGGTGTCTTATATCCAAGGGTAAGGGGCTTAATAATTCAATACCAGCGCTTGCATATTGGAGAATTTCTGTGTTCGCCCCCAAACCAATGATCCAATGATCGGGAGCAGTTGTTTTGCTGCAAAGGCACAAATTATCCAATAGATTTCTACCTGAACTAAATCGTCTACATTTTAATTCAATTGAATTTTTGATTTGAAGAATTTGAAAAAGCTCCTCAATTTAAATACCAGACGAAGCAGTTGCATAAATAATTTCATTGCTTCACATCATTAAATCGATATGCCATGGCCACCTCAGTTTTACCCAGTACCTTTGTTGAGCCTTTTAACAAAATATTTTGCTCAGTCAACTGTCCTATTAATTCTTGAGTTGAGATCAAAACATCTTTTTTTCATGAAATGGATATTTTTCCTTGATTTGTGGCGTGGTATTGAACTCGATACTGATGTCTATGCCGTGTAAGGTTTCAAATGCTTGAGTGATTTCAAACATAGCCAATTCGACACTAGACACGCTAAGCAGGTTTAATTTCGGACGGTTTTTCATCTGTGCAATTTAAACCGCACCTGGATGCGTTTGACACAAGGGTTTTGCCTAGCAAATTAGAATCGCAATGGATTGACTTGAAGGTCTTAATGCTGAAAAATTAAAGTTTATTTAAACGGTTAAAAGCAAATGTTAGATCAGAACCATGTGTATGTAGGAACAGCTGGTCATTCTGTGTGGTTTAGTGAAGACGAGGGCGAGCAATTCGTTCATCCCAATAGCCACAGTGGGATGTATTTAGAAGCCAGAGTGTGGTCTCTTTCAAGTCATTCGCTTAGATCAGATGTCATTTTTGCAGGAACTGACATGGGCCTATATTGTTGGAGTGAGCGGTCTGCAAGGTGGACACATATTGTTTCACCCATGTCGGATGTTTGGGCGCTTGCACAGCATCCGAAAAATGCAAATATTCTCTTGGCTGGCACCCGGCCAGGTGATTTTTATCGTTCCGAGGATGGCGGTCACAATTGGAGCTATGTGCCCGTCGTTGGAATGACACATTTTTCTGAGGTAAACATGGGGCCAACTCGGGTGACGCAAATTTTGTTCGATCCGAGAAATTCAAATGATGTATGGGCGAGTGTAGAGATCGGCGGTATTTACCATAGCCAAGATGCTGGGAAAACATGGCAATTGCGAGACAACGGCCTAGCATCAAAGGACGTTCATGGCATTGCTGTTGCTACGAAGAAGGGTGGATCCGCGGTTTTATTGGCCACGACCAACAAAGGTCTGCACAAGAGCTTGGACGAGGGTCATACATGGAGTTTGGTTGAGCTTCGATCTCCTTGGCAATACACAAGAGCGGTGCTCGTACATCCAAACGATTCCTCAACTATTTATTTGACAAATGGCAATGGTCCGCCTGGAAATGACGGTAAATTCTTTAAGAGCACAGACTATGGTGAAACCTGGAGAGTGATTGAGTTGCCTGGAGAATTAAACAGCACGCCTTGGTGTGTTGCAATGCACCCTTCAAATTCAAATCTATTGTTTGTCTCAACCAATTTAGGACAACTCTTTAAAAGTCAAGACGCTGGTGAGAGCTTTATTCGTCTAGGGCATGAATTTGGAGAAATTCGATCCTTGCTTTACAAGCCCATGCCAAAAGGTGTAAGGGCCCAAGAACACTCAATCACCCGAGCTCAAGTTAAAGATATTCGTCAAAAAGCATTCTGATCAAAAGGTTTAAAAAATGAAGATGAAACATCCAGTTCGCTTCGTACTTTTTTGCTGATGGCTTTAGGGTTTAATGTGTTCGCACAAAAGGACGAGTTGAACTATACCGTGGTGCTGAATATTTGTATGACTATTTTCCAAAAGTGAGGCTAGAGATGGCTCTGTCGAAAGAAAGAGTAACGCTTTTGATAGAAGTAATATGCAGTGCTGAAAAAGCCAGAAAAATTGATGATAGGAGAATCTTTATTTCTGATCTCAAACAAGTACATCCCTTCAGATGCAGTGAATCCGCTTTAGAGATTTGATGAAAAATGAAAATTATTGCTCTTAACATTGGAAAAGTTACCGAATACAACGACCTCATAGCCTCACCAGCTAAGGTGTTTAAATCTGCCATCGACAAGTCATCGGTGAGCTCTTTGGACAATTCCAGGCCCCTACGCGTTTCATACCTTGGGCTTTATGGAGATGAGCAAGCGGATTCAAGCGTGCATGGAGGATGCGATAAGGCGCTTTACGCCTACCCCCTAGAGCACTACTCATTTTGGGAGGGATTGACTGAAAAAGAAATACAGATAAAAGTAAACTTTTCTTTTGGCCACTTTGGAGAAAATTTAACGGTTTCTGGCCTGACGGAGCATGATGTGTGGGTTGGAGATACTTGGTTCATTGGAGACACGGAGTTGAGAGTGACAAAACTTCGAGAACCTTGTTTTAAGTTCAATGCCAAAATGAGCTATTCAAAAGCGGCTAAAACAATGATTCAAACAGCTAAGTCTGGCTGGTATTTGAAGGTCCTTAAAGAGGGGACGATCCAAGCTGGAGATCCCATTAAAGTTGTTCATGGACCCAAAAAAATGTCAATAAAGAGTCAAAACGACTTGCTGCTCGCAAAGGAAAAATAAAGCTAGTAAATTGCCACTTCATTAGAAGAGTAGATCGTATCCATTGAGTTTAGACAATGTGCCCGATCCACCTATGGCCAGGCATCCGAGCAATGGGACTGGGGTTGATGTGACAATTGCCACAGAGGTCAAAACAATGTTGACTTGAAGTAAACCTTCTGCATTGTCAAACTAGAGGGCTCTTAAAAGTGCTTTGTTCAGTTTTTTGTCGTGTTCTTTAGCTTGGAGAAGCAACTCTTTTTTTGCCTTCAGCTTTATGTGGCTCGCTATCGAGGCATTCGATGGTTTTTTGTAATACGCTATCTTTTTTCAATCAAAGCTCTTGCTGTGGCGGACTGTTTGTCTTGACTTGCAAGGACAAGCTATAAATTGTCTACGGATAATATGAACTGAGCGCTTGTCTTCCATGTTTTTTTCTAAATCAATATTGCTTGTACCGAATTTGTTGCCCAAATAAAAAATATTTTGAAAATCCCATTAGAGAAATGGAATTATTTTAGCAATCATGACTTGAAAATAATATCAAAGTTGAGCACTGCTTCTTTTGATTGTGTTCAATGGCGAGCACAAGGGTCAGGGACTTTCATCATGGAGAAAAGTTCTCATCCATTTTAGATTTCCGTTGGATCTTTCTTGAGTGCATTGAAGCTGCCCTGGATCTAAGAGCTTATTCTCTAGAAAATTCAAAAGTAGGATGCTAATTTATGGTGTAAAAAAATATTTGAACTAAAAGCTTAATGTTTTGGGCTGAATGGGGGAGCGTTTTTGTCACAAAAATATGCTAAATTACACCATTCACTTTTTTCAAGGAGTATTAAATGGGTTTATTTGATGTTTTTAAAAGCGAGCCGATTAAATTAACACCCCGCTTAACTTTGGCAGTGGGGTTGGTTTACATGATGGCAGCTGATGGACAAATTGAAGAGGAAGAAATTGGACAAATCCAATCTGTCGTTGGTAATGATGTCACTTTAATCCAATCTGCGATCAAGTACGTTCGTGCTGTAAAGCTGGATCAGTTCCTTGTAGACGCTCCTGCCGTTGTGAGCGATGCGCAAAAACTATGTTTATTGATCAATGTATGCGACCTTTTATTGTCTGATGGAAGAGTTGATCCTGCCGAGCAACAACTTTTTTACACAATGTTGAATGCGTTTGGTGTCAGCCAAGACTTCTTCAAGCCTTATTTTGATGTCATTCTTACGAAAAATAATCGCTCTATTTTTAACACATAATAAATTGAACTCATTTTGAGTTCCTCATCTGGGGGCTTGAAGTTTAAGCACTTCAACCCCCTTTTTTTTTGCCGCCGCCCGGAGCCCTGTTTTCAATGAAGTCATAGATCAGCACTTTTAGAGATAGGTTGATGTTTTTCAATACGTCTTCGAGTTCTAGACTGTCTTTCGCTTCGACGGATCTGGCCACAGAGGACAAGTAAACAGGCTGAAGGTCATTGAGAAAGAAGTCCTCAATTTCAAATCCTTCGCTTTCTATGATTTGAACCAGCAGAAGTGTTGAGTAAAAAAACAAACGATAATAAAGGGCGATGCAAGCTTCACTTGAAAAATGATGAAGGCCTACATAGTTGAAAAATAGCTTCTTGACTTGATCTTTAACTTGAATTTTTTCGAATTGAATATCAAATTCGTTCTCAAGTGAGCGTACGGCTATCAACCACTGTTTTTTGGTATAAGGACTGGGATTGTTCTCGTGCATCAACTCTTTCTGAGAATGGGTGCATCCTAGCACCTAACTCATGGCAGTCTTCTACACGGATCCTTTTGTGAGCTTGTGGCCAAGGATTTAACTCGCAGGTTTTTTGTTTGCCAGTCCCCAAGTCACACTGCGCTGGCCGTCCTTGACTTGCAGGACGCAGTGTTGGCGAAGATCAAAATTGGTAATTTGTGCACATTTGTTTGCATCCAAGTGATTAATGGCTTGGCAAAAGAGGCGTTTGCTCTCTACCGGCTCACTTCTGCAGGGATCAGAAATAGAGCCAAACGCACTCAAACTTAAAGCTGACAGAATCAATGCGCTGCTGATGTGTAGGGTGTGCTTGAAATTGAACATTTGTCTTTCCTTGGACCTTAAAAGCCCTGAGATAATTATTACGTACCTGTCATTTTTGTCAATGAAAAATAACAATACCGTCACCAATAAATTATACTAAAGTATTATTTTTAATAAAAAAACTGGGATTTCCCTTTGATTTAACTAAATTTTCTAGGTTCTAATTGGATGGATCAACGAAAATGAACAGAGAGAACTTTACTCATGAGCATGAATAAAAATATGTTGGCCTTGGTGGTGGGTGGGATGATTTTTTGCCTGACAACATGGGCTCAGACTCCCAATGCGCCTAAGCGGTTTAGGGGTGTCATTGAAAGTGCATCTGCTGAGAAAATAATCCTCAAAGAAAGAAGTGGCGAGACCATAGAGTTTAAATTGGGTGAAAAGGTACCTATTTCAGAGGTTTTCCCAGAAAGCATTCAAAAAATTCAACCCAATAGTTTTGTCGGATCGGCCGCGGTGCTGGGTGCAGATGGTCGTTTAACTGCTTTAGAGGTATTGATTTTCCCCGAAATTGCAAGGGGGACGGGTGAGGGCCACTTTCCTTGGGATTTGCAAAAGGACAGTACCATGACGAATGCGACCGTTCAAGAGCTAAAGGTCAGCCCCAACGGCAAAGAAATGCAGTTGAAGTACAAGGATGGAGAAAAGACCATCGCTATACCTGATAACACCCCCATTGTCTCTCTGAGGCCCGCCGACAGCTCACTTCTTGTCGCCGGTGCGAATGCCTTGATCGTTGCGATCAAAGACAAAGAGCAATGGGTTATTAACCGAATCACTGTTGGAAGAAATGGTTTTAAGCCGCCAATGTAGTAGATTGCTCTCCTCGTGCATTTATCTTTCAATTTCAAATGCTAAAAATACATTGCCTGGATTGATGCCTGAGTGGTGAGAATAGCCTGAGTTGGTAAAAAGCATGGATTCAACAATTGCAACTCCTGCATCACTGATGGAGCCTCCCTTAGCCTTGACGCCATTGACAGTGGTGAACGGTTTGGCAGTGTCGTAGCTCCAAACAATTTCCCCCGTTTTTGTTGAGTAGGCCCTTAAAAATCCATCTATCGACCCTGAAAAGATCAGCCCAGCACTGGAGACAGAAACTGCAGCAGTCTGAGCTTGACTACACAACTTACGCTCGCCACAAGGTGGGTGTGGGGTGCGCCAAAGCTCTTGCCCAGTGGATTTATCAAGCGCGACGAGTCCACCGCCAGAGTTGGGGTCAAGCTTGTTGCCTGTGCGAGTGGCATCTGAAAGCGCTGCATATATCGCATGCTCATCCGCTGCAGAGCCAAACATGATGCCTCCGGATGTTCCTCCAACCCCCACTTTTTTCTGCCAAACGAGTTGACCCTTTTGACTGGGATTCAAGCTGTAGATGATGCCAGATTTTTGGCTTGCGATGATGCGTTCACCGGCACGGGTTTGAACGATCATGGGGGGCGCAGAAAAATCAAAATCTGGCGCATCTAAATTTGCGCAGTTGCTGTGGTTGGCGGCTGTATTGGGACAACTTCCATTCCACATGTCGTTGGGTGTGAATTGCTGAGACCAGATTATTTGTCCACTTTTCAGATCCAAGGCCACTATCGAATCAGATAGATCTGCATTGGGAGAGGTATAGGAGTTTCCCGTGCCAATATACATCGCATTTCTCTTGACATCGATGGCCGGTGAATTCCATATGGCCACACCTGCAGGCCCAAAAGTAGCAACCCCTGCTGCATTGTTACCTTTGGGTTCAGCTGGCTTATCAATCAAATAAGTTTTCCAAGATTGAAGGCCTGATTTTTGGTCGAGCGCAACAATGCTTCCACGAAAACGACAGCAAGGGTATCGAGGATCGCCAGCCATTGACTCCTCTCTTGATGAAACAGGAATGTATATAAGACCATCATGCAATTTAGGACCCCCGCTGATGCGTGCTAGGGGGTGAGAGTCCACTTTTGATTTCCAAAATATCTGACCGTTTTTTGCATCGACTGCGTAGACATTGGCTGCTAAATCAGCAAAATAGAGAGTTGAGGATTTTTCATCAATCAGCAAACCCGCCCTCACTCCAGCCTCGGCTTCTATGCGCCAATATATGCACCCCGTTGACATGTCAAGAGAAAAGACATCGCCCTCCCAACTCCCAACATAGACACGACCTCCATTGACAACGGGTTGAGTACTCGCCGAAGCAGCACCAGGAAAACCAAATGACCATTTCAGTTTCAATTTTTGAATAGTTTGAAGATTTAAAGCTGAATCTTTTGAATTTTGAAATCGTGTGTTTTCATTGTTGGCCCCCCAACTGTCCCAGCTCAGTGATTTGTTCGTTTTTGGGGGAGTTGAATTGATTGGGCTGCAATAAGCATTGGCAGCTATGAGGTCTTGACTGCTTGGATCGTAGACTTTGCCTGTAACAAACTCAGCCAATGCGATACGCTCTTTTCGGCTACGCTCCGAGCCCACTTTGACCATCGAGCCCTTTTCAAGTGCGGATAAGATATGCTCTGGATTGAGTTGCTTGAGGATATTTAAAGTAGGCGCTCTGGATTGAGAGTCATCCATATGGCAGGTTGCGCAAAAAGTATTGAATAATTTAGAGCCATCTTGTGCATAGGTGTAGCCGTTGGAAAACAAAATAAAAAAGAGGGAAAGGATGAAGGTAAAGCGAGAGTTCATATAAAAATATTTTTTTCAACGGTTTTTAAATGACCAAGGGTAACAATCTTTTAAATTATCTTAGACTAGGGGAAGACCTGATAGCATCAAGTGTGATTAAATTTTGATGGTCAAGTCACAAAACATGCGGGATTTATACTTGAATGCTTAGAAAAAAACGGATTATTTTTTGTTCCAGAACAGTCGGCCTGACATTTTTGTCCATATGCCTGAGCCATTCGCTGTGGGCGGCTTCACTTGCTCCCGTGCAAAGTCCTCGAGCAATGGTCGTCAGCGCACAGCACTTGGCTACAAAAGTGGGTGTTGAAATTCTTAAAAGAGGTGGAAATTCTGTAGATGCTGCAGTTGCTGTCGCCTATGCTTTGGCAGTGGTCTATCCAGCCGCGGGTAATCTGGGCGGAGGTGGATTTATGACCATCAAGCTTAGTGGCGGAATAGAGACATTTTTAGACTTTAGGGAAGCTGCACCATTGGCGTCCACAGTCAATATGTACCTCAATGCTGAAGGTCAAGTCATCAAGGACTTGAGTACGAGGGGGCACTTAGCTGTGGGAGTTCCAGGAACGGTTTCAGGATTGGAGTATGCGCGAAAGAAATATGGCAGCATGACGAGAAAGGACCTGCTTGCGCCAGGCATTGCCTTGGCGGAAAAAGGTTTTGTATTGCAGTCCGGCGATGTGAGCATGCTGGAGGTGGCCACTGAAGATTTTAAAAAAGATTCAGATGCATCCACTATATTTTTAAAAGGCAAGAAGCCGTTTCAAGTTGGTGAGCGGTTGGTACAAAAGCAATTGGCAAGCACACTCAAGAGAATCCAACAAAAAGGCGAATTCGATTTTTATCAAGGGCAAACAGCACAACTGATCTCAAAAGCGAGTTTGTCTGGCGGGGGTCTTATCACTCTTGAGGATTTGGCAGCTTATCAAACAAGGGAATTCAAGCCGATTGAATGTAATTATCGTGGGTACCGAATTCTCTCTGCGCCTCCACCAAGTTCTGGTGGTGTGATCATTTGTGAAATTCTAAAAATTCTTGAACCATATCCTTTAAAAGAGTGGGGTTACCATTCTGCGCAATCATTGCACTTTCAAATTGAGGCGATCCGAAGAGGCTATGTGGATAGAAATACTCTTCTTGGTGACCCTGGGTTTCACGTCAATCCTATTGCGGAGATACTGAGTCCTGAGCGTATAGAAAAATTACGAAATGATATCAAACCGATGACTGCGACTCCTTCTAACCAACTGTTACCGCCTCGTTTTGTCAATGAGGGTGAAAATACAACTCATTTTTCCATTGTGGACCAGTCAGGTAATGCTGTATCTATGACCTATACATTAAATGATTGGTTTGGGGCAAGGGTGATGGCCAAGGGTACGGGTATTTTGCTGAACAATGAAATGGACGACTTCACTGTCAAACTTGGTGAGGTAAATCATTACCAGTTGTTGCAAGGACGGGTCAATCAGATTCAAGCCTCAAAGCGACCTTTGTCATCTATGAGCCCAACAATTGTTCTGAAAGACGGACGAGTGGCGATGGTTTTAGGAACACCGGGGGGAAGTCGAATCATAACGGCCGTTCTTCAAACTTTGATCAATACCATTGACTACGATATGAATATCCAAGAGGCCGTTGATGCGCCTAGGTATCATCATCAATGGGTACCGGATGTTGTATTTGCGGAAGAATATGCAATTTCTGCCGATACACAAGATAAATTAAGAGAATGGGGCTACACCATTAAGCCTTCTCGCTTGGCCAATCATTTGGCAGCAATCATGGTGGGAGGATCCCGGTTAAGCGAAATCAAGCCCAATAGTTCTGCCCTTTTTGGTGCGAATGACCCAAGAAGGAATACAGGTTTGGCCTTGGGTTATTAATTAAAAGTGAATGCTTTACATGAGACGAGAATTAAGCCTTACATTAGAGTACCTACATCGGAAGGTTTGATCCGTTTATGAAAGACAATTTTGATTAAATTTCCTGCTTATACGGAAAATGCTATTTGGGGCGCTGTTGCCGGTGCTGCGATGATTACTGTATTTGGTTTTGGTTGGGGCGGTTGGAAAACGCAGGGTAAAACTGATGAGTATGCCAATCAAAAGGTCGCTGCAGCATTAAAAGTGGCCATGACCCCAGTATGTATAGATATGTTTAAAAAAGACTCTAAATTCAAAGAGAACATGGTTGAGCTCAAAAAAGCCGATGAATGGGCTCGGGGTACCTTCATAGAAAAAGGTGGCTGGGGAAAATTTCCTGGCGCCAATGACCTTGATTCGGATACAACAAAAGCTTGCGCTCAGGCATTGATTGCAGGATAAGTTGCACTCCTTTACAGGACCTTGTTGACTGAATATAAAGGGATAGTTCCTAATATATAATGGTCTCACGCCCGAGTGGTGAAATTGGTAGACACAGCGGACTTAAAATCCGCCGCTTCGTTAATAGCGGGCGTACCGGTTCGATTCCGGTTTCGGGCACCAAGTATCCATGCGCCTTCCAGAGGTCACCATCTTCTGGAGGGCTTTTTTGTGCCCCTTTTGGCGTTGCACAGTCGTTGCACAAAATATCATTGATCTAGCTTGTTTTGAGCTTTCAATAAAGCAAACAAAATAGTTACCTATTAAAAGTTGGAGCTACTTCAATTTCCCCTTAACAATTGAGTTGTCGAAATTAGTTGTTAATCATTCATCGTGTTTAATATTGGGTCAATATAATCATTCTGATTAAGGTATTGGAGCCCAAGTTGAGGACATCTGCTACATATCACTTGCTTGCGAAATTTAACAAGCAAGTACTTGATCGTCTAAATTTGATCAAACCAGCACTATTGGCAGTTTCTCTGGCTAGCTTTGGTGTTGTAGCTCAAGCCCCCCTTGATGTTCGAGTAGCACTGATTATTGGCAATGCCGCGTATGTAAACGTACCAGTTCTTGCCAATTCCACCAATGATGCCAAGTCCATTGCGAACATTATGAAGAAATTGGGTTTCAAGGTCTTTGATGTCATTGATGGGGACAAAGCATCCATGGAGCGGGCAATTGATCAGATGAAGGATCAGTTGAAAGGGCAGCAGGCTGTGGCAATGCTTTATTACGCTGGTCATGGACTACAACTCGATTGGCGCAACTACATGGTCCCTGTAGATGCCAAACTAAATTCATCAGCTGACGTACCAAAACAGACCATTGACATTGAGCGAGTGATCACCACTTTCAAAAACGCCAACACACGGATGAATATCATTGTGCTAGATGCCTGTAGGGATAACCCATTTGCTGACAAAGCCAGTGGTAAGGGGTTGGCTCAATTGGATGCTCCGCCTGGCACCTATTTGGCATTTGCTACTAGTCCAGGAAATGTGGCTGAAGATGGCGATGTTTCCAGTGGCAACGGTTTGTTCACACAATTCTTGATTAAAGAACTACAAAAGCCAGCACGTATTGAGGATGTCTTCAAGCGAGTCAGGCTTCAAGTTCGTCAAAAGAGCCAAGGTCGTCAGATACCTTGGGACTCAAGTAGTTTAGAGGATGACTTTGCTTTCAATGACGGTGTAAAGCACACTTTCAACCCGGAAGACTTGATCAGGGAAGCCCGAGAAGCTAAAGAGAAGGAAGAAAGACTTAGAGCAGAGGTAGAAGCCGCTAAAAAGAGAGAGATTGAAATTGCCCAACAAAAAGAGCAAGAGAAGATCAGACTGGCTCAGGAGCAAAAACGAAGACAGCAAGAAGCAGAGGTTCAAAGGCAAAGAGACATAGAGATCGCCCAACAAAGGGAGCTTGAACGCCAAAAACTGGCTGAAGCTCAAAAGATCAAAGAAATACAAGAAAGACAAAAGGCAGAAGCCGAATCAAGAGATAGGGAGCGTCAACTGGCATTAGCTGCCGAAGAGCAAAAGCGAAAGGCACAGGAGGCGGAACAAGCCAGAATGAGGGCTGAGGCTGAAGCAAAGGAAAGAGAGAAGCAACTGGCTATAGCTGCCGAGGCAGAAAAGAAGAAGGCGCAAGAAGCCACCCAGGCACTGGAGCGAGCCAAGCTAGCTGAAGTACAAAGACTCAAAGACCTAGAGCAAGCTAGGGCACAAGCTGAATTAGAAGTCCGACTCAGAAAAGAATCAGCAGATAAACAATTTGAGATTCAAAAGGCTGATTGGGACAAGATCAAAGACAGCAAGAATGTAGATGACTTTTACGCGTTCCTCAACAAGTACCCCAGTGGTTACATTACTGAGCAGGCTCAATTTGCTGTGGAGCAGCTACAAAAGGCAAAAATTACAGCACAGGTTGATAAGGACGGATTTATATCAAGCTCAAAAGCAGCAAGATTTAGAGTTGGTGACGAGTATGTAATTGCGATAAAAGATAATTTCAATGGGCGTGAAATAAAGAGATATCAAATCAAGGTTGAAAAAATAGAAAATGGATTGGTCTATAACTCTAGTACGTTGGGCAATGAGAAAACAATTACTACTCTTGATGGAGCTACTGTGAAGAATATTAATTCGAATGGAGTATACGAATTCGACCCACCGGTGCCAATTCAACCTGGTGATGAATTTCAAGTTGGTAAGAGATGGACGGCTCAATCAATAATGACAACCAATAAACGTAAGCAAAATAGGACAGATAATATTAAAATAACAGCGGCAGAAGAGATAGAAGTTATTGCTGGAAAATTCAAGGTTTATAAAGTAGAAATCAACTCATCACAAGATAATGGCAATATTATCAAAAACACTTATTGGTTTCAGCCTGGAATAGGTATTCCAATTATGAAAGATAGATATGTACGAAGGCGAAATGGTGATTTTTTATTCAATGAAAAATATGAACTTGTTTCATATAGTTTAGGTAAATAATTGAGGGTGTAAATAAATCTGTGTAAATCGACTGCGGTTATTGGTGTGCGTTTAAACGATCCCCAAATTCAGAGGGTGTAAATTAATCTGTGTAAATCGACTGCGGTTATTGGTGAGCGTTTAAACGATCTCCAAATTCAATTTCAAATCTATTCATCGCAGCTCTCCAATTTTGAATCGGCATGGTCCACTTTTTAGATGCCTGAGTGAGTCAATTTCTGTGCTCTAGCGTTCTTAAAATCCGCCGCTTCGTTAGTAGCGGGCGTATCGGTTCGATTCAGGTTTCGGGCACCATCAATTCAATACAGCTGGTCTTGAATGAACTAAGCTGTTAGTAATTCGTCTTTTAATGGAAGTTGAAATCGACCTTCTACTATTCCTCGGACAGTGATGTCCTCATCAATTTCCTCCCAACGCAACGCTGATCCAGTTAAACGAAGGGTCACGCCACTAAGTTGATCGTTAGAAGCTTTAGCTAAAAGTTTAAATCGATCAGCAGGAAAGCCAATTTGACGACCATCAGTTAGCTCAATGAAAATCATACGCTCAGATGACCATGCTCGAATAGCTCTATAGTCAAATTCAGTTTGTGAAATACTCATTCCATTTCTCCAAAATAAAATTTTCGTTTTCTATTAAAGGGTGATTACAGTTGAAGCTAAATTAATTACCCCTTTTTGTTGCTGAAAGGTATGCATCTTCGTGATCTCGTCTTCCAACGGCAATAACTACGATAACAAGACGTTGATCGATCACTTCATAAACTAAGCGATAACCAACGTTGCGAAGTTTAATTTT
>CANJNC010000054.1 GCA_947475685.1 Comamonadaceae bacterium | reverse complement strand
TTGGCGGAAACGGAGAGATTCGAACTCTCGATGAGGCTCAACACCCCATACTCCCTTAGCAGGGGAGCACCTTCGGCCACTCGGTCACGTTTCCTATGGGTTATATTATGCCTTATCTTGGTCCAAATCAAACGTCTTGTGCAAAGCTCTGACGGCCAACTCCATGTATTTTTCATCGATCACTACCGAAGTCTTGATCTCAGAAGTTGAAATCATCTGTATGTTGATGCCCTCTTCGCTCAAAGTTTTGAACATCTTACTGGCCACACCTACGTGACTTCTCATGCCAATACCGACAATGGAGACCTTGCAAATCTTGGCGTCACCCACAACTTCTGCCGCTCCAAGCTCAGGCATCACTTGGCCTTTTAGAAGGTCCATGGTTTTGGCATGGTCATTTCTATGCACGGTAAAACTAAAGTCGGTTTTACCATCCTTACTGATGTTTTGGATGATCATGTCCACTTCAATATTGGCTTGAGCCACGGCCCCTAAGATTTGGTAGGCGATCCCAGGCTTGTCAGGCACTCCGATCACTGATATTTTGGCCTCATCGCGGTTAAAAGCGATGCCAGAAACGATTGCTTGTTCCATTTTTTCATCTTCCTCAAAACTTATCAAAGTACCTGAACGGGCCTCTTCTTGTAAATCAATATCCCAAGGGGTGAAGCTCGACAAAACCCGCAGCGGCACTTTGTACTTTCCCGCAAACTCAACGGAGCGAATTTGAAGAACTTTGCTGCCCATAGAGGCCATTTCAAGCATCTCTTCAAAACTAATGGTCAGTAAACGTTTCGCCTCAGGCACCACACGCGGGTCTGTGGTGTAGACGCCATCAACATCCGTGTAAATCAAACACTCGCTGGCCTTTAACGCAGCAGCAATCGCCACCGCAGAGGTATCCGAGCCACCGCGCCCAAGTGTGGTGACATTGCTTTGTTCATCAACCCCTTGAAAACCCGTGATGATCACAACCTTCCCCTTGGCCAAATCCCCCATCACCCGCTGGTCATCAATTGATTCAATTCGCGCCTTGGTAAAGGCACTGTTGGTGCGAATGGGCAACTGCCAACCCGCATAGCTCACTGACTCAACGCCTTCGGATTGAAGAGCAATGGCCAACAAGGCCGAAGAAACCTGCTCTCCCGTGGAGGCCAACATATCTAGCTCGCGTTGATACGACACATCGGTGGTGCTAGGTGCCAACTCTTTGGCCAAACCCAATAGCCTATTGGTCTCACCGCTCATGGCAGAAGGCACGACCACCATTTGATAGCCCGCACGGCTCCATTTTGCGACCCGCTTGGCCACATTTTTAATGCGATCGGTGCTACCCATTGAGGTGCCACCATATTTATGAACAATCAAAGACATCGTCTATTTCACTCGGTGATTAGGCAAAACCCCATATTCTACCAACTCAAGGACTTCATTTTTTCTAACCACGCAAGACTCCCCGACCTTCAGTTGAATATCATGACCTCGGGTTTTACACGCAAGGATCAGGGTGTTCAATTCCCGCATTTGAGCCGTGCTCGCTTGACAACCTTTCATCTCTAGCCAATGGCGCAACACATTCGAGCGCCTTGCCTCTGAGAGCGCTTGAAGGGCTTTGATTTGTGGCGGATTCCCAACATGCATCAAGTCCTCCGCGGCCAATTCAAGCAGCAAGGACTGTGCTTGAGCAATATGGGCAGCACTCCTGGCCAGAGCTTGTCGAAAATTGGGAAAGATCTCGATCAAGGGGGGCAGTATTTTTTTTCTAATCTTATTGCGCGTAAAGGATTCGTCTGAGTTACTGGGGTCTTCAATCCAAGACAATTCGTTTTCACAAAGCCAAGTGCGCAACTCTTGTGAAGCAACGCCCAAAATAGGTCGGTGATAAGTCACCCCGTTTTTGGTCCAAGTCGTTCTCATTCCAGACAAACCTGGTAAACCCGAGCCTCTGGACAAGGCCAAAACCACCGTCTCCACTTGGTCATCCGCGTGTTGAGCAAGCGCAATGTCTTTGACGTGTCCGCCCCACTTGGAGCACAAAACGTCCTCCAAGGCCTGATACCTGGCACGCCTGGCTGCATCCTCTGGGCTTTGACCGGTCCTGTTCTTGGCATTGACATAAATGACTTCAAGTGGGATTTGGTAAGCGGTGCAAAACGTCTCACAGTGTCGAACAAACTCATCGGCTGCGCTTTGCAGTCCATGGTGCACATGAACCGCATGAACCTGCCCAGGCCATTTCAAATGACAGGCCCATAGGAGCGCCAGTGAATCCGCACCTCCACTAAAGGCCACCGCCAAAGGCCTGTGCGGCTCAAAGCCAGAAATCCAATTTGGAACTGCACAAGCATGGGGCAAAGTCAAGCCAGGTTCAAGTTTTGACATGACTGTTGTCCATGCTTGAGTGGCCTTGGGGGATCAAACCTTCGTGTCCGTGTAGCGCCCATAACTTTGAAGCCTGTCGTAGCGACGCTCCAAGAGATCTTTGGTCTTTAAGTCACAGACTTGCCTCCAAGCATCACTCAGGCCACGCTTTAATTGCGCTGACATTTGCTTGTGATCTCTGTGCGCGCCTCCGACAGGCTCGTTGACGATCTTGTCGACCAAGCCCAATGCCTTGAGTCGATGCGCTGTAATGCCCAGCGCCTCTGCTGCAACCTCGCTTTGACTTGAGGACTTCCAAAGTATAGACGCACACCCTTCAGGGCTGATCACCGAATAGACGGAGTACTGAAGCATCAAGAGTTGGTCGCACACACTGATGGCCAATGCGCCCCCAGAGCCCCCCTCGCCAATGATGGTGGTGATGATGGGCACTTCCAGTTGCGCCATCTCAAAAATATTTCGCCCAATCGCCTCACTTTGTCCTCGCTCCTCAGCGTCAATTCCTGGATAGGCGCCTGGTGTATCGACAAAGGTCAACACGGGAATCTTGAATTTTTCAGCGGTCTTCATGAGCCTGAGCGCTTTTCTATACCCTTCGGGTCGACTCATGCCGAAGTTTCTAAGCGTTCTTTCCTTGGTGTCCCGCCCCTTTTGATGTCCCAAGACCATGCATGGGTTGCCATTAAAACGAGCCAAGCCACCCACAATGCTTAAATCATCCGAAAAATGTCGATCCCCATGCATCTCCACAAAATCAGTACAGATCTCATTGATGTAATCCAAGGTGTAGGGGCGCTCAGGATGACGAGCAATTTTGGTGATCTGCCAAGCGCTTAAATTGCTGTAGATGTCTTTGGTCAATTGCAAGCTTTTCTTGGACAACTGCTCAATTTCTTGAGAGATGTCCACGGCAGATTCGCTTTGGACATAGCGCAACTCTTCGATTTTGGATTCCAATTCAGCAATGGATTGCTCAAAATCTAAAAATGTTTTTTTCGCCAATTTACGTTCCTCTCAATTCAATAGGCCACTGGAACAGGATCCAAAGAGCGCCAAATATACCAAGTCGCCACACTGCAAAACGGAGCCCATGCCTGGGCGACTTCTCTTGCATCGCTTCGACTCACTGATTCTCCAGAAAAATAATTTTGACTGATCCCATTCAACAAACCCACATCATCCAAAGGCAACACATTGGGTCGCAAAAGGTGAAACATCAAAAACATCTCCGCTGTCCAGCGACCTATGCCGCGAATGGCGATCAACTCTGCAATGATCTCTTCATCGCTCATGGCTTGCCAACTCGATGGGCGAACGCCCCCATTGGAGAAATGAAGCGCCAAATCAACAATGTACTCGACCTTGCGAGTAGACAAGCCCGCAGCCCTCATGTCGTCAACCTTCAATTTGAGCACGCGAGCAGGTGTCATTGTCGCTTTACTCAATTGCGTAAAACGATCCCATACCGTTTGAGCCGCCTTGACGGAAATTTGCTGCCCCACCACACTTCTGGCCAAAGTGATAAAAGCATCCCCCCTAGACGCCAATTTGGCATCGCCAAATTGAGGGATCAAACGCTTCATCACTCTGTCTTTGTGAATCAAGTAACGGCAGGCCTCCTCCCAGTAGCTAGGCACATCAAATGCATCAGCGCCCGGTGTCTTCAATTGACTTTCTCCCATGTGGTCCCTTGAGCAGAGTCTTTTAAAACAATGCCTTGGTCCAGCAATGCTTTTCGGATTTCGTCAGCCAATGCAAAGTTTTTTTCCTTTTTGGCCTGAGCCCGAGCGTGAATCTGCTTTTCAATCTCTGGCTCACCCACTAAAGCACCCGCCTTTAAAAAAGCGCTGGGAGAGGACTCTAAGATACCTAAACAAGACCCCAGTGCTTTCAACAAACCAGACAAATAGGGGTCTTTGGATTTGTTCACCTCTCCAGACAAATCAAACAACACCGACACCGCCTCGGGCGTTGAAAAGTCCTCATTCATGGCTTTATTAAAGCGCTCGGCATAAGAGTTGGACCAGTCTATCTCGCCAATTGCCATGTCTTGAGGTGTGACCGAGGCAAGTGTTGTGTAGAGCCTTTTCAAAGAAGATCGCGCATCCCCAAGATGGACATCGCTGTAATTCAATGGGCTTCGGTAATGACTTCTGACTACAAAAAACCGCAAAGTCTCCGCATCAAAGACTTCCAACACATCGCGAATTGTAAAAAAATTACCCAAACTCTTGGACATTTTTTCATTGTCCACGTTGACAAACCCATTGTGCATCCAATAATTGGCCAAGGCTTGACCAAAAGCACCCTCACTTTGTGCGATTTCATTTTCATGATGGGGAAACTGAAGATCTGCGCCCCCAGCGTGCACGTCAAACGTTTGGCCCAGTAAAGCACAACTCATTGCTGAGCATTCAATGTGCCAACCAGGCCTTCCCAATCCAAAGGGCGCAGTCCATTTTGCTTCCTGGGGTTCACTCTCTTTTGCACCCTTCCACAAGACAAAATCCAATGGGTCCTCTTTTCCGTCTAGCACCGCCACTCTCTCCCCGGCGTGAAGCTCATCCAATGACTTGCCTGATAACTTGCCATAACCGGGAAATCGCCTGACGGAGAAATTCACATCCTGACCCGCTTGATAGGCCAGCCCCTTACTTAACAAGTTCTCTATCAAAACCACCATTTGCGAGACATACTCTGTGGCCCTAGGCTGAGCGTTGGGCTCTTGGATATTTAAGCGTTTGGAGTCTTCTTGCAAAGCCAATATCATTCGGTCCGTCAAAGCTCGGATGCTCTCCCCATTTTCCAAGGAACGGCGAATGATCTTGTCATCTATATCGGTGATGTTGCGAACAAAATTAACCTGGTAACCCAAGACCTTGAACCAGCGCTGAACGATATCAAACGCAATCATGGAACGGGCATGCCCAATGTGACAAAAATCATAGACCGTCATGCCACACACATACATACTGACATGCCCATCTTTTAAGGGCACAAACCGCTCAAGCTCTTTGGATAGGGTGTTGAAGATTCGAAGTGACATGAATTTTTAGAAAAATTTAAACAACCATGGAAACACAAAAACAATACAAAAAAAGAAAAAATCATTCTCTGCTTTAAAATAGACCCCTATAAGCCCAAGAGGCTACGAAACACGACCCCCCTTACACAGGCGTCTTGTCTTGTTACACTCAGATGTTCTCTCAAACACCCCAGATCCGGGGGATCCATGCCAAAGGTCGTCAAAATGAAACAAACACCCAAAGGCCAAAAAGTCTCAGGTTTTTTACTTGAATCCCTAGGATGCGAATGAATTCTTTTGACTTCATTTATGATTATGCTTGAGCATTTTACGTCCTCTTTAAAATTTTTGACCTCAAGCGTTTTGATCAGTCGCTCTTTTTTCTCTTTTCCAAGCATGATCCATAAGTTGTCGATCCAACTTTGTGCCGTCTTTGTATGTTGCTCTTTCTTGAGCACGACATGCCTGGCTGACCCCCACGAAGATGTGCTCAAACTGCTTAAACAAGATTTGACTGAGCAAGCCTTTGTCGCGGTGAATGCGTACCTCCAAGACCACCCCCAGGATCCACAAATGCGGTTTTGGCAAGGCAATTTATGGGTCAAAAAAGGTTCTCCCCAAACGGCCAGCGAAGTTTTTTTACGACTGACCCAAGATTACCCCGAATTGAGCGAGCCTTACAACAATTTAGGTATTTTGCAGTTTCAAGCGGGCGATTATTTATCAGCCAAAAGCTCCTTTGAGTCTGCCCTTAAAGTGCAACCAGACTTTGCCAACGCCATGGAAAACTTGGGTGACACGTATTTGCTGCTTTCCCGCTCTACGTTGGCTCAGGCCAAGGAGTTAGCCCCTCAATCAAAGTCTGCCAACTACAAGATAGAATTGATCACTCAAATGTTGACTGAATGGAGCAAGAATCAAAAGAAATAGAGTTCCTCTATTTTTCAATTGGCGCTGCACTTGCTTGATCAGTTTGCGGTCCTTATCCATCACAAAATCGTTTTTTTCTTTATGTTTTCACACAAGTCATCATCCGCTCATCACACCGTCAAAGCTTTGATCGCGATCATTGCGCTCTTTTGCAGTGCGCTTTTTGCTCAAACCACTCAAAAATCAGACAATCCCCGGGTGAAGATATCCACCAACCTTGGGGACATGGTGCTTGAGTTGTACCCTGACAAAGCACCCAAAACAGTGGCTAATTTTTTGCAATACGTGAGCGACCACCATTACGACGGCACCGTATTTCACCGTGTCATCGCAGGCTTCATGGTTCAAGGCGGCGGGTACACCAAAACTTATGCTGAAAAACCCACTCGCGCGCCTGTCGTTCACGAGGGCCAAGCGGCCTTGGCCAAAGGGGGCGATAAAAATGTGATTGGCACGGTGGCCATGGCCAGAACGTCTGAGCCCAATTCAGCGACTTCTCAGTTCTTCATCAATATTGCAGACAATGCTTTTTTAGACCCCACGGTTGTGCCACCTGGTGACCCCGTTCCTAGCTTTACCTACAACGGCAAGACCTACACCAACATCCCCAGAGCCAATCTTGAAAACAACCCTAAACTGGCAGGCTATACGGTTTTTGGTAGAGTCGTCTCTGGCATGGATGTCGTGGACAAAATAAAATCCATCCCCACGGGTCCATCTGGCAACTTTCCCAGTGACGTTCCTAAAACGAGTGTCATCATTTCTTCTGCTTTCATTATCAAATAACCATGAACAACCCCACTGTAGAACTCCACATTGCTGAACACGGCGTGATCACGCTTGAACTGGACGCTGAAAAAGCGCCCCTCACCGTTGCAAACTTCATCAAAAATGTTGAAAACGCCCATTACAACCACACTGTTTTTCACCGCATTATTCCTGGCTTCATGATTCAAGGTGGTGGTTTTGCACCTGGTATGAAGCAAAAGGAAAGCAACGAGACGATTGAAAACGAGGCCCAAAACGGTCTTAAGAATGACCACTACACCGTTGCCATGGCCAGGACTTCGGACCCTCATTCCGCAGGCGCTCAATTTTTCATCAATGTCGCTGACAATGACTTCCTCAACCACACATCCCCTACACCCTCAGGCTGGGGCTATGCGGTCTTTGGAAAAGTGATCAAAGGCCAAGACATTGTGGACAGCTTAAGCAAGGTCAAAACTTCTCGAAGTGGCTTTCACGACGACGTCCCTAAAGAAGAGGTGCTCCTCGAAAAAGTCGTTCTTATTGCGGCATAAATTTAACTGTGGCAGCGTCAATGACCAAGCCCATTTCCAAACGAAATGCTTGGCTCAAGTGCTCTGCAGGGCTCAGTTTGTGCTCAGGGGCAGGGCCAGCGAGCTTTAGTCGCCAAAGATGAACTCTTTGGCGTCCATTGGGATTGAACACATTGATGCTCGCGAGTGGTCTTGCATCGACTTTATCTCCGATATTCATCTAAGCGCTCAGTCCCATGACTTGATGCGTGGCTTAGAGACCTATTTAAAACGTACTGAGGCCCATGCGGTCTTCATCCTTGGCGACTTGCTAGAGCTTTGGATAGGGGACGATTGTTTAGGGGACGCCCATTTTGAAATTGAGCGGGCCTGCGCGCAAATGCTCAAACACTCAAGCCAGCTTAGACCCACCTATTTCATGCCAGGCAATAGAGATTTTCTGATTGGACAGGGCTTCATGGATCAAAGCGGCCTGAGCCTCTTGTGTGATCCGTGCATCTTAGAGACACAAGGCAAAAGAATTTTATTGAGCCACGGAGATGCGCTGTGCAAGAGCGACTTGGACTACCAAGCGTTTAGGCAAGAAGTTCGCAGCAAGGATTGGCAAAATCACTTCTTGGCACTTCCTTTAAGCGAGCGGCTGTCCTTGGCCCAAAAAATGAGAGCACAAAGTCAACTCAAACAAAGCAGCTTGTCACAGAAAGACTACGCAGAGCTTGACGCCCCATCGTGCATCGATTGGCTTGAACAGTTCAACTGCGAATTGCTGATTCACGGGCACACCCATCGACCCATGAGGCACCCATTGACTCCAACACTGGCGCGCGAAGTCTTGAGCGACTGGGACGTCAACGCTTCGCCCAAAAGAGGCCAAGCGTTGAGACTACTAGACGGTCAACTCCAGCGCATCGAGGTCTTTTAGTGCCTTGCACATCTGAAGCGCCTAGATGAGCTATTTCTTCATCAAAACCTTCAATACCGACTGCAAGCGCTGAGCACTGCTTGGATCAAAGGGCGCACCAAAAACCTGCGCAACATCCTTCGTCCACGTCTGCGCTGGTGTGGGATCGTTTCTCTTTGTGAGCAACTGCAACTGTAAGGCCCTGCGCTCCGAGAGGTGCTCAGCGGGTGTGGGCTGCTCAGCAGCCATTTCAAGCCTGAGCAAAGAGGTCTTTAAGGGAGAGGCATCTTGGCTTGACAAAGCTTTAATCGCTTGAACCATGACCACACGGTCAGCGGCTTGAACCCTTGGACCGAGCTCTTTCAAGGCAGGAACACGTTCTGCATCGCGGTGTTCCCACGCACTCAGCAACTGCGTCAAAGATTCACCATGGGCCATTGCCGATAATTTTTTCAGCGCAAATTGCGCTTGCTCAAAAGCATAGCGTTGCGCTCTAAAAGCTTGATCCCCCAACCTTGGTCCTCTGGGCGCATCAAAGGAGGGCTTGTTTCGCGAATCGAAAGCAGGTTTTTTCGAACGATCAAACGCCTCAGGCTTGCCTCGGCCGACGGATTTGGCACCTCGTGAATCCTTCAAGGACGTTGCTTGAGTCGCATCTTTCTTTTGACCAGGTCGATCATCTCCTCTGACTGCAATCACAGGTTTTGGAGCCGCTTTGGGGGTCGGTGCTTTTTGAGCGGGTTCATCGACTACAGCGACTACAGCGATTTCATCTACTCCATGGACTTCAATGACTTCAGCGACTTCATGAACTTCGCTCGAAGTTGAGCCCTCAAGCTGCGACGTATCTTCAGGAGTTGTCTCATTGGCAGGCCCTGTAATGGCAGCCTGTGTATTCGCAGGTGAAGTGGCCTCGGGCAATTGCACCTCTGCTGGCGCAGGCTCTTTGGGCTCTGGCTTGGTTTCTGCCTTTGGCACAGGTGTTTGCAAATTGGGCGGCGTCCACTCCTCGTTCAACAATTTATCCAAAGCTTGCATCGCTTGTCGAATAGACTGCGCGTCTTGCTTTGAAACCGCCTCGTCCAACGCTTTTGATGCTGCAATCACTGCCGCATCATAAGCATTGACAGCGGCCATGGATTGTTCACGTTGCTTGGTTTTTCTTTCAAAGGCTTCATCCAAGGGTTGTCTGAAAGCATCCCACAGCTTTTGTTCTTGTTTGCGATCCAAGACAACCGATTGAGACTCTTGCTGCCAACGCTGCTGCAACTGTTTGACAGCATCAATTCTCAATTGCGTTTCAGCACCGAGTTGCTTGGCCTCCTCAATCAAGGACAGGCGCTGCTGAATGCTCTTGTCTTGAACCGACTCCAAAGGCGCATGGGCCAATTTCATCGCCTCCTTCCAAACCGATTGAAGCTCGACAAAGATTTTTTCACTCACATGACCACTGTCGCGCCAACGCTCAGAGAATTGATGCAATTGTCTGACCACCGACTTCCAGTCTGGCCCCTGCGCGCCCAATAGCGTCCAGGCCCTTAACTCCTCAAGCAAAGCCAAACGTTGGGCTTTGTTCTCAGCACTTTCGAGTTTGACTTTTTCAACCCAAACCTCTACCACTTTGTGGGCTCTGTTACAGGCTTGATCAAAGCGCTTCCAAAGTGCATGGTTGGGCAACCCGCCTTGGTCCACAAGCTTCCATTGTTCTCGCAATTCACGAAGTGCCTCTTGCATTTTTCGCCCACCCATGACGGGCACCCAAGTCATTTCTGGTGATTTTTGAACAACAATTTCTTGGCCCGGATCGGCGACATCCGTTTGAACCGGACTTGCTTGGTCGGTGGACTCGGTCTTCAATTGAGCAGAATCTGGGGGCGTGAGCTCTGCTGAGAGAGGCGCGCTTGGCGGCAGCGAATGCTCGTGCAGTTTGGGCTCATCGCTGCTTGCAGGGGCTTGCGGGGACAGCGTCTCTTGCTCTGGGACAATCATTTTCTTTTTGGGATCCGCCTTGGTCACCTTGGTGACGTGGGTGGATTTGTCTGCCTTTGAGGCTACTTTTTTAAACAACGCTTCAGCTTTTTGCACCAACTCCAATCTGAGTTGGTCGGCTCTCCACTTTTGCCACCCTTCAAGCTCACTGGCGGCAGCCAGTGCGGCTTGGACCTTGTGCTCCAATTTTTCATCAATCAAACGTGCATTTTCTCTCAACACAGATCTGAGGTTGTGTGCTGCACTTGCACTTGCTTTGCCATGGCCTTCGGCCATTTCGTTTTCAAGGACTTTTAAAACCTCTTGAACGGCCTGCGTCGCTTTCGCTTTCAGCTCAGGATCCACCTTGGGTTTGTGCGAAGGGGCCACAGTTGATTCACCAAGCCCTCTTTGAGCCTTGATCTCCTCAGCCCAAGCGGGTACTTGCGGCAACGCCTCCTCTTTGGACCCACTGGACTTTTGCGCTTGCTCCAAGGCAGCGCTAAACGCATCCCAAAGCGCTTGCATTTGTTGACCACTGTTGGTCAAGGCAGGTGCGTGCTTGAGGTCCACCGAGGACCATTGTTCATCCCCAAAGATTTGATCTCTGACGGCGACCCAAGCCTGCACGTCCCGATTCAAGGTGTCTTTCAAGTCAAATGCTTCACGCCATGGCTTGGTCGACAGCACTTCAATTCTTTGCGCCATTAAAACCGCAGCTTCGCGCTGAACTTGTGCTCTGTGCTCGAGGTCTTCCAATCGCTTGATTCTCTCAAAGAGATGATTCTTCAAACCCGCCAAAGGCTCTTTGGACAAAGGTGCGCCTGCCTTGGCCGCATCTCTTTGCCAAGCGAGCGCGTCAGCGATGTGAAATTTTTGCGAGGCCAAGATAGCTTGTCCCTTGACTTGCCAGTCCAGCAGCACCTGTTCTTGTGATTTGTGACGCTTTAATTCATCTATTTTTTCTCGCAACTGTTTCGCAGCGCCCTTGTCACGCGTGCTCAACTCTTTGTAAACCTCTTGAATCTGTTCGATGGGGGGCTGGGTGGCCAACCACTCTCGAATGCGAGTTGTTCGATCTCCGGAGGTGGGTGCAGTAAAAGCCCCTGCGGTCATTGCATCCAATTGTTCTTGGCTATAGGTGTTGGCAGTGTGTTGGGTCACAGAAAAAAGCTCATGTAAATCATTAAAAAAAGAGGTGGCTTCAAAGGCTACTGTTCTCACTGTCCATATTGTGAACGACTTTCTCCTTCATTTATGGCCTATTGAAAATGCTTCTCTACCAAACCGTTCACCAAACGCGTCAAGCCAAGGCACGACTTTGAGATAAAAGGCAGCTTTGTAGAGCCTTGGGTCACCACGCATGGAAATTAAATTCATACCTTGGCCTTGGAAAAGTTGGGAACTGTGCCGGCCCTCTCATGCCCACTGTCCACGGCTCTTTAAAAGGCCAGCGTTTGAAAAGAAGATAATTTTGAATTTAAAAATACACTATAAGTATTTATGAATTAATAATAATACTACTTTATAATTATTTTAGATTATTTTTCAAAAGATTTTGGGGTGATATACCTTTAAAATACACTTTCTAATCTTATTTAACAAATATTCCACCCCTTCGCTGAAGGTCTGCTCTGCATCCGTCCTAGTTCAAACTGGATGCTTATTAAATTGAGCGGCTATTTCAAACGGTTTTTAAAAAGCTTGCGGCTCAAAACCCCAAGTTCATCTACAAGAGGAAGTGTATTGAGTACGCTACAAAAGATCAATTTAAGCCTCAAGGCCATTGCTCAAGACGTTGCTGAGGGATTTTTCTTCATCACGCACAGCAGTTTGGCTTTTCTTGGGTTGAGCGTTTTTTTCTTAACCATGGTCTTAAGCCTAAGACCCGAATTAAGACAAAGTGGCGAGATCATGCTCATCAATTGGTTGCAAGAAAGACGGGCCGATGAGACTGGCTTGATGGTAGACGTTGATGCGGTGGACAGAGCCACTGCGACCAACCCCTACCAGTTGCCCAAGCAACAAGCCAATATTGCCTTTTGGCTCAGCAAAAAATACCACGTTGCGCCTGAGCCCCTAAGTGCGTTGGTAGAGGAGGCCTACGACCTAGGCGCCAAGAACCAAATCGAGCCCACGCTGATTTTGGCTGTGATGGCCATCGAGTCGGGTTTCAATCCTTTTGCGCAAAGTGGTGTTGGTGCGCAAGGCCTCATGCAAGTCATGACCCGCATGCACTCCGAAAAGTACGAAGGTTTTGGTGGTGATTTGGCCGCCTTCGACCCCTTGACCAATCTCAGAGTGGGTGTGAAAATCCTTAAAGACTTTATCCTTAAATCTGGCACGATAGAAGGCGGACTCAAGCTTTACGTGGGAGACACATCCAGCTCGGATGATAAAAACTATTCGTCCAAAGTTTTGGCCGAGCAAGCCAAACTCAATCAAGTCGCTCAAGGGGTCAAAATACCCACAAGCGCACCGCCAACTTTGACAGCGGCCTCATCGGTGCTTGTTGAAAATTTATGGGAAAAGGCCCAAAAACTTGTTTCTTTTAAAGACGAGCCATAGGTTTCAAGTTAAACTACACCTGTCCTTGCAACTGGCGATAGACAAGTGGCGTTTGCTCAGATACGAAGACCCTTGTTGACGTGGACACTTGCTGTTTGGGCCGCTTTAATCAAGCCCCCATCGTCGGCATAAAACCACTTGGAAGCAAAGACCTTCATTTTGCGTGAATTTGAGTCGCTCGCCTGGGCAGAGTCCGCACCCCGACCTCCGCTTTTTCACCTTCGAAAAAGAAAAGCCCACAGGAACGTGGGAAACACTTTTCTTAATGAATAAGACTGCCTCATCATGTATCAAAAAAATTTCCTCATTGAACAAACCGATCCTCAACTTTGGCAGGCCATCCAAGACGAAAACACGCGTCAAGAGCAACACATCGAATTGATTGCCAGTGAAAATTACGCCTCTCCCGCGGTCATGGCGGCCCAGGGCTCACAACTGACCAACAAATACGCCGAAGGCTATCCAGGCAAACGCTACTACGGGGGTTGCGAATTTGTAGATATTGCAGAGCAATTGGCTTTAGATCGGGTCAAAGCACTCTTTGGCGCGGATGCCGCCAATGTTCAACCCCATTGTGGCGCCTCAGCCAACCAAGCGGTGTTTTTGGCCTTCTTAAAGCCGGGTGACACCATCATGGGCATGAGCCTTGCCGAGGGTGGACACTTGACCCACGGAATGCCATTGAACATGAGTGGCAAATGGTTTAACGCTGTGAGTTATGGACTCAACGAAAAGGAGGAGATTGACTACCCAGCGATGGAGCGAAAAGCGCACGAATCAAAACCCAAATTGATCATTGCCGGCGCATCCGCCTACAGTTTGCACATTGATTTTGAATTCTTTGCCAAGGTTGCAAAGGACGTAGGCGCTATTTTTCTAGTCGACATGGCCCATTATGCGGGCTTGATCGCCGCGGGCGTGTACCCCAATCCAGTCCCGTTTGCAGATGTGGTGACCTCCACGACGCACAAAAGCCTAAGAGGCCCAAGAGGGGGCATCATCTTGATGAAGTCCCAACATGAAAAAGCCATCAACAGCGCCATTTTCCCAGGCCTTCAAGGTGGCCCTCTCATGCATGTGATTGCCGCCAAGGCCGTGGCCTTTAAAGAGGCCATGGCCCCCGAGTTCAAGGTTTACCAGCAACAAGTCCTTAAAAATGCCGACGTCATGGCTCAAACCCTGATCCAACGAGGACTGCGAATCGTGAGTGGCAAAACACAAAGTCACGTGATGCTTGTCGACCTCAGATCCAAATCCATCACCGGTAAATTGGCTGAGCAAGTCCTTGGCCAAGCCCATATGACCATCAACAAAAACGCCATCCCCAATGACCCCGAAAAACCCATGGTCACCAGTGGCGTGCGAATAGGAACGCCAGCCATGACCACCCGTGGATTCAAGGAAAAAGAGGCTGAGCTGACGGCCAATTTGATCGCCGACGTGCTCGATCACCCAAGCGACGCTGACAATATCCAACGCGTTCGCGAAAAAGTTCACGCCCTCACACATGCCTTTCCTGTTTACCGATAAACCAAATATGACATGAAGTGCCCCTTTTGCTCACACCTTGATACCACTGTGATGGAGACACGCGTCTCCGAGGAGGCAGACGTCATTCGAAGAAGACGTCAATGCGGTGCGTGTGACAAGCGTTTCACCACCTATGAAAGACCTGACATCTCGTTTCCCACAGTGGTCAAAAAGGACGGCCGTCGAATCGAATTTGATCGCAACAAACTCTTGGCCTCTATGCACTTGGCATTGCGAAAAAGACCTGTGAGCATCGAACAAGTCGACAATGCCATTGCAAAAATTGAAGAGCGCCTCCTCACTCTTGGTCAGCGCGAAATTGCGTCCCATCGGCTGGGAGAATTGCTCATGAAAGAGCTTAAAAAATTAGACAAAGTGGCCTACGTCCGATTTGCAAGCGTCTACAAAAACTTTGAAGACATCGACGAATTCAAAACGCTTGTGGACGAGTTTGACGTTTAATTTCCTTTTTCCCCTTCCCTTTGCATTGAACCCTCAAGCATGAACTCGCAAGAACCCCCAAACGCCTTCATGGCCTTGGCTCTTGAACAAGCGCAGACAGCCCTCTTTTTAACCTCCCCCAATCCAAGAGTGGGTTGCGTGATCACCTCCAAATCGGGCGAGGTTTTAGGCCAAGGTCACACCCAAGCCGCTGGCCAAGCGCATGCCGAGGTGATGGCACTCAGAGATGCGAGCGAAAAAGGCCATAGCGTCAAAGGTGCAACTGTCTACGTCACCTTGGAGCCTTGTGCGCACACGGGCCGAACATCTCCGTGCTGTGACGCACTGATCCATGCCGGCGTGGGGGAGGTGCATGTGAGCCTGCTCGACCCCAACCCCTTGGTCTCGGGTCAAGGGGTTGCAAGACTTCAAGCGCACGGCATCTCTGTGCACCTTGGACAGGGCGGCCAAGAAGCTCAGGAATTGAACATAGGCTTTCTCAAAAGAATGCGACTTCAAACCCCTTGGATTCGATCCAAAATAGCCGCCTCCATTGACGGCCATACCGCAACAGATTCGGGCGTGAGCCAATGGATCACCTCTGAAGCCTCTAGAGCGGATGGACACACCTACAGAGCGCGCGCGTGTTGCATCCTAACTGGCATAGGCACCCTTTTGGCCGACGATCCCTCATTGGATGTGAGAGCACTTGAAACCCCCAGACAACCCGATTTGGTCGTTTTGGACTCTTCGCTGCGTACCCCGGTGAATGCCAAGATATTCCGCCCCCAACGACGCGCCTATATTTACTGCGCTTTGCAATGCGACCCCCAAAGCCAAGAGCTCATTTACCCAGATCATCAAGGGCAGGCGCACGCCCTTAAACAAAAAGTTCAAGCCCTCAACCAACTCGGTGTCACGGTCCTGGGTCAACCCAAGGCCCAAAAGCAACTTGACTTGACCTATGTCATGAAAGACCTGGCTCGACTGCAGATGAATGAAGTTCATGTTGAGGCGGGCGCCATACTCAATGGGGGCCTGCTCAAAGAGGGGCTGATCGATGAGTTGGTTTTGTACATGGCTCCAACTTGGCTTGGCTCTGGCAAAGCCATGAGCGTTATGCCACTGACCAGCACCTTGACTCAAGGACAACAATTTTCTTGGCACGACATCACCCTTGTTGACAAGGACTTGAGACTGACCTTGCGGCGAACACCGGCCCCGTTCATTTGAACGGCCAGCCCCTCAAAGGCTCCCAAAGATCCTAGCCCGCGTCTAGTCATTTCTAAGCCTTTGATGCGACTCATCATTTTTGAGTCATTTAGAAAAAAGCACCCATGAAATGCAAGAAAAAGAGTGCAAAAAGGACTTGCCACGCACTTGAAGGCTGGTTCTCTGCGAAAATACAAGGATGTTTACAGGAATCATCACTGGCCTTGGCCAAATCATTGACGTCAAAGATCTCGGCGCAAGCCAAGCCCACGGCAAGCAACTGACCCTTCAAGCACCCAAGCATTATCTTGGCGATGTGACCTTGGGCGACAGCATTGCCATCAACGGCGCTTGCATGACCGTCACCTCATTTGATCAAAGTAAAGATGAATTTTGCATTGAAATTTCTGCGGAATCCTTGAACAAAACGCATGGCTTGACCCAACACAGATGGGTCAATCTTGAAAAGGCCCTGCGTGCAAACGACCGATTGGGCGGACATATCGTCTCCGGCCACGTCGATGGCACAGCCATCGTCAGCCAATTTGAGCCCATTGGCGAGAGTTGGACACTCAAAATAGTTTCTCCACCTGCGTTGGGTAAATTCTTGGCCTACAAAGGCTCGGTCACGATCAATGGAGTGAGCTTGACGGTCAACTCAGTCAAAGACATCGATGCGGGCACCGAAATCAGCATCAACTTGATTGCCCATACCTTGGAAAACACAGCTTTGAAATCCCTTCAAGTGGGCGAGCTGATCAATTTGGAAATAGACACGGTCGCCAGATATGTTGAACGCATGCTCAGTCTGAGCGATCCATCAAAGGGCCTCCCATCATGAACAGCGGCATTTTAGAACCCATCTCCAGCGTTGAGGTGATCATTGAAGACATGAGACAAGGTCGAATGGTGATCTTGGTGGACGAAGAGGATCGTGAGAACGAGGGCGATTTGGTGCTGGCAGCGGATTGCGTGAGCGCACAAGCCATTAACTTCATGGCCCGTTATGGCCGGGGCTTGATTTGTTTGACGCTTACCAAAGACAGATGTGAATACTTGAAACTTCCTCCCATGGCCAGCAAAAATGGCACTGTGTACAGCACCGCCTTCACCATCTCCATTGAAGCCGCACAGGGTGTCACCACCGGCATCTCTGCAGCCGATCGGGCCCGAACAATTCAAGTGGCTGTTGACCCACAAAGCCAAGCGAGCGACTTGGTTCAACCAGGTCATGTGTTTCCATTGCAAGCCGTTGACGGTGGCGTTTTGATGCGAGCCGGACACACAGAGGCGGGCTGTGATCTCGCAAAATTGGCTGGGCACACTGCGAGCGCTGTGATTTGTGAAATCATGAACGACGATGGCACCATGGCAAGACTTCCCGATCTTCAACGCTTTGCCACCGAGCACCAATTGCACATCGGCACCATAGCGGATTTGATCCAGTATCGCTCGAAAAATGAAAGCTTGCTTCAAAAGTTGTCCTCGCGCACCTTGTCTACTGCACACGGCGAATTCATCGCACATGCCTATCAAGATGTTTTAAGCAAAGGCGTTCATCTCGCTTTGGTCAAAGGAGGATGGTCGCAACACCATGAGGTCTTGGTGCGTGTGCATGAGCCACTGTCCATCATTGACTTGCTGGAACCCAATCGCAAAATGCACTCCTGGGGCTTGGATGAAAGTTTAAAAATCATCTCCGATGAAGGCGCTGGGGTTTTGGTGCTCTTGAATGCGGGAGAAAATGCCGAGCAGTTGTTGTCTCAATTTCAAGGCACAGCCAAATCCTCGCATGCGCCAGAAAGAGGTCGCATGGACTTGCGCAGTTACGGCATTGGGGCACAAATCTTGAAAGATTGTGGCGTTGAAAAAATGCGCCTTCTCGGTCACCCGCGGCGCATGCCCAGCATGACGGGGTATGGACTTGAAATTGTAGGCTACCGATCCAAAGTCGATAAGGCCGTTTAAGGACAACGCAAATCCTCAGATCAACTCAAAAAAATTGATGGTGCCTTTACAAGACCAAGAACAAGACCAAGAACAAGACCCACATCAAGCCCCACACGCCCCTCTTGCCCAAGCCCTGGAAAAAAAGTATCAAATCAACCCCATGCAGCAGTCCAACCCAACACCCCACCCCCAAGACATAGACAGTTCAAAGTGGCCTGAACACTTGCTCAGTCAACACGAAGGTGCAAATAAACCCGATGCAGCGCATGTTCGTTTGCGAAACGAACATTTAAAAATTGGCATCGTCCAGGCCGCCTTCAACCCAAGTGTCACCGACTGCCTTAAAAATGCCTGCATCCAAGAGCTGCTCGCCCAAGGCGTTCAAACGCAAAACATCTCTTTGGTCGAGGTCCCTGGCGCATTGGAAATTCCACTTGCCTTGCAAGCCCTTGCACAAATCGAAGACCCTGAACCCTTTCACGCGCTTATAGCGGTGGGCTGCATCATACGTGGAGAGACCTATCACTTTGAACTGGTTGCCAATGAATCTGGCAAAGGCGTCAGCCAAATCAGTTTGGACTTTCATGTGCCAATTGCCAATGCCATTTTGACGGTTGAAAACGAGGAGCAAGCGCTTGAACGTCAATACATCAAAGGCCAAGAAGCCGCCACTGCAGCACTGCACATGGCTGGGGTTTTGGAGAAGTGGGCTTGAACAAACCTACCCGCGCGCCAACGCCAAGCTTGCCCCAGGCTCTCACACCAGAGGACGCTTTGGTTCAAGCACAGCACGCCCAAACAGCACATGCGTCCGCCCTCAAACCCAAACCTCGCTCAGCAAGAACCAAGGCTCGGGAGTTTGCTTTGCAAGCGCTTTATCAACTGATCATTGGTAAAAATGAGCCCAGTGACATAGACCTCTTTACACGCGATTTGGTCGGCTTTAAAAAAGCCGACTCGGTACACTACGACTCGCTCCTGCATGGGATTGCTTCTCAAAAGCGTGACTTGGATGCTTTGATTTTGCCTCACTTGGACAGAGGACTTGAAGTGATCTCACCCGTAGAGCACGCTTGCATGTGGATTGGCGTCTATGAATTCAAGCACTGCATTGATGTGCCTTGGCGCGTGGTGCTCAACGAGTGCATTGAGCTGTCTAAACAATTTGGTGGCACCGATGGCCACAAGTATGTCAATGCGGTACTCAACGCACTCGCGCCCGAGCTCAGAGGCGTTGAGGTCGCCTCTGAGAGGGCTGCCAAGTGAAGTTGGCTTGGGGTCTGGCTTTGAGCGCTCTAATTGCCCCTTCAGAACAACCCTGAGCAACCCCAAGTGTGACGATGCAGATCTCTCAAAGAGCACAAACCATTGAGCCATTTTTTGTAATGGAAGTGGCCAAAGCTGCTTTGCGCATGGCTGAGCAGTTGAGCCAAGAAGACTGGCCCATGATTTACCTCAACATTGGAGAGCCTGATTTCACGGCAGCACCCAGCGTTCAGCAAAGAGCCATTAAGGCCATCGAAGAAGGCCTCACACAATACACCCCTGCACTTGGCATTGAACCATTAAGACAATGCATCTCCAAGTGGTATGAAACACAATTTGGCCTGCACGTTCCTAGCAGCAGAATTTGCATCACCTCAGGCGCATCCAGTGCACTGCAACTCGCTTGTTTGGCTTTGATCGAACCAGGCGACGAAATTTTGATGCCTGACCCGAGTTACCCCTGCAACCGGCATTTCATCACCGCGTGTGGTGGTCGTGCCAAGCTCATTGGAGCGCAGGCTGAAAATCGCCTGCAGCTGTCCCTTGCCAATGTCCAAGACCATTGGGGACCAAAAACCAAAGGCGTCTTGCTGGCCTCTCCCAGCAACCCAACGGGCACCTCGATTGCTTTGGATGAACTGAAAAAGATTCATGCCTTTGTCAAATCTCAAAACGGTGTCACCTTGGTCGATGAAATTTATTTAGGCCTGAGCTTTCAACTCGAGCAAGCCTGCACCGCCTTGGTCTTGGACGAGGACATCGTGAGCATCAACAGTTTCTCAAAATACTTCAACATGACCGGTTGGCGACTGGGTTGGTTGGTGACGCCTGCCGAGTTGGTTTCACCCATCGAGCGCCTAGCTCAAAATCTATATATTTGTCCCAGCGCGATCGCGCAACACGCGGCCTTAGGCTGCTTTGAGCCCCAAAGCCTTGCACTCTTTGAACAACGCAAATCCGCCTTTAAAGAGCGGCGTGACTATTTGGTCAAAGCGCTCTTAGAATTGGGCTTTGAAATCCCAGCTCTTCCCGACGGCGCCTTTTATGTTTGGGCCAACTGCCAAAAGCTTTATTCATCCCTTGGGGTGAACAACAGTTGGGACTTCACTTTTGAGCTGATGAAGAGGACCCATATCGCTGTCGCACCGGGGAGAGATTTCGGTCAAAATGACACGGCACATTTCATACGCCTGTCCACCGCAAGTTCAATGACCTCTTTGATTGAGGCCGTCAGCAGAATGAAAGCGATTTTTACATCATGAACTCTTTTAAATGAACTCTTTTATTTGGCCCCTTCGCGTGTATTGGGAAGACACCGATGCCGGTGGCATTGTGTTTTATGCCAATTACTTGAAATTTTTTGAACGCGCAAGAACCGAATGGTTCAGATCCTTGGGCTACAGTCAACAAGAGCTCAAGGAAAAAACCGGTTGCATGTTCATTGTGAACCAAACGCAATTGAAGTACTTACACCCAGCCGTCTTGGACGATGAGTTGCACATCAGCGCCCATGTCATCGAAGTCAGAGGAGCAAGCTTGGTGATCGAACAATCCGCCTTCAAAATCTCCCCGGTGTCTCAAAAACACACCCCCCTTTGCAAAGGAAGCATCAAAATCGCTTGGGTACAGGTGGGCAGCTTAAAGCCGTCTAGAATACCTCAAGATATCCTTCAAAGAATTTTATGAACCAAGACCTCTCCATTGTGACGCTGCTTTTGAACGCCAGTTTTGTTGTTCAATTGGTGGTGTTTATTTTATTTGGCGTCTCCATCACGAGTTGGACGGTCATTTTCAAGAAACTTTTTTCTCTTCGCAAAATACGTTCACTCAACGAAAGTTTCGAAAAGGACTTTTGGTCTGGCAAAAGTTTAAACGAACTCTTCTCCGCCGCCACGCAAAACGCAAGATCGGCAGGCCCCATGGAGAGAATTTTCGCAAGTGGCATGCGTGAATACCAAAAGCTCAGAGAAAAACGCATCTCTGACAGCTCCCTCTTAATGGATGGTGCAACCCGGGCCATGCGAGCATCCTTGCAAAGAGAGATGGATGCGATTGAGTCGAGCCTTTCTTGGTTGGCTTCGGTGGGTTCGGTTTCACCCTATGTGGGCCTTTTTGGAACCGTCTGGGGCATCATGCACGCGTTCACGGGTTTGGCCGCCTTGCAGCAAGTCACCTTGGCCAAAGTTGCACCTGGCATTGCAGAGGCTTTGGTGGCCACCGCCATTGGTCTGTTTGCAGCCATTCCAGCCGTTTTGGCCTACAACCGATTCGCTCGCGACATTGATCGCGTGTCGATTCAATTGGAGACCTTTATGGAAGAGTTCAGCAATATCTTGCAAAGAAATGTCAGTTCACAAAGCGCCTCGTCGCATTGAGCACGAAGGATTAAGCCATGGCTGCTCTTGCACACCGCTCGCGCTCTAAACGACGCACCATGAACGAAATCAATATGGTCCCCTTTATTGATGTCATGTTGGTGCTTTTGATCATTTTCATGGTCACCGCGCCCTTGATCTCCACCAGCGTCATTGATGTCCCAAGCGTTGGCAAAGCCGCAAACGCTCCCGACCAAGTCATTCGAGTTGAACTCAGGGCCGATCACCGCATTTTTATTCGTTCACTTGACACACCCAACTCTTCCGCGGTCAAGCAAGCCACCAGCGCCAAAGCACAAGATTTAAGCACCGAATTCGAGGAGGTCAGCAAGTCCTCACTTGCAGATAAAACCCTTCAATTTCAAAATGGCAACGGCAATACACCGGTTGTGATTTTTGGAGACAAGGCGCTTGCTTACGAAGAGGTGATTAAAGTCTTGGACCTCTTACAAAAGGCAGGCGTGCAAAGGGTTGGTCTGTCGGTTCAATTGATGAACGATTGAAAAAAAGTGTTCAATCCCCTCACCCATGACCGCTCTGCATCCCCACCCACAGTTTGACCTCAACCCGCCCAAAGAGAGCCGCCAAGGCGCCTCTGTGGTCTTGGCAATTTTGGCCCATGTGTTGTTGCTCATTGCATTGACGTGGGGCATCACTTGGAACCAACAAGCCGTTCTTGAGTCCTCTACAGCCGAGTTGTGGTCAAGCTCACCCAATTTGACCAACAATGTGCCACCTCCTCCAAGCCTAGAAAATCAAGAGCCCACCCCCACCGAAGCTCCGCCTCCAGTCAAAGCCGTCGACAATTCCAGTCAATTGAAAGAAGCTCAATTGGCCATTGAAAAATCAAAGAAAAAACAAGAAGACGATCAAAAGGAAAAAGAGCGCCTCAAAGAGCTGGAGAAAAAGAAACGAAAAGATCTCGAGCTTGAGAAAGCAAGAAAAGCCGAAGAGGACAAATTGAAACGGGCCAAAGAGCGGGAAAAGGAGCGAGAAAAGGAGCGAGAGAAGGCCAAAAAAGAAACTCCCAGAATCGACCCCAAAGAGTTGACAAAACAACAAGCCAAAGAAGCCAAAGAGATGGAGCAACGCAGAACGGAAGACCTCAATCGCGTGCAGAAATCTTTAAGCAACGCCTCCAATCCTTCCGCAAGCGGTCAAAACACGGGCCAAGCCAGCGCCTCCAACATGAGCCTTGGCGCAGGATCGGGCAATGCCATGAGTGCCAACTACGCTGGCAAAATTGTGGAACTGGTGAAAAGAAACATGGGTGTGTTTAAAGAGTTCTCTGGCAACCCTAGCGCCGAAGTTCAGGTCAACTGCGCACCCGACGGCACCATCACCACTTGGCAGATGATCAAGAAAAGTGGCAATGCAGAATGGGATGAAGTGGTGCTCAAAGCCATCGAAAAAACCAAGACCACCGCTAAAATACCCAAAGACATCGATGGCCGCGTACCCGCCACCATGGTCATCTCCATCAAGCCTTGAAATGAGCATGCCCGGCAAACAGGGACTTTGACCCCATCATTGAGCAGATCCAACGCTGCCTTGTCTCACTCGGGCAAAAGACCAATTTCTTTTGCAACCTCTGCCCAACGATCGTTCTCAGCTTTCAAGAAGGCATCCAATTTGGCACTCGCACCCAAAGGCTCTGGAATGGGACCGATGGAGAGCATCTTTTGTGTGACCTCGGGGTCTTGTAACAACTTATTGACCTCTGCATTGAGTCGATTGATCACCAAGGAGGGCGTACCCGTGGGTGCCACAATTGCAAACCAGCCCACCATTTCAAAATTAGGCAGCAATTCGGCCATGGTGGGCACTTGCTCAAAGCCTGCGACTCGTTTGGCAGACGTCACAGCCAAAAGTCTCAATCGGCCTTGCTTGACCAATTGCGCAGTTGAAGCCACATCGGCCACCACCGCATCGGCGTGCCCGCCCATGATGTCTTGGATGGCGACACTGACCGACGCATAGGCCACCAAATTGGCCTCCATTTTGGTTTTGGCATTCAAGAATCTGGCAATGATGCCTCCAAAGGTTCTTGGACCTTCATTGGCCAAGGAGAGCTTGCCTGGATTGGCCTTTGATTTGGCCAACAAGTCTTGAATGGAGGTGATGGGTGAATCGGTCTTGACCAAAATGCCAAAGGGTGAATTGGCCACAAAAGCCACCGAGGTGAAATCCTTTTGCGGCTCATAGGGCATGGTTTTGAACAAGTACCGATTGGTCACCAAAGCCGCCGTGGTTGCAAAGTAAAACGCACTTCCATCTGCAGGAGATTTGGCCGCCGCTTGCGCTCCGATGATGTTTTGACCGCCTGGCTTATTCTCAATGATCACCGATTGATCCAAAGCCTTGGCCAATTTTTCTCCTAAAAGCCTTGCCACGTTATCGGGCCCAGAACCAGGAGGCTGGGAGAGGATGAATTTTATCGGTTTGTCTGGCCAGGTCGTTTGTGCTTGAGTTGGAGCGAAACAAGCCCATACGCCCAAAAACAGTCCCGTCATCGCCCATTTACGCACAGAAAGTTGTCTCATCATGATCCTTCAAATATTGGATTTAAACCGGCATTTTCCATTAGAAATTTCTAAGGGGCAAATACAGGGCTGAAAGTGACGGGTTTATCAAAGGTTTTGGTCTTGTCCCAAACCCCCTCAAACCAGCTTCTTTGTCGCACATCCATCACCAGGTTCAGGTAGTTTTTCCTCCCCGCCTTGCTGATGTAGGCGGCCTTGGCAAAGAGCTTGTACCTGAGGGTATTGAGGGTGTGCTGAATTTGCTTTGGTTTGACCTTGCCAGCCGTACTCCTGAGCGCTGCTTGCCTGAATAAACTCATCAAATTGTAAGCCGTCATCACCATGTTCATGCAGGCCTCTGTGGCCCAGAACTCTCGCATGCAGAAGCTGTCGGCCCCAAAGTCGTACTTCAACTCTTTGATCCTGTTCTCACAGTCGGCCCGCCCTCTGTAGCTTCTCCAAACCTCTTGCGTTGGAAGGGTTGAGTTGGTGACCAAGGTGCTGAAGCGGTAGTGTTTCCACCTCTCATGCTCGCTAAATAGCGACAACGTTTTGCCCTTGGGCTCTTCTCGCTTGTTTGTATCTTGTCG
>CANJNC010000053.1 GCA_947475685.1 Comamonadaceae bacterium | reverse complement strand
TCAACGCTCTTTGATTAAATCTTTTTGGCCTTCTCAAAAGCCTCATCGATTGTGCCCACCATATAAAACGCTTGCTCTGGCAAGTGATCACACTCACCGGCCACAATCATCTTAAAGCCACGAATCGTTTCGGCCAATGACACGTACTTGCCCGCTGTTCCGGTAAAGACTTCAGCCACGTGAAAGGGCTGCGAGAGAAAACGTTGGATCTTGCGAGCACGAGCAACGACCAACTTGTCGTCGGGCGCCAACTCATCCATGCCCAAAATCGCAATGATGTCGCGCAATTCTTTATAGCGCTGCAAAGTCCCTTGGACTGCGCGCGCTGTTGCATAGTGGTCTTCGCCCACAACGTTGGGGTCCAACTGTCTTGAAGTGGAGTCCAATGGATCAACCGCTGGATAAATACCCAAAGCTGCAATGTCACGGGACAACACAACCGTGGAGTCTAGGTGAGCAAAGGTGGTCGCGGGGGAGGGATCGGTCAAGTCATCGGCTGGCACATACACCGCTTGAATCGAGGTGATCGAACCCACTTTGGTTGACGTGATGCGCTCTTGCAAGCGACCCATCTCCTCGGCCAATGTAGGTTGATAACCCACCGCCGAAGGCATGCGACCCAAAAGCGCAGACACTTCCGTTCCGGCCAAGGTGTAACGATAAATATTGTCCACAAAGAACAACACGTCGCGACCCTCATCACGAAAGGACTCCGCAATCGTCAAACCAGTCAATGCCACACGCAAACGGTTGCCAGGAGGCTCATTCATCTGACCATACACCATGGCCACTTTGGACTCGGAGAGATCGTCAGAATTGACAACGCCAGACTCCATCATCTCGTGGTAAAAGTCATTTCCCTCACGGGTTCTTTCGCCCACACCCGCAAACACCGACAAGCCAGAATGTGCTTTCGCAATGTTGTTGATCAACTCCATCATGTTCACGGTCTTGCCCACACCCGCACCACCAAAGAGCCCCACTTTACCGCCTTTGGCAAAAGGGCAAACCAAATCGATCACTTTAATGCCCGTCTCCAGCAACTCTTGTGAGGGGCTCAGTTCATCGTATGCAGGCGCTTTTCTGTGAATAGAGGCTGTGCGTGTTTGGTCCACAGGACCTCTCTCGTCAATGGGGTGACCCAGCACGTCCATGATTCGACCAAGCGTTGCTTTGCCGACAGGCACGGTGATCGCAGCCCCCGTGTTTTGCACCATCAGGCCGCGGCGCAAACCGTCGGAGGTCCCTAGAGCAATGGTTCGAACAATGCCGTCTCCCAACTGCTGCTGAACTTCCAATGTCAGGTTGGTGCCTTCAAGTTTCAGTGCGTCATAAATATGAGGCATCTGGTCTCTTGGGAACTCGACGTCCACAACAGCGCCGATACATTGAACGATTTTTCCTAGTGCATGAGCCATTTTTTTGCTCCAAATTTAAATAAATATTCTTCGGGTCGTCTGGTCTTTTGAGGACTAAACGGCTGCCGCACCAGCCACGATCTCGGAGAGTTCCTTGGTGATCGCGGCCTGACGGGTCTTGTTGTAAACGAGTTTCAATTCATTGATGACGCTGCCCGCATTGTCGGTTGCGGACTTCATGGCCACCATGCGAGCAGATTGCTCAGAGGCCATGTTTTCTGCAACGCCTTGATAAACCAAAGCCTCGACATACCTCACCAACAAATCATCAATCACACTTTGTGCATCCGGCTCATACAAATAATCCCATGCATGAGTCCCTCCAGCTTTGGTCTCTTTGGCCATTTCCTCTGATGACAAAGGCAACAACTGCTCGACCACAGCCTCTTGCTTCATGGTGTTGACAAATTTGGTGTAACAAATGTACACCGCATTCAATTCACCCCTTGTGTATGCATCAAGCAACAACTTGACTGGGCCAATGAGCCTCTCCAAATGAGGCGCGTCGCCAAGTTGAGTCACATTTGCAACCACGGTTGAACCAATGCGATTCAAAAATCCAAGCCCTTTGTTGCCAATGGCCACCATCTTTGCATTCGACGATTCAGCCTTGTGATCCTTGAGTTTGGTAGTGACCAATCTCAAGATGTTGGTGTTCATGCCACCACAAAGTCCTTTGTCCGTCGTCACAACGATAAAGCCTTGGGCTTTGGCATTGGGATGCTTTTTCATAAAAGCGTGAACATATTCAGGATTGGCTTGCCCCAAATGGCTTGCCACATCCCGAATTTTTCCGCTGTAGGGGCGAGCTGCGCGCATGCGCTCCTGCGCCTTGCGCATTTTGGAGGCGGCGACCATTTCCATGGCTTTGGTGATCTTCTTGGTATTTTCAACCGATTTGATCTTGCCGCGTATTTCCTTGCCTGCTGCCATCAATGGCTCCTATATTTGATTGAATCAACCAAAAGCTTTTTTGAACGCATCCAAAATTGCCGTCAATTCAGCCTCAGCCTCTTTGTCCATGGCCTTGTCTTTTTCCAACTTGGCCAACAAAGCAGGATGCTTGGCTTTGAGCTCTTGATGCAATTCAGTTTCAAAATGCAAAACCTGCTTGACATCGACGCTATCCAAATAGCCCTTGTTCACCGCAAAGAGGGTTGACGCCATCAAACTAATTGACAAGGGGCTGTACTGCGCTTGCTTTAAGAGCTCGGTCACGCGCGCGCCACGGTCCAATTGCTTTCTGGTGGCTTCGTCCAAATCTGATGCAAACTGAGCAAAAGCGGCCAACTCACGGTATTGAGCCAAGTCCGTGCGAATACCGCCAGAGAGGTTCTTGATCAGTTTTGTTTGCGCCGCACCACCTACGCGAGAGACGGAAATACCGGCATTGATCGCAGGGCGAATGCCTGAGTTAAAGAGTGAAGTCTCTAGGAAAATCTGTCCATCGGTGATGGAGATCACGTTGGTGGGCACGAAAGCGGAGACGTCCCCGGCTTGAGTCTCAATGATGGGCAACGCCGTCAATGAGCCGGTTTTTCCTTTCACAGCACCTTTGGTGAAGGCTTCGACGTAATCGGCATTCACGCGTGCAGCACGCTCCAGTAAACGGCTGTGCAAATAAAACACATCTCCGGGATACGCCTCACGGCCTGGGGGCCGGCGCAAGAGCAAAGACACTTGGCGATAAGCCACCGCTTGCTTGGATAAATCGTCATACACAATCAAAGCGTCTTCACCGCGGTCGCGGAAATACTCACCCATGGTGCAGCCTGAATAGGCTGAAACAAATTGCATGGCTGCAGACTCAGATGCCGAGGCCGCAACCACAATGGTGTAATCCATGGCGCCGACTTGCTCCAAAGATCTCACCACGTTTTTAATCGATGAAGCCTTTTGGCCAATCGCCACATAAATACAAGTGACCCCTTGACCTTTTTGACTGATGATCGCGTCAATCGCCACAGCAGTCTTGCCCGTTTGTCGATCTCCAATGATCAATTCCCTTTGTCCACGGCCAATTGGCACCATGGAGTCAATGGACTTCAAGCCCGTTTGCAAAGGCTGACTCACCGATTGACGCGCAATCACGCCCGGCGCTACTTTTTCAATCACATCGGTCATTTTGGCGTGAACGGGGCCTTTGCCATCGATGGGCTGACCCAGCGCATTGACCACGCGCCCAATGAGTTCAGGGCCAACGGGAACCTCTAAAATTCTGCCCGTGCACTTGACCGTGTCTCCTTCAGAGATGCGTTCGTAGTCACCCAAAATCACTGCGCCGACCGAGTCGCGCTCTAGATTCAACGCCAAGCCGAATGTGTTATTGGGAAACTCCAACATCTCACCTTGCATCACATCGGATAAACCATGGATGCGACAAATACCGTCTGTGACTGAGACCACCGTGCCTTGATTGCGGACATCAGCTTGTGCTGACAGGCCCTCAATGCGGCTTTTGATCAACTCAGAAATTTCTGCGGGATTGAGTTGCATGACTCTTTCCTTTTCCTTGGGGTTTGTAGGGGTCAACTTAGTAAGCTCATAAGAACTTACTCCATTAACTCGACTTTCATTTGTTCTAAGCGAGCTTTGACAGATGTATCTAACACCTCATCGCCCACCACAACACGAATCCCACCAATGAGCTCAGAATTGAGCTCAACAGTGAGGTTTAACTTACGAGCAAATCTCTTTTCTAGTAAAGCAGAAATCTCGTTCAAAGTTTGGGGATCAATCTCAAAAGCACTGACAACCGTCGCATCTTGGCGACCCTTGAGCGTGTTGCAAAGCGCTTTGAACTGATGATGAATCTCGGGCAAGACCTCTAGCCTAGACTGCTCGATGATCAAGCGAAGGAAGTTTTGAGCTTCAAGGGACAACTCTTTTTTAAATAATCCCTTGATCAAGTCAAAGAGTTGGTCATCCGTCACCTTTGGATTGGCCGCCAAACTCAATAACTGCTCATCACTTGCAAACATTGACATCTCACCCAGCCAAGCCAACACCATGTCGGGCTGTGCCCGTGCGCTTTCGGTCTTGAACAAGGCTTCGGCATAGGGGCGTGCAATTGTTGCTAATTCAGCCATGATGTGCTCGCAAGTCCTTTTTCTTGAGTTTTCACAACTCAGATTTGAGTTGAATGAGCAAGTCTTTGTGCACAGAAGCATTCACCTCTTTGCGCAAAATTTGCTCCGCACCTTTGACCGCCAATAAGGCCACATGCTCACGCAAAGTCTCACGGGCTTTGACCATCTCTTGCTCAGCCTCAACACGAGCACCTTGGATGATCTTTTGAGCCTCTTCACTGGCAGTGATTTTGGCCTCTTCGATGATCATTTGTGCGCGCTTTTCGGCATCCAAAACACGTGACTGAACCTCGGTCTTGGTTTTGGCAAGCTCGACCTCCACATGACGCGTGGCAGCACTCAGCTCAAACTTGGCCTTGTCAGCGGCTTCAAGACCTTCGGCTATTTTCTTAGCTCGATCATCAAGCGCTTTGACAATTGGTGGCCACACAAAACTCATGGTGAACCAAACCAAAATCGCAAAAACGATTGCCTGAACGAACAGGGTTGCATTAATACTCACGGCAACACCTTTCTTAATGAGGACATTGCAACAACGTTTATTTCAAAACGAATGGATTGGCAAAGGCAAACATCATGGCAATACCAACACCAATCAGAAACGCCGCATCAATCAAACCTGCCAACAAGAACATTTTTGTTTGCAACTCGTTCATCAACTCAGGTTGACGAGCGGCGGATTCAAGGTATTTGCTACCCATGATGCCAATTCCAATACATGCGCCAACCGCGCCAAGACCAATAATTAAGCCAGCGGCGAGTGCTACAAAACCAAGAACGTGTTCCATGTGATGCTCCTATGGATGAATAAAAAATAAAAAATAACCAAAAACTCAATGCGCATCGTGCGCTTGACCCACATAAACCAAAGTAAGCATCATAAAAATGAAGGCCTGCAATGTAATGATCAAAATGTGAAAAATAGCCCAAACTGAGCCCACCAATATGTGACCAATGGGCAACAAAATACCGGGCAAAGTGAATGCCGCAGCACTGCCCATCAAGGCGATCAACATAAACACCAACTCTCCCGCGTACATGTTGCCAAACAACCGCATGCCGTGAGAGACTGTTTTTGCAGCAAATTCTATCAACTGCATCACAAAATTAATGGGCCACAAAAGGGGATGAGCGCCAAAGGGGGCTGTGAACAATTCGTGTATCCAGCCGCCCAATCCCTTGATTTTGATGTTGTAAAAAATGCAAACCAACAACACCGAGCTGGAAAGCCCAAGCGTTGTCGACAAATCTGCGCTTGGCACAACGCGCATGTAGGCCTGGTGCGCATCCAAGCCTTGCGACTCGTAGTAGGCCTCCCAAATGACCGGCAACAAGTCCACGGGCAACAAGTCCATGGCATTCATGAGGAAAATCCAGACAAAGACCGTCAAGGCCAAGGGAGACACGATTTTTCTACTTTGGGCATTGTGAATAATGCCGCGAGACTGGCTGTCCACCAATTCAATGAGCATTTCAACTGCGGCCTGAAAACGCCCAGGCACCCCAGATGTAGCGGCATTTGCAGCACGGTACAAAATGAAAATACCAACCAAGCCAATCAACACGGACCAAAAAATAGAATCCAGGTTAAAAACCGAGAAATCAATGACTCCCGCCATCGGCTTATTTTGCAAATGCGTGAGATGGTGACCGATGTAGTCCCCAGCTGTCATGACGTGTTCAGTTGTGTGTTCAGCAGACATTTTGAAATTTACGTTTTAAACCTACAACGCGCCCTCAAGTCTTTTGGTTTTCCCAAGGACATTATTTGCCCTTGCGACCCCATAAAAACGAAAGCCAATGCACCTTCATTGTGATGACCAAGCCCAAAATCATCATGGGCCAACTCAAATCATCAACCAAACTTTGAGACGCCAAGAGCATGACAATTGTCATGAACACCTTGACAAACTCCCAAAGAAAAAATCCCGTCACCGCCGCCCCAGGGCTGAGACTAGACCACTTGCTGGTGATGCCACGCGCAAAAACTGCAGAAGGCAAAACCACGCAAAATGCGCCGTATCCCAAGGACGCCACATTGGCAAATTTGGCTCCCAAGAGCCAAGACACCAATCCTAGCAACACACCCACCAAAAATTGCCCAAAAACCACCCGCCAAACAGACACCGAGGGCTCTCGCAAACGAAACTCTCTCACCTGCTCTTTGCTCCAGGGAGGCGTCTTTGCCTCTTCTTCAATTGATTCTGGTGAATCTGTTGCTTCTTGTTTTCGCCCCATCATTACGAATCCCCTCAAAATACCGACCGAAAACTGTAACTGTACAGATCGATCTCTTTGAGTTGAATGTTCATGAAATTATGTAAAGCCTCCTATTGTAAGGGAAAACCCACTCTGAATGCAAACAGACGATAAAATTTCTTTTTCTAGTTGGTTTTACGCAGAGCGAAGGATAATTGCGTCATGTTCAAAAACCCAGCCCCAAGCACCCCCCAGTTCCAGGCCACTGAGGACGGCATTTGCTATTTAAATGGGCACCATGGGCTTCTTTCACAAACCAGCGTGAGTGTTTTAGATAGGGGCTTTATATTTGGAGATGCAATCTACGAGGTCATCCCCGTCTATGGCGGCAGACTCTTCAAGTTTGATCAGCACATGGCGCGACTTGAGCGCTCCTTGGGTGCCGTGAGGATGACCAATCCGCATGCGACCATGGGATGGAGAAGTATTTTTGAGACCTTGCTGAAAGAAAATGCCCGCCATTTTGAAACCCCCTTGCCCCTTTTGAATGCAAGCATTTACCTTCAAATCACCCGAGGTGTCGCACCCAGGGACCACCTCATCCCCCAGCATCTTGAACCCACGGTGTTTGTCATGTGCCAACCAAGAGCGCCTCTCAGCGATGAACTGCGTCAAAACGGGGCCTTTTGTATTACACATGAGGATTTCCGGTGGAAAAAAGCACATATCAAAACCACCAGCCTAATGGGCTCCGTGTTGGCCAGAGACCTGAGCGCAAAAGAAAAAGCCTTGGAGACCATCATGTTTCGGGATGGCTTTTTAAGCGAGGCCGCCTCCAGCAACGTCTGGGTGGTTAAAAATGGGGCTGTGATGGGGGTGCCCAATGACCATTTGGTTTTGGAAGGGATTCGATATGGCGTGCTGGCACAATTGTGTGAGTCCCAACAAATCCCCTTTTCGCTCAAACCCATTCGGAAAGAAGAGGTTTTTGCTGCAGATGAACTGCTCTTGACCTCGGCCTCCAAGGAAGTCTTGGCTGTGACTAAATTGGACGCACTGATGATAGGGGACGCGCGTCCTGGCCCTATTTACCGGCGACTTTACGACGCCTATCAAACCCTCAAACACCATGACTGAGCCCATAGACCCCCCTGTGACCTCTGCAGAATCTGCTCGAGCGACGCTGATCGAGTTCCCCTGCGCCTTTCCGATCAAGGTCATGGGACACAAAGTCGACGATTTTGTGAGTACGCTCACAACGATTGCCCAAGAGTTTGACCCCCAATTTGATGCGACAAGCATTGAGCTTCGACAAAGCAAAGCCGGCAATTATCTGGGCGTGACCCTCAATGTCTGGGCCACTTCACAGGCTCAACTGGACGCACTGTATATGGCCTTGTCGTCCCATCCTTTGGTCAAAGTCGTTCTTTAAACACTTTGCGGCATGCATGACCCCTCCTTTAGAGTTTGCAAACTGTGAAAATTTCTCATTTGGGAACCGTGCCTTACCTTGAGATCTATCAAAAGATGCAAGACTTCACGGCTCAAAGGACCCCACAAACACCGGATGAGCTTTGGCTGTGTGAACACCCACCCGTCTACACCTTGGGGCTAAGTGGCACTTCAAACGACTTGCTCACACCCAGCACTATTCCACTGATTCAGACCAACCGAGGCGGACAAATCACCTACCACGGCCCTGGACAAGTGATTGCCTATCCCTTGATCAACTTAAACCGAAGGGGCTATTTCGTCAAAGAATATGTGTACCGATTGGAAGAATCGGTGATCAAAACGCTCAACGCTTTGGGCCTCACCGCTCACCGAGTTTTGGGCGCGCCTGGTGTCTATGTGAACCCAGTTGATCCCCGTTCGCATGACAGGCTCGCCTACTCCCCTCATGAACGCGCAGATCAAAATACCACCTCCCAACCGTCCTTTGACGGGCTGTCTAAGATTTCAGCCATTGGCGTCAAAGTCTCCAAGCATTGCACCTACCATGGCTTGTCTTTGAACGTCTCTTTGGACTTGACCCCTTTTGAAGCCATCAACCCATGTGGATATGAAGGGCTTCAAACCACCCATTTACACCATCTTGGGGTCATGTTAAATTGCCAAGAGGTCGCCGTGCTGTTGGCGGAAAAATTAAACGTCTATCTCACGACTTGATGAATTTCTCTTGCTAATAATTAACCTTCCATTGAAAAAAACCCTAGTCCCATGAGCACAACGCCCAACAGTTCCACACCGACCCAAACCTATGATCCAACGATCAAGCAAAAGGCGTTTGAGAAGTTATCCAAAATACCCATCAAAGTCCAGCCACAAGAGGCCTTGAAAAAACCCGACTGGATTCGCGTCAAAGCCGCTTCAGCGAACTCGCGCTTTTATGAGATCAAGGACATTTTGAGGAGCAATCAACTTGTGACCGTTTGCGAAGAAGCCTCGTGCCCCAACATTGGCGAGTGCTTTGGAAATGGCACCGCCACGTTCATGATCATGGGCGACAAATGCACCCGAAGGTGTCCTTTTTGTGATGTGGGCCATGGCCGCCCAGATCCCCTGGATCCCAATGAGCCCTTGCATTTGGGCCAAACAGTGGCCCAACTCCAACTGAAGTACGTGGTCATTACAAGCGTTGACAGAGATGACTTAAGGGATGGGGGCAGCTCACACTTTGTGGACTGCATCACAAGCATCAGAACGCTATCTCCTCAAACCCAAATTGAAATCTTGGTGCCCGACTTTAGAGGCCGCGACGACCGCGCATTGAGCATCTTAAAAAATGCCCCGCCCGACGTGATGAATCACAACTTAGAAACCGTGCCGCGCCTGTATGCCCAAGCCAGGCCTGGGAGCGACTATGCGTTTAGTCTTGCGCTCTTGAAAAAATTCAAAGCACTTTTCCCCCATATACCCACAAAAAGTGGCCTCATGGTCGGCCTTGGAGAAAGCGACGAGGAGATCTTAACCACCATGCAAGACATGCGAGATCACGACATCGACATGCTGACCATTGGTCAATACTTGTCTCCAAGCGCACACCATCTCCCTGTATCGCGCTACGTTCACCCCGACACCTTCAAAATGTTTGAAGCGAAGGCGTATGACATGGGCTTCAAACACGCCGCTGTGGGCCCCATGGTTCGCTCAAGCTACCACGCCGATCAACAAGCCCATCAAGCGCAAAAAGGATAAGCCCCTTGGATTCCAAAACTCTATTGGTCACAGGCGCGTCTCGGGGAATCGGTGCACAAACAGCCCTTTTGGCCGCTCAATCCGGATGGCGTGTCGCCGTCAATTTTCACTCCAACTCCTTGGCCGCTGATGCAGTGGTTCGACAAATTCGCGATGCGGGTGGGTCAGCCATCAGCATTCAAGCCGATATTGGGGTTGAGTCTGACATCGAAAAAATGTTTGCCCACCTCGATGCCAAATGGGGGCCTATTGAGGGTCTTGTCAACAACGCGGGCATTGTGGACTTCTCCCAAAGAGTGGATCAATTCAGTGCCGAACGGCTCGAGCGCATGATGCGGATCAATGTGATTGGTCCCTTTTTATGCGCCAAAGAGGCGGTGCTCAGGATGAGCACGCGCCATGGTGGTCCTGGTGGGGTGATTGTCAATGTTGGGAGCGCCGCCTCAAGACTGGGCTCGCCCAATCAGTACGTTGACTACGCAGCCAGCAAAGGGGCGATTGATGTGATGACCGTGGGCTTGGCGAAGGAAGTTGCAAGCGAAGGCATCCGGGTCAATGCCGTGAGGCCTGGGATCATTGATACAGAGATTCATGCCAGCGGTGGTTTGCCTCATCGCGCTCGCGACTTGGCCTCTCAAATGCCCATGGGGCGGGCGGGCACGTCTGAGGAAGTTGCAAACGCCATCGTTTGGCTTTTAAGCCCATCTGCCACTTATTGCAGCGGCTCAATTTTGGATATTGCAGGCGCGCGTTAGGGTTAGGGTCCTCACGCTCATTGCACAATGACATTTCAGGATATAGTCCCTCTCTCAATGTCACGTTTGCGGTCATTGTTTTTACAAATTCTCTCATCTCCTTTTTTTTGAGGCTTACGTCATCATGGCTACCACACACGCATTGCCCTTGGTTCAACACTTTATCAAAGGCGAACTTCATCCTGGCTTTGGCTCTACCAAACAAGCTGTGTACAACCCAGCAAGCGGCGCTGTCACACGTGAAGTCTTGCAGGGTGCAGAAGCTGAGGTCAATTTGGCTGTGAAAGCTGCCAAACACGCTCAAGTGGCCTGGGGTGAGATGCCGCCCATTCGACGCGCACGGGTGATGTTTCGATTTTTAGAGTTGATCAATCAGCACAAAGATGAGCTCGCCCATCTCATCACGGCTGAACACGGCAAAGTATTCACCGACGCTCAAGGAGAAGTCTCTCGAGGCATTGACATCATCGAGTTTGCCTGTGGCATTCCTCAACTGCTCAAAGGTGACTTTACCGACCAAGTTTCAACGGGCATTGACAACTGGACCATGCGCCAACCCCTTGGTGTCGTTGCGGGTATCACGCCTTTTAATTTTCCAGTGATGGTCCCCATGTGGATGTTTCCCGTTGCACTGGCCTGCGGCAACAGCTTCATCCTCAAACCAAGCCCTCTTGACCCCTCACCCTCCTTGATGATGGCAGAGCTTTTGAAACAGGCCGGCTTGCCCGATGGTGTCTTTAGCGTGATTCAAGGCGGCAAAGAGGCGGTAGATGCCCTGTTGGCCCACCCGGATGTTCAAGGTTTGAGTTTTGTGGGCTCAACGCCCATCGCCAACCACCTCTATGAAACAGGTGCACGTTTGGGCAAACGCGTTCAAGCCCTTGGGGGCGCCAAGAATCACATGGTCGTCATGCCTGATGCCGACCTTGATCAAGCCGTTGACGCTTTGATTGGAAGCGCTTATGGCTCAGCCGGTGAGCGTTGTATGGCCATCAGCGTTGCGGTATTGGTGGGCGACGTTGCTGACAAAATCATGCCCGCCCTCATTCAAAGAACACGGGATTTGAAGATCAAGAATGGCATTGAGCTTGACGCGGAAATGGGCCCTATCGTCACCCAAGCTGCGATGAACAAAATCAAAGGCTATATTGAGGCCGGAGAACAGGAAGGCGCCCAACTTTTGGTGGATGGCCGATCGTTTAAAGGGAGTCATGCGGGTGAAGGTTGCGCCGATGGCTTTTGGCTGGGTGGCACTTTGTTTGACCATGTCAAATCCGACATGCGCATTTACAAAGAAGAGATCTTTGGGCCCGTTCTCAGCTGTGTTCGCGCAGATGATTTGAACCACGCGATTGACTTGATCAATGCCCATGAGTTTGGCAACGGCGTGAGTTGCTTTACACGCGAGGGGCATGTGGCCCGAGAGTTCTCCAGGCGAATTCAAGTGGGCATGGTGGGCATCAATGTGCCCATTCCTGTTCCAATGGCCTGGCATGGCTTTGGGGGCTGGAAGCGCTCTTTGTTTGGAGATGTTCATGCCTATGGCGAAGAGGGTGTTCGTTTCTATACCAAACAAAAAAGCATCATGCAGCGCTGGCCCCAAAGCATCGCCAGCGGCGCAGAGTTTGTCATGCCGACCTCTAAATAAGCACTCCGCTTGCCTTTGATGAATGACCTGAACTTTGACTACATCATTGTGGGCGCTGGAACGGCGGGCAGCTTGCTTGCCAATCGACTCAGTGCCAACGCATCCAAACGGGTGCTGCTGATTGAGGCTGGTGGCAAGGACGATTACCACTGGATTCACATTCCTGTTGGTTACTTGTATTGCATCGGTAACCCGCGAACAGATTGGTTGTATCAAACTCAAGCTCAAAGTGGACTCCATGGCCGAGCTTTGCGCTACCCCAGAGGCAAAGGACTTGGCGGATGCTCTAGCATCAATGGCATGATTTACATGCGAGGTCAATCCAGAGATTATGAGCACTGGGCCAAAGTGACCCAAGATGCAAGATGGGGTTGGTCCACATGCCTTGAAGACTTTAAGCGACACGAAGATCATTACTTGGGTGCAAATGCCTTTCATGGCGCCAAAGGGACCCAACCTCAGGCCGTGGAGCCTTCCCTTTATGAGCAAACGCTTTCGTATAAGAAGGCTGGGGGCGAATGGCGCGTTGAAAAACAAAGGCTTTCTTGGCCGATTTTGAACGCATTTGCAAAAGCCTGTGAGGAGTTTGGCATTGCACCAACAACTGACTTCAACCGTGGAGACAACGAGGGGGTGGGCTACTTTGAAGTCAACCAACGCTCAGGCTGGCGGTGGAATACGGCGAAAGCTTTTTTGCGCCCGACTTGCTATGCAAGAGACAATTTTGAAATGTGGACCCATGCACAGGTCTGTCGTGTGCTCCTTGAACCCAGTGAGGACGGCTCACAAAAATGCACTGGTGTGGAGGTGTTTGATGGCAAAGACAAGTTCAATGTGTACGCCAAAAATGAAGTGATCCTTTGCGCAGGAAGCATTGGCAGTCCACACATTTTGCAGTTGTCTGGCATAGGAGATGGCACCTACTTGAAAAGCATTGGCATCTCTGCGTTGATTGATTTGCCTGGTGTTGGGGAAAATTTACAGGATCATTTGCAAATCAGAACGACCTACAAAGTCAGCCATACACCGACATTGAATACGCTTTCGCAAAGCTGGTGGGGCAAGGGGAAAATGGCCCTTGAGTATTTGCTCTACCAAACTGGCCCGATGAGCATGGCACCGTCTCAACTGGGTGTGTTTACCAAAAGCGACCCCTCTTTGACTTGGCCAGATTTGCAATACCATGTACAGCCCTTGAGCTTGGACGCCTTTGGTGAACCGCTTCACAGCTTTGATGCCATCACTGCGAGTGTTTGCAACCTCAACCCCAGCTCCCGCGGTCATGTTCGCGCGCAGAGTGCGGACTTTCAACAAGCCCCCTTGATCTCGCCCAATTATCTGAGCACCCAAGAAGATTTGGACAAAGCGGCCAAGTCCATCCTTTTGACACGCCGCATCATCTCACAAGCCGCTTTGAAACCCTTTGCCCCGCAAGAGATCAAACCTGGTGCTCAGTACCAAAGCATGGAGGAACTCAGCCAAATGGCAGGCGACATCGCCACCACCATCTTTCACCCAGTCGGGACCACCCAGATGGGTCGCTTAGGTGCACATTTGGCGGTTTTAGATTCAGAGCTGCGGGTACAAAACGGTCAAGGCGGGGTCGTTGCCGGTTTGCGGGTGGTGGACGCGAGCGCCATGCCCACCATCACCAGTGGCAACACCAACGCGCCAACGCTCATGATGGCAGAAAAAGCCGCCAAATGGATCGCTCAGTCTGATAGAAATTGATTTCCATCAGACGACTTCTTTTTTTCAATGGCCTCCTTGTTTCACCAACTCTTCTCAATTAGATAACAAGATCCCTGGGTAAGCCCCTAGCAAAGAACACGTTCAAAGCAGATACATTTTGTCTTGAACAAGAAATGAGGTTGCTTAGAGGGTTGAGGAGACTTGACATGCCAAGCCCCGTTACAAGAGGGCCATTAAAACAAAGCACTGCTGAAATCCAAGCAGTGCTTTTTTTATGGTGCGTTTTTTAAGTCACAATCTGCACATGGATATTGTTTTTGTATTGAGTTGCGCGGCCTTGGCGGGCTATGTGGATGCAATTGTAGGAGGCGGAGGCTTGATCCTCGTGCCAGCCCTCTTTTCCACCTACCCCATGGCCCAAGCGTCTACGCTTTTGGGCAACAACAAGTCCGTCTCTCTTTGGGGCACTTTGTTTGCCAGTTGGAACTACAGCCGTCACATCGATTTACCTTGGGGGAAACTTTTCATTGCCGCTTGTTGTGCAGCGTCATTCTCTTTCCTGGGAGCATGGTCCTTGAATTGGGTGTCCTCTGATTATCTAAAGAAAGCCCTCCCTTTTGTTCTAAGTGCTGTGCTCCTTTATACATTGCTCAGTCAACAATTGGGCAACGCTCACAACCCCAGATTCAAGGGCCCTGTAGAACTTCTCGCCTTGATGTTTGTTGCAAGTGTCATCGGTTTTTACGATGGTTTTTTTGGACCAGGCACAGGAAGCTTTTTTATCTTCATCTTTGTGCGGCTTTTGCGCTATGACTTCTTGCACGCATCAGGTGCTGCCAAAGTGCTCAACAGTGCCAGCAATGCTGCAGCCTTGAGTCTTTTTGTATTTGAAGGGAAAATTTGGTGGGCCATCACCATTCCCATGGCCCTCTTTAACATCTTGGGCAGTTTGGTGGGCACCAAGATGGCCGTTCAACATGGATCAGGATTTGTCCGCTGGATTTTTATCTTTGTCGTGACTTGTTTGATCCTCAAAACAGCCTCCGATGCCTACTTCGCAAACTAGCAAATCTTTTGCCCTCTCCCTTAAGGGCTGACCACTGCGTTAAATGGCAAGGACTCAGACGTACTTTTTTCAGTGGCATTGAACCACTGAACGTTTGCGACGGGCCTGGGTTTTCCAATGGGCTTGGTGGCTTGTCCAATTTGAACAGCTGCAATGTCCTCCTCTGAGGGGTACTGTCCTAGCAAAAGAAAGTCAAATATCCGCCTGGCAATTGGAGCCGCATTTTGCGCCCCAAAACCCGAATTCTCCACCACCATGGCCAAGACCACTTTGGGGTCCTCTGCTGGCGCGTAAGCCATGAACAAGGCGTGGTCGCGCATTCTTTCATCGAGCTTGGAGGCGTTGTACTTTTCATTTTCACGAACCGAGAAGACTTGCGCCGTTCCTGTTTTACCGCCACTGGTATAGCCCGCACCCACAAAACTTGAAGCCGATGTGCCCTCTAAATTCACACCGACCAATGCTTGGCGAATGATGGCTGTATTTTCTGGCTTCAAACTGATTTCTTCGATCGCTGTCACGACCACGGCCTTGCCCACCTTGGTTTCTGGATTGATGATTTCTTTGACCAAATGTGGCCTGGTTTTCTTACCATCATTCAAAAGTGTGGACGCCGCTTGAGCAATTTGAAGAACCGTAAAGGTGTTATAACCCTGTCCAATTCCCAATGAAATGGTTTCACCTGAATACCATCTTTGTTGCTCTGGTTTTTTATAAGTTGCGCTCTTCCATTGCGTGGAGGGCAAAACACCTTTTGCCTCCCCCAAGACGTCAATGCCTGTGTACTGACCAAACCCCAAAGGCTTCATCTGCTCGTAAATGGTGTCCACGCCCAGATCATGGGCCAACATGTAGTAATACGTGTCGCATGACTCAACAATTGAACGGTACATGTCTACCGTGCCATGACCGCCTTCTTTGTCGTCCCTGAAACGATGATTGCCAAACATGTAAAATCCAGGATCGAAAATGCTTTGGGTCGGAGTTCTTTTACCCACTTGCAACGCCGCCAAAGCCATAAAGGGCTTGTAGACGGATCCTGGTGGGTAGGTCCCCCTTAAGGCACGGTTAAGTAAGGGCTTATCGATCGAGTCATTCAAGGCCTGCCAGTTTTCGCTGTCAATGCCTTCTACAAATAAATTGGGATCAAACGTGGGCTTACTGACAAAGGCCAATATTTCTCCGGTCTTGGGATCTATGGCCACCAAAGCGCCACGCCGATTTCCATAGAGATCTTCAACCAACTTTTGAAGTTTGATATCCACCGTGAGTCTGACCGTGTTGCCTGGTTTAGAGGGAAGGCTGGACAAACGTCGCACTGCGCGCCCACCCGCAGAAGTCTCCATTTCATGAAAGCCGGTCAATCCATGCAATTCTCTTTCATAGCTTTGCTCAACACCCAGCTTGCCGATGTAGTCGGTTCCTCTATAGTTGGCTTCGTCATCTGTCTCTTCTATTTTTTCTTTTTCTGACTGATTGATGCGGCCAATGTACCCAATGAGATGACTGCCCAGAGCTTGATAGGGGTAATTTCTAAAAAGTCGGGCCTTGATCTCCACACCTGGAAATCTAAAACGCTGTGCAGCAAAACGCGCCACCTCCTGGTCCGTTAAGCGCGTTCGGATGGGAACCGATTCAAAGCTTTTGGACTCATCAGAGAGCTTTTTAAATCGCCTCTTGTCTCTTGGATAAATATGGATCACTTCAGACAATTCATCGATCACCGAATCTAAAGTGGTATTTAATTTCGCTGGCGTGATCTCCAAGGTATAGGCCGAGTAGTTGGTTGCAACAATCACCCCATTGCGATCCATGATCACGCCACGCGTGGGCACCACAGGGGCAATGACTTTGCGGTTGCTCTCGGCTTGCTCAAACAAATCTTGATAGCGCCAAATTTGTAAATACAAAAGCCTAAAGCCCAAAAGAGAAAAAGCAACAAATACAAAAACACTTGCCGCCAAAACGCGCCCCCTAAATCGCCTCAAATCCTGTTCAATGTTTCCACCCAAACTCATAAGGGTCGATTCTCATCTGGGTCGGGTGCTCGCCTTTGTGGCGCCAACAAAATAACACTGACGATGGGCCACAAACAAGCCTCAATCATTGGTGCAAAAAACATGGGCCAACCCATCAAACTGCCCGACAAAGACATGCGCAGCACCATGGAGATGGCATGAGAAATCGCAAACAGGGGCAAGACCTGCAAGGCCTGTGAGGGCACAGAAAACCACAACAATCTTCGATGAATCAAAGTTGCCAAAAAACCCTGAACCGTATAGGCCAAAGCATGTTGACCTAAAAAAGAGACTTGGTGCACATCACACGCCAAGCCCAAAATAAACGCCCATCCAATGCCAACGCGTTGAGGTTGGTGGACCGACCAAAAAAGCAAAACGAGCGCCAAAAAATCGGGCATCCAAGCAGCGTTTCCAAGTAGCCCTACGTTTTCCAACATGTTCATCAGCAAAGCCGTGAACAAACTCATGACGATGAAAAAGGGCTTGGCTGGCAACAACAATTGCTGCCCACGAGGCATGATCATCACCGACCCCCACTTCTTGAAGGTGCTTTGACCACTTCCATTTCTGGTCTTGCAGGCAAGTCCATCCCTACCGGCTCCAAAACCATCAAGTGTCTAACGCCCTGTGCGCGGCCCAAGGGCTCGCACAGAATTCGAGCAAACATCGAGTCTGCGCTTCTCTCAATTTTGATCACCTTGGCCACAGGCACGCCAGGCGGATACACGCCGTCAACTCCGCTGGTGCTCAAGATGTCGTTTTCTTGAATATCTGCATTGGCCGCCATGTACCTCAACTCCAAAAGCGGCGCGCCGCCAGACTCCCCAAAGGCAACACCTCTGGCGCCTGTTCGGTTGTTCAAAACCGGTATGGAGTGATTTTTATCAATGATCAATGTGGCTTCACTGATCAATGGATACACACGTGTGACTTGACCCACCACGCCCGCTTCATCCATGACGGGGGAGCTCACGCGAATGCCACTGATTGAACCTTTGTCAAGGATCACTTTACGCGTAAATGGATCGGCTGCGTCATAAATGACTTGTGCCACTTGTCCTGTGGTTTGAACGCGATCTTTCAGCTCTAAAAGGGACCTCAACTGTTTGTTCTCAAGCTGCAGTTGATCGACTTGTGAAGCTTGAAGAGATTGATCCAAGAGCTGCTTTTTAAACAAGGCCGCCTCTTCTTGCGCATCCCCTTTGTCTTGAAGGAAGACTTCCACACGCGCAGAAAAGAAGCCCGGTTGTTGTGCCATCCATTGAATGGGTGCCAAGGCCAAAGAAAATAAAGATCTCAAGGGCTGGGTGATTTGCCAACGCACATCACAAAACATGATCAAAACAGACAGGCAACTAAAAAAAATCAGCTTATGAAGGGGTGTTGCACCTTGTTTGAAAAACGGTGGAGGTGTTCTATCTAGCGTCCCGAGTGGCATGGTGATTTAGATCAACTCAATAAATGGTCGTGAATAAAGTGCTCACACAGAAGTCTAATTAAAAGATCACCAAAAGGACTGTGTCCGCTCTGTTCATTGGCCTCATGGGCAGGAGGCCTCAATTGTAAATGCTCTAGATCCATTTGAAACAGAACATCCCGATGGAGAAAGACACCCTTGTTGATGGGTCCTTACTCGCTGGTAAAGATCGCTCCCAAACGCTCCATTCGCTCTAGCGCCAGACCACAACCTCGAACGACACACGTCAAGGGGTCCTCGGCCACCAAAACGGGCAGCCCCGTCTCCTCGGCCAACAAACGGTCCAAGTCTCTGAGCAAAGCACCGCCGCCGGTCAACATCAAACCACGCTCGGCAATGTCAGCGCCAAGTTCAGGCGGCGTTTGTTCCAGCGCATTTTTGACCGCAGACACGATGTTGTTCAACGGATCGGTCAAGGCTTCCAAAATCTCATTGGACGAAATCGTAAAAGACCGGGGCACGCCCTCGGATAAATTGCGCCCTTTGACCTCCATCTCCTTGACCTCAGAGCCCGGGAAAGCAGAACCAATGTTCTTTTTAATCATCTCCGCGGTCGGGTCCCCAATCAACATGCCGTAGTTACGGCGAATGTAATTGATGATGGCTTCATCAAATTTGTCCCCCCCCACACGCACACTGCCCTTGTAAACCATGCCGCCCAAAGAGATCACGCCCACTTCCGTCGTCCCGCCCCCAATGTCAACCACCATGGAGCCACTCGCGTCGCTGACGGGCAAACCCGCACCGATGGCTGCGGCCATGGGCTCTTCAATCAAGTAAACCTCTGAAGCACCCGCACCCAAAGCGGACTCGCGGATGGCACGGCGCTCAACTTGTGTAGAGCCACAAGGCACACAAATGATGATTCTGGGACTGGGCTTGAGCATGGAGCGTGGGTGGACCATCTTGATGAATTGCTTGAGCATTTGCTCCGTGACCGTAAAGTCAGCAATCACACCATCTTTCATTGGGCGAATGGCTTCAATGTTTCCGGGCACTTTGCCCAACATGGCCTTGGCCTCACGACCCACCGCTTGGATGGTTTTTTTCCCTTGTGGTCCTCCTTCATGACGAATTGCCACCACAGAGGGCTCATCCAATAAAATGCCCTTGTCTCTCACGTAAATGAGCGTATTGGCTGTGCCCAAATCTATGGCTAAATCGGTCGAAAAATAACGACGAAATGATCCAAACATGTAGTAATCCTCTTAAGAATGAAGGTGTTTTGTTTGATTTTCCCTGCATCCAAATTTACCGTTTTCAAAAAAAGCTGCGTTTTTCACAAAAACTCCCGCCTTTTTTAACTGAAATTTAACATCTCAAAATTTCTTGAGCTTTGGGGCGTGATAATACACGAAGGCCAGAGCCAGAACGAATTTCGAGTGTTTTAATTTTTCTTTTTGAATTGTTTTTTATGCCATTGACCTCCCAAGAGATCCAAAAAATCGCATCCCTTGCAAAACTTGACCTGGGCCACAGCCAAGAAGAACACATGCTGCAACAAATCAACGCATTGTTTGAAATTGTTGAACAAATTAAATCTGTGGACACCTTAGGCGTTACGCCCCTTTCACACCCCTTGGCGACGGTCCAAGACGTGTCTTTGCGCCTGCGGCAAGACCTGGTCAGCGAACCCAATCAACGCGAATTGAATCAAAAAAGCGCTCCCAAGGTTGAAAAAGGCCTCTTTTTAGTCCCCAAAGTCATTGAGTCCTGATATGTCTGAACTTCATGACTTAAGCCTTAAAGCGCTGTCACTGGCCATACAGAACAAAGTGGTGAGTGCTCGCGAAGCGAGCGAACATTTTCTAACTCGCGCCAAAGCACACGCCACACTCAAGCCCGCCTTGAACCCCCTGCAATGCCAAGAAAATCAAACGTCGCAATCCAACTCTTGCGGTGCTTTTGTGAGTTTCAATGAGGAATTTACCCTCCATTTGGCCAATCAGTCTGATCAAAGAATCGCCAAAGGCCAGGCCCGCCCACTAGAGGGCGTCCCCATTGCACACAAAGACATCTTTGTGACGCAAAATTTCCCAACGACCGCTGGCTCGAAAATGCTTGAGGCCTATTGTTCGCCCTTTGACGCCACCGTGGTCACCCAATTGCAGCAAGCGGGGATGGTGAACTTGGGCAAACTCAATTGCGATGAATTTGCCATGGGCTCGTCCAATGAAAATTCAGCTTGGGGACCGGTCAAGAACCCTTGGGACAACACCCGCGTTGCGGGAGGCTCTTCGGGGGGGAGTGCTGCGGCGGTGGCTTTGCGACTGTGTCCAGCCGCCACAGGAACAGACACCGGTGGCTCGATCCGACAGCCTGCCTCCTTTTGCGGCATCACGGGCATCAAACCCAGCTACGGTCGCGCCTCCCGCTACGGCATGATTGCCTACGCTTCAAGCTTGGATCAAGCTGGCCCCATGGCCCAAAGTGCGGAGGATTGCGCACTCTTACTGAGTGCCATGTGTGGGCCTGATCTGGATCGCGATTCGACCTCACTGGATGTGCCAAAGGAAGATTTTTCACGGCACTTGAACGAGTCCATTGAGGGCCTGCGCATTGGCATTCCCAAAGAGTTCTTCTCTGATGGACTGCATCCCGATGTGCGATCCTGCATTGAGCTTGCCCTCAATGAGTTTAAAACTTTGGGGGCGCAGTTGGTTCCGATTGAGCTGCCTAAAACTGAACTGTCCATCCCTGTTTACTACATCCTGGCCCCCGCAGAAGCCTCTAGCAACCTGAGTCGATTTGATGGCGTCAAATTTGGGTTTCGCGCCAAAGACTACAAAGACTTGGATGATCTTTACCGAAAGACAAGAACCCAAGGTTTTGGCGAAGAAGTCAAAAAGCGCATCATGATTGGAACCTACGTCTTGTCGCACGGGTACTACGATGCTTATTACTTACAAGCGCAAAAAATCAGACGCATGATTTCCAACGATTTTCAAGAGGCCTTTAAAACCTGCGATGTGATTGCCGGCCCCGTCACCCCACAAGTGGCGTGGAAGATTGGCGAACAAATCAATGACCCCGTGGCCAACTATTTGGCCGACATCTTCACCTTGCCAGCCTCTCTTGCCGGTCTTCCCGCGATGAGCTTGCCCTGTGGCTTTGGCGCATCAAGCATGCCCGTTGGGCTGCAAATGATTGGCAACTACCTTCAAGAGAGTAAGCTATTGAACGTGGCCCATCAGTTTCAATTGTCCACCGATTGGCATACAAAAACATTAAGGGGTGCAAAATGAGCACACCATTGATTCATGGCTACGAGGTGGTCATTGGTTTTGAAACCCACACGCAACTCACCACCCAAAGCAAAATATTTTCCAGAGCATCGACCTCCTTTGGCGCGCAAGCCAATACCCAGGCTTGTCCAGTGGACTTGGCTTTGCCCGGCACCTTGCCAGTGATGAACCGCCAAGCGGTCGAGCGCGCCATTGAATTTGGCTTGGCCGTTGGTGGCCATGTGTCCCCCTTGAGTGTGTTTGCCAGGAAAAACTATTTCTACCCTGATTTGCCCAAGGGCTATCAAATCAGTCAATTTGAAATTCCTGTGGTTCAAGGCGGTGAGGTTGAGTTCTTTTTAGGCGAAGAAAAGAAGGTCGTGCGCTTGGTCAGAGCACACTTGGAGGAAGACGCGGGCAAATCCTTGCACGAGGACTTTGTGGACCAGTCAGGCATTGACTTGAACCGTGCGGGAACGCCTCTTTTAGAGATCGTGACAGAGCCCGATATGCGCTCCAGCGCAGAGGCGGTTGCTTATGCCAAAGAGCTCCATAAAATTGTCACTTGGATTGGCATTTGCGACGGCAACATGCAAGAGGGCAGTTTTCGCTGTGATGCCAATGTCTCTATCCGTCGAGCAGGTGCGCCGCTTGGCACCAGGCGAGAGATCAAGAATTTAAACAGCTTTAAATTCATGCAGCAAGCCATCGATTTTGAAATTCTTTGGCAAATTGAGCAACTTGAAGAGGGCCGACCCATCATTCAGTCCACTGTTTTGTTCAACCCCGATACGGGGGAGACCAAAGCGATGAGGACCAAAGAAGACTCGGCAGACTATCGATATTTCCCTGATCCCGATTTGCCGGCCTTGAAAATCGAACAAACCTGGATTGATGCGGTGCGCTCAAAAATGGCGGAGTTGCCCCGAGCCATGGCCGCGCGATTTGTCAAAGACTATGGCATTCCCGAATACGATGCCATCACACTTACCCAAACCCAAGCCATGTCGAATTATTTTGAGCTCGTGGCCAAAGAAAGCGGTCAAGCCAAAATGGCCAGCAACTGGGTCATGGGCGAGCTCTCCAGGCGACTCAATGCAGCTCACCTTGGGTTTGAAGCGTGCCCGCTGAGCGCCATGACTTTGGCGGCCATTTTGAGCCGGATTTCTGACGCAACGCTTTCCAACAATGCGGCCAAAACAGTCCTAGAGGCCTTGTGGGCCCAACCCCTTGAGGGTCTTACTCCCCTGTCACTCGTTGACTGTGTGATTGATCAAAAGGGGCTCAAACAAATCAATGACACCAAAGCTTTGGAGCAAATCGTTGACACTGTGCTGTCTGCCAATGCAGATCAAATTGAGCAAATTAAAGCCGGCAAAGACAAGGCCTTCAATGCCTTGGTCGGGCAAGTGATGAAAGCCACTGAAGGCAAGGCCAATCCAAAAGATGTAAGCGATCTGATGCGCTCAAAGATTGCCGCCCTTTAAGCCGTACCCTTACCCTTACCCGCACGCATCCTCTCATCCATGCTTGGCCGTGCTGAGGTTTAAAGGTCCGCAACACCGTACCTTGAGCGGTACGCTTGCACATGGCTCAGGTGCGCTTTGAGGCTTGGGTCTTCGCTAGCCTCCAAATAACTCAACAAATCCTCTAAAGAGGCAACAGCGCATACTTTCAGGCCCAAGTTCTCTCTTGCATATTGAACCGCACTGTAGGGCACATCACAAATGCCTTTCAGTGTCTTTTCTGTGGCCATCTCTTGTCGGTCCAAAGCGATCACCACAGCGTGTGCCGTGGCACCATGTTGACGAATCAATTCAATCGACTCTCTGACCGCTGTGCCTGCACTCATGACATCGTCCACAATCAATACGCGCCCTTTAAGAGGCGCGCCCACCAAAGTGCCGCCCTCGCCATGGTCTTTGATCTCTTTGCGGTTGTATGCAAAGGGCACACTCTTGCCCCGCCTGGCCAACTCCATGGCCAAAGTCGCCCCCAAAGGGATGCCTTTGTAGGCCGGCCCAAAAATCATGTCAAACTCAATGCCACTGCCAAGCAAACTTTGGGCATAAAAAGTCGCCAACTTCGACATCTTCAAGCCGTTGTCAAACAATCCCGCATTGAAGAAGTAGGGCGAGACTCGACCGGCTTTGGTGGTGAATTGACCAAAGCCTAAAACACCACTTTCAATGGCAAAGGCAACAAATTCATGCGATAAATTCTTATCCGTGGCAATGAACTCACTCATGTTTAAATCTCAAAAAAAGAAAAGAATTGCGCTGGGCAAGGACAAATCAGTTTGATTCTCCTTGCATTCTAATTCCTCAAAGACCCAAGGCACCTGCGTGCGCCCTTAAAGATCCGCCGAGTTAAATGCCCCTATGGATTAAACTTAAGCTCTTTGTTTCAACACCCACTAGGAGCTTGAACCCCATGAAAATTGTGAGCGCCAACTTAAACGGTATCAGATCCGCTGCCAACAAAGGGTTTTTTTCTTGGGCCTCCGCACAACATATCGACGCCTTGGGCGTTCAAGAGGTGAAGGCTCAAGCCGCGGACCTGACTCTTGATCTGACCCAAGTCCAAGACAGCGTCTCCTCCAATCTTCTCACAGGCGACTTTCACTTTGCTCAGAAAAAAGGCTACTCAGGCGTGGGCTTGTACACCCACGTGCAGCCAAGCGACGTGCTCGTGGGCATTGGGAACGAGGAGTTTGACTTTGAGGGCCGCTGGATTGAAAAGCGGTTTGACAAACCAGGGCGCAAGCTGAGCCTCATCAGCAGTTACTTCCCCTCTGGCTCCAGTTCTGATGAACGCCAAAGTGCTAAATTTCGCTTCCTGGATTTGATGACCGAGCGCCTTAAAGAATTGGCCGCTGAGCGTGAATTTGTTTTGATGGGCGACATCAACATTGCCCACCAAAATTTAGATCTGAAGAACTGGAAGTCCAACCTTAAAAACTCTGGCTTCACACCTGAGGAGAGGCAGTGGATGACGAACACTTTGTCGGCCACGCCCTTGGTCGACGTGTACCGACAACTCTACCCCTTGGCCAGTGAGACGTGCTACACCTGGTGGAGTCAAAGGGGACAAGCCTATGCAAAAAATGTGGGTTGGCGCATCGACTACCAACTGGCAACACCTGGTTTGGCAAAAGGCGCTTTAAAGGCCAGTGTCTTTAAAGAAGAAAAGTTCTCCGACCACGCCCCCTTGTTGATTGACTACGATTGGTCAATTTAATTCGCCTGT
>CANJNC010000052.1 GCA_947475685.1 Comamonadaceae bacterium | reverse complement strand
GATACTTTCTACTACCGAATTCATAGCCCCGTTTTGATGATTGAATTTGATCATCACTCTGGTGTATTTTTAACCAATGAATTGCCCGCCAAGTTTCATATTCATACCATCGTTAGAACACCCAATGGTGGAGACTACGGCATCGACCTGTTAAAACTTCATTACAAACAAGAACATGATCACAGGATCAAGCCCGGTGTTGCTGGTGGACCGATTCACCATCATGGACACGCCCACGATCACGAACACTCTCATGACCATGGACACTCCCACGATCACGGACATGGCCACGATCGTGAAAAAGACTAAAACGACTTCTTAAGAAAAAACTCCTCTATTTTTTAGAAAACAATACACATGAAACCATTTTCGAACTCCAAAAGAAAACTTTTAGGCGCATTAGCATTGAGCACATTGGGGACAGGTTTTTCGAATGCTCAAAATGTAAAATATCCATCAAAGTCCATTCGAATGATTGTCCCTTTTCCTGCAGCAGGTGGTCCAGACACTGTAGGACGTTTGGCCGCTTCAATTCTTGGACCTAAATGGGGCCAACAAATTGTTGTCGAAAATATGCCAGGTGCCTCAGGGCAAATTGGTACCAACCACGTGGTTAAAGCGCCCTCTGATGGTTACACATTGCTATTTTCACCGCCAACTCCAATCACCATTGCAGAACATTTTGACCCCAAGCCACCCTATGACTCTAACCGGGACTTGATTCCTGCCGCACTTCTTGGTCGCAATCCTGCAGTGATTGTGATCAATGCGAACGTGAAAGCCAATACCATGGCTGAGTTCATTGCTTTGGCAAAAAAAGAGCCTAGTAAAATTTTTTACGGCACCCCAGGACTAGGACATGCTTTTCATTTGATATCTGAAATTATTTTCACAAAAGCAGGCATTCAATTGACCAATGTGCCCTACCAAGGAAGCTCTCCTGCGGTCATGGGCTTATTGGCAGGAGACGTACAATTTTTAGTCCAATCGGTTGAATCCGTAAAAGAACACATCAAGTCTGGCAAGCTCAAAGCATTGGCTACTCTGGAAGCAACAAGACTAGAAGCTTATCCTGATTTGCCAACGTTGGCTGAAAGTGGGTTGAGCAATTTGGATATCATGAATTGGTATGGTGCTTTTTTCTCCGCAAAAACATCACCTGAGATCATTGGTTTTTGGGAGAAGGAATTGTTCTCTTTAGCCAAGGATCCAACTTTTCAAAGAAAAATGAAAGAAATGAGTTTTGATCCTGTGGTGTTTGGCTCTCAAGAGTTCACAAAGATGATGAACTTGGAGAGAACTCAATGGGGCAATGTAATTAAAACAGCCCACGTTTCAATTAAGAAATAAAGAAGCTCAATATGGATTTAGGAATCAAAGGGCGCGTGGCTTTGGTTTGTGCCTCCTCTCAAGGTTTGGGATTGGCATGCGCGACTTCACTTGCTAGGGAAGGTGCAGACGTTTATATCAATGGCCGTGATGAGTCCAGACTAGAGCATGCGAAATCGATCATCCTAGAGAAAACTGGAGTGCTGGTCAATGCGATTCAAGCAGACATTACCAAAGAGAGTGATAGACAAAAATTATTTGATCACTTTTCCATAATTGATATATTGGTCAACAACAATGCGGGACCACCTCCAGGAAGCATGAAAGACTGGGATCACGACGCATGGATTGAAGCCATAGAGTGCAATATGCTTGCGCCCATATTGCTTATTCGAGGTTTTATAACTGGAATGCGAAATAGAAAATTTGGACGCATCGTCAACATCACGTCAGCCATGGTCAAAAGTCCGAGGCCGCATATGGCGCTCTCAACTACAGCAAGAACAGGTTTGACTGCTTTTAGCAAGTCAGTCTCTCTTGAGTCTGTCGTTGATAATGTCACCATCAATAACCTCTTACCAGAGCGAATTGATACGCCTAGGCAACAATATATGGCCGAGCGATTGATGAAGTTGCATGCCATAAGTCTTGAGCAAGCTCGAGACAAGATCACCGAAACAGTTGCAGCTAAACGATTTGGTCTTCCTGATGAATTTGGCGATGCTTGCGCTTTTCTTTGTAGCTCGCAAGCGGGATTTATTTCTGGACAAAATTTGCAACTTGATGGCGGTTCATATACCGGTCTAATTTAAAGGACCGATGAGATAAGATTTTATGAACATGAGAGCAAACAACCCAACCGTCATCATCACTGGAGCCTCCTCTGGGGTAGGCTTGTACGCAACCAAATCATTGGTTCAACGAGGATGGCACGTCGTCATGGCCTGCAGAGACCTTGGGCGTGCAGAGGAAGCTGCATTTGGAGAAAATATCGAACCTAACAGCATCACTTTGATGAAACTCGATCTAGGAAGTCAAGAAAGCATCCATTTATTTGAAAGCTCTTTTCGAAGCACAGGCATGCCCTTGCATGCTTTACTTAACAATGCCGCAACTTATATGCCGCGTCTCAAAACCCCTGCACGCTCGCCCGAGGGTTTCGAGCTGAGTGTTGCAACCAATCATTTTGGACACTACCTACTGAGCCGCTTGCTACTCGATCTTCTCTTTAATACTCAAAAAGAGCATTCGCAAAAAGACTTTAGATCTCGCCTCATTACTTTGGGTACAGTGACAGCCAATTCAGAGGAATTTGGTGGAAAAGTCCCCATCCCAGCTCCCGCAGATTTAGGTCAACTAAGAGGCCTTGAGTCAGGTTTCTTGAATCCAATTGCCATGATAGACGGAAAGAAATTCAAACCTGGAAAAGCCTACAAAGATAGCAAATTATGCAACATGATCATCAGCAAAGAGTTACACCGCCGTTACCATGATCGCACGGGCATCGTGTTCAATACCGTCTACCCTGGTTGTGTGGCTGACACCGCTTTATTCCGAGATACACCTAAAGCATTTCAAGTGATCTTTCCTTGGTTTCAAAAAAACATCACCAAAGGGTATGTCAGTCAAGCGTTGGCGGGAGAGAGGGTTGCTCAAACCGTCGCTGATGACGATTTCGCAACCTCAGGAGTACATTGGAGCTGGGGAAACCGTCAACGCGAGGGTCGCCAAGCCTTTGCACAACCCCTGTCTACAAAGGCAAGTAGCCTACAACTGGGTCAAAGCTTATGGAACTTAAGCGCATCAATGGTTAACTTGCCCACTGAAGACACTCTGTAGCCAGGATATTATCAAAGCATAGATAACGATCAAAGTCTTATGCTTGTAAATATCGGGTATCAAGTTAGCGAGAGTTGACGTGATCAGTTCAGATCAGATTCAGGTCAAGCTTTTAAAGTCACAAAAAAAATTACCCATGAAAAATCGATTGATTAAGTTTCTCTTTATAGAGTTTGTCGCAGTTTACGCTTGCACAGCAATTACTCATCCAATCGTCACTCAATAGGTTTGAGCGATGAGAGTTGGATTGCAAACATGGGGGAGTGAAGGAGATATCAATCCCTTCATTGCACTTGCGACCGGATTGGTTAAGTCTGGGCACAGCGTGAAGCTTTGCATCACTGAGGTATCCGAAAGAGATTATTCAGCCATTGCGAATCAATATGGGTTCGAGCTGATCAATGTGCCTAATCCAATGCTGCCAAGCGTAGATATGATGGCGCAAATGGGCGAGGCGTTCAAAGCGATTCGAGACCCAAGCGCACAGCTCAAAATCATCAATACACATTTTTTCTACCCAGCTGAATCGGCTATGTTTGATGCAGCAAAAGAGTTGTGCGCGAGCAGTGATTTGGTCGTGCGACATATTTTTTGCTATCCGACGCAACTCGCCGCTGAACTGGCTCATGTTCCAGTCGCAACGCTTTACCCTGTGCACAACATACGGCCCAATTCTTATCAAGCTCCATTTGGTGCAGTGAATCTGGGGAGATGGGCCATTCCACTTTGGTGGCGACTTGCACAATGGATGATTAACAGAGTTTTCCTCAAACAAATTAATCATTTAAGAACCAATCATCACCAAAAAATCATCCGTGATGTATTGACTGAGGCTTGGAGCAATGAGAGCTTGAATTTAATTGCAGTGAGCCGTGCAGTATGTCCGCCAGCAATGCATTGGCCAGAAAACTTTAAAGTTTGCGGCTTTTTAAATCCATCAGCACTTTATCAAGCAAGCAGCTTAAGTAGCGTCATCACAGATTTCATGAGCGATCAAGAGGCACCCGTATATTTCACATTTGGCAGCATGCTCGTGCCCAACGAGGCTTCTTGGCTAAAAGTGTACGAGACTTGGATAGAAACAGTGAGGGGACTTGGCTGCAGAGCCATCTTTCAACTTCCAATTCCTGAATCAACTTCTCTGCCAAGCGAGCCAAATATCTTGGTCTTAAGGCGCGCTCCACACAGCTTAATCTTTCCCTTTTGCTCAGCTGTTGTTCATCATGGCGGTGCTGGCACGACACAATCGAGTTTGCTTGCAGGCTGTCCTAGCATAGTGGTTGCTCACATTGCAGACCAACCGTTTTGGGGAAGTGAGTTAAAGCGCCTGGGTGTTTCCCCAGGCTACATGAGAAAAAATGAAATGACCAGTCGCTTACTTGGTAAATTTTTAGCCTTAATTTATAAAAATCCTAGTTACCGCGAAAATGCAATGCGTATTTCTAAGTTAATGAAAAGTGACAATGCCATCGATACAGCCATCCAAGCCTTGACTGATCTATCCCAAAAAACTCATTGAGTTAACTTTTAATTCATGAAGTAGATCGACTTCTCTTTCGCCAAGTGACCCACCCTCGTTAACGGGCCAAACCAATCGGCATTTAAGATCCTCTCAAACAACTTGCATACTTGGTGGAGCCATCTGACTTGGATTAGGTTTGATGAGTCTCACTTGCGTGAGACTCAAATCAATGTCTGAACTGAACGCCAGAAAACTTAAATCTTCAAAGCTCTTTGATCAAGATCTTTCTAAATTTGACTGTCCCGCCACCGTGCTGCAAAGTAATGTTACCCTTGCTGTGCTTGCTGTCACTTCCAGACGCTGTAACCACCCCATCAATTTTCACGACCATTTGAGGACCCTTGGCGGTAACTTCCATCACACTCCACTTCCCCCCCACTTTGGGATAGGGTGGGGTTACTTTGACGGTGTCCACAATGGCGCCTGTCCCATAGCTTGGATCTGGCCTTGTGTCCCAAATGTTGACCTCATAACAGGTGTCAGCACCAATTTTTTCTGGATTTTCGCAACGAATAAAAATGCCACTGTTGGTTTCCGAATCGACCCAAAACTCTGCATAAATTTGAAAGTCGGTATAAGTTTTCTTAGATATCAAATGTCCGGCTATTTTTCCCGGCAAAAAGTCAGCTTGAATGGCTCCATCTTGGATTCTCCAATTTGAATCTCCAAACTTGGTCCAACCCAACAAATTGCTACCCGCATCAAAAAGAGTCGCAAATCCAGCAGAAGGACTGCTCAAGTTCGCGCACGAAGTCACAAGTAGCACGCTTAATAAAGTAACAACAGTGTGGCGCAATCGCATTTTGATCTCCTTGAGTGGTGTGCTCAAATCATAAGGGTGACTTTAAGATAAGCTAGGCAGTGTTTACGTGAATATGGAGCGGTCTTAAATGGCATTTCTTAAGCGCATTTCATCGATTTGCAACTTGGTTTTACCCAACTCTCTCAAAATCGAGTCTGTGTGTTGTCCCAATTCAGGAATCGCATCCATGCGAGGCTGCCCCTTGCTCCATGAACCCGGTGGAATGAGAGCGGGCATCTCGCCTGCGGGTGTTTGCACCTTCCTCCATCGGTTTCGGTGCTTGAGCTGCTCGTGAGACCATACCTCGGCCATTGAATTGACTTGGGCATTGGCAATCCCTGCTGCTTCCAATCTCTCACTGACTTGAGCAGCGGTCAATGAAGAAAAGACTTGAACAATCAACGCCTTCAAATCCTCTCTTGCCTCACTTCTCTTGGTGTTTGTGTTGAAACGTTCGTCACGAGTCAAATGGGCATTGAGCAGGACTTTCTCACAAAACACCAACCACTCGCGCTCATTTTGCAAGCCAAGCATGACCACTTTCCCATCTCCTGCTTCAAAGGGGCCATAAGGGTAGATGCTTGCATGACTTGCACCGGCACGAGGTGGTGGTTCAGCACCATCCATCGAGTAGTACAGTGGGTAAGACATCCACTCAGACAAGGACTCCATCATTGAAATATCAATTCTCTGACCCTGCCCGGTTTGTTGGCGATGCATCAAGGCTGCCAAAATATTGGTATAAGCGTACATTCCTGCAGAAATGTCTGCAATCGATATTCCAGCCTTAGCAACTTGATCTTTTGTGCCCGTTGTACTTAAAAATCCAGCTTCGCTTTGAATCAATAAATCGTAGGCCTTTTTACTTGCATAGGGTCCATCGCTGCCATAACCAGAAATATCGCAAACAATGATGTCAGGTTTACTTTTTGATAAGTCCTCATAAGACAATCCCATTCTTTGGGCGGCACCTGGAGCCAAATTCTGCACAAGCACATCGGCCTCTTGCTTGATCAAAAGCTTAAGAACTTCTTGGGCCTCGGGATCTTTGAGATCGAGGGTCAAACTTTCTTTAGACCGATTGGTCCAAACAAAATGAGACGACAAACCTTTTGCCCGCTCATCGTACCTTCTGGCAAAGTCACCCACTGTGGGGCGTTCAACCTTGATGACTCGAGCACCAAGATCGGCCAATTGGCGGCTTGCAAATGGAGCCGCAATGGCGTGCTCCAAACTGACAACGGTGATACCTTTTAGAGGCTGCATAGTGTAAGCCCAAGACCTTTTAGAAAATACGTTTCAATCAACCACTTCTTCAACTGGTTTTTACCAAGGCATCGCAGGCAGTACAGGTTTAAGGCCGGTTTGAGCAACAAGCTCAGCCACTTCAGGGCTGGCTAAAAATTCAACCAATTGCCTAACTGCATGCAACTGCGTCGTTTCAGCGCCAATGCCTGCTGAGAAAAAGAATGATTTTTGAACCTCAGGGGGAAGCTCCCCAATGATCTTGATGCCCTCAATGGGAATCAATTCGCTGACTTGTTGAAAGCCCAAATCGGCCTCATTGCGCAACAAAATCGTTCCAACGCGTTCGCTAAATATCTTCTTGGCCTTCACAGCCATTTCAGCCTCAATGCCCAACTTTTGAAACAGCTCCTCCGACAAGTAAGTCCCACTTGCACTGGCTGAATAAGCAATTCGCCCAGCCGTCAACAAAGCCTTCTTTAATGCGTCTACGGTGCTGATATCTATATCAGGATCCCCTGCTCGAACCCCAGCACCAATGTTCGAGATCACCAAATCCACCCTCGATCCCTCTTGAATTTTGCCCTCAGCGGCAAAATGATCCAGTGCAGAAGAAGCCAAAACAAACAAATCAAATTGTTCACCTTGACTCAATCGAGTAGGAATGGAGTCGTGGGCCGCTCCAATGGAGGATCCAAAAAATAAATCTACTTTTCTTTGAAACTTGGTTTCATAAAGTGGTGTCAAAAGTTTAAGTGCGGCAGCAAATGCACCAGACGTAATGACTCGAAGGGGGGGGATGGTGTTCTCGGACATCTCTTGCGCTCTTTAATTCAATCAACCGTAATTTTGGCAGCGGCCACCACCTTCCTCCAGCGGATCACTTCAGATTGAACCAAGTTTCTTAGGTGCTCAGGAGTACTTGTTTCAACCTCAGCGCCTTGGTCCTCGATTTTCTTTTCAATGACCTTGTCGGTGAGCACGATATTGAGTTCCTTGTTCAATCGATCGATGACCCCTCTAGGTGTTTTAGCAGGCGCAAAGAGTCCATACCATTGATTCACATTGACATTGGATACACCTTGCTCAGTCAAAGTTGGCACCTCTGGCATCACCGATGATCTTTTCTCTCCAGCAATCCCTAGAGCCTTTAACTTTCCAGCTTTAACTTGAGGGTAAGCCGTAAAAAGGCTAGGGAACATCACTTGGGTCGTTCCACCGATGGTGTCCACAACGGCTGGAGCGGATCCCTTGTAAGGAATATGAATCAAGTCAACGCCAGTTGAAATCTTGAACAACTCGCCCGATAAGTGCGGTGCCGTTCCTTTTCCAGCCGAGGCATAACTCATGGTGCCAGGCTTTGCATTGATCAAAGCAATAAGTTCCTTGGGAGTTTTGACATTCAGGCCGTTGGTTACAACCATCAAGGTAGGTGAGTTGGCCACCAAACCGATGGGCTCAAAATCCGTCACTGGATCGTATTTCAACTTTTGCAAGGCTGGATTGATCCCATGCGTTGCAATGTAGCCAAACATGATGGTGTAACCGTCTGGAGTTGCTCTAGCGACAAATTCGGATGCAATCGCACCATTTGCGCCAGCTTTATTTTCAACAATCACCGCCTGCCCTAGGTGGGGCGACATGCTTTGAGCGATGATGCGAGCCATGGCATCATTTGCACCACCTGGTGCAGTAGGCACAATGATGGTGATCGTCTTGCTCGGAAAAGTTTGCGCATGTGACTCGATAAATAGTGCGCAGTAGGCTAGAAAAATCAATGCATAGAAACGTCTAATAAAATGAAGCATCCTTAGAACCTTACTTTTTTAAAAAATGAACAATTGATGAATTTTACTTGAAGTGCAAGCTCACGCGTTCTTTGCTTTTTTTGCTCAAAGAGCTCTTTCATCGATTCACTCAAGCGGCAAGCGCAAAACTGCTTTCAAACCACTGCCCGTGTTGTCTTGAAGAATAAACTCTGCTTTGAGTAATTTTGCATATTCCACCACGATGGCAAGACCCAGACCAGCACCTGCACCAAGATTAAGTCCGGCTTGTCCTTGAGTGCGCCTTCGCATGACTTGATGCTTAAACTCGTCAGTAATTCCTTTGCCGTTGTCAACCACAGAAATTTCCAAGAAATTGGGTTGATTGGAATGCTGTGTTTTTTCAATTTCAATGGTGATTTGATTGAAACTTTCAATTTCTGAAACACCATATCTAAGCGCATTGTCAATCAAATTATTCAACGCACCCTCAAGCAAAGAACGCTGCGTTTTAATCTTAACCCCTAGCTCGTAGCCTTTGACACCCAAATCCACACCCAAAGAGTCGGCCCTATGCAAAAAGCGCATGACCGCCTCTTTGACCAACTCATCGACATCAATGTCTTCATTGATCAACCCCGCTTTGGCTTCGTTGGTCAGCGAAAGTGCCAAAAGCTGCTCAACCATGTGGCTTGCACGAAGCTCACTTTTCGAAATACCTTGAAGCTGCTGATACCAAATTTCAGGATTTTTATTGGACAAGCCATACTCTGTTTGCGCTCGAATGCCCGCAAGAGGCGTTCTAAGTTCATGAGCCACATTGCCTGAAAACTCCCGAAGTAAACGAACCCCGTCTTCGATCCTGAAAAACAATCGATTGATCGCGGTGCCTAAATCATGAACATCTTTCGTTCTTGTATCAACGCCTACAGGGGTCAGATCTATCACAGCTCTGGTTTCCACCGCATTTTCAAGATCCAACAAAGGAGCCAGCTCTTTTTTTATCACCCCCTTCAAAAACATAGCCAACAAGGCCAAGAATAGAAGTTGAGGAACAATAGAAAAAAGGGCCAAACGTTTGATCAATGCGGCTCTAAAGTCCGATGTTTGCGCCATGACCAAAAAAAATGGCGCAGGCTGCGAACGGTAAATCGCCACCGTTCTGAAGTTCTTATCCTGAAATTCTAAATTTGAAAATTTAGGTGCAGTCCCCTGCTCAGGCAAGGCCGCTTCGAATCCGGGATGACCCGCAATCAAAGATCCATCGATATTGAGAACTTGAAAGTATATGATTTCACTTTGATCAAAGAGTAAAGTGGTCATTTCATTGGCAGAAAGATTTATTACCAATTCCTGCGTGTTTTTAGAGTTTTTGTTTGCTACATGGCTGGCCACAGAATAGGCATCGTCCAAAAGTGCTCGGTCATATGCTTGCTCGGTAAAATAACTGGCAACCACCACAACGACCAAGGTCCCAAAAATCCAAGTCACGAAAAGAGGGACATACAGACTTTTTAAAAGCTGATTTGACAAAGAAGGCAATTTAATACGGTTCATTTTTTTCTTCTTCCAATAAGTAACCCAACCCTCTTAGCGTTCGAATACTCACACCACTGCCCTGAATCTTTTTTCTTAGTCTTGAGATAAAGGTCTCTAGAGCATTGTCACCCAGAACATCGTCAAAGTCCGACAATTTACTAGACATTTCTTTTTTACTGACTGTCCTGCCTGGCGGGGTCATCAATTGCGACAAGACCTCATACTCTCGAGCGGGAAAGATTAGCTCCGTATGGTTTAAAAAAACCCTCTTTTGTTTTCGATCTAAACAAAGACCACCAACCTTTTGAATGTCATTGGTTTTGCTTGTTCGCCTGGCCAGGGCCCTGAGCCGAGCTTCCAATTCGGCCAAATCAATAGGCTTGCCCAGATAATCATCTGCACCGGCGTCAAGCCCAGCTATTCGCTCTTCAGTTCTGTTTCTTGCCGTTAAGACCAGCACAGGTGTCGTGTCTCCCCTGGCACGCAACTCTCTAAGCAACGACAAACCACTGCCCATCAAAGCGTGGGGGCCCTCCCTTTGGGGCAGGTTTAAATCAAGCAAAATGGCATCGTAAGACTGAACGAACGCAAAATGGCTTGCCCGATCAAGTTGGCTTGCCACATCCACATGATGGCCCGCATCCTCAAGAGACTTGAGCATGATGGTCTTTAAAACTTGATCATCTTCGACAAGCAGTACTCTCATGGTGAATAAATGATGTTTTGGTCAGCCTTTGGTCAGGCAAGATGATGGATAAACAGAGGATGCAACACAAAAGACGCTTTCTAACATTCAAATCACCTAGTATTTTAGGGTTAACCCTTGTATTGGGTGCCGTTTTTTTACCAAGTAGCTGTGCAATCGCACAACAAATGGTATCACCCTCAAGCAAAACAGTTGGAGAAATACAAACTTCTTCAGTGGGAAACATTGATTTAAAAAAATCAGTTGCCCTTGAAGATTGGAACTACATTCAATTGTCTGAAGTCTTGAGTGCAGCGAAAGTCAACTTTGAAGTGAGAATTGCGCGGGCTGCCTCCCAAACTGCACAAGGAGACTTGCTTGCCGCCGATCGTGCTCCACTCCCGACCTTAAGTACCCGTGCAAGCCAATTGGATTTACAAAATGGTCTTGGTGCGGGCTCAATTTTAAATGACAAGCGCATCGATAAATCGGTGGGCATTGATTGGACTTGGGAGCGAGGAGAAAAACGCAACTTAAGAGCTCAAACGGCAAAGACTTTACTTTCCGCCTCCAAATTTGATTTAAGCGATACATTGATTGGTCAACAAATCCTTGCCCACAGGGCATTCATTGACCTGTATGCCGCACAGATGAAAGAAGAAGATTTTTTTGCCATCGCAGAAAGTTATCAAAAAACAAATGATACGGCAAGCATTCGTCTAAAAAACGGGGATCTATCTGCACAAGAGGCTTTTAGAATATCCATAGAAAATCAAAGAGCACAAGCAGATGCACAAGCTGCAAAGCTAGAGAGACAAATGGCCGCCTTGAGTCTTTCTCAAATAATCAAATTTAAAACCTCTCCTTTGACTTGGCGAATAAAATCTGACTTCAATTCGCTAACTACCTCTAAAAACAATCCATTCAATTTACAAGACTCTCTTGCTCAAATTGAAAAAGCTGTACTTTTAAGACCAGATGTCATCGCGGCTCTTGAAAGGGAGAAGGCCGCAAACACCGCATTGGATTTGGCGCTCTCACTCAAGAAAACAGATCTGACTTGGGGCGCATCAATTGATCATTACCCAGGCACCTCCAACCGCTTGGTGGAGTTGCGTCTTCAATTACCGCTTCAATTTAATTACAGTTACGAGGGTGAAATCAAACGAGCCAAAGAGCAACTGACTCAAGCACAACTCGTGGCTGAAAAAATTAAACTGCTTGCTCTAACAGACTTGCAGACCTTATTGCAAAACGTGTTGACCTCAGACGATCGACATCAGCGCTACGACAAAATCATTTTGCCGCAGGCTAAAAAAGTCTTAGATCAAGCAGAGTTTGCCTATCACAAAGGCGCACTCACCCTCACTGACTTGCTCGACGCCAGAAGAACCTATCGAACAACCCGAATCGAAGCCATTGCTGCACAAGCGGACTTGTCTAAATCTCAGGGTACTTGGTTTTTAAGGACTGAGCCCTATCAAATTGAGCAAAATGCCAATTTAAATTGACAGCCTTCGATCTACTGACATTTCTTAATAAGAGTTCACCTTGAAAAAATCTATTTTTACACTTTGCACCATCGGTGCTATGCTCATTGCTTGCTCTGACTCTCCCTTGCACTTGGAGATCACCCAGCAGCCCATCGTTCAAAACAATCAACTTCGCTTTCCCGCTGGCAATCCTCAACTGAGTCTTCTCTCCACTGTTGCGGTCAAGCAAGCAGAAAACATTTCAATTGATTTACCTGCTCGCATTGTTTGGGATGAACAAAAAACACAACGCGTATTCCCAGCCTTTTCAGGTCGGGTCAAACAAATTTTGGCCGATGTCGGGCAAAGCGTGAGCGAGGGTACCCTTTTGGCTCAGATTGCATCTCCCGAATTTGGAGCTGCGCAAGCCGACACCGCGCGTGCCATGGCAGACGCATTGCTGGCTGGTAAAAATTTCGTTAGGCAAAAAGAACTCTTTAACGCGGGCATTACTTCTCAAAAAGAATTTGAACAATCAGAGGCTGATTCCCTCAGGGCCAAGGCAGAAGTTGATCGCGCTCAGGCCAGAACAGCACTTTACGGAAGTGGCGCTGGTGTCAATCAGCAACTTGGCATTCGCTCCAGCTTAAGGGGCATGGTCGTTGAGAGAAACTTAAATCCAGATCAAGAGATCAGGCCCGACCAGTTTGGGCCCAACTCACCTGCTCTTTTCGTGGTCACTGACCCACGATTTCTATGGGTCCTGATTGACGTTCGTGAAACCGATATTCAGTACATCAAAATGGGCATGAAGATGGATATCAAAACACCAAGCCTTCCAAACCAATTGTTTGAAGCCACCATCAGGGTCATCGCAGATACGATTGATCCAATGACCCGAACCATCAAAGTCAGGGCTTCCATCGAAAATCCTCAGCGCATTTTAAAAAATGAGATGCTAGCAACCGCTTCTTTCCTTAGAAGCTTTAAAAACAACTTAAACATTCCAGCAAGCTCGGTCTTTCTAAAGGGAAGCGACCACATTGTTTTCGTTGAAATTGAACCTGGTGTTTTTCAATCCCAAAAAGTCTCTCTCATCTTTGAAAACAAAAAGGATGTCATTGTTGAAGCAGGCTTGAGCATTGGTGAAAAGGTGGTCAGTCAAAATGGTCTCCTGCTGGCAAAAGAATTACTCAATGCACAAGAAAATGCTCAACAAGCACCCATGAAAGTGCCGGCAATTAAACCATGAAGAAAATCATTAATTTTGCAATCACGCAACCCTTGGTCATTGTCCTTGGGACCATTCTTTTTGTCGCTTCTGGTTTAATTGCTTTTCAAAATTTATCTGTTGAAGCTTTTCCCGATGTGACCGACACGCAAGTCACTGTCATTGCGCTTTACCCTGGACGCGCTGCAGAGGAAGTCGAAAAGCAAGTCACTTTGCCACTTGAAGCGACACTCTCAGGTCTACCCAACTCCATTCGCCTATTTTCCCATACGCAGTTTGGCTTGTCTTACACCGTCATTACCTATGATGACAAAGCCGATGTCAATTTGGCGCGCCAGCAAGTCAACGAGAGACTTAACTCAGTGGACTTGCCCAATGGCTCGCAAGTCAATGTCATGCCCAATGCCACGCCCGTCGGGGAAATCATGCGCTACAGGGTCAAAGGCAATGGTCAAACCGTCACCGACCTCAGAACGCTAGAGGATTGGGTTGTTGAGAAAAACTTGCGCCAAGTTCCTGGCGTGGCAGACGTCGTGGCCATGGGTGGGTTTATCAAACAATATGAAGTACAGCCTGATTTGGATAAGCTCAGGGCCTTCAAGCTGACTTTTCAAAATTTACAAGATGCATTAGGACGCGGAAACTCCAACGCCGGTGGCAGTTATGTTGCTCAAGGCTCACAACAATTTGCAATTCGAGGCATCGGCTTGTTGAGTTCTGCAGAAGATATAGGACAAATCGTTTTAGGCTCCAACAACGGAACTCCAATTTTGATTCGAGATGTTGCACAAGTGAAATTGGGTGCAGTCCCACGACTAGGTATTACGGGCCAAGATGGTGATGACGATGCAGTTGTAGGCATTGTGATCATGCGAAAAGGTGAAAACGCCTCCCAGGTCCTCAAAAACGTCAAAGAAAAAATATCACAACTCAACCAACGCGGACTTCCCAAGGGGGTTGAAATTGTTCCCTTTTATGACCGCACTTGGCTCATGGCCAAGACTTTGTCCACGGTGTTTAGAAACTTACTTGAAGGCGCCATCTTGGTGGGCCTTGTGTTGTATCTGTTTCTCTCCAACATCAGGGCCAGTTTGGCCGTGGTGGTGGTCATCCCCTTGGCTTTGCTTGGTACCTTCATGGGGCTCAAAATCATGGGCGTTCCTGCCAATTTGCTCAGTTTAGGGGCCATGGATTTTGGAATCATTGTCGATGGTGCAGTGATTGTGATAGAAAACGTCATGCATCGACTTGTGCAACGTGGTGAAGGCATGGGTGAAAAAGAGCGACAAGCTTTGATCACTGACGCTACCGACGAGGTGGGACGTCCAACGCTATTTTCCATGCTGATCATCATTGCAGCCCACATCCCAATCTTTGCCCTGCAGCGCCATGAAGGCAGGATCTTCCAACCTATGGCGTTGTCCGTGACGATGGCCTTGGTTGGATCATTGATTTTTTCATTGACCTTGGTGCCGTTGATCGCCAACTGGACCTTGCGCTCAAAATTGCCCCGCGAGGACAACAAGCTCGTTACTTTTTCAAAAAATCTCTACCGGCCAATTTTAGATTGGGCCCTTGAGCACAGGAAAAAAGTGATGTTGATGGCACTCACCTCATTTGTCTTGGCGCTCGGCGCCGCTTCCAGGTTGGGATCGGAATTTTTACCCGAACTCAATGAGGGTACTTTCTGGGTAAACTGGGACCTCCCCTCCAGCGTTTCTCAAGAAGAGGCAACCAAAATATTACGCCTTGCTAGGCGAGCGCTGCAAACCATTCCCGAGGTCAGAACGGTGGTCTCTAAAGCCGGACAACCGGAAGACGGAACAGACCCCAAAACACTCAGCATGGCAGAGGTGTTTGTCGATGTAAAGCCTCATGAAGAGTGGCGCAAGGGTCTGACTCGGGATCAGTTGATTGAAGAAATGGATGCTCGCTTATCGGTGATCCCAGGAGTTGACCCCGCGTTTTCACAACCCATCCGAGACAACGTTTTGGAGTCCATCTCACAAATCAAGGGTCAAATTGTCGTTAAAGTGGCAGGAGATGATTTAACCGATCTCAAAAACACCGTAGAGGCGATGCGCCGAGAGTTTAAACAAATTCCTGGTATCCAACGCGCAGAGGTTGATCGCTTAGGTGAGCTACCCCAACTTGTGATTGACATCAAGCGCGAGCGAGCTGCTAGACTGGGTATCAATGTGAGCGACATTCAAGATGTGATTGAGGCCGCACTTGCAGGCAAGGTGGCCACATACATCTGGGAAGGTGAGAGAAAGTTTGCCGCTGTCGTGAGATTAAAAGATGACAGCCGGGCCATTAGCAACCTGCCAAATACGCCTATATTGATGGCCAATGGGGGCTACACCACGCTAGGGACTTTGGCCGATATCAGACAAGCCTCTGGCGCCATGAACATTGCTCGAGAAGCGGGTCGAAGAACCATGGCCATTGGCATCTTCATCAAAGGACGCGATATGGGCTCTATCGTCGCCGATATGAAGTCCAGGGTAGAAAAGAATGTGAAAATACCCGACACCTACACTGTCAGTTGGTCCGGTGAGTTTGAAAATCAAGAACGTGCGATGAAAAGACTCAGTTTGGTCGTTCCCGTGTCTTTGCTGCTGATCTTCTTGCTCTTGTTCAATGCATTTAATTCAGTCAAAACTGCCGCTCTGATCTTGATCAATGTTCCGTTGGCGTTGATTGGTGGTTTTGTCGCACTTTGGGTGCTTCACATTCCCTTGTCCGTTTCAGCAGCCATTGGGTTCATTGCGCTTTCGGGTCAAGCGGTTTTGAATGGCGTGGTCATGCTGTCGGTCTTTCAACAACTGCGCTCCGCGGGTTTGAACGTTTTAGATGCGGTCAAGGAAGGCTCTATCCAACGGTTGCGAACAGTTTTGATGACGGCCTTGTTGGCTGCATTGGGCCTACTGCCAATGGCATTGAGTCAAGAAATTGGCTCAGAAACTCAACGACCGTTGGCCATTGTGGTGATCGGTGGACTGTTCACAGCCACCTTGCTGACTTTGGTGGTTCTACCCGCTTTGTATGTCGCTTGGTTTTCTGGCCCAGAGAAACCTAAAAAGAACGACTGATCTCGTTGAATAAAGCCCCAAGAGAGGGTCATTTAAAAACGCTCATATGAAAACGCTTGACCTTTGATGACGCCAGGACAGAACACCCAACTGCCCCCTTAAGCAAGCTTCAAAGCTGAGTAAGTTCAAACACAAAAAAGCCCCAAAGACTCAAGTTCTTTGGGGCGGGGCTTGCGAATCTGTTTTTTTATTGTGTTTGGATCTTCACACCAGGTGCTGCGAAGTTTTTGGGCCAAACCACAAGCCATTGACCATTTTGCAACTGCTTGACGTGCATCATGTCGTCGCCATAATTATTGGGCCCATCAAAACGCAAACGGCCAGTGATCGCATCGACTTTATTGGTTTTTAACCATTTGGCAATGGCGTCGTCATTCAAGCTCTTGGTCGCAGTGACAGCGGCTTCAAGCATTTGCCATGCAGTAAATGAACTGGCAGCTTGGACCTCAACGCGTGTATAAGGCAAACCGGCTTGCTTGGCTCTGTCATCAAATGCTTTGACAAAAAATTCTGCGCCTTTGTTCTTTGTAAAAGGCAAATGCTCTTCAAACGGCGAGATGGCAAAGCTGCCCTGTGCTTCTGGCGCCACCGCCATGATGCCAGGTGAGGGATACACGTGCGTATGAAGTGGGGGCACATAATCAATTTTCTTCATGGCCTCTAAGATTTGATTGCCCTCGGCACCAATGTCACCCACCCACAATAAATCGGGCTTGGCTTCCTTGATCCTGGAGGCAATGGGTGCAAAGTCACGATTTCCAAAATCCCACTCAAGATACAAAACCTCTTGAAGTCCACGTTGCTTGGCGACTTCTCTGGCACCGCCTGACAAGAAAAAGACCGAAGGGAATTTGCTGGTCACAATCGCGATGGTTTTGGGTGGCTTGGGCAAGGACGCCATTGCATCAAATATCGTATTGGGCACTGTTTTATCGGGATTGAAGCCAAGCGCCCATGCGGGGAACTGCTTGTCGTATTTGGCTTGATTGGGAATGCCAAAGGTGTGATGGATCAAAACTTTGTTGTACCTCTCTGCCACCACAAAGGCAGACAAAATCGCACCCGTTGCATACGGCCCCATGAGCAAATCAACCTTGTCGCTGTTGAGTAATTGTTCATACAAGGTTCTGGCCACATCTGGCTTGGATTGGTCGTCTTTCAAAACCCATTCAACGCGTCGACCCAACAGGCCCCCGCGCTTGTTGATATCTTCTACAGCAATTTCACCCGCCAATTTATGCACAATGCCCGTCGAGGACAAGGGGCCAGTCAGCGCCAATGTGCTGCCGATTCGGATAGGAGGGTTGGATTGGGCTTGAGATGACAAGTGCACGCCAAGCAAACTCAAAAGCAAGACCGACGTCTTGACCAACGCGCTGGCATTGCCAAGCGAACTCAATATGCATTTCATGGATGTCCTTTGATTCAAATGTCTTTTTTTAGATCGCTCAAAGCGACCAAAGAGGGCTTGATTGCCTCTTTAGAACCCACCCCCATTGAGGGCAAGCACAACTCCCCTTGTCGGGATGTTTTTCGCAGTGATTGAATTCTAGAGTTGAATTGAAACTGTCGCTTAGGGATTACCCTTAAGAAGCAGCAAGACAATCAGTTTTGGATTGGGGGAGGTAGAACTTTGGGCTTGGGTGCGGCCCAATTGATTTCCCGCTGACGGTTTCGGACCGCCAAAATGCACTCCATGCGAGGACCCATGGACGTGATCTTGTCGCAATACCCAGCGGAGGCATGGTGCTTGGCTTGGCACAAGAGTTTGAGTTGTCCATTGGCCTCGTTGATACACTCATCTCCGACCGCCCATGCAAAAAGGGGCATCAGACAAGCAACGATGAGCAAGGATTTTTTGATCATGATGCCATTGTGACCAAATCGGTCATCATGACGATTACGTTATTGTCATCCATGTGAATTGCGACTGTAATGGAAAGTAAAAATAGGGGTTTTTGAAACAAACCCTAAATAAACAGATCTTTAGTACTAATTCATCCAGAAATATTTAATGGGCGAGCTTGTAATGATGCGGGTATTGGCCGCGGTCATGGGTTTTACTCCATAGAGTTCGTCACGCTGGCGATTTCTTACAGCTGAGACGCAGCTCATTTTGAACTCCATGGAGCTTCCCTTCTCGCATAGGCTCACACTGATCGTGCGCTTGGCATTGCAAAGAAGTTTCTCATCCCCTGTGAGTCCCTCATCACAAGGGTTGCCCATTGCACAAGCAAGGCTTGGCAAAGAGCAGATCAATAAGAGAAGTGTTTTGAAATTCATGGGCTTTATCTTTTGGAGCCATGAAACGCACACAATTACCGATTCAACAGATTTGATGACAATTTTTTCATTAAAGCCGCTGATCAAGCTTCTTACAAGCCGCCCTTGATGGACCACGCTCATTTGAAGGGTCGCTGCTGCTGGAGTTGCTTGCCCTTAACCCATGAAAGACATTTCAATCGGGTTCAAAAAGTATGGGCGTCAAGGTTTTTGTTTTTTATTTATAAAAGTGCCAATGTGATCCAGTAAACCTTGGGTGCCATCTTCAACCAAATCCAAGACGTGTTCAAAACCTTGGTCGCTTTCGTAATAGGGGTCAGGCACTGATTGCTTTTGAAAAGTTTTGAAAAAATCCGCAAAGCGACGAATTTTGGAGAGATGCTTTTTCGGACAAATTGCCTGTGTCAAGCTGAGATTATCCCAATCCATCGGGACAATCAAATGGAAGTCTTCAAAATCTTGTTCTTTGATCTGCCTTGCTCGCAAACTTGAGAGGTCATACCCACGCTTTAAAGCATGTGCTTGAGTTCTGGCATCTGGTGCACTTCTTGGATGGTAGTTGTGCGTTCCAGCCGAGTCGACCAACACCCATTCCTCCCACCCCCTTGCCTTTAAGTGATGAGCCAAGACACCGTGTGCAGTCGGACTTCGGCAAATGTTGCCCATGCATACAAACAAAACACCATAAGGCGATGAAGTTAAGTGCAATTTTGGCCTTTAAAAAATCGATGAACTTGGTTTGAAAGAGGACTGGCCTTTCATCGCATTTTAAAATCAATTTAAATTCTTCGCGCGCTTGCGCCTAGACCCCACATCGTCCTGTGATCGAAAAAGGTAGGCCTATGGGGCCAAAAATCAGCGCATCGATTTAGAAGTGAATAATTCTTTGTTCAAGGGTTATCAGCAGATGAAAACCTCTACAATCCTGTTGCTTTGGTATATATTCAATCGCTCTAGACTTTGATTTTCTGGCCTAGATTGAAATCCCTTGGAGCCACTCCATGAAAAAAACCCCCCATTCCTTGCTCATGCATTCGCTCACTCAAGACCAAGACCAAGACCAAGACCAAGACGCAGGCCCCACCGATCACGCCAAGCGACAAGGTCTGCTCGCTGGCCTATCACTGATCGGTGCGGGCTTTTTACCCAAGTCGTTCGCACAAAGCAGCACCTACCCCACCAAACCCATCAAAATCATCATCACCCATGCAGCCGGGGGCCTACCGGACACCGTCGCTCGCATTTACGCTCAGCGCTTGACGGATCGTTTAGGCCAGCCGGTCGTGGTTGAGAACAAACCGGGTGCCAATGGCGTATTGGCGATTCAAACATTGCTTGCATTGCCCGCTGATGGCTATGCCCTTTTATGCACCGATGGCTCAAGCTTTTCAATCAATCCATTGATCTATAAAAGCGTGAGTTACGAGTACAAACGAGACATTGTTGCCGCGTCCTTTGCAGCGCGAGCTCCCCTGTATTTGGCAGTCCACCCTAAAACAGGGGTCTCCAATTTCAAAGAACTCGTGGCCTTGGCAAAAGCAAAACCGGGAACCCTCTCCTACGGCTCCTCAGGTGTAGGCAGCACCCATCACTTGTCCATGGAGGCCATCAAAACAGCCCTCTCCTTGGACATTGCGCACATTCCTTTCAAAGGTTCTGGCCAATCGGTCCCCGCCTTGGTGGGTGGACAAGTGGACATGGCCTTTGCGGCTCTTCCTTCTTTGTCTGGTTTTGTCAAATCCGCTCAAGTCAGACTGGTGGCCAATAATGCGGCCAAGCGCTCTGAGCAAGAACCCAGCACGCCCGCCATGGGTGAAATCATTGCTGGCTACGACTTGGCCCCCGTGATCGGTTTACTGGCGGCCAAAGCAACGCCTCAGCCCCTCATTGACCGCATCAGTCAAGAGATGGCCGTGGTCGCTAAAATGCCCGAGGTGATCCACTCTTTGAGCTTGGCTGGCATTGAGGCCGTGGGGGGGAGCGCGGCAGAGTTTGCGCTTGCGCTGGATCAAGAAATTTCAAGAATGACAAAAATCGTGCGAGACGCACATATTCAACAGGAGTAATAACCAAATGAGTCGACTTCAATTAAGCTTTGCGTGCTGGGACTACGATCGCACGAGGGCGTTGATGGACGGGCGTGTCAAAGTGGATGGCATTGATCTGAACTATCTCAACCTTCCCGTTGAGGAGACTTTCTTCAGAATGGCGCGCTTTAAAGAGTTTGATCTCTCCGAGATGTCTTTGTCTTCTTACTGCGTGACACTCACCAAGCCCGAGCGACCTTTCATTGCCTTGCCTATTTTTCCTTCGCGTTTTTTTAGACACTCTTGTATCTACGTCAATGCCAACAGTGGCATCAAACAAGCCAAAGATCTGATTGGTAAAAAAATTGCGTCGCCCGAGTACCAAATGACCGCACCCGTGTGGATTCGTGGCATTTTGCAAGACCATTACGCTGTGCCCATTGACGCACAGCCCTATTTGTTTGGCGGCGAGGAAGAACCAGGTCGCATCGAGAAGATGAGCTTGAAGCTGCCCCCCCATATCAAAGTCAGCCCCATTGAGCCCCATCAAACCCTCACACAAATGCTCTACGACGGTGAAATCGATGCCTTGTACACAGCCAGAATGCCCTCCTCTTTCCTCAAAGGGGATGGCCGTGTGAAGCGCTTGTTTGAGAACTACCAAGAAGTTGAGCGCAACTACTACCGTGAGACGAAAATTTTCCCCATCATGCACACCGTTGTGATTCGTCGCGAGGTCTATGAGGCCAATCGCTGGATTGCCCAGTCCTTGACCAAGGCCTTCATTGAAGCACAGAAGATGACCTATGAAGCTTTGAACGAGACTGCGGCCTTAAAAACCATGTTGCCTCACCTGACCGCACAGGTTGAAGAGGTCAAGCGAGAGTTCGGCGATGATTGGTGGCCCTATGGTTTAGAGAAGAACATCAAAACCCTTGAAACGTTCACACGCTACCACCATGAGCAAGGACTCTCTGCCCAAAAACTCAATGTTGAAGACCTCTTTGCACCCGAGTCCCTTGAGGCGTTCAAGATTTAAAAAAAGCACCCCTGACGCTCTTAACTCTCGCAAAGCGTGGCCCCTTGAATGGCGTCACGCTTTGTTTTTGATGAGACCATTGGGCTTGACTGATTTTTTCTTGCAAGAGCGCCCCCTTTTCCCCCAACCCACAAGCACATGACGCATGAGACCCGTACACCACCACATCATCCAGTCTGAGCTGAGCGCCTTGAGACCCACTCAGTGCAGCATTGGCTACCAAGAAGTCTTTCATAAACGTCAGGAGTGGCGTGCGTTGTCTGGGAAAAAACGCCAAGCATTGGTTGAGCAGCATTGGTTTCCCACCATCATCGGCCCCAAGCAGCAACACTTCATCATCGATCACCACCACCTTGGCGTGGCCTTGTATGAAGAGGGGCAAGAGCGGGTCTTGCTGACCATTTTGAAGGACCTCTCTTGGTTGGATGAGTCTACCTTTTGGCGGGTGATGGAGTTTCATCAATGGGCGCACCCCTTTGATAGAGAAGGCAAAAGGGTCGACTTTAAAAAGATCCCTAAACGCATTTCACAGCTCCAAGACGACCCCTACAGGAGTCTTGCCGGTTTGGCAAGAAAGCAAGGCGCCTTTGCCAAAGACATCACGCCGTACAGTGAGTTTTTATGGGCCGACTATTTCAGAGCCCATGTGGACAAAGACTTGCTCGGGCAGTCAATGGACAAGGCGGTCAAAGTGGCGATCAAAATGGCGAAAAAAAACCAAGCAAGTTACCTACCCGGCTGGAGCGCAGGCAACTAAAAGGACGGCTCAGGGTCTTCTATAACTCACCTGCATGCGAGTCCAGTAGGGCTGATCGGTGTGCGCCAATTTCACAGTTCCCCCCGTCGAAGGTGCATGGACAAATCGTCCCTGCCCGACATAAATGCCTGCATGCGTGGCAATGACAGCACCAACGGGCTTGAAGAAAACCATGTCCCCAGTTCGTCTCTTGTTCTCAGGCACCTCCAAGCCCCAGGCGTTCAACTGCGCGACGGTTCTAGGAGGCGCAAAGGGTGTTTGGGTCTGATAGACATGTCCAATCAAACCACTGCAATCAAATCCCGAGGCCAATGTATTGCCCCCAAAGCGGTAAGGCACGCCAACCAAGCCGATGGCATACAGGGCCACGCTTTGACCTTCCTCTGTGCTCAGTTGCGTCTTGGGCACGACGCCACTGGAGTCCTTGTGCAAGGGCGGCACGCTCGAGCCCGTGATGCTCACCCCAGCGGCAGGCGGCTTTGAGCTTCCGCATGAAACCAAGAGGCCTGTGCACATCAACCATGCGAGCATGCAGCGACAACGCAGATCAAAAAAACTGTTCATCATGAGGCAAGTTGACTTTGTCGGTCCAAGGTTTTTTGAGGCACAAGGGCTATTTATGATCTAGTGTAAGAGATATCGTCCCCAGGACCTTTCTCACTGGCGTAAAATCTTCTTCCTATGACGACTCCTCCCACCCCTTGCCCTTTGCCACTCAGTGGCCTTCGTGTACTCGATCTAAGCCGCATCCTCGCAGGCCCTTGGGCCGCACAAACCCTGGCCGACTTAGGCGCCGAGGTGATCAAAGTTGAGCGCCCCATTTCTGGCGACGATACCCGCGTATGGGGACCACCCTTCTTAAATGACACCCAAACTGGCGAGAGAGCGGACGCAGCTTACTTCATGACTTGCAACCGAGGCAAGCAGTCCATTACGGTGGACTTTACCCAAGAAGAAGGCGCTCAACTGCTTAAAACACTGGTTAAAAAGTGTGACATCTTGATTGAAAACTTCAAAGTAGGCGGGCTCAAAAAGTACGGCCTGGATTACGCTTCATTGAAAGAGATTCACCCAGGACTCATCTATTGCTCCATCACGGGCTTTGGGCAAACGGGTCCTTACGCTGAGCGCCCGGGCTACGATTTTTTAATCCAAGCCATGGGCGGCTTGATGAGCATCACGGGCGAGCGAGATGGCAAAGCGGGGGGCGGTCCACAAAAGGTGGGCGTTGCCATCACCGACGTGATGACGGGGCTTTACTCCACCGTTGGCATCCTCTCGGCCCTCAGAGCCAGAGACCTGAGCGGAGAGGGGCAGCACTTGGACATGGCCCTCTTGGACGTGCAAGTGGCGGCCTTGGCCAACCAAGCTTCCAGCTACTTGGTCACGGGCGTGTCGCCCGTTCGCCTTGGCAATGAGCACCCCTCGATCACCCCCTACCAGTCCTTGCCAGCCAGCGACGGCTATTTCATCTTGGCCATTGGCAACGACTCGCAGTTCAAGAGTTTTTGTCAAGCCGCAGGTCACCCCCAGTTGTCCTCAGACGTGCGCTTTTTAACCAACAAAGATCGCGTCACGCACCGAGATCAACTCACACCCTTGCTCGAAGAGATCAGCCGTACGCGTCGCATCGACGAGTGGACCCTCATCATGGAGCGCGCTGGCGTGCCGTGTGGCCCCATCAACACCTTGGAGCGTGTTTTTGCCGACCCACACGTCCAAGCACGTGATCTGAGGGTCGATATTCCCCATGCGCAATACGGCAGCGTTCCCAGTGTGGCCAGTCCAATTCGCTTGTCTAAAACCCCCATTCAATACAACAAAGCCCCGCCACAATTGGGCGAGCACAATGAGCTTGTTTTGCAAGGTCTCTTGGGCCTAAGCGAGCAAGAAGTGCGGCGACTGCAAGAAGCAGGCGTGCTCTAAAAAAGTATTTCAAGCGCATGCATTTTGCCGTATACTGTACAAATGAACAGTATACGGTCTACCCCAACCCACAACTCGCCTCCAAGTCTTGGGTCTGCTGAAGCGGCTCGCACAAGAGACGCAAGGTCCAAAGCACGAGAGCTTGACTGGCCCCATGGGCCTGTGCCTTGGAATGCGTTTGCCTACACGCTAGAGCCCCGTGTCCTGCCTTTGTGCGTGGTGCCCGGCAAGGTCCCCGCGGGTTTTCCATCTCCCGCAGAAGACTTTGCAGTCAAACGCCATGACCTCAATGAGTTGCTGATCACCCACGCCATGGCCACCTTTTTATGGCGCGTTTCAGGTCAATCCATGACCGAGGCGGGCATCTTTGACGGGGACATTTTGGTGGTCAACCGCGCGCTGGCCCCTGTGCACAAAGATGTCGTGGTGGCAGAGGTGGATGGCGAATTCACGGTGAAATACTTCTACAAACGCAACGGCAACATCAAACTCCAGCCGGCCAATCCCACCTATCCAGAAATCACCTTCAAAGAGGGGCAAAGCCTGCGCATTTGTGGTGTGGTCACAAGCTCCATCAAACGCTTTCGCAAAAGCGCTCAAAACTTGGACTGAACATGTACGCACTGGTGGACGGCAACAACTTTTATGTGAGCTGCGAGCGGATCTTTCGCCCCTCGCTCAATGCCTGCCCGGTGATTGTTTTGTCCAACAACGACGGTTGTGCCATTGCTCGCAGCAACGAGGCCAAAGCACTTGGCGTGGCAATGGGTGCGCCTTGGTTCAAAGTGCAACATTTACAAGAAAGCGCTGGCTTGGTCGCTTTGTCGGCCAACTTCACGCTCTACGGCGACATCAG
>CANJNC010000051.1 GCA_947475685.1 Comamonadaceae bacterium | reverse complement strand
GTAGATCAATTGGATGGCTGCTTTATTTTTAGAGCCCTCCGTGAAGCTTTGCGCAAAACCGTATTTTTGACTGGCCAAGTCGCTCGCACTCTCCCAGCTCGCCAAATTGGGCATCAAGGCATAGACCACCAAGCGTCCCGAGATCTGTCCGCCAAACAAACCCACTGGCGCCAGATTGTTGCCATAAAACTGATTGATCCCTTCGGGGGACGTTTTATTGCTGCACGTGAAGGTGTAGTAAAGCGCATAGTCTCCCTCAAAGCAATTGGGGTAGGCTTTGAGCTGCAAGGTGGTGTTGGTATTGACCCATGTGGTGCAAATCAGCACCGCCGTGCAGTTGCTAAGAGCCTTGTCCATGCTGTCGGTAAAGGTCGTGGGCCTGGAACTTTGCAAACTCACAAACCCTGCTCCCGAATTGAATTGCCCCAAAGAACAATTGACGCCACACGTCGAGGCTTGCGCACCCGAGACACCCACGCTGTAGCCCACCCACCCTCCTGCTTTGCTCAAAGAGACGCCCCCCACACCTGCCACCAACACCGTGCTTGTGCTGTTGGTGCTTGCGGGTCCTGAAACCAAGGCCGGTGGAAAGTACAAATAACTGGCACTCGAGCCTGGCGTCACCACCATTGACAAAGCACAGACTTGAAGGTGAATCACGAGTGAACTCAAACCCAAAAAACCACATCTCAGCACATTCAATGCATCCATGAAGAGGCCCTCCCCTTGTCAATGAAACTGTAAACCAATGAACGCATTGGCGCTGCTGCAACCCAAGCCTAAGTTCTGGATGTTGGTCACATTTGAACTCGACTTGTACACACTGCCTCCGCTGATCGTGCCACTTGCGGCGGTACCCGCCAAAGCACTCAACGCACTGACTTGCCCCACCGAGACCGAGTCTGCGCCTCCTGCCAAGGCCGATGCCAAGGCCGCACAGGTGTCTCGGCCCATGGATGCGCCCCCAATGGTGACAGCAAACGAGGGAGAGGCCCCCACCGCGTTGCCTAAAATCTCCACAGAATTGCCCCAAGCGTCGACAATGCGATCGGTCCCACTCAATTTCAAAGGCGCATTCAACAAAGACATTTGAATCGGCGTGCTGCTGGTCAAGGTCTCATAACTTCCCGTAGACGCAAAAAAAGACTTGATCTTTGAGACCATGAAACTGATCGATTGCACCTCATCGCTCACGCGCGTGGCCTCCTCGGTTTTAGCTTGCCTGTGCAAGATCAGCGCAATGCCACCCGCAACGATGGCCAAGACAATGATCAATTCGATCAAAGAAAATCCACGATCAGCGTTTTGTCGACTCATCACCATGCTCCTTAAAGTTGAACCATCCACTTTAAAGCGCATGGAGGAAAAAAACACTTCAAAAAAACACGAAGATTTGACCGCTTTCAAATGCACGAGTTGGGCATGTCTCGTCACAGAATCAGAATCAAAATCAGACTTAAAATCCAATGGGCACCGACTCCACAATTTCAAACATGGCCCAGTACACCCAAAAGACCATGCCACCAACGAGCGCCATCATCACCAGACCCAAGGCATGACCTAAAACATGTCTGATCCATGTGTCTACATGCGCGTAGATATCTTTTGCAATGCTTTCATAAGCGCGAGGTGTGTCCCTTGACAAGCCATACACCCGTATCAACCAATGGTGCCTTGGATGAAGAATGACCAACTCACACAAAGCTGTCGCCGGCGTCTTGCCCATTTTGAGTGACAACAGCAAAGCGTTGCATTGCTGCACCATGAAGGGCGTTGAACTTGAACGAATCTCTTGCACCGCTTGGGTAAATCCACTGCCCGCTTGAATAAAGGCCGCGAGGGAACCTAAAAACGAAGCGCCATGGTAGGCGGCATACAACTGAAATGGAAAAACATGGGCATCCAACGCTCTTCTAAAGCCTGGGGTTGCATTGGGTAAAAACCACGAGAGTCCCCAAGCCGTGAGCAGCAACACGATCAAAACCGACCCCCCCATCAGCGTCACATGATCACACACAAAGGCCAGCAATGAGGCCCCATCAGGCCACAAAGCCCTAGGCCGCGTTTGTTCAAATTCGGGCAAGATCCGAGTGGATAAAAAAACCAAGAGCGCCATCAAAGTCATCAAATAACCCATCGGGCGCATCAGCGCTTGGCTCAAGGCAGCGTGCAAATTCATGCGCGAATCCAGCAGCGCTGCTGCACGCTCCAAACCACTGTACAAACGACCGCTCAAATCGCCCGCCTCGATCAGCACCGACTCCGAAGCAGGAACCCGGCCCTTTAACTCAGAGCCCAAAGTTCTTCTGCGAGCGCGTGCACGCGCATCCACACTCAGGTGAGAACTCATCTCCTGGCCACGCAAACCCAACAGAACCAGACCCGTCAAAGGCAACAAGGGATGGTGAAGTCGCTTGAACTCCAGGTGCATCACCTTCAAGGACTCATAAATGGGAATCCCCTCTTTGCTGAGCTTGGCCAAAGCCAAGTACCAATCACGCCGGGTCTGGGCTCCAATCTGTAAGCGCTGCCAGCGCGTGAGTTCAAGCCTCATCAAGCACGGCTCTCTCAAGCACGATCGGACCAATCCATCTCTCGATGTCCATGGGGTCAATCAAGCCTTGGTGCATTTTCAGCACCGCATGTGCAATCACTCCAACACCTAAACCCTTTAAATTCAAGGATGAATGGCGCAACCAATGCGCCCTGGCAGCCCTTTCATCGCCTTGGCTCAAATGCTGTAAAAAGACCTCATCGGGCATCAACAACTCCGCACAGACCGTTCGGCCCACAATGCCCATGTGAGCGCATGCTTGACAACCCATTCCCCTGACTTTGATGTGCTTTAAATGAGCTTGACTCGATCTCTTGACGCGGTCATAGGTGGATTGGGCAATCAAGCCTCTTTGCTTGGCTTGCACAAAGGAAGTCGCACAGTCTTGACACAACAAGGGGACCAAACGCTGAAAGATCACGCCTGAGATAAAGTTGCGCATATACAGCACAGACCTTGGGATCCCCATTTCTTGAAGTCTTGCAAAAATACCCAAAGCCTCATACACATGCAAGGTGCTCAGGGTCTTTCTGCCCGACAAGACCAAGTGCTTGATATTCTCTGCGCTGTCGCGGTCATTGACTTCTCCCACCATCACCACGTCGGGGTCTTGTCTGAGTGTCGCTGCGACATACTTGGTGTAAATGGAGCCACTCTCATGATCGATCCACTCACGCCTGTGCTGTGACACGCCCATTTGACACGCCGATTTGATCAAATACTCTACGGGCTTTTCAACCGTGATCACTTTGATTGAACGCCCTCGGCTGCTGTACAGCTTCTCTATGAACGCTTGCAAAGAGGTTGATTTGCCACTGTTGGTGGGACCCACCAAAAAAACAGCCCCTTGAGAGCCTAAAAGCATGTCGTTGATGCAATCGATGTGCGCTTGCTCATACCCCATGGACTCCAGGGGCCTTAAGGTTTTTTCGTCCATCAGCAACAGTCGAATGACCACATGAAAATTTCCAGCCGGGTGAATGGGTGCACTGCTTAATCGAAGTTGCACGTGTTGACCCAATGCAGAGTAGTGTTCAATGACCGCCTCTTTGAGTTGTTTTTCATCCCAAGACACGTCTTTGTTGTCTGCATCGGCATGCACGCCATACAAGACATTGCACATCTCCAGGGCTCTTTTACTGGAAATATTGGGCTGCTCGAGCCGCTCACCGTGCACTCTAAAAAAGACCTGGGCGTACGCGCCTCGCGTCTCAATGTGGATGTCACTGGACTTGAAATCGATGGCTTGATCAATCAACTCCCAAGCCGCCACTTCCACGCTGGTCGACACCTCCTCCAACAAAGGACTGCCCGATGCATGGACACTTTGAAGAATCTCTTGACTGACCACCAACTCGTGAATGCCGCCACGAGATGTCAAAACCTCCAATGTGTCCATTTCTAAGCGACGTCTCAAGTCAAATTGCTGGTGAGTCAAATGCGCTTGTGGACTTGACAAGACCAGGATTTGAAACTCTGGCGTCATCAGCAAAGCGAAATGCTGCTGAAAAACACCTGGCAAGCCCATGGACTCGAAACTTCTATAGTGCCCAATGGGCAAGTCTTTGATGTCTGAAATCATGGATTGAGCCCCTGCTCTTTGGGCTTCAAATCAACACTCTCAGGCACAAGAGTTGTCAAAGGCGGCAAAAAGTAATACCTCCCCTTTAATTTCAAACCTTGTCGGTAGGTGTAGTTCAGGGCTTGGAGTTGAACGGGACGGTTGCTGAGTGCATCTAAAAAGCGCTCAGCTTCAAAGAGCGCACCATCCCCCACAAAGCTCATCTCCCATTGCCCTTGGTGAACCAAGATCTGATCCGCCTTGAAAGCACCTTGCTTGTTGATCGAGGCAGTGGATGGGTTTGTGTGAGGCTCAAGCCCGCCAGGAAGGGTCGCGCCCTGCCCCTTTGAACTTTGTGGCTTTTCAATGAATGACGCCCTCAGGGGCGTCATCACCAAATTTGGCCAACGTTTTTTCACATCAAGTGTCATGTACAACTCCAGTTGTTCAGGGTTCAGTAGCTCAGGAAAGCGGTAGGTCCTCTTTTGCAAGTCAATGGCAAGCGTGCTCAAACTTTCCCCTTGCGCATTGAGACTGCGGTCCAATGGAAAAGGCAAGCCAAAGGGATTTTTGTTGGTTGTGCTCATGGCATTGGCAAGCCAGCCCTTTAAAGTGCCGCTTAAAACCCACTCAACAACACACGCATGGATCTCGCAACGCAAGGCAGAGGCTCGAATGCCGTTTGAGCTGATCGGCAGAGCATGCCTGATGGCATTGAATGCGCTCCAAAGCTGTGCAGGATCTGCAAATAAGAGGTAAGCCTGTCTTTGTCTTTGTAGATCTTGCGCGGAAAATTGTGCCGCCTTTTCTTGCTCGGCTTTGGACTTCAAATCTTCCTCGTGCAAGAGCGCCGCTCTCAATGTGTTTTCAAATGCCGCTCTTGCATGTTCTTTCAGACTCAATTGCTCGCCCAAATACTCAAAACTCAATATCACCACGCCGAGTACACAAGCCACCACGCCCCAAATTTTGAAGCGAAGCTTGCGACTTTGCGCGGGACTTTTCATCAACAAAGAACCAAGGTCTTTGGAGCCAATCGTTTGCAGATGTCTCGCTTGAAGACCCGGCTTTAAAAGAGCACCCAACTCATGCTCTAGGCCTTCTTGAGTGCTTACCATTTCATACGTGGGAAACAAGGTCCTGTATTTCTCCTTGTAAGCCTGCGCTTGCTTATGATCCAAGACCCGATCAAGTCCCACCAAGGGATGTCCATTTTGCAAGACACAAAACCAGACCCAATCCGAACCTAAGGAGCATGTGACAATGCAATTGGGCTTTAAAAGCCCTAAAACCAAGGCCGCTGGATAGACACGGCCCTCAAGCACATCCTCGTGAAGCCCAAGCCAAATGCACTCGTTCTCTTTGCTCACGACATGGCAGTCTTGAGAGCGAATTTTTTTGATCTTGCTCAGATCCTCTTTGTCAAAAAGCATTCGCCAATCCAGACCGATCAACAACGACCACGCTCCACTTTGAATCAACAAGTTCGTCTCCCGAAGTGATTAATTTCAACAGCCGTTTGCGGCTTTATCGTGCACGCCGTGACATCCATTGCGGTTGTTTGTCTTCAAGAGAAGGGGCTTTGTCACCGCGAGCGTCTTCCTTGCTCGGATTTGAATGGCTGGGTGAGCCCAACAAGAAACCCATACTGGAGATGGGGGGCAATGGGGTTTTGGGCATTGCATTGGATGTCATCAAGTTTGAGTTCCATTTGCCAAGGCTTGCGTCCAATTCGCTTGAAGACACTTGCGTGAATTCCAAACGCATCAATTTTTTAGCCATGCCCGACTCCTCGATCTGAACCCAAACCGACTTGTCTTCAATGCTAGCAAGAGTGAGCCTTTTATTGATTCGCTCGCCCGGCTTAAAGACAAAGCTTGTCCCATTTGGCATCATCAAACGCGCAAAAGAGTCGGGTCCTCGCGAACCAATGGATACAACGCTTGGCAAGACCTCTCCTGCGACTTGTCCCAAAGCTCTCAATGCGGCATTTAAATCGGCTTGCTTCTTCAAGAGCTCAATTTGCGCCTCCATCACAGCCTTTTGATCCTCCACATTGCCCAAAGTTGCATGAGACAAAATCGGATTCAAGCTCAGTTCAAGCACGCATGCAAGCAAATATTTATTTTTCATTTGAAGACCCGCCTGAGTTGACTTGTAAAACAATCACCATCATTTGCCGAGATTGGCCATTGGACTTGGAAAATCCCCCCCACGTCATGGCTGAATCAACCCCCGTCCTTTGTTCGTCATAGCCAAACAGCACAATCGCTTGTCCATCATTGACAAAGGCTTGTTGCTGCAACGACTGAGAAGCGATATTGGGAGTTTGAATCCCTTGAGCGTTGGGTGTGAGTGGTGAGGCCAGGGAGGAGATCTGCATTTGATAGGACAGCAAAATTCTGTTGTCCCCCAAAATCAGGGGTAAAAAATTTGCTGTAAAACCCACCACCTTGCTTGCCGTGTTCTGTGTGGTGATCAAGCCCACATTGGCCGAGTTCGTGGTGGAGCTGGAAGCGACGTAACTGATTTCATTGGCGACTTGTATGGGGGAGGGTTGTCCATTGATGGCCAAGACTTGGCCCTGCCTTTGCAAAGCCACCTTGCCCCACTGGGCCAGGGCTTGGGCCACGACACTCGAGCCACTCCAATTGGAAGTACCCGAGGGCGGCGTCAGGGTCAAAATCCCTGGCGTATCAACCCCCGCACGAAGGGGACTTGGCGTGCTCAAACTCGCACCCCATTGTCCCAATTTGGAATAGAGCATGTTCAAGCCAAATCCCAAAGAATTTTGCTCGTCCAGGGCCACACTGAAAATTTTCACGTCAATCATGACATTGTGTGCAAAGCGTTCATTGATCGAGGCGATGTACCTCTCAACGCGCGAGAGTCCCTCTGGTCTGGCGGTGACGGTGATCATGCCAAGCTCTGGATTGGCAATTGCACTTGAGCCCGAGGGCGAGCTTGGATTGTTTTGTAAAAGCCCATTCGCCGTGTTTAAATTGGAGTTGGATGCGGTATTTAAATGGCTGCCATTGAGTCCTTGCCCCGTATGGCCTTCGTTTAAGATGGCCCTGACCCCATCCATGATGGAATTCCAAGGGTTGATGCTCAAGACTTGGGAGACCGATACATTGCCAGCCCCTGAGCTGCTTGGTGCGTTGGGCGAAACGGATGAACCTAGGCCTGATGCGTTGCTTGATCCAGAAACACCGCTCAGTGAAATGCCAGCACTCACCGATTTAATTCCGGCGGGCAAAGACACCGAGAAGGTTCGTGTTTCATAGCGATAAAATTCAATGCTTTGATTCAATGCATTGAATCTCCAAGATGCACTGGCCTTTGATGCCAAGTCGTCCAAGAGCATTTTCACACTGCCTTGGTGTTCAAAATTTAAACTAAAATTGCTCCAATCCGACGCAGCCGTGGAAGCCACCCCACTCGGTAGTGGCAAGCCCATACCCATAGGAACGGATTGAATGGCTCTGGGCGAGAACGAAGACAAAGACGTCTTTGAGCTGATTTCATTCGTTCGAATGGGGATGGCAATGAGTCCAGAGAGGTCTTCCAGCACTTGCAGAAAAGTTTCATTTCCCCTGGTGACAAAACCGATGCTCTGCATCAATGCATCTGGCAAAGAGCGACTTCTCAAATAGACCATTTCCCCTGCCAAACGTGGTTTTTCAGACCGAATCAAGGAAGCCCTTTGTGTCGTTTGCTCATTGCCACTCAGCAGCTCTTGGGCGCGAGCGCCAAAGACGTTGAGCTTTCTTTCTTGCTCCATCAAAGCGCATCCTTGCATATAAAACAAGATCGCAAGGCCCATGCCCCAAAAACATACACGTACAACGCAACTAATCATTGACCACCTCAGTGGATAAAACCTCCATCACCTTGTTTCCCGCACTCAATCTCAGTTGAATGGGTTTGCCCTCTAATCGCAACAAACTCACCAACTCCACGACCGCACGCTCGGCGTTGAGGTAAGCAGTCAGATCAATGTCGGCAATTGCTCTCCAAGAGACACTTGGATACCATATAAAAGTCCACCCCTCAGACTGGGCAAGATCACGCAAAAAAACGTGCACCAATCCGCCCTTGGGAATCTTTGTCAACGTGGGGGGCTTTGAAAGCACCGCGTTTGGATTCGAGACTTTTTCCCCTTCTTGCTGCAAAGACTTCTCAACACTTGGCCCGACGTTTAGCACCCCTTCATCACGAAGAGCAGGCATTTGCTTGGAATCGTTTTGTGCTGAAAACTCTTTGATGCTTGGTTCAACTTGGACCTGGAAGTTTGGAGGCTTGATAGGACCTGACCTGGCGCTCTCAGCTGAAGGCTTGATTGGCACTGTAGGCATTTCTTTCACGGGTTGTTTCAAGACCTCTTTGGGTGCTTCTTTGGGTACTTCTTTGGGTACTTCTTTCGCTAGGTCCTTCATTAGAGGTTTGGATTGATAGCGATTTTGATGTCTTTGGCCTGATTCAAGCCTTGACTGCACATCGATCAAAGCGCCCTGAATACTCAATGAGGATGGCCCGCTGTCTTGTCCACCTTGATTAAAACCTCTCGGTGCAGGACAGCGCGTTGTGATTTGAGACGGCTGAGCGCCAAGGCTGATCAAGACCGCTTTGACATATCGCGCACGGTCCTCACACAAAAGCTCCAAATAGGAGCCGTCCTCTTCAATGACGACCAAAATCGAGTCGACCCTGGCATACTTAGATATCATTCGTTTGAGCTTTGCCAAGCTCACGGCATTGAGTTGCGACTTCATGGCAAGGAATTCAAGAGCCATGTCTTCAAAGAGATTGTCCAAAACTTGAGGATGGATTTGAGCATGCATAGAAAAGAGCAGCAGACCATAAAGTAGCCATCTAAGCAAAGAGCCCTCTATCTTTTGTGCGTGAAGATGGCCCTTTACCCTTATGAGCAGGAGGGCAAGATTCAAGCGCATGCAGCAACGCCTTGTGCGTGAAAGACCAAGTCTTGACGCACCTCCACATTGATGAGCGAGCCTCTTGCAACCGTGATGGTGGGTGCTGTTTCACGTCCCTTTTGCAAAATTTCTCGGGTCGTTTGAACCATGATTTGCCCTGTTGCACTGCTCGAAGCAAATGCACCTTGGGGCACCACTTGACTTTTCGTGACCTGGTCTGACAAGGCTCCAATGGCCAAAGAGGCGCCATAGATCTTTAAAAAGTGATTGTCCACCTCACCCCCTATGCCGGCTTGGCCCAGCCCATCAGAGCCCTCGAAACCGGTCAAATTGAAGGATTGACCATTGAGTAAGATCAATCGGGTAAAAGCGAACAACAATCGAGATTGACCCGTTCGAACATCATTGCTGTAGCGACCTATGAGTTTGGCCCCTTTGCAAATCAAGGGGGTTTTAAGGGTGATGGAGTCGTACACGGTTTGACTCACTTGGGCCGTGATGGTCCCTGGCAAATCAGATACGATGTCACGTGTGAGCACCGCTGGAATAATGGTCCCCTCAAGAACCGAGTAAACACTCTCGAGCCGATTGGGCTTCAAACTCGAGCGCGCAGATGGATTGCTTCTCGCATCCTTTAAAAAATCAAGGTCTTGTGCGCGCGCAGAAACAGGCGTCACTTTATCGGAGTTGCTCCCCATCGCAGACCCTAACGCATCAAAGAAATTGCTCCCATCGGTTGAGGGAGCTGCCATATTGGGCGATCGAACAGCGTCCTTACTTTGAACCCAAGATGCATTTCGATCAAGATCGCGCAGCGTGTTTGCGATCGTTTGAAGTTGATTGTTTGGCGAGTTAATGCCCCTGCTCACAATAGATGGGCTTGCACTTGAAAGGCCACCCCCTAAGCGTTCGTTGTCAACGCCACTGCGTAGCTTCTGATTGGATTTGAGATCATCAAAGTCAGCCACCACCATTTTTGAATTCATCACCTCGCTTTCTTGAGCCGCCCATACGGAGTTGTTCGTATCGAGAGGTTTTTTTTGAGCAAGTCCTGATTGATTCAAACTGCTGAGAACGCCTAAAGGCGGCAAGCCTTGAGGCAAATCTTGAGGCAGACCTTGCATCAAGGAAAGTTCCCTGGGTGCTTGCATTTTTGAATCCACGCCAGCTCTCGCATTGAAGGCAACACTCGCTGCTCGCGACCCCTCTGGCGCAAGAACACTTGCCGAGGTCTCACCCTTGATAGAGTTAAGAGCATTGCGCATCACGCCATAGGAGTCGCCCAAGCCTTGCATTGCAGCACTGGAATTGACGCCAGGCAATGAAGGTCCCACATTGCCTTCAAACCTCATGGGCATGGGCATCTCAGAGGGAAGACCACTGGCTTTAAAAGCGTCTTCAATCATTTGATGGTTTTGATCCACACGAGAGCGCTCTAGGGGAGTCAATGTGGAGGCCGAGACCCGAGCGAACTCATCGGCTGCTTTTAGTGGCTCTTGCTGAAAGGAAAAGATCAGTCCCAACACCACTGAAAACAAGACCATGGCGGCAACAATTTTCATCATGTGCTTGGACGGCACGCCTGTTGGTTTTGGGATGGTGTTGGTCAACAACTCTGGATGGGTCATGGCTTGAATCTGTCCCAAAAGTTCATCGGACTTTTTATCGTCTTTGCGACCTTGACCTCGGTGTCGGCAAGCTTTAAAACAAACCCCGCATGCAGACCTTGAACCACGATGTGTTGCTGGCTCAAGGTGTAATTCACGAGTTGTGAAACTCCCTTTTCTTGGGCAAAAAGAGCGGGTAGAGTTTGCATGCCAAGGGGCATCTTCAAATAAGTTCTCTGCCCATCATCAAAGACCACCAGAGGACGAAAAGGTGCCTCGCCCTCCATGCTGTAACTGGTGTTAAGCTGCTCTATGTTGATCAGGGTCGTTGGAAGCATTTGAATGGCGTCCTTTGGAATCAAGCCCACCCTCACGCTCTCCTCATTGCTTGAGGCGGGTTTGCCAAACTCGCGCGATTTCAAAGCAAGCGGGTCTTTTTGAGCAAACTCCTCTTGCTCAGTCTCCAAGGGATACATCCAACGAACCCGTTGATACCACTTTCCCACGCTCTCCTTGGTTGAGCGAAGCGTCAATGGATAGCTGCGCTCACTTGTCACCAAGGTCAAACTGGTCACGAGCCCCTCGTATTTGGGCCGAACCATCACATAGTTGCGACTCAGACTGACGACCACAGAAAAATTGACCGTGTCTCCAGCCACAGCGGTGACGACGGATTCGTTGGGAGCCATTTGAATCAACGTCACCGATTTGGGGCGAGTTAAGATCAAGTAGCTTTGATCTGGATCGAACTCAAAACTCACCAAGCGCGGATCTGGCGCGTTCGATGTCTGGGGGTCCTGAGCATGGACAGCCTGGAGGCAAGCACTCAGAGCGCAAAAAATACAAATCACCCAAGTTAAGAGTTGCTTCATTGGATATTGTCTTGAAGACGCTCAAAATGCGTGATGACAAAACCCAAGGGGTTGTCTTGTAGACTTTTCTCACTCATGGAGGGCTCAATCACATAGTGAATCGTGAGGCGCCACTTTGTCAAAATGGGTGCACCTGAGGAAATTCGTTCACTGGTTTGAGCAAACACAAACACAATGTTTTTTTGAGACGCATCGGCACTGTTGATTTCTGTGGTTCGAATCAGTCCAGGTGTCTTGGCCATGCGTTCAAAGGGACGCTCCAAACTCAAATACTCTTTAAGCTCAGTTGCGGCCTTGCCAACCACTCTTGAAGCGGCACGCTCCAAATCCCGCCGTGTCAAAAACGGATCTATGGACATGAGATTTCGAACAAAGTTGCGTGCCTCTGCGGCAATCAATTTATTCTCCACTTTGAACTCATCGATTTGTACCGGCTTGGCCAAAACTTGGCCCGAATCGTTGTCCACCTTCACCATGTAAGGAATGGTTTTGACCAACGGCGTCATCCAGGCCAAAGCAATCACCAAGACCAAAATCAAAAAGAATTCAATAAAAGAGATCAAAAACCAGCGGCTGGCCTGAACCCGGGCTTCAACGATCAATTCGCTGAAAACACGCGGCTGGCGCGGACCCATCGAAGCAGTTCGACGTTCCGCTTGGGGCACTGACTTGGGGGTGAATTCTTTGTCCTTGAACATTCACCCATCATGACCGACACATTCAAGAAAAAAAATTAAAAAAACAATGGATTTGTAGTTTTTTAAGAAGACTTGAAAAAAATTATTTCAAGAAGAGCATAAAAAAACCACCCTCTCTTTCAAGACGGTGGCCATGTGACAAGCCTTCTTAGCCAGCAATGAATTTAAGCCATTGCCAATTGAGCCGTTTGATTGGTCTCGCGAGACAAGCCAAGGGCCGCATTGACTCTTGGCATCACTTCATGGGCCATCAACTCCATCGAGCGTCTGCCAAGCTTGGGGTCGACCAAGTCCATGCCAGCATAAACGATCTCACCAAAGTCGCCCGCTTGCTCTTTGAGCGCCAAGATTTGATCCACCACCTCATTGACCGTGCCCCTGATCACCAAATCGTCAAGCAATCTCTCCAAGGTCACCAAGCTGTCATCCTCCTTGTCGTGCTTTTTAAAGATCACATGTCGATTGGACATCTTCATTTTGGTAAGCATTTGACGGTAGTAGTATCGGTAGGGACTGTTGGCATCGTCTGCACCATAGGCTTTTGCAGTAGAGGAGTCGTCGCTTACAAAAATGGTCCTGGCCACACGCCACTCATGGGACTGCGCCACAGACCCAACTTTGGCTTTGCCCTCCTGGTAGTGGCTCCAATGACTTGGCAGCCAATGGGACAAAAGGAAATTGGCCGACATGGGATGAAAATCTCTTTGTCCCATGGCGATCACGCCTTTGGAGAAAGGAGCGACCACGGTTCCAACAATCTCTGGGCGGGGACTTTGGTAGGGCTTCATCAAAATGCCACGCCCAATTTCAGCAACCATGGTGCTTTGGGTAGAGACCTTAAAGCGGTTGTTTTCAAAATCAATGTTGTAGGGCGGCTCACGCTCCCAAATGGCCAATATCACATCAATGGCTTCGGCAAACATCTTGGTTCGGTCTTGATCCAAAATTCCCAACGCCTCTGCATCTGAGGACAAGGCGCCTGGACTGATGCCAAAAATAAACCGTCCCTTGGCCAAATGATCAAACATGGCGGCTTGCGAAGCAATCAATGTCGGATGAGAATGCGACAAATTGGAGGTGCCAGAGCCCAAGATGATGTTTTGGGTCTCGGCGATCAAGGTTGCCAAAAAGATCAGGCTGTTGGTCACATTTTCGGCTTTATCGGTCAAGTGCTCGCCAACAAAGGCATCGTAAAAACCCAATTGATCGGCATAAATAATGGTTTGCCTGTCTTCTTGGAGGGTCTGCGTTAGATTCCTATCCAAGGGGTGAAGAGGCATGGTGAAATAACCAAGACGCATAACATTTGACCTTCAAAAAAAGTGGGACATCATCCAAGCCCTGCTCAAAATCATTTCGAATGGTTCTGTGCATAGACTTTTAGGAATATTCTACGATATAAAGCGTATCAGGAAAAACCCTTTAACGCTTAGACCACCGCTTGTGACACATTAGTCAAAGATAGAAACTCTAGGCTCTAGAGAGTCAAGTAAGCTTTGACTTGTCCTTTGAAGCTCAGGCTTTCAAATCGTTTTTAAAAAAAACCCTTACCATCGCTGTCATGTCTCTTCAAACGTTTGCATCCTTTGGATCTTTGATCAACCTCAGGCCTGCCCGCTTGATTCGGTTGGGCTTATACTTGATTGCGCTTGCACCTTGCTTGGGAGTGCTCAATTGCTCTTGGGCTCAAAACTACCCCACACGACCAATCCGAGTCATTGTGCCTTATGCGGCCGGAGGCTACTCCGACCAAATCAGCCGCATATTGGCAGAAAATATGGGTAAAACTTTGGGGCAGCCCTTGATCTTAGAGGCCAAAGCTGGCGGGGGGGGTCGAATTGGCGCCGAGGCCATCACCAAGCTTCCTCCTGACGGACACGACCTGCTCATGACCACCAATGGCACCCACACCTATATGGCGGTCACCGAAAAAAATCTATCCTATGATCCTATCAAAGACTTTACACCCATCTCTTTGATTGGGACTTATGGGCTTTTGATGGTTGTCAACCCAAGTGTGCCTGGTAAAACCCTGCCCGACTTCATTGAGCATGTCAAAAAGAATCCTGGCAAACTCAATTACGCTACCTCTGGCGTGGGCAGTGGATTGCATTTCGCAGGCGAGTTGTTTAAATCGATGGCCAATGTCGACATGGTCCATATTCCCTACAAGGGCTCTGGCCCAGGCATGCAAGACGTGATTGCCGGCACCTGCCAGGTGATCTTTGATGGAGGAGCCAAGCCCTTTGTAGACGCTGGCAAAGTCAGACTCATCGGCACCACCAGTGCCAAACGCGATCCCCGCTATCCACAAATGCCCACCCTTGCCGAAGCGGGACTGCCCGGTTATGACTTGACCTATTGGATTGGCCTCTTTGGCCCCAAGGGTTTACCTAAAGACATTCAAATGAAACTCAATGCGGCCGTTAAAATTGCAGTCGCTGATGCACAAGTTCAGGTCAAGCTCAACAACATGGGTTTGAATTTGATTGGCAGTTCGCCCGAAGAACTCGTGGCCGACATCCGACAAGAAACCGAAAAACTCAGAGCCATTGCTGCCACCATTCCAGGCGGGGTTCAGTAAGCCGTGTTTAACGCCACTCAAAGCATGGCGGGCGTCAAGAAGTGAGCCCAGCGCCAAGGGGCTTGAGCACTGCCATGGGTTGCAACTTGAACGCGTTTGAATCCTTGGCGGCAAGAACATTCTTTTATTTTTTTATTTTTTATTCCACAGGGAGTTTTCAGTGCCTATCATCAAAATCAGAGACGTCAATATCAATTACAAAGTCGTGGGAAATAAAGGACCTTGGCTGACATTGATCACCGGTGGGCGTCGAGGCTTCACAGAGTTCAATGCATTTGCGCAAAAAATTGCGGACAAAGGGTTTCAAGTTCTTTTGCACGACAGAAGAAACACGGGCGCCTCCGATGTCCTGATCGCGGGCAAAGATGGAGAAGAGGAAATTTGGGCAGATGATCTGGCCTTGCTGCTACAGTCCTTGAATGCCTCGCCCGCGTACATTGGCGGCACCTCTTCAGGAGCCAGGTTGTCGATGCTCGTTTACAACCGCCACCCTCAGATCGTGAAGGGTTTGGTCTTGATGCGAATCACGGGTGGCGCTTTTGCAGCGGGTCGCTTGCCCAACACCTACTATGGTCAATTCATCAAGGCCGCACAAGCGGGTGGGATGGCTGCGGTTTGCGCAACAGAACAATACCAAGAGAGAATCACAGCCAACCCAGACAACTTAAAGCGCCTGATGGCCATGGACCCCAAAGATTACATTGCCACCATGGAGCATTGGTTAAGCATATTCAAATCCGGCCCCATTGCACCTGTACTTGGCATGCCTGAAGAGCAATTGCGAGCCATCAAGGTGCCAACGCTGGTCATCCCCGGCAACGACAAAACGCACGACTCTTCGGGCGGCATCGCCACTGCTGGGTTGATTCCTGGAAGCATCCTTTTTAAGTTGCCCATCGATGACCAAGATGTGGATGTGTTGCCGTTTTCTGCATGGGCAGACCACGAAGCTGCAATGGCCACGCGAATCAGCGACTTCATTCAAGCCATTGAGGCCCATCGCTAAAGCAGGCAACACCTCGAACGCCAAGCGAAGACATCCAACTTATCACACAAAGGGAGACCCTGACGATGAACAAGACGCATCCATTTGAGGCCAAGACGCTTGCGATTGGTTTTTTTCTTGGGCTGATCATGGGCAGCCAGTCGCTTCAAGTGCAAGCTCAGAGCTACCCCAACAAGCCCATCAAAGTCATCATTCCAGCAGGCCCAGGTGACAGTTGTGACACCTTGGTGCGCATACTTGGGCCCAAGGTCTCTGAGAAACTGGGCCAACCCATTGTGATTGATAACCGTCCGGGCTCCTCTGGGCAACTGGGTTTGAGTTTGATCAAGCAGTCTCCTGCTGATGGCTACACCATCGGGTGCGGTCAAGGGGGCAACATGGTCATCGTGCCTTTGGCCTATCAAAAGGTGATGTACGACACCAAAAAAGACTTTGTACCCATTGCCTTGTTGGCCTCGAATTTTTTAGCCTTGGTCGTGAGTCCCACCTTTCCAGCCAAGACGACAGAGGAGTTCATTGCCTACGCGAAAAAAAATCCTGGCAAAGTCACGTTTGGCACCAATGGTGAAGGGGCCTTCCTTCACATGGCCACCGAACAATTCAGCTTGCAGTCGGCCATCAAATACTTGCATGTTCCATTCAAGAGCATGCCAGAGGTGTTCAATGGCATGTTCAGCGGACAAGTCGATGCCACACTGTCTTCTTACATCGCCTCACAGCCCTTGACCGATGCGGGCAAACTCAAACTCATTGCCATCGCCCGCTCGCAACGCTTGAGCGATCACCCCAACGTACCCACCATTTCGGAGACCGTACCGGGTTATACCTCTGGGGGATGGTTTGGGATGATCGCACCAGCGGGCACGCCCACTGAGGCGATCACTTTATTGAACAAAGAATTCAACACCGCCATGGCGCAAACCGATGTGATCGAGCGCATGAAAAAACTAGGGCTAGATACTCATACAGAGCCACCTCAATTCTTTGCAGATACCATCAACAGTGACTTTGCGCGTTGGGGTAAATTGTTAAAAGACATTGATTTCAAGAAAATGTAAGCCCCCTCCCGGCGAAATCAACACTTCAAAGAATAAGCGCTTTCAACTCTCTTCTGCAGTAAAACCGGATGACTTGATGATGGGTCTCCACATCTCCAAATCCGCCTTGATCTGCTGAGAGAATTGTTGTGGTGTGCTCAAAGCTTGGAGCATGCCCATTTTGTCAAAGGACTCCTTCATCGCCTCATTGCTCAAGGCTTCATTGATCCATTCAGAGGTTTTCTCAATGATGTGGGCCGGTGTATGTTTAGGGCACAAGACACCCAACCAACTCTCAATAACCAGATCCTTGTAACCCAACTCGAATAAGCTGGGCGTTTGCGGCAGAAAGCGACTACGCACTCGCGCAGTCACAGCCAAGGGACGAAGCCGCCCAGATTTGAGTTGCGGGATCACTTCTCCCACTGGATTGAAGCTGCATGCAATTTGTCCCCCCATCAAGTCTTGCAAAGCAGGTGCGCCCCCTTTGTAAGGCACATGCAGCAATGGCGTTTGAGTCGCTTTGGAGAACATCAGTCCTGCAAAATGCGGAGATGCGCCCGCAGAGGTGGACGCAAATGCAGCATCTTCAGGGTTCGCTTTGCACCAGGCTAAAAACTCTGTCACGGTTTTAACCCTTTCGGGCACTTTGGGGCCCAGGCACAAGACCAAAGCCGACTTGGCGCACATCGCCACAGGGCTGAAGTCTTCAATCGGATCGTAAGACAGATTTTTAAAACTATGTGGATAAATGGTCAATGCAAAATCCACTGTAAAGAGCATGGTGAGTCCATCGGCTGCACTCGCCTTGACATGCTCAAGCGCCAAGCGACTTGCAGCACCCACCTTGGACTCGACCACCAAGCCCGAGGGGTAATGGGATTTCATTTTTTCAGCCAAAGCGCGGGCGAGCAAATCGGTTGCGCCTCCAGGAGGAAAGCCGACCACCAATTTAGCTAATTTTGAGATGGAACTGTTTTGAGCAGTCGCTTCAGGCAAGCAACTTGTACCGACTGCCAATGCACCTGCGCATTGAAGAGCATTTAAAAAATACCGACGCGTTTGCATGTCTTGTCTCCCAAGATGAGCGCTCGTGCTCAGGGACTCAAAAATCAAGGTGATTAAGAGCTCATGACTTTACTTACCTTCGCTTACTTACCTTCGCTTACTTACCTTCGCTTACTTACCTTACTTGCCCCTACTTCATTACGTTACTTACCTTCGCGTACTTACACCTACTTTCATTACGTTACTTACCTTTGCTTACTTACACCTACTTCATTGCGTTACTTACCTTACTTGCCCCTACTTCATTACGTTACTTACCCTAGCTTACTTACACCTACTTTCATTACGTTACTTACCCTAGCTTACTTACCTTACTTGCCCCTACTTCATTACGTTACTTACCCTAGCTTACTTACATTGATTACACCTGCTGTACGACAGTCAAAGCATTTCGAAAACACTCATCTTGAAACTACTCAGGCTCAATGCCTGCAGCTTTTGCAACTTTGCTCCATTTCTCCATCTCACTTTTGATCAACTGGGCAAATTCTTGAGGCGTGTTGCCAACAGCCTCCGCCCCATCAGAGACCAATTTATCTTTGATCGTTTTGCTCTTAAGCCCTTTGACCACACTGTGATGCAGCCTGTCAATGATCGGGGCAGGTGTTCCCGCAGGGGCCAACAAACCATACCATTGAATGGAGAGATAGTTTGCCACACCTGCCTCTTGCACTGTGGGCACTTGGGGCAAACTGTCTATGCGCCTTTGGCCAGAAACGGCCAATGCGCGAACTTTACCCGAGACGATCAAGGGCATGGCCTCTAACGCATTCGTAAATACGCCTGAGACTTGGCCCGCCAACAAATCGGAGACCGCAGGGGAAGTCCCCTTATAGGGAATGTGTTGAATTTGAATATTCGCCATGGATTTGAGCAACTCCATGGACATGTGCGGGGACGTGCCAATCCCAGCGCTACCATAGCTTAAATTGGAGTTTTTTTGTTTGGCCAAGTTCAAATAATCATTGAGGCTTGCAACAGGTACACCCATGTTGACGATCAAAATATTGGGCACCGTTGCGGCCACAGATATGGGTGAAAAATCCTTGATCGGGTCAAAGCTGATGTTTTTATAAAGCACCGTATTGAGCACCAATGTGCTGGGTACAAAAAGCAAGGTGTAGCCGTCTGCGCTCGATTTTGCCACTGCATTGATGCCAATCATATTTCCAGCGCCCGCCTTGTTCTCCACAAAGAACGACTGCCCCAAATCCACGCTCAAATGCTGCGCCAATAAACGCCCCACAATGTCCGTGCCTCCCCCAGGCTGAGAGGGGACAACAATCTTCACGGCATGACTGGGGTAGGCGTCTTTGGAGACCTGTGCCTGTGCACCGCTCACCATGCACTGACACAAGAAAAAAGAAGACAAAGCAAGGCGAAAAGTTCTAAAACGCATTGAATAAATGGATCAGTAAATTAAAAAGACAAGGGCTTAGACGTCCAACTCTGCGCCGCCTTGGGCTGAAAGAATGGTGCCCACACATTGGCCAAACCCAATGGAGACATGCCCCTCTTTCTTGGCCCAGGCACTGAGCGTGATTTCGTCTCCGTCCTCCAGTGCAGTTCTGCTCTCACCTGAGCTCAACTTCAGGGGCTTTTTACCGGCCTCTGTGATCTCTGTGATGCATGCACGAGACTCATCTGTCGGCCCAGAAATGGTGCCGCTTCCAATCAAGTCTCCTGGGTTCATATTGCACCCATTGCTGCTGTGATGGGCCAACATTTGACCAAAGGTCCAATACAAATGCTTCAAGTGTGAACGGGTGATGCGCTGAGCGGCCAACTGGCTTGCCCTTTGTTGCTCGGAACGAATGAAGGCCTCAACCTCAATGTCCAAACCACCAAACTCTCGGTCCAAGGGATCGTTCAAATAAGGCAACAATGCAGGGTCCTTGGCCGCTTTGGCTTGAGGCTTGGATCTAAAGGGCCTCAAAGCTTCACTGGTCACGACCCATGCAGAGATCGAGGACATGAAACTTTTGCCTAAAAAGGGACCCAAGACTTGCTCCCACCATTGCACGCTCTTGGCCGACCAATCATTGAGCAAACAGTAGCCAAACAAATGCGCGGAGGTGTCTTTGAGGGCAATGGGCTTGGACAATGCATTGGATTGACCCACAAAGGCAGCCAGTTCCAGCTCAAAATCCATCATGGGTGCAGGGCCAAATTTGATCGCACCACTGGCATCCTTGTACTGTCCTCGAGGCCTCACCACCGGCGTGTCACTCACGCGAATCGAGGATGCTCTTGAGTGATAAGCAATTGGCAAAGACTTAAAGGCCGCAGGCAAAGGCTCTTTCAAGCCCTTAAAACGCCCGTGCCTCTCGGTGTGGTACTCAGAGGTCAAGAAGTCGGTGTAGTCACCAATGAGCGCAGGCACACTCATCTTAAGTGCAGCGCGCTCGAGCAACAAGGAACTCGACAAAGCCGAAATCATCGTCTGCGAGCCAGAGCCCACCACCAAGTGCTCACTCAACTGTTTTCTTAACGCACTGCTAAAAGACTCAGGCATGGCCATCAAGGCATTCAAGCTCCCTGAGCTCAACGCCTGCAGGGCGCTCAGTGCATCTCCCGTGAACAAGTTAAAGTATTGGGACGCGGTGAGATCAAACACCTGCTCTCCAATGGCAACACCTACATGCGAGACGCCATCCCGTGAAAAAGTGCCCAAGGGTAAATTTTGAATGGGAAACGGCGTATCTGGCGCATTGGCAGACGCCAGCCAAGAGCGCCGCTTTGGATCATGTGTCACATTGAGCTCAAACATGGTACTTCTTCAAAGAGGTTCAACAATTAAAAAACAAACACAAGCAGTCTACTGCAATTGAGGGCGCTAACAAGACAGGAGACAGGATTGAAACATCAATCCACCTCAGGCTTGAAGTCCTTGATGAGTTTGGTCCATTTTTTAAGTTCATTTTCAATATCGACTCTGAAGCGCTCGGGCGAACTCTTCACCGGATCAAGCCCGGTTTGCGCCATCTCGGCTTGAAAGGCAGCGTCGTTCTCAGAAGCCACAATGGCGCTTGAGAGAATCTTCAACACCTCCGGCGGGGTTTGAATGGGGGCCACCAGACCCACCCAAGAGTAAGCCTCGTAGTCGCCACCAATCACCTCTCTGACCGTGGGCACTTGAGGCAATTGGGAGGCACGGGTTTTGCCACCCGTGGCTAGAATTTTAAGTCGATCAGATTTCACAAAAGGCATCACAGAGGGGATCGTCTCCATGGTCATGTCCACCTGACCACCTAGCAAATCGTTCAACGCGGGGGTGCCGCCCTTGTACGGGACGTGCAACATGTCAAAGCGCCCCTCACTCTTGAGCCACTCACCAACCAGGTGATTCAAGGATCCGTTTCCAGCAGAGCCATAGGTCAAATTTTGCTCTTTCGACAGGGCAATGAATTCCTTTAAGCTGTTGGCTTTTAAACTTGCACGAGACGCCAAGATGACGGGTGAGCGAGCAACCATGGCCAAAGGTGCAAAGGAGATGAGCGGTTGATAATTGAGCTTGGGGTACAGGGCAGGTGCAACGCCCAAACTGCTCGTGCTGCCCCAAAGCAAGGTGTACCCGTCGGGGAGAGATTTTGCAACCAATGTGCTGCCCGATGTGCCACCAGCGCCTGGCTTGTTCTCGATCACCACAGACTGCTTGAAGTGCGCCGTTAAAAATCTCGCCATCAACCGAGCACTGGAGTCGGTGGGACCTCCCGGGGGAAAAGGCACCACGATGGAGATGGGTTTAGAGGGGTAGCTTTGCGCATGGAGCTCTGTTGTCCACAAAAAGGGCACGACAGCTGCCATCAAGGCATGGGCAAACCCTTTCTGACAGAGCGCTTCAGAAGCCTTAAAGAGCAAAGAAATAGGCAAGCACTGGGACTGTCTGAAAGCGGTTTTCTCTAGACCAGGGCTTAAAGCGTTTAAATCGGGCATTTGTATCATCTTGTAGGTTTAAAAAAATTCAATGCGCTCTGGGAATCAGGCGCATCTCGCTCATAGGTTTGACCCATCAAGGTCTTGCTTAAACTCGTGCTCACCCTTTGGTGCACTTCGGTCACAAGACATCCATTTTATCTCGACCCCATGAACACCTAGGGCGTGAAGAGGCTTTTGTGAGCGTTTTCTTCAGAGAACGAGGGTAAGTCCCAAATGCACAAGCCCATGCTTGGGAAGATATTGCATAAGGTATCGTTTTTTTTACAATTCAAATGGAGACACAAAGACATGAAACAACTTTTTCTAAAATGGAGCTTCTTCACCGCCACTTGCCTACTTGCCTTGGGCACTCAACTGGCAAGCGCACAAGCCCCAGCCAACCCCGCAGACATCATCCCCGACAAAATGCCCTTTGATTTTCCCTTTGGCACACCCATTAAATTGGAAAAAGCCGATCAACTCTTAAACACGGCCCTTGCTGAGGCTCAAAAGCGTGATTGGAAACTGATTTGTTCAATTGCTGACCCTTATGGCCAAATGGTGGCCATGAAGCGCATGGACAATGCACAAATCGCCTCCATTGACATTGCCATCCACAAAGCGCGTACTGCGGCCAAATATAGACGCGAGACCAAGCTGTTTGAATTGGGCATTGTGAACAATCCCTACTTGGGCACGCTTGACGATGTGATTGCCTCTCGGGGCGGCATTCCCTTGATAGAGGGTGGCAAACTCATTGGCGCCATCGGTTGCTCAGGCGGCACGGGCTCCCAAGATGAGGTGATTGCCAAGGTGGGCGCAGCCTTGATCAAGTAAGAGCAGATGAGGCCCTTTTTGCATCAAGCCAATCGGGTCCTTTTACGCATCTCTTAGGAACAACGTCACCAAGGGCTCTAAGCCCACTTGGCAACTCCAGTGGCCGTGAACCTTCGCATCAAACACAGCCCCATCAGGCAGCGTGTCTGCAGAGAAAAAATGCTCGCCCGCTTTGAAGTTCTTGCCCATTCCTGACTGCAAACCAATGTGCATCTCACCACTCAAGATAAAAACCCATTGTGGCGCACCGGTGCAGTGAAACTGGCTTTTAAAACCCACTGGGCTTTTTCTCAACTGGTAGCCCGAACTGGGTCTCAGACTTGAAAGCTTGGCCTCAGGCTTGCCTTCACTCAGTGGCACCTCCTCGGTTTTAAACTGTGCCAGACCGCGCTCATCGGTATACAGAATGGTTTTAATAAACATCTCACTCATGCAAAGCCCTTCTTTATAGAAATTGAATTCATTGGTTTGGCGTGTATTGTCCACTCAAAAATCAGCCAACTTGGGGCTTGGCTTTCATTTCAAAGGATAATGGCTTGGTTCAGTGGATTTTTAAACCCATCAAAAAAATATTCTTGATCGAATGCCTTATGAAACCTCAATACGCTCTTGTGACTGGAGCCAGCTCCGGAATTGGTCAAGCTTGTGCCTTGGCGCTGCTTGAAAAAGGCTGGCATGTGGCCCTCTTGGCCCGCCGAACTGAGGGCTTTGCCCCTTGGCTCAAAGCGCATGCCTTGGACCCCTCCCATGCATTGATCCTGCAAGCCGATGTCTCCAAAGAGCCAGATGTCAAAAGCGCCTTTGCAGCCCTTGAGTCTCACTGGGGAAGACTTGATTTGCTTTTTAACAATGCGGGAATTTTCCCAACTGGCCTTTTGCCCAATGAGGTGAGTGGAGAGGCCTGGAGAGCGGCCGTGGAGGTCAATATCAACGGCGCTTTTTATTGTCTGTCTGGCGCGTTTGCGTTGATGAAGCGCCAATCCCCCATCGGTGGGCGCATCATCAACAACGGCTCGATTTCAGCCCATGCACCCAGACCGGCCTCCATCGCTTACACGACCACCAAGCACGCCATCACGGGGCTTACCAAAGCGGCCAACTTGGATGGTCGCGCCTTTCAAATTGCAGTGGGTCAAATTGACATCGGCAACGTCGCAAGCGACATGACACAGGCCATGGCACAAGGCATCCTACAAGCCGACGGGAGCATCAAGCCCGAGGCCCGGATGGACATGCAAAGCGTGGTGGACACCGTGATGAACATGGCACACTTGCCCTTGTCTGCAAATGTGCTCTTTACCACCATCATGGCCACCAACATGCCATTTGTCGGTCGCGGTTGATCGAGCGCGCCTTCTTGTCTTCATTGTTTTCGGAGCCCACCCCATGTTCAAAGCTTTTCAACATCCAGGCGTTTTGGGGGTGACCCTTTTGTGTGGCACGATCATGATGATCACCATGGGCAGCAGGCAAACTTTGGGGCTCTTCTTAGGGCCCTTGAACACCAGTACGGGTCTAGGCATCGCAACGATTTCTTTGGCCATGGCCATTGGACAATTTGTCTGGGGTGCGGTGCAACCCATCTCAGGCGCATTGGCTGACCGCTATGGCCCAAGACCCGTGTTGATTGGGGGCTTGTTGATTTTGGCAGCGGGTAGCGCTTTGACACCCCTCATGGACACAGGATTTGGCCTCATGATCTCCATTGGGTTGATGGCAGCCATGGGCTCAGGCTCTTGCAGCTTTTCTGTCTTGATTGGCGTGGCCTCGCAAAGAATTCCAGCTCAAACACGAGGCAGCGTTTCTGGCTTTATCAATGCGGGCGGTTCTTTGGGGCAGTTTGTTTTTGCACCCATTACCCAAAAACTGATCCAAGCCCTGGGTTGGATGGGCGCCATGTGGTCATTGGCCTTGATCACCCTCATGGCCATTCCCTTGGCCAACAAACTCACGGGCATCCAAGCACAAGATCAAGTCCATGCACAAAAGGATCTGGGCTTGGCTCAAGCCGTCAAGGACGCGTTGAAAGACCCGAGCTACATTTTTCTGCACATGGGGTTTTTTACTTGTGGGTTTCACATTGCGTTTTTAATCACGCACTTGCCCACCGAAGTGGGTCTGTGCGGCCTACCCGCATCGGTTGCCAGTTGGTCTTTGGCCATCATTGGATTGACCAATATTGTGGGCAGCATTATGGCTGGCTCCTTTGTGGGCAAGTACAGAAGCAAGGTGGTGTTGTCCTTGATGTACGCATCACGCTCAGTCTTGATCGCAGTGTATGTATTGGCCCCCAAAACCGATCTCACCTTTTATCTCTTTGCTGCAGGCCTGGGCTTGACCTGGCTTGCCACTGTCCCACCGACAGCCACCTTGGTTGGAAAACTCTTTGGCGTGAGGTACTTGGGCACGCTCTTTGGATTGACGCTTTTGTCGCATCAAATCGGGGGCTTTTTGGGCGCCTACTTGGGCGGCTTGGCCATCATTGAATTTGGTGACTATCAATGGATGTGGTATGCAGATATCGTGCTGTCATTGTTTGCAGCCCTCATCAACTTGCCCATCAAAGAGTTGAAGATGACTGCTCAACCACAAACAGTCAATCCTTAGAAGTTAATCCCTTGATCACGAAAGTCAGTTACGAAAGAGTTCTGAGTGTGTTCCTGATCGTACAAAATTGATCGTATTTGCCTCAACTTGATCAATCAATAAGAAATGCCCGCCGATATGGCATTGCCTCTGATCTGCCCACTCACCTTTTAGCGGGTGATCCAACCATTCAGGGCCAAGAGGGGCATCATTGATCTCAATTGAGATTTTGTCAAATTGACCCCATGCCAACAGAAAGGCAACGCCGCCGCTCTGCACTCAAGAAGGTCGCATCCCATGGCCTAGAGCGCCTAATGAGCGCGGCTTTTGTTGTCTTCATACTGGCTTGGCAGAACACACCTCTTCGCAAACCAACTGAGCTTTTGATATTTCTAAATGCAAAGACCGTCAGTTGCTGCGTGATTTTTTTTTGGCCTTCACAACCCTTTTGGATG
>CANJNC010000050.1 GCA_947475685.1 Comamonadaceae bacterium | reverse complement strand
GGGCACAAAAAACAGGGTCGAGACGGTTGCAAAAATCAACCCTCCTATCACCGCTCGACCAAGAGGTGCATTTTGCTCACCGCCCTCTCCCAACCCCAGGGCCATTGGAATCATTCCTATGATCATGGCAAGCGCTGTCATTAATACTGGGCGTATCCTTGTTGCGCCTGCCTCTAGGGCAGATTGATAGGGATTGACGCCTTCTTCTCTTTGTTGCTTGGCAAAGGACACCACCAAAATACTATTGGCTGTTGCAACGCCCATGGTCATGATCGCTCCGGTGAGCGCAGGCACACTCAGCGTTGTTCCGGTTAAAAATAGCATCCAGGCAATCCCAGCCAAAGCGGCCGGAAGGGCTGTGATGATGATGGCTGAATCAATCCAAGATTGAAAATTTACAACGATCAATAAATAGACCAAAACAATGGCCATCACCAATCCAATACCCAAGCCTATAAATGAGGACTGCATGGTTTGAACCTGTCCTCTGATCGCAATTTGTGAACCCTTGGGCAACTTGCTTTTCATGGCGTCCACAATGCTGGTCACCTTGCTTGCGACACTTCCTAAATCCGTTCCTTGTACATTCACATAAATATCGATGGCTGGAGAGATGTTGTATCTTGATACGATGGGCAACTGTCTCACAGGTCTTGTGGTCACTAAATTACCCAACAGTTGAGTGCTCTCAACTGGGTTGACCTGACTGCTGACTGGAATGCTGAGCAAATCATTGATGGATTGAAATGCATATTGTGGGTTTTGTATCACAATGCTGTAGACGACCCCATTTTTTGGATTCAACCAAAAGGCGGGCGAGGTCTGAGAGCTTCCAGACAATGCTATCAATACATTTTGGCCTACATTTTGCGCATTCAGCCCCAGTTGCTGTAAACGAGATCTGTCCATTTCCAGCGCAATCCCTGGGGCATTTAATTTTTGATGAACATGGGCATCTACTGCGCCCGGGATTTTGGCGATTTCTTTGGTGATTTCGGCCGCCAGCTCTGCGTTTCCCATCAAATCATTTCCCGTCAGCTGGACATCAATCGCTGCAGGGAGTCCAAAATTCAATATTTGAGTCACGATATCAGCCGGCTGGAAAAAGAACTCGACCCCAGGAAATGATTTCGGCAACTCTTCACGCAAAATGGTCGTCAACGTGCTTGTGGGCCTATGCGTTTCCTTCAATGCAATTAAAATCTCCCCATCCAAGGAGCCAAAAGTACCCCCGTTGCTATAGGATAAATTAATGCCACTATTGGGAACACCCAAATTGTCCAAGATCGTTTCAAGTTCTTCTTGAGGGATAATTTGTTTTATTTTTTCTTCAATGGCATCGGCCAGTTTCGCAGTTTCCTCTATTCGTGTTCCAGTGGGTGCCCTAAAGTGAAGACGCACTTGCCCAGAATCCACGCTTGGAAAGAAGTCTCTTCCAAGGATTGGGAATAGGCCGCATGAAATGACACAAAAAGCCAAGAACAAAGTCCCAAACGTTTTTCTATTTAGCAAGACCACAGCCAAAATTTCTCTGTATCCGCTTCTAAAGGCTTCAAACTTTCTGTCAAATTTGATATAAATACCTTCAAATACATTCGTTTTTTGTTTTTCTTTGGATTTGCCATGATCTTGGTGAGTCATCAACAATTTGACCATGGTGGGCACAAAACTTCTTGACAAGAAAAAAGAGACGAGCATTGCAAATACAACGGCCTCGGCCAAAGGCACAAAAAGAAATTTCGCCACACCCGAGAGAAAGAACATGGGTACAAAGACAATACAAATACACAAAGTAGCCACAAACGCAGGGACCCCGATTTCTCCGGCACCCACTTCAATTGCATCGTACAAGGGCTTTCCCATGTGCAAATGACGCTCTATGTTTTCAATGGTCACAATCGCTTGATCAACCAAAATACCAACCGACAACGCAAGTCCACCAAGTGTCATTAAGTTGAGTGTTTCACCTAAAGCATAAAGGACCAGGATCGATGAAAAAATCGACAAGGGAATTGTCATCGCAATGATGAGCGTACTTCTCCAACTTCCCAGAAACAACAAGACCATTGCTGCCGTCAAAGCAGCAGCTATCACCGCCTCACTGACCACCCCTTTGATAGCGGCCTTCACAAACAAGGACTGGTCAAACAATTGGCTCACTTTGATGTCTGCGGGCATGCTTTCTGCCGCAATGGGCAAGGCTTTTTTAATGCCATCGACAATATCCAAGGTTGAAGCCCCGCCATTTTTCAAAATTGAGAGCAATACTCCCCTTGAGCCATCTTGGCGAACGATGTTCGTTTGCGGCTGAAATCCATCACGAACATTGGCCACATCTTTGATCAATACTGTCGCTCCATTGGTGGTTCTGACCGGCAAGTCATTGAGTCCAGCAATTGTGGTGGGGGAACTGTTGAGAGACACAGCATACTCAGAGCCTTCCAACTTGGCCGTTCCTGAGGGCAGTATCAAGTTTTGTAGACTGATGGCATTGACCACGTCTGAGGGTGCCAAGCCCCTGGCTTGTAACTCGCGGTTATTGATGTCAACCGACACCACTTTTATTTTTCCGCCATAGGGAAAAGGGATGGCAACACCGGGGATGGTGACCAACTGCGGCCTCAAAGAGTTGATCGTCGCATCAAACAAAGACGACTCGGATAAAGTCGGACTAGACAAAGCCAGTTGTATCACAGGAATACTAGAGGCAGAGTATTTAATCACCAAAGGAGGCGTGATCCCTGGAGGCAACTGCCTCACCTGCGCTTGAACGGAAGCCACCACCTGGGATATCGCCAATTGAATATTGGCTTTGGGTTGGAAAAAGATCTTGATGATTGCAATGCCATTCAAAGACGTTGATTCAATATGCTCAATGTCATTGACGACGGTAGACAAACCCCTTTCACTTGAAGCAGCGATCCTTTGTCCCATCTCTTGAGCTGAAAGACCGTTGTAGGACCAAATGACACTGACAACTGGAATATTGATTTCAGGGAAAATATCCGTTGCCATGTTGAGCAACGCAAACGGAGTGGCCAACACGATCAAGATGGCCATCACAATGAAAGTATACGAACGCTTTAACGCTAATTGAACCAGTGACATTTTATGACTTTATAAAAACGCTCATCTTCCTAAGACGAGCGTATCAATGGGTACCACTTACCTTATATCTTTTATAAGAAGGTTTTATCAAAAAAATAAATTCTGGAGATTTTATTTCAAGGTGATTAGTGTAGAACATATTTTCAAGCCCTGCAGGCTGGCCAAATGCAGGTTTTACCCCCTTGACGACCTTATTTTCTTTCTTCCTAGGTCTTAGTCTCTATTTTTTCTATTCTAGACGCACAAGCCTTTGATTTTTAGCCTTACAACGCACCGATTTGGGTGATTTTTCAAAAATAAGTTCCTAGCTTCTCACCACGAAACCACCTGAAAACTCTACAATGCTTTTTTAAATGCCCTTTATTCTTATCTCTACACAAGAATCAACATGCCACAGCGAATTCAAGCCCACCATCTTCAAGTCAGCCAAGATCTTTTCTCTTTTGTGCGAGATGAAGTCTTACCAGGAACCGATATTGGACAGGATGTATTTTGGAAGTCTTTCAGTGAACTTGTTTTAGAGCTTGCACCCATCAATCAAGCTTTACTTGATGAACGCGATCGCTTGCAACACGATGTAGACAATTGGCACTTGAAAAATCCAGGTCCGATTAAAAATATGAAGGCTTATAAAGACTTTCTTTTTAAGATTGGCTACTTGGTACCCGTGCCTAAAAACGTCAAGATCTCTACGTCCAATGTAGACAAAGAGCTTTCTCAACAAGCTGGGCCGCAGTTGGTGGTGCCCATCTTGAATGCTCGGTACGCTTTGAATGCAGCCAATGCCAGATGGGGCTCTTTGTACGACGCCTTGTATGGAACAGATGCCATCAACTCCTCTGATGGGTGCGAAAAAACCAAGGTCTACAACCCTAAACGCGGAGCCAAAGTCATTGAATACGCAAGGTATGTGCTTGATCGCGTCGCACCCCTTAAAAAAGGCTCCCATATTGATGCTGTGAAATATGAGATTGCAGATGGCCGCTTATGCGTTCACCTCAAATCGGGAGCACAGTCATCGCTTGCAAAACCCTCGCAGTGTCTTGGCTACCAAGGCTCTCGAGCCAAGCCAAGCAGTCTCTTGTTTGAGCACAATGGATTGCACTTGGATTTGATCATTGACGAGTCCACCGACATTGGCTCCAAAGATCCCGCTGGCGTGAGTGACCTTGTGATCGAGTCAGCCTTGTCCACCATCTTGGACTTAGAAGACTCCGTTGCCGCGGTTGACTCCGAGGACAAGGTATTGGCATACCGAAATTGGCTCGGTATTGCAAAAGGAACCTTGTCTGAGTCTGTTTCTAAAAATGGACTCTCCTTCACTCGCACCCTCAACCCCGATAGGACATACACCTCCCTTAAAGGCCCTCAGATCACCTTGCCAGGAAGATCTTTGCTCTTTTTAAGAAACGTGGGGCACTTGATGTCCAATCCAGCCATTCTTTACAAAGACCCCAAGACGGCAGAACTCAAAGAAATCCCCGAAGGAATTTTAGATGCCTTTGTCACCACAGCCATTGCCATTCACGACTTAAAGGCAGGCACGTCCGGCATTCGCAACTCACGAACGGGCTCTGTCTATATTGTCAAACCCAAAATGCATGGCCCCAAAGAGGTGGCTTTTGCAGATCTGCTCTTTACCAAAGTCGAAAAAGCACTCAAACTCAAGAAAAACACCGTTAAGCTAGGCATCATGGATGAAGAAAGGCGCACGAGCGTCAATTTAAAAGCCTGTATCGCCAACGCGCCCTCACGCGTTGCCTTCATCAATACTGGGTTTTTAGATCGAACAGGCGATGAGATGCATACATCCATGCTCGCAGGAGCCATGCTGAGAAAAGGCAGCATGAAGTCCAGCGCCTGGATTCAAGCCTATGAACAAAATAACGTGTTGGTGGGCTTGTCTTGTGGACTGCGGGGCAAAGCTCAAATTGGCAAAGGCATGTGGGCCATGCCCGATCTCATGGCTGACATGCTCAAACAAAAAATTGCTCACCCGCTGGCTGGCGCCAACACCGCATGGGTTCCAAGCCCAACTGCTGCAACTTTGCACGCCTTGCACTACCACCAAGTGGATGTCTTGTCTGTGCAAAAGCAGATCGAAAAGAGTCGAACCCACCCCAGCCACGCCACGCTCTTGAATGACTTACTCTCGGTGCCTGTTGTCTCTCATCCCAGTTGGTCAGCCCAAGAAATTCAAGAGGAATTGAACAACAATGCACAAGGCATCCTGGGCTATGTGGTTCGGTGGGTTGACCAAGGTGTGGGCTGCTCTAAGGTGCCCGATATTCACAACGTTGGCTTGATGGAGGACCGAGCGACCCTGAGAATTTCAAGCCAGCATATCGCCAATTGGTTGCACCATGGCGTTGTGACGGCTCACCAAGTCAAAAAGACATTTGCGAAAATGGCCGCTGTCGTGGATGCACAAAATAAAACCGATCCCTTGTACATGGCAATGGCTGACAAACTTGAGCACTCAAGCGCATATCAAGCCGCACTGGACTTGGTCTTCAAGGGCAAAGCGCAACCCAGTGGATACACCGAACCTTTATTGCATGCTTGGAGAACTCTCGTCAAAGCTCAAACCCATGGATGAGTTGTTTGCTCCAACCCAAGGGATTTCAATGACCATGCCAGCGTCCATCCTTTCATGAACGCTTTGTTTTTTCAAAACATCAAACACCAAGCCCTTAAAGTCTTTTGGGTCTTTTTGAGCCTGTGCGTCTTGTTGCCCCTGTTTTACCTTTTATTTGCTTATCAATTCGTCTACTCACAAGGCGAGAGCGTTGGTTTTGTTCAAAAGCTCTCCTACAAAGGTTGGATTTGTAAAACGTGGGAAGGCGAACAAATCAGATCCATTGCCAATCTGCAACCCGCATCGGATAAATTCTTCTTTACCATCAGAGACGATCAAGTGGCAGAAAAAATCAATCAAAGCCTAGGTCAAAAGGTGGTCCTTGAGTACGAAGAACACCGGGGACTCCCAAGTTGTTTTGGAGACAATTTGCATTTCATTGTCAATGTACGAGCAGCAGCCCCTTAAACGCAAGGCCATCATCTCCACTCAAGCATTGCGACTGTGGACATTTCTCACCAACGCATCCATAAACTCCGAGGCCACGTCAAAGCCCGTTTGATCCGTAATTTCTTGAAAACACGTGGGGCTCGTGACATTGATTTCGGTCAACAATTCTCCAATGACATCCAAGCCCACCAAGAAAAGCCCCCTCGCTTTGAGAACGGGGCCAAGCTCATTGGCGATGTCCCAATCTCTTGGCGTCAAGGCTTGGGCAACACCTAAGCCCCCTGCAGCCAAATTGCCTCTTACTTCCGAGCCCTGCGGTATTCTGGCCAAACTGAAGGGCACCGCTTTTCCATCAATCAGTAAAATCCGCTTGTCTCCATGTTTGATGTCTGCAATAAAGCGCTGGGCCATGACCGTTTGCTGACCGTCCATATTAAGGGTTTCAATCAAGCTTCCCAAATTCAATGCGTCGCTCTTGACCCTGTAAATCCCTTTGCCACCCATCCCATCCAAGGGCTTTAAAATGATATCTTGGTGCTCTTCATGAAAGGCTTTGAGGTGTTGCGCATTTTTGGTGACCAGGGTTGGACTGATCAGATGTGGGAAATTTAAAATGGCAAGCTTTTCAGGGTGATCTCTCAGTGCCACAGGATCATTGAAAACCTTTGCACCTTCCTTGCTCGCATGCTCCAAAAGATGGGTGGCATAGAAATACTCCACATCAAAGGGCGGATCCTTGCGCATCAAAACAGCAGCAAAGTCTTTGAGTGCGTGATCCTGGGTGTCTATGACAGTGAACCACTGCGCTTTGACGGGGCTTTGAAGACTTAATCGAGAGGCCCTTGCTTGAACGACACCCCCACTGCGCCAAAAGAGATCTTGTACCTCACACGCAAAGACCTCCATGCCCCTGCGGTGACACTCACGCATCATCGCAAAGGTCGTGTCTTTTTCAATCTTGAACGTCTCTAGCCGATCGGCAACAAATAAAATTTTCATGCCATGCTGGTTTTAATCATAAACTTCTGCGTTCGGGTCCGTCTCCTCTAGCTCATAGCTGGCTGCCAGCATCGCTAAGCGCGCGATCACGCCATACATATAGAACCGATTCGGTACACTCGCACCAGCCTTCAAGCCAGGCTGCGGTGTGTGAGCACTTTGCTCAAAGGCCAAGGGAACAAAGGAGGCGCCGGGTGCATTCAAGTTTTCATCAACACCTCTTTCAGCATGCACCCGATAAAACCCACCCACCACATAGCGGTCCATCATGTACACCACAGGCTCTGCCACGGCGTCATTGATTCTCTCGTTGGTTAGCACGCCCTCTTGAACAATGACCTCAGTGAGGGACTGTCCGTCCTTGGTCACACTCATTTTATTTTTGGTTTTTCTGTTCAATGCATCTAAATCTTTGGCATCTCTCACCGTCATGATCCCCATGCCATACGTGCCATTGTCGGCTTTCACAACCACAAAGGGTTTTTCATGAATGCCGTATTCTTTGTACTTTTTCCTGATTTTTAAAAGCAAGGTCTCTACGGTGCCTTTCAATTCTTCCAAGCCCAAGCCCTCTGCAAAATTAACACCTGAGCACTGCGAAAACATGGGGTTGATCAACCAAGGGTCAATTCCAAGCAACTTGCCAAAGCGTTTTGTCACCTCTTCATAACTTGCAAAATGCTGCGTTTTTCTCCTCACACTCCAACCCGCATGCAAGGGCGGCAACAAATACTGCTCATGCAAATCCTCCAAAATGCCGGGTATGCCTGCACTGAGGTCGTTGTTGAGCAAAATCGTGCAAGGATCAAAGTCTTTCAAACCCAATCGATATTTACCTCTGATCACGGGCTCCAAAGTCACTGTTTCACCGTTGGGCAAATCGATCACCGTCGTCTCTTTGATCTCTGGATTGATGGATCCAATTCGCACATTGAGGCCTGCCATGTAAAAGATTCTCTGCAACTGCGCCACGTTGCTCAAATAAAAGGAGTTTCTCGTGTGATTCTCTGGAATCACCAACAAGTTGCGCGCCTCAGGACAGATCTTCTCAATCGCGGCCATGGCGGCTTGCACCGCCAAGGGCAACATCTCTGGCGTTAAATTGTTCCACCCCCCAGGATACAGATTGGTGTCAACAGGTGCGAGCTTAAAACCCGCATTTCTGATGTCAACCGAGGAATAAAACGGCGGGGTATGCTCCATCCACTCCAAGCGAAACCATCTCTCAATGGCGGGCATAGAGTCCAAAATTCTTTGTTCAAGCTCGTTGATCGGGCCTGTCAATGCGGTGATAAGGTGGGGGACCATTTTGTTTACTCTTGTTTTTAGACACGAAGGTCTGAGCCCCTGATTTTAAGCCCTTGGAGGTGCGGATTGCCACGCTTTTCAGTCATTGAACACGACTCTTTATCTCCAGCCACGCCATCAAGCGCATGTTTCAAGCTCGAACTTCCCCTTGACCCAGCACAATATATTTAAGTGAAGTCAAGCCCTCCACACCCACGGGACCTCTGGCATGGAATTTATCGGTTGAAATGCCTATTTCAGCCCCGAGGCCAAATTCAAATCCATCGGCAAACCGTGTGCTTGTATTGACCATCACACTGGCCGAGTCAACCTCTCTCAAAAACCTCTGAGCGTGAACGTGATTTTGGGTGAGGATGGCGTCGGTGTGATGGCTGGAATAGTGGTTGATGTGCTCAATCGCCTCATTCAAGCCCCTGACCAATTTGACACTGAGAATGGGGGCCAAATACTCTTCATACCAGTCTTGCTCAGTGGCTTTGACCAACAAAGAGTCATCGTGCTCAAGAGCAGATAGCAAGCCCCAAGCTTGCTCACAGACCCTCAACTCAACCCCATGGGACCACAAGAGTGCTGCAATCTTGGGTAAGAATTCGAAAGCCAACTCCTCTTTGATCAGCAAACTCTCAAGCGCGTTGCAAGGACTGTATTTCTGAGTTTTGGCGTTCTCGATCACCTTTAAATACATCTCTTGCGCCAAAAGATCATCGACATAGGTGCAGCAATTGCCATCCAAATGTTTGATCACCGGTACTCTCGCCTCCTCTGAAATGCGCGCAATCAAACCCTTACCTCCTCGAGGAATCACCACATCGATCCATTGAGGAGACCGAATCAAAATCCCCACCGCTTCTCTCTCGGTGGTCTGGATCAATTGCACGACAGCAGATGGCAAAGCATTCATCGTCAAGGCCTTTTGCGCGAGCAACGCCAACGCTTTGTTGGATTCAATGGCTTCTGAGCCCCCCCTTAAAATACACGCATTCCCACTTTTAATCGACAATGAGGCGGCCTCAATGGTCACATTGGGACGGCTTTCATAGATCATGCCAAACACCCCTATAGGCACTCTCATTTGGCCAACACGAATGCCACTGGGTTGTTCTCGCAAGCCCGTGACCTCTCCAATCACATCGGGCATCAAAGCCAATTGCTCACACCCCAAGGCACACGTTTGAATGATGGATGGGCTTAACTTCAAACGATCGAAAAGCGGTCCGCTCACCCCATTGGCCTGGGCCTTGGTCAGATCGATTTGGTTGACCGCCAAAAGTTCAGCCTCTTGTTCTCGCAAAAGCTTTGCCAACACAAACAAAGTCTGTCGTTTCTGAGCGGCACTTGCGCGCGCGATCTCTCGACTGGCCTTCCTGGCTGCCTGTCCGAGTTCATCCATTTGTAATTTCAGATCGGTGCTCATCGTTCTATTTTGACAGAGAACAGCTCTTGGCGCACAAAAAAGCCAATTGTTGTAGGGCCATCCAGGGATTTTCTGGCCAATTGGGGGCTCTCAAACCCTTGACCACACCATCGACTCGGTGACAAGCTTGAAGCAATTTTTCAAGCACATGAAAGGGCATGTGGCCAATGACTCGCTCAAAGAGCTTTTCTTTCGCCCCCCAAACCCGGTATTCTTTCAACACCATTGGAAGGGCTTTGCCAGTGCGCATGGATGATTTGATTTTGTACAAAAGTCGAATATCCTCTGTGATGGCAAAGTGCACCAACACGGCAGACTCCCCTTCCGCTTGCAATCCATCGAGCATGCGTTGCACTCGCGTGGCTTGTCCAGATAAAACCGCCTCTGAGAGCTTAAACACATCAAAGCGCGACACATTCAATACCGCTTGTTGAACTTGCTCAAAGCCAAGCTCCCCTGGAGGATACAGCAAAGCGAGCTTTTGTATTTCTTGGTGCGCGGCCAACAAATTGCCTTCCACGCAGGACACAAAAAATTGCAGGGTTTGAGCGCCCTGCTCCCCTGCAGTCACCCTTTGATCTTGGGCCGCCAATCTTTGCACAATCCAGTTTGATAGGGCCACTCTCTCAATGTTTTGAACCACAAATATGGGCGCCGCACTCTCCAAACATTGGTGCCAAGCGCTGGACTTCGTCAACTTGTCCAACCGGGGCAAGGTGATCAACAAAACTTTGTCTGGCAAAACTGCGCCTTGCCCTGGCTCATGAAAGGTTTGCACCATGGAGACCAGTTTCTCGATCGCTTGCCCCCCCTCCTTGCCTGGCTTGCCACTGGGTATCCTCAGTTCAATGAGTTGCTTGTCTGCAAACAACCCCATGGACTGAAATTCAGCAAACACGTCTGTCCAATCAAAGTGCGCGCCCATGACGGTGAAGACTTGTCGCTCGCTGTAGCCCAATTCCTGTGTTTTTGCCCTCAATTCATCGGTCATTTCCTGAACCAACAAGCTCTCGTCGCCCTCCACCACATACAAGGGCGCAAGCCCTCTTTTTAAATGGGGGGTCAGATCGGTTGCATGACGGGTCATAAGTTTAGAGAGAAGTTCGGATGCCAAGTAAACGCCTTCAATCCACCGTTTTAATGGCCGACAAACGGCGCATGATTTGATAAGTCAGATCTGTTTGCATATTTTGATACAACAGCTCTTCTTCGATCTCTTTGGCAAGCACCGCACTTTCATTGAAACTGATGTCTCGGCGCTGGATCATTTCTGCCTCGGGGATTTTCTCAACACCAGCAGGCGTGCGAACCTTAAAAAGAATTTTAATTCGCAACTGAAATTCACGAATTGCACCCGTGGAGGTCCTCCCAATGATGACCTTTTCTCGCACGACAGAATTTAAATCGAAAATCATGTCGGCTTGATCCAAGTCTCTTGGATCTGTCAAAACACGAAGACCTTGAACCTTGGAGAAAACACTCAACATCTCAAGGCCCAAGGGGTGGGTGACAACGTTGTTTAAGAAAAGTGCCTTGAAGGCAAATTGCGGGGGCTTTCTCAACTCAAAGCCACACCCCACCAACATCAAGCATGGCCCCATCAAACCCAAGCGAGCCGCATGCTGAAGAACGGACCTGCGAGAGCTTGTCATCAAATCACCACATTCACCAGTCGCTTGGGCACGACAATGACCTTCTTTGGAGAAGACTGCTTGGCGGCTTTCAACAACCTTTGCGTGGCCTCATGTGCCAAAGCCAGCTCTTTGATCTCTTGCTCTGAGGCTGAGGCGGCGACTTTCAACGCGCCTCTTAATTTCCCATTGATTTGCAAGACCAATTCAATTTCATTTTGAACCAACGCAGCTTCATGCACCAAGGGCCACTTGACATCCAACATCACACCAAACGCATCTGCAAACCCCAAGTCTTTCCATATGGCCTCAGAAATATGAGGACAAACGGGGTTCAATACGCGAAGCAAAATGCCCAAGGCTTCGCAAAAGAATGCGCGCTCTTTTTCAGGCCAACTCATGGGGTCTTGAGACTCAAGCACATTGAGCATTTTCATCACCGCCGACACCACCGTGTTGTACTGCATGCGCTCATAATCAAAATTGGCTTGCCGGAGCACTTGATAGAGCTCTCGGCGCATGGCCTTGGCGCTTGAGGTGCACTCCAGTTCGCTTAAGCCTTCTGGGTCGAGCGCCAGAGAAATCGCGCTTGGCGTGAACAACAAGCGGTGCTGAAATGCAAACTGCCACAAGCGCCTTAAAAAGCGAAAGCTGCCCTCGACCGCCGTGTCGTTCCATTCAAGTGTGGCCTCTGGGGGCGCAGTGAACATCGTGTACAAGCGAGCCGTATCTGCACCGTAGCGCTCGATCAAAGCTTGCGGGTCAACACCATTGTTCTTGCTCTTGCTCATGGTCCCCACACCCTCATAATTGACCACGGTGCCTTGAGGATACTCCCCAAAATCTTTGATCAACTTCGCACCGGTGACTCGACCGGTCTCATCGCAGAGGTTTTCAACATCTTGGGGCCAAAAATACTCCATGCCGCCTTGTGGGGTTTTTTTCGAATAAATGTGGTTTAGTACCATGCCTTGAGTGAGCAATTTCGTAAAAGGCTCATCGATTTGGAGCAAGTCCAAGTCTCGCATGACTTTGGTCCAAAAGCGGGCATACAGCAAATGCAAAATAGCGTGCTCAATTCCCCCGATGTACTGATCCATTGGCATCCAATACTGGGCGCCTTTGCTCACCATGTGCTGATCATCTTTGGGGTCACAGTAACGCATGTAGTACCAAGACGAGTCGACAAATGTATCCATGGTGTCCGTCTCACGTCGAGATGGAACGCCACACTTTGGACAGACGACACCTTCATGAAATTTTTCATGGTGATTCAAAGGGTTGCCCGATCCATCCGGAATGCAATCCAAGGGCAACTTCACAGGCAAGTCTTTTTCAGGCACGGCTACAGCGCCATGCTCAGGGCAATGGATGATGGGGATGGGCGTGCCCCAGTAGCGCTGCCTAGACACGCCCCAATCCCTCAGTCTCCAAGTGGTTTTAAGCTCTCCCAAGCCCTGAGCGGACAAGTCCTGAGCGACTTTTTGTACACACGGCTTAAACTCTAGGCCGTCATAGACGCCAGAGTTCACCGCCACACCTGCGCCTTTTTGGGCGTAATCATCGCTCCACACACGGTCATTGAAACTCTCCAAGGTGCACTGGGTGTTGGGCACTTGAACCACTTGTTTGATGGGCAAGCGGTACTTCAATGCAAACGCGAAATCTCGCTCGTCGTGGGCAGGCACTCCCATGACCGCGCCGTCTCCGTAACTCATCAACACATAGTTGCCCACCCAAACGCTTAGCAACGCTCCTGTCAAAGGATGCTGAACCTTCAAGCCCGTGTCCATGCCTTCTTTTTCTTTCACGGCCATTTCCGCCTCAGTCGTTCCGCCCTTTTGGCAAGCCTCGATAAAGGCTTTCAATGGAGGGTTTTGAGCCGCCGCATGAACGGCCAAGGGATGCTCGGGCGCGACTGCACAAAAAGTAACTCCCATGATGGTGTCTGCACGGGTGGTAAACACATACATCCGCCCCTTGTCGATGGCCGCCCCATCTTGGCCCTTGATGTCATGCTTAAAAGCAAATCGCACGCCTTCGCTTTTGCCGATCCAATTCTCTTGCATGAGTTTCACGCGCTCGGGCCAACCAGGCAACTTTTGCGATTGAACAAACTCTAAAAGCTCTTGTGCGTAGTCAGTGATTTTTAAGTAGTAGCCTGGTATTTCACGCTTTTCAACCAACGCACCCGTCCTCCACCCACGGCCATCCATCACTTGTTCATTGGCCAAAACAGTTTTATCAACCGGGTCCCAATTGACCACCTGTGTTTTGCGGTAAGCAATGCCTTTTTCCAGCATTTTTAAAAACAACCATTGGTTCCATTTATAGTATGCGGGCTCACAAGTTGCAATCTCTCTTGACCAGTCGATGGCCAAGCCCATCGACTTCATCTGCGTTTTCATGTAGTCGATGTTTTCATGCGTCCACTTGGCTGGAGACACTTTGTTCTTTAACGCTGCATTCTCCGCTGGCAAACCAAACGCATCCCAGCCCATGGGCATCAATACGTTGAAGCCCTTCATGCGCAAATGTCGAGCGAGCATGTCGTTGATGGTGTAATTTCGAACGTGCCCCATGTGAAGCTTGCCACTGGGGTAGGGCAACATGGAGCAGGCATAATATTTCTGGCGATTTGGGTCCTCGAACACTTTAAACGCATCCGCGTCAGCCCATGCGGATTGAACCGCCTTTTCGATCTCAGTGGGATTGAATTTTTCTTGCATTGCTTTTATCGGGTCATCTCTTCAATTGAGTCCCAAAACATCAAACATATCAAACAAGCCCGTCTTTTGATGGGCCAAAAATCGCACCGCCCTGAGACTGCCTTGGGCGTAAGTGCTTCTTGAGGAGGACTTGTGCGTGATCTCTATGCGCTCACCCGTGCCGGCAAATAAAACGGTATGGTCCCCCACAATGTCGCCCCCTCGAATGGTTGAAAAACCGATGCTCATCGGGTCTCGCTCCCCCGTATGCCCTTCGCGAGCAAAAACACCATGGGTCTTTAAATCTCGGCCCAACGCCAGGGCTAGAACTTCCCCCATCTTCAAAGCCGTCCCTGATGGCGCATCGACTTTGTGCCGATGGTGGGCCTCTATCACCTCGATGTCATATCCCTCGTTGAGGGCTTTGGCAGCCAAGGCCAACAACTTCAATGTGACATTCACGCCCACACTCATATTGGGCGCCATCAAAATGGCGATCCGCTTGGAGGCCTCGTGAATCAGGGCTTTTTCTTCCTCACTAAAGCCCGTGGTGCCGATGACCATTTGAATCCCATTTGCCTGACAGAACTTCAAGTGCGCCATCGTGCCTTGTGGCCGTGTAAAGTCAATCAAAACCTGCGCGCCCTTTAAACCTTGGCTTAAGTCGCTGGTGACTTTCACGCCCGTGGCAATGCCAAGCAACTGCCCAGCATCAAATCCGAGCAAGGGGGATCCATCCAAATCCACAGCGCCAGACAACTCGCAATGATCAGATTGAGAGACGGCTTGAATCAACATTTGACCCATTCGGCCACTGGCGCCAACCACGCCCACTTTGGTTTTGCTTGTCATATCATCTTTCTCTTTCAAAAAACCAATCTATGGCTCAACTCATCAATTGGGCTCAAGTGGCGGGTAGTTTGATCGAACAACACCTCGCTCACGGCCTAAGAGGTCAGACACGTTTTCTTCAACGGTTTTAGCTGATTTAAAGCCCGCAAGTTGCTCAGGCGTGGCTTTCATGGAGGGCACTTTGTTCAAAGATGGCCTGCGAATATCGATGGTGGCTGCGAATTCAGCCTCTGAGGGCAAGGGGTCTGACTCAAATCGAAGCATCTGCTCTTTGTCAAAAAAAACCGCGAGCTTTTTCTTTTGAATTTCTTGGCCAGATCTTCTCACCGTAAACGCATAATCCCACCTCTCCTCATGAAAAAGGCTTGTGATCAGTGGCGTACCGAGCACCTCTTTGACCTGATTTTTGCTCATCCCAGGTCGGATCACCTCCAACTGCTCTTTGGTAATCACGTTGCCTTGAATGAGCTCAAAGCGATAGGGGTTGATGGAGCGCGCCACAAAGCCCAAAGGCTGGTCAATCCAAGCACATGAACTCACCGCAACGCTCAACCCACAAATCCACGCCAAATGGAGTGCAAAAACGGGCCTCAAGCCGCTCAACCAAACCAAAAGTTTGTCTTGGGGATGAAATTGGCGGTGACTTTTCATAAAAATACTTTGGCATGAAGATATGATAGGGTCATTGTAGCGACACCTGGGCTTCATTTCAGGGCTTTTCCTGGGACAGCCTTCACTTATATCGACTGCGCCTGGCCATGCCTACCCCAAAAGATCTCCACACCACTGGCCTAAAGGCAACACTGCCTCGCCTCAAGATACTGGCCCTGTTTCAACGGGGAGATCGCCGGCACATGACCGCCGAGGACGTCTACAAACTCGCCCTGCAAGAAAACATCGACGTCGGTTTGGCGACCGTTTACCGCGTATTGACCCAGTTTGAACAAGCCGGTATTTTAAAGAGATCGCACTTTGAGAGCGGCAAATCCGTCTACGAGCTCGATGAAGGTGAGCATCACGACCATTTGGTGTGCCTGGACTGCGGCCGGGTTGAAGAGTTTCACGACACGGAAATTGAAAGTCGCCAACGCAGCATCGCCGAGTCCAAGGGCTTTACACTGGCCGATCATGCCCTTAGTCTTTATGCGCATTGCCTCAAAGACACGTGTCCGTACAAGCACAAATCCACTGCAATTTAAGTTTGATGGCGGGGTCTGCGTAAAAACCGCAACGCCTCTCCAATGGTCTTCGTGCTTAAGTAGCCCATTAAAACGACCACGCCCATCGTCAAAGAAAAACCCAGAGCGACCAAGAACCCAGCCACCAAGCTTTGATGTCCCCTTGTCGAGTTCGATTCAAAGCCCAGGCTTTGCAGCAAACTCAGGCTCAAACTGACCCAAGCGGCCAATGGAAAGCTAAAGGCCCAAAAACTGGCTGTATACGGTTGATGACGCACAGGCCAAAGGACTGGGATCAATGCACAAAGCACGCCCAAGCCCGTCCCCCAAAACACCCAGACCCAAACAAGGGGCGCCTTTAAAACCCCCAGGGCCAAGCCAACCACGCAAGGTGGCGACACGGCAATGCACCAACTCGGCAAAGCACTCAAGGGCAAGGGGCCGATCACTCTAAGCCTTTGCGCGAGAAGAGCGCACACCACAGGCCATAAGGTCAAGCCAAATATAAACTGTGCCCAACTCCACGTTTCATGTCCCAGCGCCACACCCGACAAGACGACCAAGACATTGCCAACGGCTGGAATGAACATCACTGGCATGACAAGCGCCCAGTTGCCGTCTTGATTCAAAAGAAGCCTTGCGTACACCACCATCACCCACAAAGACAAAACCAGCTCTATGGTGGCGCCCAAGCACCAAAGCACCTCACTTGCAAACACCACACCTTGGTCAAAAAATCCCACGGATCCCTGTAACCCTGAGTTGGCCAGCCCCAGCAAAACGCTAGAGAGCAAAATCATCGCGACCGCCATGGCCGCTGCACCGCACAAGGCCACGGGCTGACTCAACTCTTTGACAAGGCTGTGTGGTGAGCGCCCAAGTCGCAACAAAACACCTGCACCCAGGACCCCAAAAAGAAACACATCCGCCCACCCAATGAGCTCAGACACGGCGGGCAAGCCAGGCAGAAGTTGTTCAAGCTTTGACACACAAAAATACAAGCCCGAGCACCCCATCACCATCACGAATTGGCCCAGTTTGAGCTCCTGCGCAGCAGCTTTAATCAAGTTGATCGGCACCTCAACCCTTTAGAAATCTGTTTTTCGTCAATTGAAGGGCCGTGACGTATGCAATCAAAGCCGTCAGAGCCAGAAACAACACATGTTCCAACGCATTTTCTGGCCAACGGTCTAAAAACAAAGGCCTGATCAAATCAATGGCCTGGCTCAAAGGCAAAAAGGCTGCGCCCTTTTGCAGCCACTCGGGCAATTGCTCGCGAGGAAAGAACACCCCACTCATAAAAGTCATTGGGGTTAGAAACAAGGTAAAGTAGTATGTGAAAAAGTCATAGCCTTTGGCCAAGGCATTGAAGATCAGCGCAATAGAGCTGAACGTCATCCCGACAAGCAAAAGGATGGGCCAGGCCAACCAAATTTTGGGGCTGAGTAAAACCCCTAAGAAAACCATCACGCCCAAGATCGCCGTGACACTGAATATCGACTTGAAGGCGGCCCACAGCATCTCTGCCAACAAAATATCTGCCAAGCCTATGGGCGCATTCAATATCCCGTCCCACGTCTTTTGAACACTCATCCTTGAATAAGCGGAATAAAGGGCCTCAAAACTAGCCGCATTCATGGCACTCATGCAAATCGATCCACTTGCCAAAAACAGCAGGTAGGGAACTTTTTGACCCAAAACCTCAACTTGCCCAACCAAAGATCCAATGCCGTATCCAAAGGCGATCAACCACATCAAGGGCTCCGCAATGTTGCCCACCAAACTTGGAATGGCCAACTTTCGCCAAACCAACATGTTTCTCAAAAAGACTGGCCACCAACGCATCATGCCCCCTCTCGGATTTGTCGTCCCGTTAACTTTAAAAACAAATCCTCTAAATTGGATGGGCGGTGAAAACTGCGTATCTGAGGCGACTTGCTCAAGGCCAGGTTAAGGGCCGAGGGGTCATTGGCGTAAAAAAACAAAGTCTCTCCACTTTGTTCAACTCTTTGAGCCAAGGCAGAGAGCTCCGTCAACACACGCTCTTTATCAAACACACCATACACCTCGACCACCATGCGCTCCAAATGCTCTGCGATCAGCGCTTTAGGGCTGCCTTGAGCGATCTTTTCACCTCGATCGATGACGATCAATCGATCACACAACCGCTCTGCCTCGTCCATGAAATGGGTTGTCAGAAGAATTGATTTTCCAGCGCGCACCAACTCCTGCAACCTTTCCCACATCACATGCCTGGCCTGTGGATCCAAGCCCGTTGTGGGCTCGTCCAACAACAAAAGCGCTGGATCGTTGATCAAAGCCCGGGCCAGGCTCAAGCGCCTCTTCATGCCACCTGACAAAGCTCCGGGCCTGTCGTTGGCTTTGTTGCTTAAAGCGGCAAACTCCAAGAGCTGGGGTATTTTGTCTCTCAGATAGTCCTTCTTGAGACCAAAATATCGGCCATAGACTTGCAGATTTTCCGCACAGGTGAAATCCGGGTCCAGGGTATCAAATTGACTCACAACGCCCATGTGCGACTTGATGCTCAGCGCGTGCGTGGGCATCTCTTGATCAAACGCCAAGATGCGCCCCGCATCTGGCTCAATGAGCCCCAAACACATTTTGAGCGTGGTCGTCTTGCCTGCGCCGTTGGGCCCAATCAATCCAAGACACTCACCAGGGTAAATTTCAAAAGACAAGGCGTTGACCACTTGCAGTGCACCATAGCTTTTGACGAGTTGCTCGCAACTTAAAAGTGCTTTCTTCATCTTCTTTTCAACGTCTCACAATGAAAGTTTTGGATGAGCGCGCTCCTTAAAAAAGGCGCTCATGGCGAAAGCCCAGGACCCTAAATGGGATTGTTTTGTATCATGGCATTTCGATGCCGCACAAGAAAATCCTCATAGGTATTGATGCCTCGCAATTGAAGAATTGTATTTCTAACGGCCGCCTCCACCAGCACAGCGATGTTTCGACCTGCCACCACTTGAATGACCACTTTTCTCACTGCGATGCCCAATACGTCTTGGGTCAAAGGCTCATGGGGCAATCGTTCATAGTCTCGCTCCAAGGTCTCTCGTCTGACCAAGTGAACAATGAGCTTGAGTCTCATTTTCCGCCTGACCGCCGTCTCGCCAAAGATGGCCCGAATGTCCAACAAACCGATGCCTCGCACTTCCAGCAAGTTTTGCAGCAACTCTGGGCATCTGCCCTCAATGGTGTTTTGGTTGATGCGAAATAAGTCGACCGCATCATCGGCAACCAAGCCATTTCCCCTAGAGATCAACTCCAGTCCCAGCTCGCTTTTGCCAAGTCCCGACTCCCCCGTGATCACCACACCCAAGCCCAAAATATCCATAAAAACCCCGTGCATCGTGGTTCTGTCTGCAAAATGCTTGGACAAATAAGCCCTCAAGACATCAATCACATAGGCCGAAGGCTCCTTGGTCACAAAAAGCGGTATTTGGGCGTTGTCACACAAAGCCACCAACCGCTCAGGGGCGCGTTGTCCATCGGCCAACACCAACATGGGCGGCTTTAAGGTCACAATGCGTCCAACTCGCCGCTCGCAATCTTCTTGGGTCGCATTGGTCAAATAACTAATTTCCCGCTCGCCCAAGAGCTGCAGGCGGTAAGGATGGATGTAATTCAAGTACCCCACCAAATCTGCACCCGAGCGGGCTTGCCGAACCATGACTTCGTCAAAGCGTCGGTCCGAAGCGGTCAAGCCTGCAATCCATTGCCAACTCAACTTCTCTTTGAAGTCCTTGAACAATTCAACTGCACTGACAACGGTAGGCTTCATCTTGAATCCTCAAAGAACATGTGGCGGGAAGTTTTTTAGCTCGACAGGCTCAGGCTGCCTTGAACAATTTTGGAGTGTAACTCCTGTGCGTCTTGCGACAGCAGCAGCCCCGCTCTGATCTCGCTTTGACTGAGCAAGCTGGCAATATTGGACAAAATCTCCAAATGTCTTTGCGTTGACGCCTCAGGCACGAGCAGGAAAAACATCAACCTCACAGGCAGCTCGTCGGGAGAATCAAAACCAATGGGGGTGTGCAGCAAAAAGACGGCCAACATGGGGGTTTTGAGCCCTTTGATTCGACCATGCGGAATGGCCACAGCGTGACCTAAACCCGTAGAGCCCAATCTTTCACGGGCAAAAAGACTGTCCGCCACATTTGCGCGAGAGAGTCCATGCAACTCCTCAAACAACAAACCCGCCTCTTCAAAGGCACGTTTTTTACTGGTGATTTCCAATCCCACCCGAATATGGGTGAGCGGGAGTAAATTAGGAAGTCGATTCATAATGGCGTCACATTATGCATCTTTAGAAGAATAACTTAAAGGAAGATCTCAGGCCAATTGTTTTTTTTCAGCCACAGTGATCAACTGTTTTTTCACAGGCCATGGGGATTTGGAGTGACAAGGACAAGTTGTTTGCCTGCCAATGAAAACCTGCCGGCCTTGCCTTTGACCTTTGGCCTTTGATTCTGAGGCGAGGCTTGAAAAAGCGTGAGCGCGTTTTGAAACGCCCACGCCCTATGCGCACCGTGGCTTAAAGCAGACCCGACTTAATGGTAAGCCAAGTTTCGCTTGTTTTGAGTTTGATGATTTTGAAGCCGCCCCTTGTGCTTACCAACTTGGCGGTCTAGTTTGTCCACCAAGTCATCGACCGCAGCGTACAAGTCATGGTGTTCACTTTGAGCGAATAAGTCGCCCCCAGGCACATGGATATTGCATTCTGCAACTTGCCTGCGCTCTTTTTCTTTCTTTTTTTCGATACTCAACAACACCTTGACATCCACGACTTGATCAAAATGCTTGATCACGCGCTCTAATTTTTGCGTCACATAATTGTGCAATGCAGGTGTTACCTCTAGATGATGACCGCTGATCGTTAAATTCATATGTGGCCTCCTATGGCTTTAGGGTTGGTTAACACAGCTCACTTATCAGTCTTGCCCAAACGAGCTGTTGGGGTTCAAACCCCGCCCAGCCCGCATCTCCACTATGCGCCCTTTCATGAGCAATTGCAATACCTAAAATACCAACATTGAGACAACTTTTTTTCCTCGCTTGGAACAAAGGTTTTACAAAAACTTTGGGCTCTGGTGCTCGGCCCTGGCTAGATCCAAATAACAAGGGTGCACATGGGGGTGGTTTTTTGGGCGGTGCGGTGCGATAATGCGCTAAGTTCAACTCTGGAGTTTTATCTCTTGGAAACCGCCTCTACTTAGGAGGTTGCATCTCATTGACCCCATGGTACAGGGCTGGCAAGACTTCACTTTGCTAGGCCCGCACCCTAGAAGCGTCGCGGATGAAACCTCCTCCTTATCCACATCGACTCTTTTGGGTTTTTATCTCGAGTAATTTGCCATGCTCAATATTTTCACGCTGGCCAACGGCCGCTTGTTTCAAGAGGAAATTGAATCCCTTGAAGAACTCTCTAAGTTTCACCCCATTTGGGTGGATTTGGAGTCTCCCACCCTTGACGAAAAGCGATGGATCAAACAGTACTACGGGCTTCAAATTCCTGAAGATGCCATGGACGAAGACATTGAAGAGTCTGCACGCTTTTACGAAGAGGACAATGGTGAGTTGCACATTCGAAGTGACTTTTTGATCGCTGACGAAGATGAGCCTCGTTCTGTTCGTGTCGCGTTCATTTTGAACCAACACAATCAAGAACTCAAAAGCAAAGGCGTCTTGTTCTCCATTCACGATGAGGATGTGCCTGTTTTTCGGCTTCTAAGACTACGGGCCCGAAGAGCGCCTGGTCTTATTGAGGACGCAAAAGAGGTCTTGCTTAAACTCTATGACGCGGATGCCGAGTATTCGGCCGATACATTGGAAAACATTTATGACCAGCTGGAAAAAGCGGGCAAACTCGTTCTCTCAGAAGACGTGACAGATGCATTGGCCGGAGAAGTCTTGGGTGCCATTGCAAGACAAGAGGATTTGAATGGTCGAATTCGCCGCAATGTCATGGACACTCGGCGTGCGGTGAGCTTCATGATGCGATCCAAAATGCTCAGCGTCGATCAATTCGAAGAGGCGCGTCAAATTTTGCGAGACATTGAGTCGCTGGACAATCACACGGCTTTTTTATTCGACAAAATTAACTTTTTGATGGATGCTACAGTTGGTTTTATCAACATCAATCAAAATAAGATCATCAAAATCTTCTCCGTTGCATCCGTGGCACTTTTACCTCCCACCTTGATTGCGAGCATTTACGGCATGAACTTTCAATTCATGCCCGAGCTCAATGCAAGCTGGGGCTACCCATACGCCATCGTTTTAATGGTTGCCAGTGCTTTGGTTCCGATGTGGTACTTTAGGCGTCGGGGTTGGCTAGCTTGACGCATGATTCAGCCGCCAAAAAAAGATTTTTATCGATTTTGAGGCTTCAGGCTTTGTTTTCCATTGGTAAAATTCGACCAATTGGCATTTTACTCAACCCGTTTATGCTCCATCGCTTTTTTGATGATCGCCCTTGATTAGGAGACCATTTTTAGATTGAGCTTAATTTTTATACCTTAGGATCCCTTGATGAGCACACCTATCGCATCGAAAGTTTTGGGAGTCATTGGTGGAAGTGGCGTTTATGATATCGATGGTCTCACTAATAAAAAATGGAAGAAAGTTCTTTCCCCATTTGGAGAGCCCTCAGACGAGCTTTTATTTGGCGATCTAGATGGTATTTCCATGGTATTTCTCCCTCGTCATGGAAGAGGCCACAAAATCCCCCCTAGCGAAATCAACTTCAGGGCCAATATAGATGCATTGAAACGCTCAGGGGTCACCGATTTAGTATCGGTGAGCGCAGTTGGGTCATTAAAAGAGAGTCTTCCCCCCGGAACATTTGTTGTCATTGATCAGTTTATTGATCGCACGTTTGCCCGGGAAAAAAGCTTTTTTGGAAGCGGCGTTGTCGCACATGTCTCTATGGCCCACCCCGTTTGTAGCCGACTAGGGAAGCATCTTTTAAGCGCGGGAAAAGATGAAGGTATTTCGATCGTAGACGGAGGCACCTATCTTGTGATGGAGGGGCCTCAATTTTCAAGCTTAGCAGAATCAAATTTGTACCGAACTTGGAACTGCGATGTCATTGGCATGACCAATATGCCAGAGGCCAAATTGGCTCGGGAGGCCGAAATTTGTTATGCGTCAGTTGCAATGGTCACCGACTTTGATTGTTGGCATCCTCATCACGAGGCCGTAACGGTTGACTCTATTGTGAAAGTCCTCGTGGCCAATGCGCAAAACGCACGAAGTCTTGTAAAAACTGTTGCCCCTAAGCTTCATTCAGATAATGAGGCCTATCGATGCTCATGCAGGAGCGCCCTTCAATTTGCCATCATTACTTCACCAGAATCAAGAGAGCCAGCGCTAGTGAAAAAGCTTGACGCGGTCGCTGGCCGTATTTTGAACCCTCACACATGAAAACATCAAATGAGTCAAATTTGCGCTCTGAAATGTTGATAGTTGCGCAAAAACTGGTTGAATACGGTCTAAATAGAGGCACATCAGGAAACGTTTCTGTACGCATATCCGCCTCAACTTGGTTAGTCACTCCATCTGGCGTACCCGTTGATGCGTTGTCAAACGAATCAATGGTACTGATGGATTTCGAAAAAGGCCCGCTTGGCGACCAATGCCCATCTAGTGAATGGCGTTTCCATCACGATATCTTAATGGCAAGATCAGACGTCGGTGCAGTCGTTCATACACACTCTAGATTTGCCACTTCCTTTTCGTGTTTGCAACAAGACATCCCGGCATTCCATTACATGATCGCTGCAGCAGGGGGCAATAGCATCCGTTGCAGTGCTTACGCTTTGTTTGGTAGTCAAGAGTTATCCGACCTTGTACTTGATGCGATGAAAGACCGCAAGGCTTGTCTTTTAGGTAACCATGGAATGATCTCCGTGGGAAAAGATCTTCACACAGCTTTGGCCCTTGCAGTAGAGGTTGAAAGCTTGTGCGAACAATATTGGACATCTTTGCAGTTGGGAAAACCCAATATTTTGTCTCCCAAACAAATGTCCGAGGTGTTAGAAAAGTTCAAAAATTATGGACATCTGCATAACTCTCCATCACCTATCTCAACTTAAAGTTCTCCATGACAATTAAGTCTCTCATTCGCACCGTTCCGAATTACCCCCAGTCTGGCGTAATGTTTCGAGACATTACGACACTCCTTAAAGATGCCCAAGGCCTTCAACTCGCCATAAAGATGCTGGCTGACCATTTCCGCAATAAGCCTTTTGATAAAGTAGCTGGCATTGAAGCAAGGGGATTTATTTTGGGATCGGTCGTTGCCTATGAACTGGGTTTGGGCTTTATTCCTGTTCGGAAAAAGGGCAAATTACCCTTTGAAACTGTTGGTAAAAACTATGATTTGGAATACGGGACCGATCGAATAGAAATACACACCGATGCCATTCTTGCGGGAGAGTCTATTTTGTTGATCGATGACCTAATCGCTACAGGCGGTACAGCCTCTGCTGCCTGCTCGTTGATTCAGGATATGGGCGGAGAAATTAACGGCTGTGGCTTTGTAATCGATTTGCCAGATCTTGGCGGACGCAAGCTACTTGAAGGACAAGGCCACGAAGTTTTTGCATTGTGTGAGTTTGAAGGAGACTAAGTTGAGCCAACTCGAGAAACAACGGCAAACCATTGAAACTTTGCGATGGCATGCAAACCGACTTGAAATGATCGATCAGCGTATTTTGCCAATGGAGTTCAAATACCTTCCTTTCACGAATGCACTAGAAGTGGCCGAAGGGATTCAAAGCATGGTTGTGCGAGGTGCGCCTGCCATCGGATGTGCCGCCGCATATGGTGTAGCGCTAGAAGCCTTGGCCTCTCAATTTTTCCCACGCGATGCTTTTAATCAAGCCATGGAACTTGGCTTTGATGTTCTTGAGAAAAGCAGGCCTACGGCGGTGAATTTGTTTTGGGCATTAAAGCGGATGCGGGTAAGTTGGCAAAACATAAGCTCCGCTCCACTTTCACAAATTGCGCAAGTTCTTTTGGCAGAGGCCCAAGCAATTTCCAAAGAGGATATCCTCATCAACCGCACCATGGGCGTTTGGGGCGCCACGCTCCTTCAAGACGGAGACCGTGTACTAACTCATTGCAATGCGGGTGCTTTGGCAACTGCTGGGCATGGAACAGCACTGGGCGTTTTTCGATCTGCAATTGAAGCTGGTAAAAAAATCTCCGTCATAGCCGATGAAACACGACCATTTCTTCAAGGCGCAAGACTTACAGCATGGGAGATGGTGCAAGAAAATATTCCTGTCACCCTCATTACCGACAACATGGCTGGGCATTTAATGCAACATGGCGAAATTGATGCGGTCGTGGTTGGCACAGACCGCGTTGCTGCGAATGGCGATGTCGCCAACAAGATTGGTACCTATATGGTGGCTGTACTAGCAAAGCGCCATGGCATTCCTTTTTATGTCGCCTGTCCTTTGTCTACGATAGATCTTTCTATCGCTAATGGTCAAGGTATTCCAATTGAAGAGCGCGCTCCAGATGAAGTCCTCGGCTTTAGAGATCTTCGCTGGGCTGCTGAAGGGGTCAATGTGAGGAATCCAGCCTTTGACGTGACGCCTGCAGAATTGGTCACTGCACTCATCACTGAAAAAGGAATCGTCCATCATCCCAACCAACAAAATATTTTAGATTTGTTTAATAACCAAATAACCTAAAACCAGATGCCGCCCCCTGCTTGGTACTCAAGAACGCCAAGGTTTGAGCCAAAGGCCTACTCAATGGCCTTCACCATGTCTTCAACCACTTTTTTAGCATCCCCAAAAACCATCATGGTCTTGTCCATGTAAAAGAGCTCGTTGTCCAAACCGGCATAACCCGCCGCCATCGATCGCTTATTG
>CANJNC010000049.1 GCA_947475685.1 Comamonadaceae bacterium | reverse complement strand
TGTGGGTCAAGGGGGTCATTCCTTGCCTGGTTGGGCAACAAAATGTCTTGCATTCAAGGAGAGCTGTACATGGTTAAAGCAATTTTAAAATTTATTTTGTGGTCTTTGACCTTGTCTTTGGGACTCATCCATGCCCAAACCTACCCAGCCAAACCCATCAAAATCATCGTGCCTTACTCACCCGGAGGTTTTGCCGATTCTGGTGTCAGGGCCATCAGCGAAGCCTTGGGCACGCGATTGGGCACGAGCATCGTCATTGAGAATCGTCCTGGCGCGAGTGGGGTCATTGGTGTGATGGCTGTCTCTGGCGCACCAGCGGATGGCTACACCTTGCTCCTTGGATTCGATGGGACTTTGATCACCTACCCCTACATGGTCTCCAAACCCCCCTTTCAGGTCTTGAAGGACCTGAGCGCGATTTCAAAAATTGGCGACTCTGCCATGGTTTTGGCAGCCCATCCTTCCTTGCCGGCTAAAAATATCGCAGAGTTGATCGACTTGTCCAGGCAAAAAGGTCTGCCCTTGCCTTATGGCAGTTCTGGTTTAGGATCGACCCCGCATTTGGCCGGGGAGCTCTTTAAGGCGAGAACCAATGTTCTCCTAGAGCACATTGCGTACAAGGGGGGTGGACAAGCCACCATAGACACTTTGGGTGGGCAAATCCCCATGGTTTTTACAACGCTTGCGACTGTTCAGCAGTACATCAAGTCGGGCAAACTCAACGCCTTGGGGGTCACCAGTGCAAAGCGTTTATCGGCCTTGCCCGACACGCCCACTTTCATTGAAGGCGGTGTGCCGGGCTTTGTGCTTTCAACTTGGATAGGCTTATTTGCGCCTCCGGCCACGCCCAAAGCCATCCTTGAGAAGATTCAAACTGAATTGTCAAAGGTCCTTGTCACGCCCTCGGTCAAAGAGCGATTGGCCACCTTGGGCATTGAGCCCTCGGGCAATACACACGAGCAGTTCGTTGAGCAAATCTCAAGCGATTTGGCCATGTGGGGACCCATCGTCAAGAAGGCCAACATCAACTTGGATTGATTCAAGCCAGCGCTCAAAGAGCGGGCAAAGGATCAGGCATTGGCAGTGCTTTCCATCAAGTAGCGGTTCACAATAGGGGGCGAGTCCAAGGTGTGAAAGGCCATTTTTCGGTCCCGGATGGTGACATCCGATTCAGACATGCGATCAAACCTTCTGAGGTGGTCGTTCCAAGATCCATCTTCAACCACTTCGACATACCGCTCTGGTCGCGTCACATCGTGCAGCAACTCCCATCTGAGCGCGCCATGGCGTAGACGGCTTCTGCGACTTTCTTGCATCAGATCTAAAAAAGCCGTGCTTCTTTTGGGATCAATGATGTACTCAATCGTCATCATGATGTGCCCGACCGCGGGGGGTTTGGGATGGCTTGGAGGAATCAAGGCGTGAGATGGGGTGAGGTCGTCTTCCAAGCCTTCATCGGGTTTCAAATAGTTCACAAGCAGGGTGCCTAAAAGACCCGACAAAGCGGCCAAAGTCAGGCTAATGGGCACCGACGTCACAGTCGCCACTTGTCCCCAAAGGGCGGCACCAAAGGCGGAGGCGCCCATGATGGCCATTTGATAGGTGGACATGCCGCGAGCGCGGACCCAGTCGGGAAGGCCCATTTGGGCGGAAACGCTTAAAGTGTTGGCGCTTGAAATCCAAGCTGCACCGGCCAAGCACATGCAAACCATGGTGATGAGGGGGATGTGATTGAATGCAATGACCACCATGGCGATGGTTTGGACAATGCTGCCGCGAATGATCAATTGATCTCGCGAATACATCATTCGCAATTTGGGAATGTACACGGCTGCCCCAATGGCCCCAACGCCCATGCAAGCCAAGACAAGGGTAAAGGTGCCTGCATCCCCTCCGTCCATGTTTTTGGCAACCAAGGGCAAAAGGGCGATGAGAGCGGTTGAGCTGAAAAAGAAGATTGCAATGCGCATCAAAACCCCTTTGAAGTGGGCAGATTGCGAGATGAATTGAACACCTACACGCATGGCGCTCCATAGCTTTTCTCGGCCCAAGGGATTGGCAATTTTCTCTCTCTTCCAAGTGCTCATGATGAGGGCGGAGATGACCGACATCACCGCATTGAGCGCGTAGACCCAAGCGCTTCCCATGGAAGCAATGATGGCGCCAGCAAGCAAGGGGCCGACAACCCTAGAGGTGTTCATGGACACGGCGTTCAAAGCCAAGCCAGATGCCAGCTGTGACTTGGGGAGCAATTCTGGCACGACAGAAGAAAAAACGGGCCACCTCATGGCCAGGCCAATGCCATTGCAAAAGGTCAAGGCAATGAGCATCGCAGGAGACAAGTTTCCAAAAAACACCAGCAAGCTCAAAATGACCGCGATGAGCGCAATCCAAATTTGCGTGAAGATCAAGAATTTGCGGCGATCCAAAATATCGGCCAAGGCGCCACAAGGAAGCCCAAGAAGAAAGACGGGGAGGGTGGCGGCTGACTGGACCAAGGCAACCCATATCGGCGTGACATTCATGGAGGTCATCATCCACGCGCCAGCCACATCGTTCATCCACATGCAAATGTTTGCAACCAACCAGCAGCCCCAAAGCATGCGAAACACCGGTTGCTCAAACGGGGTAAAAATGCTTTGATCTTCTTGTACGGGTGAATTCAAAGTAGGTATGGCGTTGACATTTAAAAGTAAGACATTCCCATGGGGTATCATCCTCACCACAAGAACCGATGTCTAAGGCTGTCATTCTAACGCTGTGCTCAGCACGATTGCACCCCAAAGGCTGACTTGTCCTTACTTTGCCCTCTTTTTAACTTTTAAAATTGAGCGTCTCAGTCCCAAGCATAAAATAGACTTCATACGATGCAGCCCTTCAACCCCCTTTTTATCAAAGCGTTTTTGAGCACGTGTGTGGCGCTTGGCATGAGCGCACAGGCGCTGGAGTACCCCGTGAAGCCCATCACCATTGTGGTTGGGTTTTCTGCGGGAGGGTCAAGCGACGTCATCGCCCGCATCGTGGCAGACAAGCTCAGTGCTGGATTGGGTCAGCCCGTGGTGGTTGAGAACCGTGCGGGTGTGGGCTCTATTGTTGGAGCCGCCTATGTGTCTCACGCGAAAGCGGACGGTTACACCTTGCTGATGGGGGCAAGTGGTCCGATGGTTTTTAACCATGCCTTGTACGCCAAGTTGCCCTACTCGGTGCAAGACTTTGCACCCATTTCTTTGATTTGTACCTTTCCCTTGTTGCTCTTGAGCGCCTCCAATCAAGCGCATAAATCTTTGGATGATTTGGTCGCTTTTGCCAAAAAGAACCCAGAAAAGGTCAACTACAGCGCCAGTTCTGCATCCTTTCAATTGGTCACTGAGTTGCTCAACAAAAAGTTTGGGACTCGATTTGCTCATATTCCCTACAAGGGCAGCAACGACTCTGTGGCCGCTTTGCTCAGCAACGATGTCACCATGACGCTGGTGGACGCGGGGGCCGCGTCTCCTGCTCTTCAATCCTCTCGTGCACGGGTGCTGGCCGTGACGTCGCCCGAGCGTCTTGCCGAGTTGCCCAATGTGCCCACCATGACTGAGCTTGGGGTCGATCTGAAGGTCTCCTTTTGGACCGGTTTATTGGCGCCCGCTGGGACACCCAAAGAGGTGATCAAACGCCTCAACGAGGAAATGCTCAAGGTGATGGCCAATGCAGATGTCAAGAAGAAATTTGCGGGCCTGAACGTCATTGCTGCAACCAGTAGCCCAGAGGATCTTGCGCGTCAAATCAACACAGAGATTGCGATGTGGCGGGAAGTGGCCCTGGAAAATCACATCAAGGCCGATTAACTGCACTTGAACGCTTTGAACATGGTGGACTTTAACTTATGGGCGGCCTATCCCGCTTTATTGGCGCAACTCTTGCCCGTGATTTCTTGTGCTGCCATTGGTTTTTACTGGGGCAAGACGGGCAAGACATTTCCAAGCGAATTCGTCTCCAACGTGGCGATTTCCTTTGCCACACCGTGTTTGGTTTTTTACACCTTGGTCACCACGCGCATGGACAATGCACTCTTACTGAAAGTGGGTGGTGCAGCGGTGGTGTCGGTGTTTGTCATGGCCGTGATCGCAGCACTGCTTCTTAAAGTATTGCGATTGCCCATTTTATTTTTGCTCCCCTGTGCGACCTTTCCCAACTCGGGCAATTTGGGCCTGCCCATGGCGCAGATGACCTATGGAGACGATGGCATGGTCATCGCCGTCACCTTTTTTGCCATCTTTTCTTTTTTGCAGCATACATTGGGGGTGAGTTTTTTGGGCTGGGCCAATCACAAAAAAACATCCGACTCCAAAAACTTCCCCTACGGCGTGGTATTGGTGGGTTTGGCTGCGGTGTTGGTTCGCTTCTTGAGCATTGAAGTGCCCACTCCAATTTTGAGCAGCACAAAGTTGGTGGGCTCATTGGCGGTGCCTTTGATGCTGATCAGTTTGGGCTTCGCGTTGTCGACGCTTCAAAAGTCTCGTTTAAGGGAGGGCTCAACATTGGGCTTGGTCAGACTGCTTGTGGGCGCATTGGGAGGCTCGTTTGTGATTTACTTTGCGAATTTTCCCTTGCTCACGAGCGAAGTCATCATGCTGCAACTTTTGATGCCGGTGGCCGTGGTGAACTATCTGTACACAGAGCGCCTGACTTCACATGGCGATACGGCGGCTGCGGCCGTCTTGGTCTCGACCTGCGTTTTTGCCATTCTCTCGCCCTTGATCATCGCTTGGTCTTCTTGGGGTGCTTCGATCTTGATTCAGGCAAGACCCTAATATTAATACTAATTTATTCTTAATGTTTGAATTTTCAGCTTGGGCTTTCCATAAAAGCATTAAAAGACCCCAAAAGCTGCTAATTGCTTTAGACTTGTCCCTTTAAAGACGGACAGCTCAGGGTCTTTTGAGAATTTCAGGGTGTGTTTTTTCATACCGTCATTGAATCCATTTCACAAGGTCCCCATGAACTCACCCGCGACACCCAACGAGCAAGACAGTCTCGTCAAACAAATCTTTACCGACCCCCACAGTGATGCTTTTAACATTTGGGTCAACATCATCAATTTTTGGATTTTTGTTTCTTGCTTGTCTCTGGCAGGAGAGACGCTTGAGCCTTATGCAACCGACAATGCGGCTGTATTTCATTGGATCGAGATCGTAGCGGTCACGTTTTTCACATTTGATTACATTGGCAATTTGTACTTTGCCAAAGATCGCGTCAAGTATTTCTTTAGCTTTTGGGGCTTGGTGGACTTGATCTCCATCCTTCCTACGTTCCTCGCATTTTTGAACCTGCAAAGTCTGCAAGGCACGAAGGTGCTTAGAGTCTTGAGGGTTGTTCGGGTGCTGCGGGTCTTGAAGATGGCCAGAATCGCTGTCCAAAAGATCATCAGTCAAGGCCAGTCCAAGAATCCAATTTTAACCAACCTCAAGATCTACTTCATTGCCTTGTTCTCGGTGGTGATGATTTCCAGCACCTTGATGTACTACGTTGAAGGTGGCTTGTATACGGCTGAGGCGTTGTCTGCTGGACAAGCTGCATTGGACGAGGAGCTCAAAGCAAACCCACTGCCTGAGAATTCGCCCCCTGAAGCCGCTAAATTCATGCCAACGGACCCCCTGAGTGGCAACCCCATTCCTGAGGACAAGCGTTTTTACACCTCTATTCCAACTGCGATGTGGTGGTGCATGGTGACACTCACCACAACAGGTTATGGAGACATGTTCCCATTGACGGCCGGTGGAAGAATCATAGCTTGCTTTACCATGTTGCTTGGCTTGGTACTTTTCGGTATTTTATTGAACATCGTTGGCAAGACCATCATGGTCATTCTTTTTGGCGAAACTGTCACGGACGATGAGCACAGTGCAAAGAGAGACACGATCCTCTCCTTGATGGTCAAACGCAAATGGATCACCCTAGAAAGATCTGAGCAAGTCGAGCTGCTGAGTGAAGATGAAATAAAGGAAAGACTTAAACACCTTTAAGAATTTTTCTTTGAAATCCAAAGCCTGATTCAATCAGGTTTTTTTTTGGGGGGGGCATGAACATCCGACATGACAATTAGACGGACAGAGATCAACTCTCGAGTTTTTGAAGGCGCGTCTTGTATTTTGTAGCCCCTTTGCGTGCTTGCTGCCTAAGCTTCATGCACAAACCTACTTGGGTTGATTGCGATATCGAGGGTGTGGTTGCGGTTTTGAACGATAAAGTGATCAAAACAACGCCCATTGAAATGGAATTTCAAGTCATAGGCCAAGCATATTTATGTGTTGTTCAATGAACCCAAAATGTATGCAATGCGTGTCAACAGCATTGAAGCTGAAAAATTCCTGGGCACCCATTTGTCCAACGAAGTCACAATTGGAGCTCGAATCAAAGACCGCTCAGCGGGCAAGCAATCGGAAATCACCATCGATATGAAAAGCGCCATGGTGCGTGGATGTCATGACGTGGCGTTGAAGAAAAAAATATGGTTTCGAGTTAATTTTCAAGGTTCCTGGCGTCGTGCCTTGAAAGCGTTCTCGTATCTTGATGGAGTTCAATGCCGATGATTTTTTCAAAGATCGGCTCTCTTCATCAATGCTTGGGGTTCATCTCAAAGCTTAACTTTTGAATGACCACTTCTTTGAGAGAAGAAAAATCATGGATGTAACGCTTGGCGTTTTCTTCAAACTGGTAGGTGTTTGAGTAACCATGTCGAATGGTCAGTGGTATTTTGAACAGTTTTTCAAAGAGGTTGACCAACTCGATTTCATCCACTGAATTTGCTTTGATTCGTTGAATCAACTTGACATATTCGTGCTCTTGGGACTGAGCAAAAGCGCTTGAGGAGTCTCTGGAGGTCTGTGAAGTGGTTCTCGCTTGTCTGGCACTGGGATGGTATTGAGGGCGTTGGGCCGCGTTTGAGGAGGTGTGAGTGGGCGTGGCAGTTTTTCCTAGCGACTCATTGAGCGCTTGGTCGTACCTTTTACGCGTGATGGGGTTGCTTAATATTTTGTAGGACAAATTGATATCCACCATCAAATTGGCTCCTTGCGCAGAGCCTGCCTTTAATTTATCGGGATGGTATTTTTGTGCAAGTGCTTTGAATGCGGCGCGGACCACAACGTCCTCAGCAGATGGATCAAGTCCGAGCACTTGATAAAGAGTTTTGGACATTGCGTTTGAGTGAAAATGATGTCTCGATGAAGTATCGAGTTATGATACTGGTTGTTTCATATACGAATTATGATCTAGAAAATACCTAAAAAGCAGTTGTCAATGTCCAGTATTTATATTTTTTCTCCCAGTGGTGCCGTGAGAGACAGAAAAGCTTTTAAAAAAGGCATTTCAGTGTTGAAGTCTTTGGGGCATGATGTTCAGATTGATCCCCATGCTTTGAGTTCCTTTGAGCGCTTTGCTGGAGATGATCAGACACGCTTGCTGGCCATTGAGCGAGCTTGTGACAGTGGATGCGATGTGGCCATGGTGTCTCGAGGGGGATATGGTTTGACTCGGTTGCTGCCCCATTTGAATTATTCAAAAATCAAAAAATCCATTCTCTCAGGTACCAAATTTTTGGGCTTTAGCGATTTCACGGCTTTTCAGTTGGCGGTTTTGAGCCGAACTCGGCAAGTGACTTGGAGTGGGCCGAGTGTGATGGACGACTTGGCGTTTGATGAACCCGATGACATCATGCTGGGGTGTTTGGAGGATGTGTTGAGCTCTCAAGTTGAGGGTGCCGGCTGGGCCATGAAAAAAAACGCACTGAGTGGCTTTTTAGAACACGCCACTGAGAAACAGACCAACTCAAAGGTCTTGGCCAAAGACGCGATGCTTTGGGGTGGGAATTTAAGCGTTTTATGTGCCTTGCTCGGAACACCTTATTTTCCAAACATCAAGGGCGGTATTTTGTTTTTGGAAGACACCGCTGAGCACCCCTATCGCATCGAGAGAATGCTCAGTCAACTGTTGATGTCGGGAGTTTTAAAGGATCAAAAAGCCATTGTGCTTGGGCAGTTCAATCGATATGCATTGAACGCACATGACAAAGGATTTAATTTCTCCAAGGTGGTGAGTTTTCTTCGCGCCCACCTTAAAACGCCGGTCCTGACCGATTTGCCTTTTGGCCATGTGCCCGTCAAAATTTGTTTGCCCGTTGGACAACAAGTCTCTTTGACCCGAGAGGACAACGAATTCTTTTTACTTTGGCCCCATGCGCATGGCTAAAGAGGTTTGAGTCGCCGGTTTAAAAAATTGATCCACTTGGAAGTTTACAAGCGGTTTTTAAGCGAAAATGAAGCTCATTATTTTTTATGTCTCACCCCCTTAACACCCACGGAGTTTTGAATGCACAAGGAAGTCTTTTTTTCATCTGAAAACCATCGTTTGGCTGCAGTTTTACATGTCCCAGATGATCTGAAAGTGGGAGAGAGAAGGGCCGCTGTGGTGGTTCTTCATGGTTTTGGGAGCAACAAAAACGGAGGTATTTCCAAGGCGGCCTTTGATTTATTTTCATCATTGGGCTACATCACGCTTAGGTTCGATATGAGAGGGTGCGGAGATTCAGAAGGGGCGCGTGGCTCGGTGATTTGTCTGGAGCAAGTCAAGGACACCCAAGCGGCCATTGATTTCTTGCAAACGCAAGACATGGTGGACGCACAAAAAATTGGTGTCATGGGGCACAGTTTTGGTGCTGCAGTGGCGGTTTATGCCGCTGGCGTGGATCAAAGGGTCGCAGCCTGTATCTCAACGGGTGGTTGGGGAGACGGGGAGAAGAAGTTTAGGAAACAACATGCCTCTGACGCTCAGTGGAAGAAGTTCACCGACATGATGGCCACGGGTCGCGCCAAGTTGGCCAAGGGCGAGTCAATGATGGTGCCTCGCTACGACATTGTGCCTATTCAACCAGGGCTTCGCAATCAACTCTCACCCGGATCCATCACTGAGTTTCCTTACGAGGTCGTTGAAAGCATGTTCAACTTCAAAGCCAATGAGGTCGTTGGACAAATTGCACCTCGGCCCTTGCTTCTTTTGCACCCCTCCAATGACTCGGTGACGCCAACGGAGCAATCGGTGGATTTGTTTGCCCATGCAGGTCAACCGACCGACCTGCACTTGTTTGCCAACACGGATCATTTCATTTTGAGTGAGGGCAACACCATGGTGATCGAATTGGTCTGCAGTTGGTTAAAGAAGAATTTGCCACTGTAGTCTCATGCAGACCGATCATGCGCATGGTATGTCCATGTTCTGAGGCTGCACGTTTGGGTTGAATGTTTAACTTTGAGGCTTTTAATATGAATACCATTTCTTTCGAGAAGCGCTTGTCTTTGGGTTTGTTTTTTTTGTGTGCTATTTTTGTTGCTGGCGCTTGTCACGCTCAGCTCAACAACTACCCCAACCGACCCATTAAATTGGTGGTTCCCTTTGTGCCCGGAGGCACCTTGGATGTGGTGGCTCGTTTGCTAGGTAAAAATCTCTCTGAAGCTTTTGGACAGGCCGTGATTGTCGACAACAAGGCGGGAGCGGGTGGGGTTGTCGGTGTGGACTATGTGGCTAAAAGTGCGCCCGATGGCTACACCTTGGTGCTGAACTCGGCCACACCCATGGTGACCGTGGTGAGCTTACAAAAGACCCCTTATGATTTGCTTCGTGATTTGGCCCCTGTGAGCCAAGTCAGTACATTCGATTACGTGCTGAGTGTGAATGCCAAGTCGGGCATTCAAAATATGCAAGATTTGGTGCAATTGGCCAAAAAACAACCCGGTAAACTGAACTACGCCAGTGCAGGCACAGGCTCAGGCCAGCACATGTACATGGAGTTGATCAAAAGTGTTGCAGGCATCCAGTTGCAGCACATTCCTTACAAAGGCAATGGCCCAGCCATGCAAGCCCTCTTGGCGGGCGAAGTGGATTTGATTTTCGATACCACCTTGGGCATTTTGCCCCAAGTGCAGGGGGGCAAGTTAAAGCCTCTCATGACCAGCAGTTCAAAGCCCATCGCTGCGTTGGCTGGCGTGCCCACCTTGGAGAGTTTATACCCCGGCTCGAGTATCCAAGGTTGGCACGGGGTGTTTGCCCCTTCTGCCACGCCCAAAGAGGTGCTTTCATTCTTGGCCGATGCCATTAAAAAAGCCGTCAATGGTCATGACATGTCCACCAAGCTCAAGGACTTAGGCCTTGATCCTTCTGGTTTGGGTACGGATGTTTTTTTTGAAACGGTCAAAAGGGATCAAGATCGTTGGGGCAAGGTGATTCGTGAAAACAATATCAAGGCAGATTGATTGCAACGGTCTTTATCTTTTTTTCAAAGCTTACCCCAAGTCCCACGATGTCTCAACACCCAACGCTCACCGCACCCCAGCACTGTGATCTCTTGATCACCCATATCGACTGGCTCATCACCGTGGATCCTGCTCGTCGAGTGATCACGGATGCGTGTTTGGCCGTTTTAGATGGCAAGTTTGTGGGGGTCGGTAAAACGGCCGATTTGCTGCAAAGGTGGCAAGCACCTAGAACAGAACTTGGGCGTGGCCGTGTGGTGACCCCAGGCTTCATTGACAATCACTTGCATGCCTCCTTTCAGCTCTCAAGAGGCTTGGCCGACGAGGCCAATGCGCAGCAGTTCTTGTACGACCACATGTACCCCTATGAGGCGGCCAATACCAGAGAGGATGTTCGAGTGAGCTCTGCTTTTGCAGCCCTTGAATTGCTGCGCCATGGTGTGACGTGTTTCACGGATCCGGGCAACTATCACCCAGATGCAACCATCGAGGCGGTGATGTCCACGGGCATGAGACTCGTGGCTGCGTGTTCTTGTTTTGACAAAACCAAATCGGTGATGGGGATTTTGCCGCCAAGCATGATCGAGTCCACAGGGGCGTGTTTGGAAAAAACCGAGGGCTTGTTTGAGCGCTACTTGGGCCAGCACAAGGGCAAACTGACCTTGTCCGCTTCATTTAGAGGCATGAACAATGCAAGCGATGAGCTGATCGTGGGACTCAAAGAAATCGCCAACAAGCACAAGGTGAAGTTGCAAACCCATGCCTGTTTTTCCTATCAAACGCATGACGCCAGTGTGTCGGGAACTGGAAAAGCGGAGATTGAAAGACTTGAGTCCTTGGGCGTGTTGGATGAAAACATGATTTTGGTGCACTCAGGTTGGCTGGAGCCACAAGAGTTGGCCCTTTTGGTCAAACGCAAACCCACCTTGGTCTGCTCGCCATCCTCCTCTTTGCACAATGGCTACGGTTACATGGCCGCTGGCAAACATCCTGAACTCATGGCCATGGGGGTGAACGTGAGTTTGGGCTCTGATCACGCGTCCTCGGGGGTGGTGGACATGGTCCAAGAGATGCGAATGGCGGCCTGCATGTACAAGGAGGTCAGGATGAATCCGCGCGTCATGCCCCCAGAGCATGCGGTGGAGATGGCCACCTTAAATGGCGCCAAAGGGGTGGGCCTTCAAGATCACATAGGCTCAATCGAAGTGGGCAAGCAAGCGGATTTTGTCCTCTTTGATGCCACACTTCCAGAGTGGCAACCGCTTTACAACCCCGTTTCAAATTTGGTGTACAGCGCCACAGGCAACACGGTCAAAGATGTTTTTATTGACGGTGAACAAGTGCTTAAAAATGGTGAGCTCACCCAGATCAATCACCAAAGTCTCATGCTCCAAGTGCAAGAGGCGGCCAAGCGAATTTCATCTCGCTTGGACATGAAACGGCTCAATAAACTTTTGTGGCCGGTTCATTGAAAAAGTCATTGCACTCGACCCAACCCAACTCCCAAGCGACTAGACTTGACTTGATTTTATTCAGATGAATAAAACAAAGCTGAACGCGCCAAAGCTTGGTGCCTACTCCACCTTTGCGTCCGTCTCTCTGACCACTTTCTCCCATTTGCTCAGTTCCTTTTTCACCATTTGTGAAAACGGTTCTCCAAAAAGTGGGCTCGATTCAAATCCCACATTTCTCAACAATTCCTTGACCTCATTGGACTGAGAGGCTTTTTCCAACTCTTCTTTGAGCCGACGCACAACTGAACTTGGTGTACCAGCGGGCACCCAAGCACCTACCCATGAGTCATCTTCAAAACCCGTAAAGCCCGTCTCGGCAATGGTGGGCACATCGGGTACGCTTGCATTGCGCTTGCCACTCGTGACAGCAAGCCCAATGAGTTTTCCGCTTTTAATCAACTGAACCGTTGGGGGCAATGACATGGAGGCGATGTCAACCTCTCCACTCATGGCCGCAGCCACCACAGGCGGAATTCCTTTGTAGGGCACATGCAAGAGGGGTTGATTGGCCAAGATCTTAAAGAGGTACTCGGCTGAGAGTTGAGGCGTTGTGCCAAAGCCTGGAGAGCCGTACTGAATTTTTCTACCACTTCGGGCTTTTTCCACCACGTCTTTGATGGACTTCAGTCCAGAAGATGGGTGCGTCACGATGATGTTGGGCGTGGTGGCCAGCAAACCCAAGGGCGTCAAATCTCGTTCAATGTCAAAACCAATGTTCTTGTACAAATAAGGCGTGACCGTAAAAGCGGCTGAACTGATCAAGACTGTGTAGCCATCTGCGGCTGATTTGGCAGCCGATTGCATGGAGATCAGTGCGCCAGCACCGGGTTTGCTTTCAATGAAAACGGCTTGCCCCAAACTCTCCCCCACCTTTTGCCCAAATATTCGACCCACCACGTCTTGAGGACTGCCCGCTGAAGCGGTGATGAAGCGAACCGTTTTGCTTGGGTAATCTTGAGCATGGAGGGCGCAACTTTGCCAACCAAGGAGCATGCTGGTCAAGCTCATTAAAAGGGTCTTGTTGATGGACTTGTTTTTCATAAGGGGCTCCGAAAAATAAATGATAAGGCTAGACGTCGTTTGAATTTTTTGAATTAATAGGGCGCGGCCAATTGAGCAAGGGAGGACTCAACCAATTGAGCTTGTTCAACCGCAGAGGCTCGTTCAAGCTCCAATTGTCCAATTTGAAGAGAGTTTTGAACCACCATTTTGCAGCGATTTGAACGACGCAGGTAATAGCGACGAAAGGCCTCTTTTGCATCTTTGGCGCTTAAAAACTCTTCAGACAAAACGATCCCGTCTTCCATCGCCATGCCTGCACCCGAGGCCAGTTGGGGTGTGGTCGCGTGAGCGGCATCGCCCACCAAGACCACGCAACCTGTGCTCCAAGAGTCACTCAGAAAGTGAGACTCAAGGGGGCGATAAACAATGTGCGATTGAGCGTTGATGGCTTGCCTGACTTGGCTCAACTCGCCCGAGAACTCACTCAATAAATGTTTCAAGATCACATGCAACTCGGCGGTTTTACGATGTGCATTTTGGGGGATGGATTCAAGCAAAAATAAATACATGTGCTCGTTTGAAACTGGCGTGAGCCCCACCTTGACCGTGCCCCCTAAAAAGAAAAATCGGTGGTCCACGCTTTGTGGCCTTGCAAGCACCACTCTCCAACACGCTTGTCCTGTAAAGGTGGGAGAGGGTGTTTGAGGCCACAAGAGGTGGCGGGAATTGGAGTACAAGCCTTCGCCCACAACCACAGCATCAAAGTCAAGGGTGCGCTGATCGGAGAATCTGACCCGTGCCCGCGCGGATGCATCTGGCGTCAAAGCGTCTTGTGTGATGGATGTGCACTTTAAGCCCATCTGTACCTGAATGCCTAAGCGAGACAAGTGCTTGAGTAAAATGCCATGCAGTGTGCTTCTTAAAATGCCACCCGCACCAGGCAAGGGGTCACCATTTTGTGCAGCAATGCTTGGGCTGATCAGTGTTTTTAAATGATGCCCATTTGTGTCGTGGACTTTGATCCCAGGGTGTGTATGACCCAAGTTCATCACATCGCTTAAAATACCCAAGGCCTCAATGGCTCGAAAACTTGGACCACTGATGGTCAGTCCCGCACCCGTGATCTCCCAATTGTCTTGGGCATCGATCACCATGACGTCGTTGCCGTTTTTTGCCAACATCAGCGCGCTTGACAATCCAGCAATACCAGCACCTACGACCAAAATGCGCTTGTCTTGCATGCCTTTAGTCCAGCCTCCAATGGCCCAGTCCAATGCCTGTGTACCAATCATTGAGTGCGCGATAGAAGTCGATTTGAAATGGGACGTGCCCATTTTTTTCTGACTTGGTGTTGGAGAAAGCCGCAACTGCTTTGCTCATGCCCATGGCCATGAGCCACATCCGAACCTCCTCTGCACCGTTGCCTGCCAGGTGCACATTTTCTGTCGCGTATTGAATCGCACTTTGAGCTTGACCTTGGCTCAAATGCTCAATGAATTGACGATCAAAGGCTTCATTGACCATGCCCATGCGAGGTGTGGATAAGTCATGGCTGATTCCACCCGAGGCAATCACGCTTACTCTTTTATTTGTGGTGTCTTCAAGTAAAACGCGTGCAATCATTTCGCCGAATTCATAGCATCGACTCATTTTAGGCATAGGCGGTTGTACGCAATTGATCAAGATGGGCACCATTGCAAGCGTGTGGGGCAATCCAGCAAGTTCCAAAGGCGTGACAACGCCGTGATCCAAAATCAACTCCATGGACAATGAGGGATCAAAGTCATTTTGCAAGGCTTTTTCTAAAAGAAAAGTCCCTAAAGAAGAGTCACCGGGCAGCACTCTTTTATCAACCTTTAACCAGTGCTCCACGGGTGCTTTGTAAGAGGCGGCTGCACCGATGCAAAACGCAGGTAAATTATTTAAAAAGAAGTTGTGGACATGGTCGTCTGATAAAAGCAATAAAACATCTGGTTTGGCTTTCTTGACCTGGTCTCCGAAATTCTTGAATGCTTGATAAACATCCTCTTTATCTTTTTCGCTCACTGCGTTTGGAAAATTGATCATCACGGGGGTGTGACTGACAGCATGAAGGGAAACAATTTGGGCCATGGTGTATTTAAACGTTTGAAAATTCTGAGTCGTCAATTTCAAGCTTGCAACTGGTCAAGCTACTCTATATTTAATTTAGCAATTGAACGAAGAGCATCCCATTTTTTCACTCACTGACTTTGGGTAAAAGCGACTTTAGCGCAAACACAGAGTCTTTTTCAGGTATACCAACACCAATGCAATGGGCACGCAGTAAATAAGGATTGGCACCACTCAAGTACAACTGAGCAACATCGTTGTTCAATATCGCTTCTTTTGCAAGCATGGTCAAGGCGCTGTCGCTTAAGTATTCTTTGGCGTTCAATTTAAAGCGCTCAAGATGCGATGAATGGTGGTGCAAATCAAAGAGCACCTTGTTCAAAGCGTAAGACTGCGCAGTAGGAATGCTTTCAACCCAATTGCTCAATTTTTTCTCCCTTTTAGAAGATCAATTTCATTGGATATTATGGACTGGGTTCAAGGTTTTCAATGGTTTTATTGAGGTGCTTTGTTAAGGGTATTTACTATGGTTTTATTTGAATCTTTTGTAGATCTTTTGTGAACGTTTTGAAATTGGCTATTTTATTTTAAAAGTACATTATTTAAACATGTGAGCGCTTATCTGCCCTAGGGTTAAACCGGTGATATAAATTAATGTAAATGATAAATAATATCTTTTTTAGTGATTCATGCATGTCTTTTATAAATCAGGAGTTGGATAAATGAAATTTTTGAAACGTAAGCAAATACTTCTTTGTTCTGCAGCCGCTGTGGTTGTGGGCTGTGTTTTAGTGGCTTGCGGAGGTAACTCCGTTCCTCCTCAAGCCGTTTGCGAAAATATGGTTGGCGTAGCAATTGATGCGTCAAAGTTTTCTCTGCCAACAAAAGGGGCGAATATTACATCTGCAACATATGTTTCAGAAACAGCTACTGGCAATACCAATGGTAACTATTGTATGGTTTTAGGCTCCATTCATCCGATTGACAAAGCCGCTCCTGACATCAAGTTTCAACTGAATATTCCAAACAATTGGAATGAAAAAGTTCTTCAGTCTGGTGGCGGAGGCTACAACGGCAATATCCCCAAGACAACGGGCTATACCACTTTGGGGCTCACAAACATACCAACGCCCTTGGCGTCCGGTTATATGACACTTGCGGACGACTCTGGGCATCAAGCACCGGATTCAAACGATGCTTCATTTGCCATGAACGATGAGGCATTGGTTAATTTTGGATACATGCACATTAAAAAAGCGCATGACGCAGCTGTTGCCGTATCTCAGCTTGTCAAAGGAAAGGCCCCGCGACGTTTCTACTTTGAAGGTGGATCGACGGGTGGCAGGGAAGGCTTAACAGCTGCAATGCGTTGGCCTGAATCCTATGATGGCATTCTGACCAATTACCCAACCGCAAACTTTATGGGCTTAAGACTTTGGGGGGCGGCTTTGGGGAGAGCGATTTATGACAACAATTCTGCGGGCTGGATTCCTCCTGCGATGGTTAGTAAAATCGCCTCCACTGCGATTTCTCGTTGCGACGCATTGGATGGTGTCGTGGATGGACTGGTTAGTAATATGGCTGCATGTCGTGCACAGTCCGATAAAATGATTGCGGACATGATGTGTAAAAATGGCGAGACTGGAACACCAGAGACATGTATTACCCCGGTTCAACTTGCCAAAACATTAGAGGTCTATCACAACGGTTTCACCATTCCCTATTCTTTTGCAAACGGTGTGAATACTTATCCCGGTTACAACAGCCAAGAAGGTATCACCATGCAAATTGGTTCCCAAGCGGCGTACATTGAACCTCCTGTATCTGGACCCAACGCGCACCATGTTTCAAGGGCAGATCAATTTGTCAAATATTTCGTGACCAGAAATCCAACCTTCAATTTGCTCTCACTTGATATACAAAACCCTGGCATTTGGAAAGACAGGATCATCAGTCTTTCCGATATTCTTGGCGCTACAACGCCTGATTGGTCCACCTTTGCCAATAAGGGTGGTAAAGTTTTATGGCTTCAAGGCAATGATGACCCAAGTGTGAGCCCCTATGCAAATATCAATGTTTTTAATTCCATTGTGAACAAAATGGGTGCAAGCTCTGTTGCCAACTTTATGAAACTTTATCTGGTCCCTGGATTGGCGCATGGCGGTGGTAATTTCTCTCCAGTTTGGGATAATTTGACCACTTTGGATAACTGGGTCGAAAAAGGCATTGCTCCTCCTTCTGCACCAGTTGTCTTTGATGCAACAACAACGGCAACAAAAGGTCGCTCGCGTCCATTGTGCGAATACCCCACTTGGCCCAAATACAATGGGGCTGGGGATGTCAATCTAGCCGCGAGTTACTCATGTTCTAAATAAGTTAGCTTATTCGATTAGCAAAAAGAGAGCTTGGGCTCTCTTTTTGTTTGTTATTTCTTCAAAACAGCTTCGGGGTGTCGTCATGGATGTGGCTTTGGCTGAAAATGCAGATCGGGAGCGAGAAAAAGTTCATGGTCAATGTCAAGGCTCGTCAAGCCGGTGTTGGTCCCCTCTGCTCCTGCAAAAGGAGTCGCCCAAAAAACGGGTGTGCCTTGGGATGGGTCCTTGGAGGCTCCAACTGAGGCCATCACCTTGGCAGCCAAGAAAAGCAAAATGGTTGAAATTGATTTGGAAAATCAAACGCTAAAGTTTTGATCCCAGGAGCGCTCTTTTTAAAACCTGTCCGGGCAATGCACCGGTGTGCTGGGCCTTGTCAACGACCATTTGCCCATTGACGATCACCGTGGTTCGATCCCCTTGAGGATAGCGATGGGGGTCTTCATAGGTGGAGAGATCTAAAAAGACCTCGGGCTCAAAAATCGTCACATCGCCGTACCAGCCGACCTTTAAAAGACCTCGGTCCTGAAGCCCAAGCGCGCGGGCCGTGGCACCGGTCATTTTGTGAATGGCGTGGGCCAAGGAAGTCACTTTTTCTCGGTGCACGTAGCGCCCAAGCACGCGAGGAAAGGTGCCGTAAAAACGAGGATGCGGCATGCCTTGACTGACCACACCATAGTCTGCAACGCAATTGCCATCCGATCCAACGAGCACGTGTTCGGAGGCGATCAACGCGACAATGTCTGACTCCGCAATCGATGTGATCAAGACACGGGTTGCACCTTGGTCTTGAATCAAAAAGTCACAAAGCGCATCAATGGGGTCCAGGTTTTGAAGCTGAGCCAACTCGGCGATGGTCTTGCCGGCATGTTCTGGCTGATGGGGCGTAATCGAGATGCGAACAGCGTCCCAAGATTGAATGCGCCCCCAGTTGTTCAAGCCCTCTTTTTCAATGTCTTGCCGTATTCTTTGCCGACTGTGCGGCTCCTTTAAACGCTCCAGCATGGCTTGCACACCACCGGCTTGAACCCATTGGGGCAAGATATTCTTTAAGGGGTTGCTGCCCGCTGTGTAGGGGTATGCATCACAATCGATTTGGATGCCCTCTAAGCGAGCTTGATCCATCATCTCCAGGGCTTGATGCGTCTTGCCCCAATTGTCTAGGCCAGAGCATTTGAAGTGAACGACCTGCACATGAATAGGACTTGAGCGACCAATGTCGATGGCCTCTGCCAAGGCATCTAAAACGCCCGAGGACTCATCTCGCAGGTGTGTGAAATAAGAGGCCTTGTGAGAGGCCAACACCGCTGCCAAAGCCTTTAATTCATCGGCCTTGGCGTAGGAGCCAGGAGACGTGAACAGGCCACTGGACATGCCCAGAGCGCCTGCAAGGAGGCCCTCTGTGAGCATGTCTTTCATGTGCTGCAGCTCAGGCTGACTGGGCGCTCTTTGCTCCATGCCCATGGCCATGAGTCTCAAGGTATTGTGACCCACCAACATGCCCGCATTGACCGAGGTTCTTGGAAAGGTGTCCAAATAGGTTTTAAAGTCCATGTCTTTGAACGGCAACCACGGGGCGCTGGGGTTTAAATAATCGGCCAAGAGTTTGACTTTGCCGGTTAAGCACGGCGCCACTGAGAACCCACAGTGACCGATGATCTCGGTGGTGACCCCTTGCCTGACTTTACTCTCCGCTTTGGGGTTGATGGGGAGGGTGAAGTCAGAGTGTGTTTTGATATCGATAAAGCCTGGGCACACGACCATTGCCCTGGCATCAATGGTCTGAGTGGCACTCAAGACCAGGTCCTTGCCCATGGCCACAATGCGTTCGCCTTGAATGGCCACATCCATCACCTGTGCCTGTGCACCAGTGCCATCAAAGACTTGACCGCCTTTGATCAAAAGATCGCATTTCATGACTTGGGGTCCTGTGAAATTAGAAAGTAACGTGTTGCTCTAGGCCAGCAAAGACACCGTCAAGCCTAGGGGCCTTTAAAAGGGGGACGCGACCTTGTACTTGAGCGCCAACTCGGTCAAGGTGGCTTGCATCTTGGCAGGAATGGGCACGCCTTGTTGCTCACGAAGGTGGCGCTCTTTGTAGCCGCGTTCACCGGGCATCAAGATCTCGGTGCCCACTCTTTGCTCGACTGGAAGGGCCTTTAAAGCTTTGATGGTGTTTTCCATCTCATTGTAAAAGGAGGCTTCAGGGCACACCTGCGCAATATCGATGGCGATGATCCATGCATTTTGGCAATGGCGTTGCGCATCCTCTTTGTCTGAAAAGAAGTGTCCAATGAGCGGGTTTAAAACGGGAAGGCTTGCCATCAGCTCAAACATCAGTGACAGGCCCGAGCCTTTGGGCCCCCCTAAGGGCAATGGAATCGAGGCCTTTTGCGGGTCGATGGTTTCGTTCCCTTGCGCGTCCAGTGCCCAGCCAGGTTCAAGCGCTTCGTTGTTGGCTTTCAATTGGGCCAGTTTGCCCAAGGACACAATGCCAGAGGCCATGTCAAGTATGATCGCTTGGCCTTTGGGGCCAGGCACCGCCATTGAAAAGGGGGCTGTAGAGACACCAGCGGCTTTTGCGCCGTAGTAGCCCATGTTCGGCCTAGACGCGGCAAGCGCAATGCAGGCCATGCCGCTTTGTGCGACCTTTTCAGAATAAATACCCAAGGAGGCGGTGTGCGTGGTGTTTCTCACCATGACCAAGCCCATGCCCGTGAGCTTGGCTTTTTTCATGGCCATGTCGCTCGCCTCATGCATGGCGACAGGGCCAGCACAGCGATCGGCTTCAAGCACAGTGAGCGCAAGCGTTTCTTTGAGCACATGCAAGTTTGGCGTGGCATTCATCTCTTTGCTGTCAAGCAGTCGAAAGTACATGGGAATGCGGCTGATGCCGTGGGTGTCTACACCTCTCAAATCAGCCCATGTCAGGGCATTGGCCATGGTTTGGGCGTGTTCGGATGAGACGCCCTTGGCCACAAAGAGGGCTTGAGAAAATGCATTCAACGTTTGTGCGCTGACCCGAGTGGGTCCCTTGGGGCTAGAACTCATGGGGGCTTATTGTCTTTCGATTTTTCTGAGGTCAATCACACGTTGCCATTTGTAGTACTCATTTTCAACAAATTGACGCATCTCCTCAGGTGTGCTTGATTGGGGGTCACCTCCAAGTTCGGCCAACCTGGCGTAATTGTCTTTGTCATCAATGATTTTCTTCATCTCTAGACTCAATCTCTTGATGATGTCGCTCGGTGTGCCACCTGTGGCCCCTAAGCCAATGAAGGACTTGACTTCGTAGCCTGGCAAGAACTCTGACACCGAAGGGACATCTGGGAGTGCTTTTAATCTTTCTTTGGACGTGACGGCCAGGGGCTTGATTTTACCGGCCTTGATGTAGGGCAGGGACAAGGTTGGGGCCTCAATCAACATGTCCACACGTTCACCCAAGAGCTCAGTCAATGCAGTGTTGCCGCCCTTGGTTGGGATGTGCACGAAGTCAGTGCCGGCCATGATGTTCAAAAGCTCTGAGGACAGGTGATGAATGGAGCCATAGCCAGAGCTTGCGTAGTTGAATTTATTGGGATTGTTTTTGGCTTGGGCCAAGAGATCGTTTAAATTTTTATACGTCGAGTTCAAGCCCACATGAACAATAAAGGGATAGAAGGTGAGGGTGGAGATCATCGCAATGTCTTTGATCGGATCAAAGGGCGGGTTCTTGCTGAGAGCGGCCTGAGCGGGGTAGCCCCCAGTGATCAAGAGAAGGGTATATCCATCAGGCTTGGCTTTGGCCACCAAATTGGAGCCCACACCGCCGCCGCCGCCGATTTTGTTGTCGACCACAATGGGGGTGCCTATGGCCTCGGAGAGTTTTTGCGCAATGAAGCGCGCCATGATGTCTGCAGAACCACCAGGTGCGAAGGGACACACCAAGCTGATGGGTTTGCTGGGGTATTTTTGAGCCCATGCATTGATGCTCACCATCAAGAGCAACGCACAAAATAGACTTCTAAAAAATTGAAATGAACGCATAATTTTTTTACACCTCTTGGGGAGTTAGTTCAATGGACCCAAAAACACTTCACCACAAAATGAGTCTGAACTGGCCTCAATGTGAGTGGGCCAATCCAATGGATTGGAGCTGATGGCTTTTCTCATGTGGGCAGGTCTTGGTTGTCCGTCCCAGCCAATTTGTTCCATTTCCCAGTAAAGTTCGATCAAAAATCCATCCGGGTCGATGGCAAAGGCGTGGTGAGCAATTCCCAAAGAGAGCTCACGCGGCAACTCCATGAACTTCACGCCATGGGCTCTGAGGTGGGAGACTGCATCCAAGAGTTGCTGGTAGCTGCCCATTTGCAGGGCAAAGGACAAGAGGGAAGAGGGGTTGGGCAAATGGAGATCTTTGGCCAAAGCTTTTGGGTACAGCGCAATCGAGTGGTGTTCGGTGTTGGCTCTTAAAAAGACACAACGATGTTGGTGAACCAGGACCTCTTCGGTGACTTGAAGGCCCATCGTTTGGGTATAAAACGCCAAGCTTTGCGCCATATCATCGACAAAGATTCTCAAGGGGCCCACGCGCGAAATTTTAAAAGGTCTTGCGAGCAACACACCACCGACATCAAAAGTCTCTGGGCCGTGCACATCTTTTCTCAATCCCGCGTGGATGTCAATGCCTTGATCCAGGGCATGGGTGACCTCTGAATGCTCTGAGGGGTGGGGAAGCTTTGGGGGTTTGAGGTGTTTGATGGTGTGCATTTCGGCCGATTTGGACAGACCGCTCCAGCCTATTTGCTCAATGCCGTAGTACAACTCGTTGATGTGACCACAAGGGTCTACGGGGTAGAAGTGCCAGTTGGAGCCGGGCGTGTCTCTTCCCGCTCTTAGAATTTTGATCTTGTTTTTCTCAATCCAATCGTGCCCGTTCACCACCTCTCTGAGGGTGCTGACTTGCCAGGTGATTTGGTTGATGCTCAGATCGGGGTGGTCTTTGTAGTGAGGGTTGGCTTTGGCGACGGCCCCTTTGGGAAAGAGCACAAAAGAGTGGTGGTCGGTGCCGTGCCGTGTAAATAGACCAATGGTTGGGCCCACCTCAGAGCGCGCGGGCTCGGGAATGCGAGGTCCAAAATCCAAGTGATCAGAAACCTCAAAGCCCAAAAGTCGACCATAAAAGTCCATGGATTCATTGGGAGATTTGACATTGATGCCAAAGTGTCCAAGGCGCTTGATGCGAAAAGGGCGCTCAAGGAGCGTGCCGTCTACGTTGATTTTGTCGGTGGTCATGGTGTGGAGTGCCTGTTGAGGGCCTTGTGTTGTGCAATGAACAAGAGGGCAAATGATACCTGTTTTAGCGCTTGTTTTCTACTGGACTTTCCCCTCGTGCCAGGTCGTGCGTTTAAGTGTACTGGGGCGTGGTTTTACCTCATGTGTGAGTTTGGCGCAATGGGTTAAAGTATGGGGGGTATTTGAATGTGTTTATTTTTTGGTTGTTCATCATGCTCAGAACTTTTTTTCGTCTTCAACTGCATCTTTGGCTGCTGGCCTTGCTTTGCAGCCCCAATTTGATTTGGGCTGCATCCAATGTCAACTTGGTGGTGCCCACCACACCTGCTGCAGGTCCTGATATCTTGGCGCGTATTTTGGCCAAAGAACTCAATGCGCGCTTTGGCACGGTTGTCGTGGTCGATAACAAGCCAGGAGCGAGCGGCAACATTGCCAATGATTTCGTCTCAAGGTCAAAGCCCGATGGTTCAACCTTGTTGGTCGCGTCCACCAGTTTTGCACTCAACTCGGCCGTCAATCCCAATCTGTCTTATGACCCGATCAAGGATTTTGTCCCCATTGCACTCCTAGGAACTGGGACATTGTGTTTGGTGACCCCGGTGAGTTTGGCACCCAATTCGCTGGCCGAGTTCATTGCCTTGGCCAAAAGCACCCAACTTGACTATGCAAGTCCAGGCAACGGCACGCCGCAACACCTGTCAATGGAATTGTTTAAACTCGAATCGGGTTTGAATTTGTTTCACATCCCTTTCAAGGCTGCGTCCAACGCCATCAATGATTTAACCGGGGGTCATGTCTCAGCGATGATTGTGCCCATGCACACGGTCTTGCCCTTGTACAAGGCGGGCAAGTTGAAAATGCTGGCCGTCATGAGCAAAGAACGCTCGTCCCTAGCACCGGGTGTTCAGACCTTCAAAGAGCAAGGCTATCCAAGGCTTCAAGTCGATGTTTGGTATGCATTGTTGGCACCCAAAGGCACCAGTGTATCTGCGGCACAGCAACTCAATGACCAGGTCAATCAGATTTTGAAATCCCCAGACGTGTCTTCACAATTGAGCAATCATGGCATTGATGTCGCTGCAGGGGGCGCGTCTTTATTGAGTGAACTCTTAAAGACGGAAATGGCGAGGTGGGCTCTGGTGGTTAAAAATGCACGTATCAAGGCCGATTAGTGTGTGCTTTGGCAATCCATGTTGGGATCGTATCAAGTTCACCAAGTACGCAAGCAACAAACTTAAGTTTTATCGTTGAGGCATATCTTTGATAGAGAAGCCCAAATTAATCGTGGCGTCTTTGGGTATAGGCGGCATGGTGTCGTTCCAGTTTTCCCAGGCTTGACGCATCGCTTGCAAGCGTTCGGGTTGACGTCCACCAAGGTTTGCGCGTTCACGGGCATCAACGGCGATGTTGAAAAGGTAATCATTGCCGTCAACCCGTAAGTATTTCCAATCTCCATCTCGAAAGGCGCGCTGACCACGGTGGTTCATGCGCCAGAACAAGGGTCGCTCGAATTGGTGATTGGCGACTCTAAGCACGCTTGCCAGCGACACACCATCCAGTGGATATTGGGGGTCGGGCTTGGCGCCTGCAAGGTCAAGCAGGGTTGCCGACCAGTCCATGGTCATGCAGTGCTGTGGACTCCAGCCGCCTGGTGCAATAACTGCTGGCCAATGGGCGATCCAAGGCACTCGGATGCCGCCTTCGGTCAAGTCCATCTTGCCACCCACCAAGGGCCAGTTGTCACTGAAACGTTCGCCTCCATTGTCGCTGGTAAACACAATCAAGGTGTTGTCCAGTTGTCCGGTTTTCTCAAGGGCTTGAACGATCCACCCAATGCCTTCGTCCATGTGATGAATCATGCGTTGGTAGGTGTGAATGTTGCCACCGTGCAGATGAAATAGATTTTCTCTCACCTCAGCGGACAAGGCATGGTCTTCCCTTGTCTCCCAGGGCCAATGCGGGGCAGTGTAGTGCAGGCTAAGAAAGAAAGGCATGTCTTTCGCAGCGGCAGCGCCCATGTTTTCAACATAGTCCACGGCGCGCTTTGAGAGCAAGTCGGTTATGTAACCTTCCTCGGTGTGCTCTTCTTCTCCTAGATACAAGTCGTGTGTGCCGTTGCCGCTGCAATGGCTGAAATAGTCCACACCTCCGGCCATCGGTCCGAAGAAAGATTCATAGCCCGATTTCAAAGGACTAAAGGCAGGTGGATAGCCCAGGTGCCACTTGCCAATCAAGGCGGTGCGGTAACCGCTGGCTTTGAGTAACGAGGGCAAAGACGGATGCTCGGGCGCTAGGCCAAGGACAGTGCTGCCTTTGCTTTTGCTGTTGATGGGTTCCTCAGCGGCTGCTCGAAGGCGATATTGGTAGCGCGCCGTCATCAAGGCAAAGCGAGTGGGGGAGCACACGGGCGAGTTTGAATACCCATCGCTCAGGCAAAGCCCGTTTGCAGCCAATCTGTCGAGCACGGGCGACACCGGGCCAAAGTGCGCATCACGCCCACCGTAGCAGCCCAAATCGGCAAAGCCCAAGTCGTCAGCAACAATGAAGATGATGTTAGGACGTGTCATTCGATTTGCATGCCGGTCGATTTGATAATGGGTGCATAGCGGATTCGCAAGCTCTCAAGGTGCTGTGATGCGGCGACGCCGATCTCTGACAAGATCACCAAGTCAAGGCTCTCCAGTCGTGCTTTGAGGTCAGCTCGCATCAGCGCCTCGGCCATGCTCTGCTGCAACACAGACACAAGCTCTTGCGGTGTGGCTGCAGGAACCATGGCAACGTAGAACACCTCAAGCGCTAAATCCTTGAGCCCTACTTCGCTCACAGTGGGGACATCAGGCGCTAGGCGAGAGCGCTTGAGACTGGTCACTGCCAAAGCATTCATCTTCTGGGCCTTTACAAATGGCAGCATCCCCGGTGTGGCGAGAACTGCGCCATCGACTTCGCCTGAAATGATCGCGGCGACCGCTGGTGTGTTGCCTTTGTAGGGCACATGGGTGATTTTGATTTGAGCCAAATCACCAAGGATTTCCAAAGCCAAATGTCCTGGGCTGCCGTTGCTGCCTGAGCTAAATGTCAAGCCTTGGCTGCGCCCCCTGGCAATCAGGTCATTCATGCTCTTTATATTTGTAGATGGGTTCACGCCAATCAACAAGCCCGATGAGGCCATGATCATCACAGGCTTTAAGTCGCTTAATTTATAGGGCGAGTTTTTATAAATACTGGGATTGACGGTGAATGTGGTGTCAAGGGCAAAGAGCACTGTGTAGCCATCTGGGGCGCTTTTAGCGACCATGTCGGCCCCAAGGTTGCCTCCAGCGCCAGCTCGATTTTCGACCACAAAAACTTGTTTCAAGCTTTGCTGCATCGCTTCGGCCAAGGAGCGTGCAATGATGTCAACTGGGCCGCCAGGCGGGAAACTGTTGATGAATTTCACGGGCTTCGCGGGAAAATTTTGTGCCCAACACAAGCTGACAACCAAAGGGCTTAGACAAGCGAGGCAAAAAAATATCGGTCTTAGAAGGTAAAGGATGAATTTCATGGCGTGCCTCAAAACAGTACAGCATCATAACTAAATTGACACTACGCAAAGCGTATGTTGATAAATGTGCCGTCAGCGATTAGCACATCGCTGGCAACTCAAACAAGGTGTGGATATAAAAAAATATTATAAATCAATCATTTAAAGGTTAATATTAATCCATCTTATTTGAGTTTAAGAAGTGTCAAAAGCCTTCACAAGCTCCCAGTTCGATATCTCCATAATCGTCTTTGCAAATAGATGATTATTGATATCATTGAAAAAAGAGCTTCAAGAGGACATCTCACGAAACCAAGAGACAGACATCGTTGGCCAAGCGCGGTCTCGACTTTTCTGATGCGCATCAGGTTTTTTATCAGCGCAAACTTTGAGTTTGAGGATAAGAGATTCAATAAGGAAAGCAAATGAACGCGAACCATCAAAATTTGGGCGACGTCCCAAAAGATTGAAGATACCGTGAGAAGAGTTATTCGGTAGTAATTGGAGCGTTAAATTCGTCTATATTCAGAAAGTTATAATCTACAGGCCCTAAAGGCGTTATTTAGTATGTAGAAATCCATACATCATTTGATACGATGTATATTATGTTAAGTTAAATAGAGACGAATCAAAAGAAGCTTAAAAGATAAAAATCCCCTTTTCAAAGTCCCTCTGCAAGCGCCTTCAGATCTGAAGCAAACCATCTTGATCAGGTATTGCTGCGTTTGTCGATTCAGAACTCTATTTATTCATGCATTTGGCATTGGCCT
>CANJNC010000048.1 GCA_947475685.1 Comamonadaceae bacterium | reverse complement strand
TTTTCTGCATGCAAAGCCCCCGCTGGCGGCACCTCCACCACGTGGCAACCCCACTTGGTCTCCGTGCCATACAGTTGGATGTAATGACCCTTGCCTCCCGTGCGCTTCCAAGGCATCAAGGGCAGGTTTTGCACCTTGCTGATGCCCACGCCTCGAAACACAGGGATGCCCTCCTCTTGCATGAAGGCGTCATAGGGTGTGGGTTGTTTTTTAAACTCGCCGAAACCGGCTTTTTTGTTGCCCGCTGGCTCGTGCCAGTGGCTGGTGTCTTTGTCGTGGGGCATTTTTTGAGTCTGATTTGAATTGAATAAAAACGTCAATTCAATTAGACCACACTACAAAGAAAGGCAACTAAATGGGCTTACCTGCTTGATTAAGAAGTCCAGCTTGAATCAACGCTGATTTGATCAATTGTATTTCTTCATCCGACACTTTCACCAAAGGAGGTCTTACAACTGCCCTAGGCAATTTCCCTAATAAGACCAGAGCCTCTTTCATGCGATTGTGCATGTCCACGGCAGGCTCTGAATAAAAAACTTGGGCCAAAGGAAAAATTCGATCATTGATCAATTTGGCCGTTTTCAAATCATTGTTTTGCACTGCATTAAAGAGCGCCATCTGCAAGTCAGCAATCACTGAGCCGCTTCCAGATAACAGGCCATTGCAACCCAAAACCAATGAACTAAAGAGCCATGCACTGTGGGTGCTCAAGACGTTCACAATCGGATTGAGCGCTTGCAATTGTCTGACATGTTTTTCATGCAACACGGGGTTAGAACACCAATCTTTGATGGCTCTGACCATTGGCACTTCTTTAAATAATCGATGCAACGTATTCAGTGAATAACCCTGACCTCCACCCATGGGGTACTGAAATGCAATGATTGGAAGACCAGAGGCATCTGAGATTCGTTTGAAATGCTCAACCACCATCTCTGGGCGCTGACCAAGCGTAAAAGGCCCTGGAGGAAATACAAGCAAAGCGCTGGATCCCCCGTCAGTGGCCATGCGTGCAATTTTTGCAGCCTCTAGACTTCCCTCTGCGTAAATGCCGTGAACGATAGGCAACTGAGCTTTGAGCTGATCTTTGGTGATTTGTAAAACCCTAGTTTGTTCTTCAAATGTGCAAGATGCAACCTCTGTTGAGTGAGCGTTAATGGTGATTGCTGACAAACCCTTGACGCGAGTCACATCATCTAGATGAGAACGAAAAGAAGCTTCATCGATGGATAGGTCATCAAAAAATGGAAGCAATACGGCCGGGATCACACCAGAAGGAATAAAAGACATAAAGACGACTTTTTAAATAGTTACAGTAGATGCTAATTTACACCAACCCTCATCATAAGGCAAATCCAATCCATGGGAAGGTTTTCGCCTTGGTCCAAGCCGAATCGGCATGGACGCCTGATTCGTTGGGGGCCTGAGGGCAGCAAACATACAAGGAGTCCTCGGGGGATTTGAGTCAAAAGGCCATCCGGATCTTGAGATACGGACATTTGAACCAGATCCCCTCATCAGTTCCCAAGGGGTAAGGGCCTGCTGGCAGATCAGCCATTTTGATTTTATCCCTAAGAGCGAAGTCGTCTTCACCAGATACAGCGCAACAGCAATGCGGATGACCAAAAGTAAATGCATCAAATCCACTTTCTAACTTTTTGACCTTTAGACTTTTAGACCAACATAGCTCCAAAAATGCTCCACTAGCGATAAGTCTTTGATAGTGAAGGAGACTAATTCGATTAAAAGTACCGCCAAAATATCTTGTCAAAAAAGATTGAAAATTAACTTCTGCTTTGGCATTTGAACCAACACAGTATGAGAAAATGATCAATCTCTTTGATTTCTTAAAATTGATTTCAAAATCTAAGAGATGGTGAATTGCACCTAAAAAAAGTACACATCATGTGCAGCATTGGTGCTGCGCGAATGATGCAACTAAGACATTTAAAAGTTTTCAATGACACAAAGACTCATCAAAAGCATTGCCATTTATTGCGGATCCAACTTTGGCAATCATGCCCAATATGCGGTCCAAGCAAAAGCCTTGGGGGCTCACCTTGCAAACCAGCAAATCACCCTGATTTATGGCGGAACTCGAAAAGGGTTAATGGGAGTGGTTGCGGATGCGGCACTTGAAAACGGAGGACAAGTCATTGGTATCATTCCACAAAACCTTTTTGAAAAAGGACAATTACATCCCGGTCTTAAAAGTTTTGAAGTGGTCGAAAATTTGCAAATCCGAAAGTCCAGAATGGAAATTTTGGCAGACGCCTTTATTGCGCTTCCTGGTGGGTATGGGACCCTTGAGGAGCTGTTCCAAGTTCTGACACTCACACAACTTGAATTGATGGACAAGCCCTGCTGCATGATGAATATCGAGAGTTTTTATGACCCCCTGTATGCCATGCTCATCAATATGACGAATGCAGGATTTCTAAAAAAGGAACACATGGACATGCTGCTATTTGAGAGCGATGTGCATCTTGTTCTTCTGAAATTAAGCCAATGGGTAAGACCCCATGTCAACAAATGGATCGACCCGCCTCAGGCCTGATACGCCGTTGAAAATTTAAGCTTCAAGGGCTTAGAAGATAAATGGGCACTGAGTATGAAATAAATTCTAAAGTCAAATCGATCATGGAATTGCATTTTTACCGATAGCTTGGATGTACGTTTATCGGGAGGGCAAGATTAATCTTTAGTATATAATTTCACTTTATAAGTCTTATGCAATCCAATCGTTTTGATCCCCCTAAAAGTTATAAAGTATTGATCCTTGGTGCGTCTTATGGCTCATTACTGGCAAGTAAACTTCTTTTGGCTGGCCATCAAGTGACTCTAGTTTGTCGCAGTCAAACGGCAGACTTAATTAACCGTGAGGGCACAAGAGTCAAAATGACGGTCAAGGGTTCAAGCGAATTGATAGAAATTGACTCGCGCCTATATCCCAATGCTTTGAATGCAATGGCGCCTGATCAAGTTCATCCCGAACACTACGACCTGGTAGGTCTGGCAATGCAAGAGCCGCAATACAGCGAAACCAGCGTGAGGGCTTTAATGAAGCGAATTGGCAAAGCGAATGTGCCCTGTATGTCCATCATGAATATGCCTCCACTTCCATATCTTGCCCGAATTAGCGGTATGGATATTCGCAACTACCGGTCTTGTTACTTGGATCCTGAAGTATGGGATGGTTTTGACCCCAGTTTGATGACCTTGTGTAGCCCTGACCCGCAGGCGTTTAGACCCATACCCGATCAACCCAATGTTTTGCAGGTTGGTTTACCAACCAACTTTAAAGTGGCCAAGTTTGCCCATTCTGAGCAAAACGCAATGCTTGAAAAATTGGAGGCTGACATTGAAAAAGCTAGATTGATGCAAGATGGTTTGGCCTTGGACCTTCCGGTAAAGCTCAAAGTTCACGATTCTTTGTTTGTTCCATTGGCAAAATGGAGCATGCTACTCACAGGCAACTATCGTTGCATTTTAGATGAAACTGTGCAGTCCATTAAAGAGGCTGTTCACAGTGACATCGATCAATCAAGAGCAATCTATGAATGGGTGGCTCACCTTTGCAAAATATTAGGGGCGTCACATGACGACATGGTCCCTTTTGAGAAATATGCAAATGCTGCCAACGGACTCCTCAAGCCGTCCTCTGCTGCACGAAGTTTGGTTGCAGGAGAAACTCATATTGAACGCATTGACTTGTTGATCAAACTCATTGCCGATCAAAAGGGCTACCAACTCGACAGCGTAGATGTCACCGTCAAACGTGTGAACCATTGGCTATATAAAAACCGCGCTCAACACCAAAAAACTGAACAGTTGCGAGCTTCATAAGCTGCAATGCAAGTGATCTTTTTTGATTGGTTAAGATGAGACAATTCATTTCACTCCAACACCCCGAATTGAAAAGTTAAGATCGTCTTTTAATACTCTTAAGCTTCTCCCAACCGATTTTTCAAAGAAGTGCACAGGAATTGAGAAAGTCTGATGGGTTCCTGTCTTTTGAACGCCGCAATCTTTGTAGCCCATTAGCTCGCATGCGCCCAACAGCAATCTGTCTTAAAAACATTGATCAACAGGGAAAAAAACCCTAGTAAAAGATAACCCAAATATCTTCAGACTTGGAGCCATCCATCTTGCCTCTAAACGGAAAAGCAATTGTGCGCATGGTGTTAAAGCAACTTCGAGCCTCTGGCCCACTGATACTTTTTGGATAAGCGCTACAGCGAGTCATTCGTTTAAATAGGCATCCAAGAATTGTTAAATATACTCAACCAAAAACTCATTTAAAAAAACACCCCATCCCCAGACGGTTCAAGGGAATTAGGGGGTGTGCTCAACAAAACATCTCTACTCTTGCACGGAATCAAATTACTTTTTCTGCACGCAACTCACCGATTTGTTGCGAGCTGTAGCCAAGTTGAGCCAAGACCTCATCGGTATGCTCTCCAAGCAAGGGAGAACGGGTCACCTCAGTGATACTGTCCGAGAGTTTGATGGGATTGCCCACCGTCAAATACTTCCCCCGCTTTGGGTGATCAACCTCGACAATGGTCCCTGTGGCTCTGAGTGAAGGCTCTTCAGCAATTTCTTTCATTGATAAAATAGGACCACAAGGTATATCAAACTTATTCAATATATCCATCGCCTCAAACTTGGTCTTGGTAAGGGTCCACTCTTGGATGCGATCAAAGATACTCTTTAAATGCGGCAGCCGCGCTGGTGGCGTTGCATACTTTGGATCCGTGATCCAGTCTTCCTGCCCAATGACCTTACAAATGGCTGCCCAAACAGGGGCTTGCGTGATAAAGTAAATATAGGAGTTGGGATCCTTCTCCCAACCCTTGCATTTTAAGATCCATCCAGGCTGTCCGCCCCCTGAAGCGTTGCCAGCGCGTGGAACGGCTTGACCAAAGGGTGTATCTGGATACTGGGGATACTCTTTGAGAGTTTGCGTACGGTCCAAGCGCTGTTGATCCCGCAACTTGACACGACACAAATTAATCACCGCATCTTGCATAGCAGCCATGACCCGCTGACCGCGCCCTGTGGTGTTGCGTTGATAAAGAGCGGCCACAATGCCTAGTGCCAAGTGCAACCCCGTTCCCGAGTCACCAATTTGTGCTCCGGTGACGAGTGGAGGTCCATCATCAAAACCAGTGGTGGACGCAGCACCACCGGCGCACTGCGCAACGTTTTCGTAGACCTTACAATCTTCATAGGGACCAGGCCCAAAACCCTTGACCGAGGCCACAATCATGCGCGGATTAAGCTCTTGGATACGCTCCCAAGTAAATCCCATGCGGTCCAATGCACCAGGCGCGAAATTCTCCACTAGCACGTCACAGTCTTTGATCAAAGTCTCAAGCACAGCTTTGCCTTTTGGATTTTTAGTGTCTAGCGTGATAGAGCGTTTGTTGTGATTGAGCATGGTGAAGTAAAGGCTGTCCACATCCGGAATATCTCTTAACTGCCCACGGGTAGCATCGCCCTCACCGGCTCTCTCGACTTTGATCACATCGGCCCCAAACCAGCCCAACAATTGGGTACACGTTGGTCCCGATTGAACATGGGTGAAGTCCAAAATTCGAACGCCATCAAGCGCTTTGCTCATTGCTTATCTCCTATAGTAAAAAAAATTTCAGTCTACCTGTCAATTCACGTCTTTGATGCCGCTTGAGGATTCAATTTGGTGATGCGACCACTCTCGGTACCAGCTGACTCATCAATCACCGCGTTGATCAAAGTCGGACGTCCACTGGAAATGGCCTCATGCAGTGCCACACTCAACTCGTGAGGGTTGGTCGCATGCACACCCACACCGCCAAAGGCCTCAATGATCTTGTCGTAGCGTGCACCTTTGACAAACACGGTAGGCGCCACATCATTGCCGCCTGACGTATTCACGTCCATGCCACCATACACCCCATTGTTGTTAAAGACCACTACGCATACGGGCAGGTTATAGCGACAAATAGTTTCAATTTCCATTCCACTAAAGCCAAAAGCACTGTCCCCTTCAATGGCAATTACCGGCTTGTTCGTCACCACCGCAGCGGCCACAGCAAAGCCCATTCCAATGCCCATGATGCCCCAGGTTCCAACGTCTAGACGCTTGCGCGGCTCATACATGTCAACAATGCTTCGGGTAAAGTCCAGTGTATTGGCCCCCTCGTTGATAACCATGATGTCAGGGCGAGCGGCTACCATATTGCGAACGACCGCAAGTGCACTGTGAAAATTCATAGGACTTGGGTTCAAAGCCAAAGTGGCCGCCATTTTTGAGAGGTTTTTCTCCTTTCTCTCAAAGATGCCCTTTGTCCATTCCAGCGGGGGCTTGGTCCAATTAGACCCCATCCCTGCCAAAAGTGCACTGACACAAGAACCGATATCGCCTATCAAAGGAGCCGCAATGGCCACGTTGCTGTCGATTTCTTTGGGCTCAATATCAATTTGAATGAACTGCTTGGCGTTTGGAGCACCCCAGGTCTTTCCCTTGCCGTGAGAGAGCAACCAATTGAGCCTTGCACCAACCAGCATCACCACGTCGGCCTCAGCCAAAACATAGGACCGAGCAGCCGAAGCAGACTGTGGGTGCGTATCGGGTAAGAGGCCTTTGGCCATGGACATGGGCAGATAAGGAATTCCAGTTTTCTCAACCAAGGATAGGATATCGGCATCCGCTTGAGCATAGGCTGCACCTTTGCCTAGCAGTATCAGCGGGCGTTTTGCGGACTTGAGTAAATCCAATGCGCGTTGCACTGCATCTGCGGCAGGAATTTGGCGCGGTGCAGGGTCTACCACTTTGATCAATGATTGCCGTCCATCCAAGGCGTCCATGGTTTGTGAAAATAGCTTTGCAGGGAAATCTAAATAAACCCCGCCAGGCCTGCCTGAGACTGCAGAACGTATAGCCCTTGCAATTCCAACACCAATGTCTTGTGCATGCAGCACACGATAGGCCGCCTTGCAAAGTGGCTTTGCGATTGCCAGTTGGTCCATCTCTTCGTAGTCACCTTGTTGCAAGTCGACTATTTCCCGTTCACTGGATCCGCTGATCAAAATCATGGGAAAGCAATTAACAGTTGCATTTGCCAAAGAAGTTAAGCCATTTAAAAAGCCTGGGGCAGAAACAGTTAGGCAAATACCAGGTTTTTGTGTCAAAAATCCAGCTGCAGCAGCGGCGTTTCCTGCATGTTGCTCATGTCGAAACGATATCACACGCATACCTTCTGCTTGCGCCATTCGCGTTAAATCAGTAATGGGTATCCCGGGTAGCCCAAATATGGTGTGGATGTCATTGAGTTTCAAAGCCTCGATGACCAGGTGAAAGCCATCAATGGTTGGATTGTTGTTTGATTCTGTCACGATTTTTTCTGCCATTTAGAAGAATATACTCTGGTAAACAATTGTATTACATTGTTGATTATTGGAATCAGCAAAAGCATTAAAGCAAGGACGGTAATCCCTGCTGATAAGCCGGTGCTAAAGAAGATGGATAACTCTCCGTCTGACAATAACATGGATTGTCTGAAACTTGACTCGGCCATATCACCTAGCACCAAGGCGAGGACAAGGGGTGCCGCGGGATATTTGAGCTTTTTCATGGTGTATCCCAATACCCCAAACACCACCATCAGGGCGATATCAAGTAAATGGTTGTGGACAGTATAGGCGCCTACAGCACAGATCACCACAATGACAGGCGCTATGATCGAGAACGGAATACGCAGTATGGCAGCCCACCAAGGAACGGTGGTGAGAACCACGACCAAGCCAACGATGTTACCAAGGTACATGGAAGCAATAAGGCCCCACACAAATTCTTTTTGCTCTGTAAAAAGCAAGGGGCCAGGTTGGAGTCCCCAGATAAGCAAACCGCCCAAAAGAACAGCTGCTGTGGGGGATCCTGGAATCCCAAGAGTCAACATGGGCAATAAAGCACTCGTACCGGCTGCGTGGGCCGCTGTTTCAGGGGCAACAATACCTTCAATTTTGCCGGTTCCGAACTCTTCAGGCTTAGAGGACATCCGCTTGGCCACGCCATAGCTCATGAAAGAGGCAGGGGTAGCTCCACCGGGTGTGATGCCCATCCAGCAACCGATCAAACATGCGCGCAAAGATGTTGCCCAATATTTAGGCAATTCCTTCCATGTGTCTAAAATATCACGCAAGCTGATACGGCCGCGTTTGCCTTGAAAAGATAGACCGTCTTCCATGGTGAGTAATATTTCGCATAAACCAAAAAGTCCAATCACAGCAACTAGGAAATCAAATCCCTGTAACAAACTCTCCTGGCCATAGGTCATGCGCAAGGTACCAGTGACACTGTCCATGCCAACAGATGCCAAAGCGAAACCCAGCATCATCGACAGCAATGTCTTTATGGGCGGCTCTTTGCTCATCCCAACAAAGCTACAAAAGGTCAGTAATTGAACAGCAAAAAATTCGGGGGGCCCAAATTTAAGAGCGAATTTAGCAACGAGAGGTGCAAGAAATGTCACCATCAAAATGGCAAATAAAGCGCCAACAAAGGATGAGGTGAAGGCGGTTGTTAGGGCTTGTGCTGCCCGCCCTTTTTGTGCCATCGGGTAACCATCAAAGGTGGTTGCTACGGACCACGGCTCGCCCGGAATATTGAACAAAATGGAGGTAATAGCGCCCCCAAATAGTGCGCCCCAGTAAATGCAAGACAACATGATGATGCCCGACACAGGAGCCATACCAAAAGTGAGCGGCAACAAAATAGCCACGCCATTCGCTCCGCCAAGACCTGGTAAAACGCCAATGAGCACCCCCAGTAAAATTCCAATCAACATGAAGCCCAAATTTTGAAAACTCAGGGCTACAGCGAAACCTTGAAATAAGTTATTGAGTTCCTCCATTTTCAGTAGCCAAATAAAGTATTGAGCTTACCTGTTGGTAAGGGTATTAAAAACCAGATATCAAAAAGTAAAAATAAGACGCCAGAGACACCAAGACCCACCAATGCAGCCTTTAAAAGGCTGTACTTTCCTTGCCAGACCATGAAAGAGGAGATAAAAAACACAGAAGCGACATAAAAACCAATGAGTACCACTCCTAAAACAAAGAGACAAGTAGGAATCAAAATCGTCATCATTAAGCGCAATTGATCAAAGATCACGAAAGGTTCAAGGTTTTCACTCTTTCTCCAACCCAACAGAGTTTGAGAGGCTACAACTATTGCGCCAACGATGAGCGTACAACCAATGTAGAAAGGGAAATATCCTGGTTGAGGCCCATCGCTTGACCATTGATAACCGGTGCGAAAGCTATCGATCACAACCAGCAATCCGATGCCAGCAAAAAAGGCTGCGACTATCAATTCCATCCAACGGATCTTAATGTGGCCTGATTCTTTGTTCATATGAATAACCTTTAATTTTCCAGTGGTGATAAAGATTAATTGGCTATGAATCCAGCTTCTTTCATGAGCCGGTAGTGCTCCACTTCGGCTTTGAGTAACCACTCTTGAAATGCGTTGCCAGTCATAAAAGTGTCCTTGAAAGCACCCATCTCCATAAATTCTTTCCAATCAGGCGTTTCACGAACTTTATTAAAAAGATTTTCGAAATACGCAACCTGCGCCGGAGTAGATTTGGGAGGCATAAATATTCCCCTCAGCATTAGGTACTCAACATCAAGACCTTGTGACTTGCATGTTGGAACATCCTTCCAAGACTGGGTAGAAGTGATTTTTTTAGGGTATGGCATCGGCGTTGAGTCAAAAACGCACATGGCACGAAGAGATCCCCCTTTCCAGTGCGCGACTGCTTCGATGGGGTTATTGACCGTTAGATCGATATGCTTGCCAACGAGTTGAACTGCTACGTCCCCACCTCCCTTAAAAGGGATATAAGTTATTTTTTTACCGGTCGCTTTCTCAATAGCTACAGCAATGATTTGGTCTTCTTGTTTTGATCCTGTACCACCAAGTTTGAATTTTCTGTTATCGCCTTGCTTGATAGCTTTGGTCAATTCGGCAGTGGTTTTATAAGGTGCTTCAGCATTGACCCAGAGGACGAATTCATCGAGTGCAAGCATGGAGACGGGTGTTAGATCCTTCCAATTAAAAGGCACTCCGGTAGCAAGTGGGGTGGTAAACAAATTGGAAAGCGTAATGATAATCTTGTGACCATCGGGTCTTGATCCTTTTACATCCAAAAACCCCTCCGCACCGGCCCCGCCTGACTTATTGATAATGACCAAGGGTTGGTCCATCAGTTTGTGCTTGGTGACAACTCCCTGTAAGAACCTGGCCATTTGGTCGGCGCCACCACCTGTTCCTGCTGGAACAATAAATTCGACATTTTTGCTAGGAGCCCAAGACGATTGCGCCAATAAGGAGTTTGGCGCCAAAGCAGAAAGCAAAAGAAGAACTGAATATAAGTAGATTTTTTCCATTTAGCACCTAATTGTTTAAGTATTAACAATAAACTGGCAAGCGACTCCAAAAGGTTCTTTTGCTTTGCACCAAAGCCCCCAAAGCCAGGATCTTCGTTTCTTTGCAAACGCTAAATTAGGGATTGTCTTTTACAACCGGGGGGTTGGAATTGATTGAGAAATTTCTGAGGGTTAGCCACTAATTGGAAGGTTAAATTGAGCTTGAATTAAAGTAAGTAGGTGTTTACCTTTATAGGAAATCGTTGCAGCCTGGTTTGATTGATTCAATTCTAAAAGAATTGCTGCCCTGCACGAGCCTGACTCAACAGTATGTGCCACTGTGCACTTTGGTTGCGCCTTGGTTGCGCCTTGGTTGCGCCTTGTTTCGCTTTGGTGAGGATGTCAATGAAGGAATTAGACTGCGCGCCCAGCACTTATACTATTGAGGAGCATGTCAGGGGTAGATCTGAGCAACGAAGTGCTACATGCTGTTGAAACGCAGATACTGGTGCTCTGTCCAAGTCACATCTTGATGCCCCGTTTTGTCACCAACAAAAACAGCAACGGCAACACGGATTTGATTTACACTATCTTGAGTCAATATGTTTTTTAAATTTCAAAGGCCCTTGTAAATGAAAATTGCATTGATCGGAAGCGCTGATTTTGGCAAAGCCATGTTGGAGGCCTTTTTAGACCGGGGAGATGAGGTTGTTGCTGTGTTTTGTGCCCCAGACAACCCCAAGTCAAGCAAGATTGATGCTTTAAAAGCAGCATGCCTTGAGCGTGGTCTCCCACCCATTCAACTTCCCAACCTCAAGTCAAGCGAAGCCTCAGCACGAATGAAGGAGAGTGGCGCACAAATTTGCGTCATGGCCTATGTGCTTCAATTCGTCTCTCAAGAGCTTGCGCTCACGCCTCCCTTGGGCACCATTCAATACCACCCCTCTTTGCTACCCCTCTACCGTGGACCCAGTGCCATCAACTGGGCCATCGCGCTTGGGGAAAGGGAAACGGGATTAACCATCTTCAGGCCCAGCGACGGGCTGGACGAAGGGGCCGTCATTTTGCAGAAAACAGTCCCCATCGGTCCAGATGACACCACAGCTCAAGTCTACTTTGATCGGCTCTTTCCGCTGGGTATCCAAGCGCTATTGGAAGGAGTGGACTTGGTCGCAAAGGGGCAACATCAGGAAATCATCCAAGACGAATCAAAAGCCAATTACGAAGGCTGGTTCAATGCCGCATCGGCCCAAATTCATTGGGCCAGTCACATCAATGTGATTTACAACCTCATCCGTGCGGCGAACCCGGCACCGGGTGCCTGGGCAAACTTTCATGGAGAAAAGGTTCAGTTCCTTGACACCCGAAAACACATCAGCACAACCTATGGTGCTGTGGTTGGTAAACCAGGCGAGATTACCCAAATTACCCAGCACGCTTTGTGGGTAGCCGCTCAAGGCGGTCAACTCGAAATCATCAAAGCCAAAGGCCCCTCTGGTCCGAAACTGAGTGGCCATGAGCTCGCAACAGCACTCGGTCTTCGTGTCGGTGACACCTTTGACCTTTAAAAGCTTTAAATCGCGCCAAAAGAGCAAAGACCTGGAATTGATCCCGACTTAAAAACCCAACGGTACGTTTAATCCGCAGGCTTGTGACTCGAGTCTAGTTTGGAGCCAAATTTCCAATCAATTTTAGAAATAAACTTTGGCGTTGATGCTTCCCCACTTTCTATAGCAATACTATGCTGAAATATTCAGCAAAAAAAACAGCCCTCAATGACGCAGCCCAAGACACGCTTTCAGGGGCAAAGCATCACCCTGAGTTTTATAAACCATACCCGATTCTTTTAGTTGGGAATTATTTTGACAACTTGATGTTTGCTTTAGCGATTGCCTGTCCCCAAAGTTGAGAATCGATTTTTAAAAACTGTGAAAACTCTTGGGGCGACATGGCTTTAAGTTCTCCTCCATATGATTGCCATTTATCAATCAGGGCCTGATTTTGTGAGGTTGCTTTTTGCATTGCAATCGCTAACTTTTCAATGATGGGCTTTGGTGTTCCAGCGGGAGCAAATAGGCCCGTCCAAGCTGTTGGCACATAATCAGTCAAGCCAGATTCTGTGAATGTTGGAACCTCCGGAAAATTGGGATGTCGATTTTTCCCAGTCAATGCAAGAATTTTTAATTTACCGGCTTTCACATTTCCGATTGCGACTGGCAGAGCGTCAAACATCAATTGCACTTGACCTGCCACCAAATCGCCATATGGACTTGAGGTATTGTAAGGAATGAATTTCATTTTGATTCCTGCATTAGAAGCAAACCATTCTCCAGAAATATGTGAATAACTTCCAATACCAGAGGTAGCAGAGTCCACACTTTCAGGTTTTTGTTTGAGACTGGCAATCAATTCCCTCGCATTTTTACTGAGTAAATTAACGTTCGCAATCAATGCAGTATTCAATAGACCAAAAATACTGATGGGTTCAAAATCCTTGTTTACGTCGTAATTCACTTTATCGTAGGCATGAGGCACAATAGAAAACGTCGAAGTTGCACCAACAAGCAATGTATAGCCATCACTCGGCGCTTTAGTGGCAAATTCAGTACCAATCATGCCAGCTGCACCGGGATGGTTCTCAACAACTGTGGGTTGACCTAAGACCTTGCTGAGCTCTATTGCAATTTCACGAGTATTGGCATCCGGCCCTGTTCCTACAGGAAATGGAGCAATTATTTTGATGGGCTTATTGGGGTAATCTTGAGCAAAACTCATCAAGCTTAGGGCCTGAGTTATCACAACTATAAAAAGAAATCGAAGTGTTGTTGAATGCATGCTTTGCCCCTTATTTGATAAATTCGAAATAAATATAGCATAATATTTTAAGTTTACTGTAAAAATTATCAATATATAATAATATCAATGAAAACCCTAGGTCTAAATCTTGAGCAATCCTTGTTTTCAATGCAAGCTTCAAATCTTCCTGTAACGCAATGATTTAATGGGTCTTCATGGATACTGAACTGAACGAAACCGATGTTGCGATTGTTGGATTGGGTCCCGCCGGGGCAACATTGGCTAATTTACTAGGCTTAGCAGGACTGAATGTCCTTGTTTTTGAACGTGAAAAAGAGATCTATCCTTTGCCCAGGGCCATTCATTTTGATGGCGAAATTATGAGAGTTTTTCAATCAATCGCTTTGAAAGAAGAAATAACCGCCATTTCACGCACAGGGCTTAAAGGAATGCATTTTGTAAATGCTGAAAACAAGACTCTTTTGGTCAGAGGTGGCACTGGCCTTAAAGGCCCACATGGATGTGCCAATAACTACTACTTTCACCAACCTCATCTCGAAAAAATTCTCAGGCTGGGTCTCAAAAGATTCTCCAACGTAAAAACCTATCTAGGGCAAGAGGTCGTCGACATCATTCAAAAAAATGGTCATTGTGAAATTGAAGTCTATGATCGCAAAAACCATAGAATTCAACAATACAAAGCTGCTTACGTTATCGGATGCGATGGTGCAAAATCTTTTGTGCGAAAGAAAATAAAATCACAGTCAATTGACTTAGGTCTAGAACAACCCTGGCTGGTGTTTGACATCATCCTCAATGATGAGTTAGCAAGCCTGCCAGACCATACCGTTCAAATTTGCGATCCATCAAGACCGATGACCTATTGTTATGTCACTCAAAAAAGAAGACGATTTGAGATCATGCTTCTACCCGGAGACAACAAAGATACATTGATAGAGTCTGACAACTTGTGGAAATTAGTTTCAAAGTGGATCCGCCCTGAACAAGCAAACATAGAAAGAGCGGCTATCTACACGTTTCACTCCCTAATTAACGAAAAGTGGAGAGACGAAAGATTAATAATTCTTGGAGATTCAGCTCACCAAACACCGCCCTTTCTTGGACAAGGAATGTGCGCTTGTATTCGTGATGCGTCAAATCTAGCTTGGAAACTACTCATGGTCATTAAAGACGAGGTCGCAAATAAACTGCTTGACAGCTATGAGACAGAGAGATCCCCTCATGTCCGCTCGTTCATCGAGCTAGCAGTAAAGCTCGGATCAATCATTCAAACGACCGATCCAGCAGAGGCTAAGAAAAGAGATCAAGAATTACTATCTAACCCTAACAATATATTTCAATTCCCATCACCCAAACTCGGCCAGGGATTTTCTGCGGGGAGTGACCCTCTTGTCAATACAATTTTTCCACAACCAGAGCTGAAATCTGGACTATTGATGGATGATCAAGTTGGAAATAATTTTGTTTTGATCTGCAAAAATAAAACACTGCTTCAAGACATATTGGAAAGCAACATTGAAAATGCCAAATACTTAAAATTGAACACCACATCTTTCAAAACTCTAATTGCAGCTGAACACCCCAATGTTGATCAATGGTTAAACGAAAGAAATATAGCTCTTGTTTTAATAAGGCCTGATCGATACATTGCGGCAGCAAGTAAGAGCTCAAAAGAAATGATAGGTCATTTGCTTGAATTAAATGAATCTCTCCAAAACTAAAAGCATATGAAAGATAAAACATCTTCCAGTCCACAGAGAATGCTCAGTATTTTAGATTTGTTCACAGAGGACAAACTCAGTTGGACTCCAGAAAATATTGCCGATCATATTCAAGTATCTATTCCAACTACTTACAGATACTTAAAAATTTTACTTGACTCAGGACTTTTGCAAAAAGATCTGAATCAACAATACAGCTTAGGCTCTAGAATAATTACGCTCGACCATTTACTCAGAACTGGTGATAAAGTATTGCACCACAGCCTTCAACATATGCAAAATCTAGTTGAAAAAACTGGTTTTGACTGTGTTATTTCAAGGCTTTACGGTGATCAAGTTATTGATACACACAAGTATGCAAGCTCTTCACCAATGAACCTTGGCTATGGAAGAGGTAGGCCAAGGCCCATTTTCATGGGTGCTGCACCGAAGGTTATATTGGCAAACATGTCTACCAATAAATTACAAAAAATATTCACAGAAAATAAATTGACCATCAAGAAAGCACATCTTCCAGATGAGTGGGATTCTTTTAAGAAATATTACCAAAATATCCGAAAAGCGGGCTTTTATCTTTCTATGGGTGAATTAGAGCTGGGCGTTTCAGCTCTTGCATCACCAATTAAAAGTCACGATGGATTTATATTAGGTGCTATCTCAATTGTCACGACTATTGATCGTATGGAATTAATAGATTTATCAAAAATTAAAAATTTAATTATAAGAACAGCTGAAGAAATCAATAATGAAATCGATCAAGTAGAAATTTGACCTTCTCCCCGCAGAAAAAAACGGAAATTCCTAAGGTGCTAAGCATGAGAGAGGTAACGCATCGCCACTTAAGACTTCTCCATTAACAACCTTAATGAGTGCTAAATCAGCGCTTGTATCATGGCTAGCGTGTAATTACAAAGTCAATAAAGCCTTTTTCAATCGAGGTGTAGATCAATTTCACTCGAAGTCGTTGACCTACCTTCAATTTAGGAATGTCGCCACTTAATCGACCCTCTGTAGGCGGATCAATGATTCTCACCCAAGTACCTTTTTGTGCAATACCAGTGACCAAAGCATCGAAGTATTGTCCGATTCGAGAAGACAAAAGCATGGCCGCTTCAGCTTTCCTCATATGCCTTTCAGCCTTCTGGGATGCATCCTCTTGAGCGGTACAGTGGGAAGCCAAATCCTCAAGTTGGCCAATTGTGTAAGGGGGGTCTTGTTTTGCCAAAATGGCTTTGACTTGTCTGATGGTGATCAAGTCAGGATAGCGCCTGTTTGGAGCGGTCGAGTGAGTGTAGTTTTTAAGCGCTAGACCAAAGTGACCGACCGACTTTTGATTTTGATGCTCCACGACATACTCTCCTCGCCCCATCAATTTGATGATGACCAAAGAAAGATCAGGGAAACGAAGTGGATCGAGTGCGTGCTGTTTGGCCAAAAACTTCTCAAGAGCAATTGAGTCTGGCACATCGGGTAGAGTCTCTGAATATTGATGTGCAGTCTCAACAATGCGCGCCCATCTTTCTGGAGAACGCACCACGCGACGAAGTGAAGCACCGCTATGCTGCATCAAGAATTTAGAAATGCACTCATTGGCTGCAATCATGAATTCTTCTATCAATTGACGAGCTCTATTATGGGGCTGCAAGGTCAACTTGGAAATTTTTTCGCCCTCAAATTCTGCTCGGGGCTGAAAGGTCTCAAAATTAAGCGCGCCTGCTTGAAGCCTTCTCTTTTTAAGCAATTGAGCAAGGTGGTCCTGCGCTTTGAGTTGTGCATCCATGCCATGAACCGCCCTCGCCTCTTTAGACAACTCTGCGCGGTTCTCTAGCCAATCCGATACTGCGTCATAGGCCAATTTACTTTGATTTTGAACGGTGGCTTGATAAACGTCAAAATGTTGTATTTCACCCATTTGATTAAAAAGCATCTCAACCACCATAGCTGCTCTTTTGACACCAGGGTTGAGAGAGGTGAGGTCGGTACTGAGCTTTTCAGGCAACATCGGGAAAATCTTGGCCGATGTATAAACGGAAGTGGTATTGCTCAAAGCCTGCTCATCAATGGCAGAGCCCTTCTTGACCAAACTGTCAACATCGGCAATGGCAACCAAAATGGACAAGTCTGAGTTCGCATGAGTCAAGCTGACTGTCAGTTGATCCAAGTCTCTCGAATCGTCGTTGTCAATGCTGCACCAAAGTAAGTTTGATAGATCTTTGCTTGCTGGGGACACACCAAGTGCCGGCTCATTGATAAGCTCTAATTGCTTGAGAGCGGCTTCTGAAAAATAGGGACGAAGTCCCCGATCAAGTAAAACTTGTTCGGCGAGAGAAGCCAAATTGATGCGCTGGTGAGAGTGGTGTTGTGACATTTTCCCATCCTAACCACTAATTCACCTTTCAAAGGTATTCTTATTTATTTATTTTGAATGCTTTTAAATTTCGATATAGCCCCCAAGCTCTATCGAGTGCTCTAATGGAATCTGAAAATACTCGGTTGCACCTAACATCACACGATGCAAGAAAACAAACCAATTCAAGAACCAAGGTGAATTCTTCTTGAGCACCACTTTTTCACGTCCAATGAAGAACGATGTGGCCATCAATTCATTTTTCACACCTTGCGCATCCAAAAGCTTCATGATATCGAGGATATTGGGCTCTTCCATAAAACCATAATGGACTTGTATTTCATAGAAATTATGCAAATGCGGTTTGATAAAAATCCTCTTGTCATTTTCTATGCTTGGAACGTTGTCAAAAATGACATTCAACAATAAAACCGTCTCATGCAAGACTTTGTTGTGTTTTAAGTTGTGCATCAAGGCCATGGGCACAATGTTTTGATGTGGCACCATAAACACCGCTGTACCGGGTACACGAATGGGATCGCCTTGACGAATCACAGATAAAAAATCCGTCAAATTGATCGAGTTATTCCAGCGAGCTTTAAGCAAGCGCTCTCTTCCGCTGATCCAAGAAATCATCACCAATAAAATGAAACCCGCAACAACAATGGGCAACCACCCACCTTCGAAAAACTTGAACAAATTGGCAATCAAAAAAATCAAATCCAATGAAAACAAGACTGCAAAAATTGGAACAAACACCGCTTTGTTCCAATTCCTGACCGAGATCATGAAATAAGACGCAAGCAACGTATCGATGGCCATTGCACCTGTGACTGAAATGCCATAGGCAGAGGCCAAACTCTCAGAATTTTTGAAGGTCAGAACCAAAAGGACCACACCCAAAAAGAGCATGATGTTGATTTTAGAGACATACACTTGCCCAATTTCTTGCGATGAAGTGTGTCGAATCCGAAGTCTGGGGATATAGCCCAATTGGACGGCTTGATTGGCAATTGAAAAAGCCCCTGAAATCACCGCTTGGGAAGCAATGATGGTGGCCATGAAGGCCAAGCCCAACAAGGGCAACAATCCCCAAGAGGGGCACAAGCGATAAAAGGGATTGTCCAACGCAGAAGGGTCTCTGATCAATAAGGCGCCTTGCCCAAAGTAGTTGAGCAGCAAACACGGAAACACAATAAACAACCAAGCTCGTTGAATGGGTTGACGACCAAAGTGCCCCATGTCCGCATAAAGCGCTTCTCCTCCAGTGACGGCCAAAACCACAGAGCCTAAGATAGCCACTGAAACGCCCTCGTGCTCCATCAGAAAAAAGATGCCATTCAAAGGATTGAGTGCAGCCCAAACATCAGGGCTTTGAACCACTTCAACCAAGCCCATGGCACCTAAGACGATAAACCAAACCAGCATGATCGGTCCAAAGACAACACCCACCTTGCCTGTACCAAATCTCTCAACGGCAAATAAACCCGCAATCAATACCAAAGTGATATAAATCACGTATTGATTGAGCTCGGGCGAAATCACATTCAAGCCTTCGACCGCACTCAAAACCGAAATGGCAGGGGTGATCATGCTGTCACCAAAGAAAAGTGCAGCGCCAGCCGTGCCAGCAATCGTCACCAACCAACGCTTAGAAGGACTCGATCCAAGTTTTTGAAGCACCAAAGCCGTCAATGCAAAGACACCCCCTTCTCCGTGGTTGTCTGCTCGCATAATGATCATCACATACTTGATCGTCACCACCAACAACAAGGACCACGTGATCAACGACAAGATTCCCAACACAGCGGGTTGCAACGACCCACTTGCGCTTGCACCTGAGGCCTCCACAGAAACCTTTAATGCATACAAGGGAGAAGTTCCAATGTCCCCAAATACAACGCCCAAGGCACCAATCAGTAGCACTGCCATTTTGCTCTTGTGAGCTTGGCCCGATTCATTTTCAGTCGTCGACATAAAGTCCTTCTAGTATCTTCAAAGTGCACGGATCATAGTCCAGATTTCCAACGTCCGTCTTTCAATCCAAGACAATCCAATATAGGGTTAACCCTAATTATAATTCTTTTAAGCCGGCCCGGTAAATTGGGCGCATTGAAAGTGTCAAAAGGACCGAAACAATGGGCTCAGGAACTGACCCAAAGCGCTCTCTTTGCCATGATAGAAACAAACAAGTTCGAGTTTTCAAAGTCACGCAACCAAAGTTTTAATTTTTCATAAGGCAACTGCTCAAACCAATGGCTGTCCACCTTTGAAAATTGACGCACAAAAGGCATGAGAGCCACATCTGCCAAGCAAGGTGTTTGGCCCATTAAATATTGAGATTTTTCAAGGAGAACGTTCAATTCTTTTAGGAAATGTTCGCCGTTTTGCCTGTAGACAAGGGGATCTGACAAATTGTATCGGTGCGGGTACTTGTAGCGATCTAAGTTAAATTTGAAAACCTCATCGTTTCTTTTGATCAAATCATACATGGCACTACTTTGGTGCTCATCTTGTATCAGCCAATGCTCTGGGTCATTGCGCCCTAAAGCCCAATGCATGATCTCCAAGCTTTGTTCGATGACCTCTTTCCCCCCTTGTCCTGGGACCCACAAGACAGGCACGGTCCCCTTGGGAGAAATCTCAAGCATATGAGCGGGTTTGGCCTTGAGCTCAATCTCTCGATGCTCAAACTCTGTGTTTGAAACCCTAAGCGCCATCCTAGCCCTCATTGCATAGGGACAACGGCGAAAGGAATACAAAACAATTTGCACTTTACTTGGACCTCATGCTGGGAGGTCCACAATCTCTAATATCGTCTCCATGGGTCGACACAGCCGTGTACCCTTGTTGCTCACAACGATGGGGCGATTCATTAAAATGGGATGCTCAACCATGAAGTCCAATAATTGCTCTTCGCTCCACTTTTCATTTGACAAGTCCAACTCGTCATAAGGGGTTCCCTTTTGCCTTAAAAGATCGCGAACGCCCATCTTCATGTCTTTTAACATGCGCTTTAGATCGACCTTGCTTGCAGGTGTTTCTAAATAAAAAACAGTTTCAAACTCGAAATGGTGCTCAGTCAAGAATTCAACCGTTTTGCGCGAAGTACCGCACTTTGGATTATGGTAAATTTTGATCATTGTTTAAACAATAGTTCCCAACGGGAATTGGTGAGAAGAGTGTATTTTAAGTCCCAACCCACTCCGACTGAACACTCCCCTTCCTGAGGGGGCCAAGACGAGAGCGCACTAAGGCATACCCTAGGTTCTCAAAGCCCATCCTATCCAAGGAATGCTTGGATTCAATGAAATAATACAAGCTGTGCTTTACTACAGAAAATCAAAGGCCCGATTTTGAGTCCATCCACTTCTTTGACACCCACCGCTGCAAGCCGACTTCTACAAGACGCGGTCAAGTTGGGGGTTCAATATATATTTACCAATCTGGGCAGCGACCATCCTGCCTTCATAGAGGCCTTTGCTTGTTTAAACGCCAACGCACAAAACATGCCCCAAATCATGGTCTGCCCACATGAAATGACGGCCTTAAGCGCAGCCCACGGTTTTTCGATGATCACACGTCAAGCACAAATGGTCTTGGTGCATGTTGATGTGGGGACACAAAATTTAGGTTGCAGTGTGCACAATGCGGCTCGTTCACGCATTCCAGTGATCATCGTTGCAGGACTCTCTCCGACCACCGTCAACGAAGATCAAACGGGTCATCGAACCGAATTCATCCACTACACGCAAGACTCTACACGCCAGCATGAAATCGTCTCTCAATACATGAAGTGGTTTTATGAGTTGCGCAGTGGCGCAATGGCTCACGAAGTCTTGGCCAGAGGCATTCAAATTGCGTCTTCTTGTCCACAAGGCCCGGTTTACCTGACTGGTGCCAGAGAGCTTTGGGAAGAAAAGAGCTCTACAAATGCCCTTAACTTGTCCCATTGGTCAATTCCAGAGCCCTTGGGGTTTTCTGATTCAAAGGCGAGTGAGCTGGTTGATGCGCTCATAACAAGTCAACGCCCCTTGATCATCACCTCTTACTTGGGACGACACATTCCAAGTGTGCTTGCTTTAAAGCAACTCGTAGAAAAAATTGGCATCGCCGTTTGTGAAGTCAACCCGCAGTATATGAATTTTCCTGGCGACCATGCATGCCACATCGGCTACAAACGCAACAGTCTGGTGGACGAGGCCGATTTGATACTTTTATTGGATGTTGACGTGCCCTGGATCTTCTCAAAAGTCACCCCAAGCGAACACTGTGCAGTGTTCATGATCGACATCGATGTTCAAAAACACAGCTTGGGATTTTGGCATTTCCCCAGTCAAAAGAGTTGGCAAGCCGATACCTTCTCGTGCATCAACAGCATGAACCAACAATTGCAAAATAAACGCATTGACCAAAGTCTTTTTGCATCTAGGATTGAATGGATTGAAAAAGCAAAACAGAACTTAAAACTCCCAGATATGCCTGCTTTGCCAGATGACAGAATTCATTTACAAGATTTGTGCAAAGCCGTTAAAGAGTTGATCAATGAAAAAACCATCCTTCTATTTGAGTCTCCCACAGCCACGGAGAGACTCCTCTTTACGCTTGAGATGAACCAACCCGGAAGCTATTTTGCCAATGGAGGCAGCGGACTTGGCTGGGGCATCAATGCAGCGATTGGTGCAAAACTGGCAAAACCGCAAAGTGAAGTGATCTCATTTGTGGGGGACGGCAGCTTCATTTTTGGCGTGCCCAGTAGCACCTACTGGGTGGGCAAAACCTATGACACCCCACAGCTCACCATCGTGGTCAACAACAGAGGGTGGAATGCACCCAAGACTTCAACGCTTTTGGTCCATCCAAACGGACAGGCACAAAGCCACGACACTTACTGGATCACCACGGGTCATGAAAGCCGCTTTGCAGACATTGCGCAAGCCGCTGGTGGCGCAAAGGCTTATCGAGTCACACACCTATCAAAATTAGGCTCAAGCTTGCAAGAGGCCTTGAGTCTGGTCAGATCCGGGCAAAGTGCCGTGGTCGATGTGGTCTTGCCTGCCATTTCTGCACAAACCCTTGGCCATTCCACCCAGACATTTAACACTTAAAGAGCAAACCGTGAAAGCCATCGAATTCAAAGAAACTGGCAATTTAAACCACCTCCAATTGACCGATCTTCAAACCCCCAAACCCCAAGCCAACGAGGTTTTGATCAAAGTCTTGGCAGCGGGTTTGAATAAAAGCGACACCACCAACGTCTTGGGCCTTTTCCCCTACACCACCGTGCCCAGAGTCCCAGGCAGAGACTTTGCTGGCATCGTTGAAGACGGCCCCAAGGAGTTGATGGGTCTAGAGGTTTTCGGCACTGGCAAAGAAATCGGCTTTACACAAAACGGCTCCCATGCTCAATACTTGTGCGTGCAAAAGGATTGCTTTTCAATCAAACCCCCAAACATCAGCTTTGAGCAAGCTGCAGCTTGTGGCGTGCCTTTTATCACCGCTTACTTTGCAATTGAAAACACCCGTGTCACCGCAAACACCAAGGTGGTCGTGATTGGAGCATCAGGCTCTGTCGGCTTTGCTGCCATTCAATTGGCCAGGCAAAAAGGCGCGCAGGTGTTGTGTTTGCTCAGAGACGAGCTCAAAGCTCGACAACTCCAACAAAAAGGCTACGCCACCCAATTGATCAATGAAGCATCCACTATAAAAAGCGTGGTGCTTGAACACTTCAAAGAGGGCGCTGATGTGATCTTTGACACAACGGGCATGTGGATTGCCCAAAGCGTCCATGCCCTGGCCAACCAGGGAAGGCTTTCGTGCATCGTTGTACCGGGAGATGGGAATGTCAATTTATCCATTCGCGATCTCTACCGAGTTGCTGGTGAGATCATTGGGGTCAATTCTTTGCTCTACTCGGCCAAGGCCTGTGCGAAAGTGTTTGATCTCCTAGGCCCAAGCTTTGCCAATGCAAGTTTGATTGCACCTGAGACACTTGATACCTATGCCTTGTCTGAGGCACCTGAGCTCTATCAAGCGCTTAGAAAAGGCAAAAAAGGCAAGTTCATTTTATTGCCACACACCAACCCTTGATACTCAAAAGCAAACACCTATGAAGTGGATTCGATTTAAACACCACCATCAAACCTCCTACGGCCTGATGCAAGACAATCAGGTCAGGCAAGTCCACGGATCCCCTTTGGAAGAATACCAGCTGACTTCAAACTACCATGCCTTGAATGAAGTTGAGTTGCTCACACCCATTCAGCCCGCCATGCTTTATTTTGCTGGCCCAAATTTCAAGGGCCATATCCAGGCCATGGCCAAGCGAAGAGGTCAAGAACCCATCTACCCAAGCCGCCCGGACCCGCATTTTCGCTCCGTACACGCGTTGATACCCACTCAAGCCAATATCATTGTGCCTCGCGAGAGTTGCGGACGATTACAACCTGAGGGCCAACTGACGGTCGTGATCGGCAAAAAAGCCAGAAATGTCCCGCTGGAGAGTGCACTTGAGCATGTATTTGGCTACAGCTTGTGCAATGACATCACAGAACGCGAATGGCAAAAAGTCGATCGCACCATGTTCAGGAGCAAGAACACCGACACGTTCAAACCCTTTGGGCCTTGCATTGCAACAGGCCTAGATGCTACAGATATTAAAATTCAAGTCAGACACAATGGCCAAGTGATCGCTGACTTTTCCAGCTCTGAACAAACGTGGAGCGTAGCCACGTGGATTCACACTTTAAGTCAAAACACCACCCTTCACCCAGGCGACTGCATCATGATGGGAACCCAAGGGGCGGCTGGCGACATGGTTGCAGGCGATTTGATTGAAGTGGAATGCCAAGAGATTGGTTTATTGAGCAATCGTTTGGTCAAAGAACAGATCTAAAAAAAACTCCAAAACGGGCCCATTACTCGTGCGATTCGGAGCTGTCCACGGCATGAACCTCGTCTGCAAACAAATCACCTGCTTGGAAAAAGTCTTGAATTGTTCTCGGTTCAAATTGGATTTCCCACCAGTTGTAGTCCAGATCTTGTTGATAAAAACCATAAGCCCCGTGTCGCTCCCGCACGCTTTGTATTTTTCGTATGCCATAGTCATGTTGCAAAGCCTGCGCTTTCTCGTAGGCTTGATCCACCTCCTCTTTGGTGTTGACATTGAGCCCCCAATGCGTGAGCACATGCTGCTGCGGCACCCGTTCACCAATGCACACACACACCACATACATGTCTGAGTGCAGTCTCACCATCATGGCTGGCTTTGCATGGCGCACCACTTCTAGGCCCAAATACTCTTCATAGTATTTTCGCGTATTGTGCAAGTTGCGAGAAAGCAAGGTTCCGTGCGTAAGCTTAAAGGGCTTAACGATCGAGGTCTGACTCATGAGCAATGATCCTTCAATGAAAATTTAGGTTTGTAGAGTTGGGAATTTTTGCGCACACAAATCCAACCAACTCGCCCAATCTCTTCCTGGATGAACAGCGCCACAGCTCAGACAAGTTCTTTCAGTGGGTGTGGAGTCGTAAAATTTCGCATAGGTCCTGGGAAGGTCCTCCACAATGGAGCTTAACTGCACTTGCAAACGCGTGACCAACTCGCCACAGTTGGCACAGTACCACTCAAACGCATCAATGACACCTAGGGGGCGACTTCTCTCAATGACCGTGCACAAACTACCCGCCTCTGTCCTTTGCGGTGAGTGTCTCACATGAGGTGGCATCAAAAAGACATCCCCCTCGCGCAAGACAATTCTCTCAAACTTTCCGCGATCGGCAATCAAAATAGATGCATTGCCCTTGAATTGGTGGAAATACTCCTCAAACGGATCATCATGAAAATCCGTTCTTTGATTGGGCCCGCCCACCACCGTGCAAATCAAATCTGAATGGCTCCAAATTTGTTGGTTGTTGACTGGTGGGATTAATCGATGCGCATTGTCTTCCAACCATGTAGGCAAGTGGATGGGAGAACTGTAGAGGTCCGCTGTAGGTCTTGTGCGTAAGTCGCTCATGGGCTGCTCCTGGATTTGCGTTTTAAACTCTCAAGCCGCTGCTCTCAAACGCTTTCTTGATCATCACTTTTTCCTCAGCAGTGAGTTGAAGCAAGGGTCGTCTAACGCTCCCACCGTGTTGACCGAGCAACTCCTGCCAGTATTTTGCATGGGCCTGAGGCTTTCCTTTGGGCTTGGACTTCTTGAACGCGTCTCTCACTGAATTGAGACTGTCGTTGACCGCGCGGGCCTCTTTGAATTGACCCTTCAGCGCCAAGGTCGTGTACTCGTTGACGCGCTGATCTGCCTTAGATTGCAATAGAAATGGCGGTGTCGAACACAAATACAGCTTCCACCCCAACTCTTGCATGTTGTTAAGCCACTCATCTTCATCGGGGTTGCTGATTTGAATTTTTTCTCCTGCAAGTTGCGTCAACTGGGTGTACTTCTCTTTGTCTGTGCTGTATTTGATGGCCACTATATTGGGCAATTCTGCTATTCGAGCACAGAGTTCGGGCGACATCACGTATCCGCAATCGGGGTGATTCCACATGGCTATGCCGATATCGAGTTGCTCTGATAGGTACCTGTAATATTCAAAAATGGTCTCATGCGTATCAGCACCAAAGTGCAGCACCGGGCTGTGAACGATCACATAGTCTGCACCAATGTCTTGTGAATACTTGGCCAAATCCAAAACCACATCCAAGTTGGTGTCTGAGCAAGAGGTCACGATGGCAGCTGGTGCGCTCTGGGGCCTGGGCCCGCAATCACTGGCAACCTCTACCGCCAACGCCATCATGCGCTTGCGCTCAGCGATGGACATTGAAAAAAATTCCGCTTGCTTGCCAGCGATAAATACACCCCCTAGCTTCAAGTCCACAATCCAATGACGCAGATTGTCTCTAAAAGCCTGCTCATCAAATCTCAAGCCCTCGTCAAAGGGCGTGAGGTTGGCGGCCCAAATGCCAGTGAAATTGGCCTTGGCATAAGATTTGGCGTCGATTTTCTTGTATTTCATAAAAACCATGTATCCTTGAATTGGTTTGACCCAGCTCTTGAGCCAAGACTGTGGATGCAGACAAAAAGAAATTAATCATACCAAAAGGGATTCATTTGGGGATTTTGAGGACCATTGATCTTATAGAAGTTACCCTAGTTTTTTGCGTCCCAAGCTTGTGCCTTTCATCTGTAATAATGGACAACACCATGCTAAGGCTTGCCGTGTCTGAACTTAAATGCATCTCAAAGGGTGGAAAAGATGTATTTAAAACGCTTAGGGGTCTTTGTTTTGTCCAAGGCTCTAAGCCCTTTAAAAGACTCAGACATCAAGGCCCATGAAATGACCCCTGGAGTTTCTCAGCAGTTCTGAGCCGAATTTAACTTTTAGATATTTGCCCCCCCTCTCACTCATGAACAAGCGTCCTATTCAAGCATTTATCTTTGACTGCGACGGCACCTTGGTCAACAGTGAGGAGCCTGGTATTGAGGTGATTCAAACCTTGGCCAACCGTGCTGGCGTTGAACTCAGCAAAGAAGAAGCCTTGCAACGCTTTACGGGCTTGAAGATGAAAGACATCGTTGATTGGATTGAGCTTAGACTGCCCAGGCCAATTCTCAACGGATTTCATGAATCTTTCACTCGCAGTGTGCGTGAAGAACAGTCACGACGTTTCAATGAAGGGCTACAAAGCATTCGAGGCGCAAAGGAATTGCTCGATTACATTCAATTGCCAGTGAGTGTCGCAACCAATGGGCCCAGAGAAAAAGTGGAGTTGACCTTGAAATTGACTGGTCTGCGAGACTATTTCTCACACCACGTTTATAGCGCCTATGAAGTGGGCCACTTCAAACCCTCGCCTGATTTATTCCTTCATGTCTCGCAAAGACTTGGAGTAGATGCAAAGAACTGTGCCGTGGTCGAAGACAGTCTGACTGGCATCACTGCAGGCC
>CANJNC010000047.1 GCA_947475685.1 Comamonadaceae bacterium | reverse complement strand
TTTAGCTCCAAGAATTTTCTTTGCTCGGTGTCGAGCTCACATGGTGAATGGTCAAGTCTGCACCGTTGTGCTCCTCTTCTTCACTGAGTTTAAGGCCACACGCAAGCTTGAGTGCACCGTAGACGATGTATCCCCCGATCAAGGCAATGGCCACACCCAAGGCGCTGCCCATGAGTTGCGAGTAGATCGACACGCCACCCAAACCACCCAGCGCAGTTTGTCCAAAAATACCCGCTGCGACACCACCCCAAAGGCCACAAACGCCATGCAAGGGCCAGACACCCAACACATCGTCAATCTTCCACACATTTTGTTCAATGGTAAAGAGTTTCACAAAAAGCACACCCGCAACGGCCCCCACCACCAAGGCACCCAAGGGATGCATCAAGTCTGAACCTGCACACACGGCCACAAGGCCAGCCAAAGGCCCGTTGTAGACAAAGCCTGGGTCGTTTTTACCAGCCCACCAAGCCGCCAGGGTGCCGCCCACCATGGCCATCAAAGAGTTCATGGCAACCAGGCCACTCATTTTGTCAATGGTCTGCGCACTCATGACATTAAAGCCAAACCAGCCCACACTCAGAATCCAAGCGCCCAAGGCGAGAAAGGGAATGTTCGATGGGGGATGCGCGCTCACGCGCCCGTCTTTGGAATACCTGCCGTAACGCGCACCGAGCAGCAACACCGCTGGCAGCGCAACCCAACCCCCCATGGCATGCACCACCACAGAGCCTGCAAAATCATGAAACTCCTCGCCGTACAGGGCTTTGAGCCAAGCTTGGAATCCATAGTGCTGGTTCCAAGCGATGCCTTCAAAAAACGGATATAAAAACCCCACCAACATAAAGCTTGCAATCAATTGGGGGTTGAATTTGGCACGCTCTGCAATCCCGCCCGAAACGATCGCTGGAATCGCTGCCGCAAAGGTCAGTAAAAAGAAGAACTTGACCAACTCAAAACCGTTTTTATCGGCCAAAACGCTTGCGGTGTCCCAAAACCCAATGCCATAAGCCACACCGTATCCAATGAAGAAATAGGCCACAGTCGAGACAGCAAAGTCCATCAATATCTTCACCAAGGCATTGACTTGGTTCTTCTCTCTGACCGTTCCAAGTTCAAGAAAGGCAAATCCTGCGTGCATGGCGAGCACCATAATGGCGCCCAACATGATGAAAAGTCCGTCGATTGCAGTTTTATAAGCGTCCATATTGCCTTTTTTAGTGCATTAAATGAATGGATAAAATTTATTTGCACCTATATGGTGAAAATGGTATTTTATATCCCAATTTGTTACCTATTTAATTCACTCAAATAAATATCAATCAAATTAATGCACCAAAATAAATCAAACCAATGATTTGGTATTAAATTTTGGGTGTATTTGAGGGCGGTATTCAATGCGCATGGATTGAATACGTGAGTTGGATGGGGTCTTATGCTCGAGCCACACCCCCCGGGCTTTGGGGGGCGTCTTGCAGCATAGGTGTGTGGGCGAGCACACGCGGGCTCAGTGGATGGACCCATGAGCCATGCATTTGGCCCCATGGGAGCCTCAGGCGGTTGGGGTGGGGGGAACGCAGTGATGCAAGCCGCTGAAAGTGCTGAAGCTGCTGAAGCCGCTGAAGCTGCAGCTTCGGCTACGTTTGCATTTGCATTTGCATTTGCATTTGCATTTGCCGCTGCCTCCCGAACCACCACCACCTGGTTGTCAACGCATCAAGCGTTTGGCCCGTGGTCAAAGGGGTGACTTGGCAAAGCAAGATTACGCAGAGCGAGAAGAGCGTTTTCTGTCTTGTTCTTTTAAAAAACGTTTTCTCAAGCGAATGCTCTTTGGCGTGATCTCCACCAACTCATCGTCATCGATGAACTCCACACCGTACTCAAGTGTGAGGTCGATGGGAGGCGTGATCTTGATGGCATCTTCTTTGCCCGATACTCGAAAGTTGGTCAATTGTTTGGTTCGGGTTGCATTCACCACCAAATCATTGTCACGGCTGTGGATGCCCACGATCATGCCTTCATAGACTGGGTCATTGGGTTTGACAAACATGCGCCCACGTTCATCGAGTTTGCCCAAGGCGTAGGTGAAGATCTCGCCATCGTCCATTGAAATCAAGACGCCATTTTTACGTCCACCGATCTCGCCCTTGTGCGGCTCATAGCCATCAAAAATGTTGGAGATCAAGCCCGATCCTCGTGTCAAATTCAAGAACTCGTTGGTAAACCCAATCAAGCCCCTGGCCGGAATGCGGTACTCCAAACGCACGCGCCCACGACCGTCTGAGACCATGTTGACCAAATCGCCTTTGCGCTCACCCAAGGCCTGCATGACACCGCCTTGGTGCTGCTCTTCAAGGTCGACTGTGACCATTTCGATCGGCTCGTGGCGATCCCCATTGACCTCTTTGTACACCACGCGAGGCTTGGACACGCCCATCTCAAAGCCTTCACGGCGCATGTTTTCAAGCAAAATGGTCAAGTGCAACTCACCACGGCCCATCACCTCAAACACACCCTCTTCATCGGTTTCATTGACCTTCAAGGCGACGTTGTGTTGCAACTCCTTTTGCAAACGATCCCAGAGTTGGCGGCTCGTCACGAATTTGCCCTCGCGTCCTGCCAAGGGGCTGGTGTTGACGCAAAAGTTCATGGTCAAGGTGGGCTCATCGACTTTGAGCATGGGCAAAGGCTTTGGATTTTGCAAATCCGTGATGGTCACACCAATCCCAACGTCTGCAATGCCGTTGATCAGCACAATGTCTCCAGGACCTGCCTGGGTCACCTGCACGCGATCCAATCCTTGGAACGTTAAAACTTGGTTGATTCGGCCCTTGAAACTCTTGCCCTCGGGCCCCTCCATCACCATCACATCGGTTTGCGGCTTGATGGTCCCAGCGCTGATGCGACCAACTCCAATGCGGCCCACAAAGGTTGAGAAATCCAGCGCTGAGATTTGCAGTTGAAGGGGAGCCTCTGGATCCCCGCTGTGAGCGGGGACGTGATTCAAAACGGTGTCAAAGAGGGCAGACATGTCCGCGCCCCACTGCTCGCCAGGTTCACCCTCTTTCAGTGAGCTCCAGCCATTGATCCCCGAGGCATACACCACCGGAAAATCCAATTGCTCATCCGTGGCCCCCAATTTGTCAAAGAGGTCAAACGCCGCATTGACCACCATGTCTGGATTGGCGCCGGGCTTGTCCACCTTGTTCACCACCAAAATAGGTCTCAATCCCAGGGCCAAGGCTTTCTTGGTCACAAACCTGGTTTGGGGCATGGGGCCTTCTTGCGCATCGATCAAGAGCACCACACCGTCCACCATCGACAAAGCTCGCTCGACCTCGCCACCAAAGTCCGCGTGTCCTGGGGTGTCAACGATATTGATGTGCGTGCCCTTCCAGCTCACGGCGCAGTTTTTGGCCAAAATCGTGATGCCACGCTCGCGCTCAATGGCGTTGTTGTCCATGACCGTGTCGACCACTTTTTCATGATCGGCAAAGGTGCCGGACTGGCGAAGCAGCTGATCCACCATGGTGGTTTTACCATGGTCAACGTGGGCAATGATGGCAATATTTCGAATGGGAAGACTCATAACAAACTCTCTAAAATGGAATTGATCTCTAGGGGATTCAGTAGTCTATCGGGGATCAACTCACCCCCCTTGATGTGCGCACTACCGAGTAAAACTGTTGGGTTTTGAGCGTAAACGGCCACGCGATCACAGTCGCGCCATGGCCCCGTTCTTCTCAAGCCGCTTAAAAATTTGGCTGCGTCGGACTCGCTCAATGCGATGGGCTCATGGCCTGTGAGCAAACACTCTGTGGGCTTTAAAGCGCTCAAGGCCTCACCTGACTCTGCACTTTGAGTGAGAGCCTCAAAGGCGCTCAAGTCTATGCACTGATCAATCGTGAAGTCACCACTGGCCACTCTTCGAAGGTAGACCAAGTGCGCACCCACGCCCAGATGGTTGCCAATGTCTTGGGCCAAGGTCCGGATGTAAGTGCCTTTGGAGCATGTGACCTTGATGGCCAAGGCGCGCGTGTGGTGCACTGCGCTGAGATCGTGGAGCCATTGTTCGTCCACGCTCCAGTGGGCCAAGGCAGACAAGCTCTCGAGATCGGCTGCGCTTCGCAGCTCTTTCATCTCTAGCGCATGGATGGTCACGCTGCGCGCTTTGAGTTCAAGCTCAAGGCCTGCACGCGCATACTCATAAAGCGCCTTGCCCTGAACCTTTAAGGCACTGTACATCGGGGGTGTTTGCTCAATGGGGCCCGTAAAAGCGCTTAGAACGCCTTGGAGGCCTTGCGCACTCAAATCCAGTGCACTCGCATCTTGCGTGTGCGTGATCTCGCCCTCTGCATCCGCAGTGCTTGTGCATTGTCCCAAACGCGCGATCGCCAAATACGTCTTGTCGCACTCCAAATGCAGTTGACTGAACTTGGTGGCCGCACCCAAACAAATCGGCAGCACGCCACTGGCCAAAGGATCCAAGGTGCCGGTGTGCCCCGCTTTTTCGGCTTTCAGCAACCACTTGACCCGTTGCAACACTTGGTTGCTCGAAGCCCCCAAGGGCTTGTCGATCAAGAGCACGCCGTGAAGAGCTCGGCGTTTGATTTTGATTTGTGCTTTCTTTGATTTTTTCGCCCGCCCTGGCTCGAAAGCCGCGCTCGCGGCCGACGGCTGATTCAAACGTGGCGCTGCCGTCTGCGACAAGGGCGCGTCCGGAAAAGCGTTTGAGGTGGCGTTGGTGTTCAAGGAGATCAATGAAAGAAAAGAGATTAAAAAGAGAGTAAAGAGAAAAGGGGCCAGGACCCCATCAATCGTCTTTGGCTTTTTCAAGCAAAGCCTGGTTGATCAAGGCATTCAGTTGCGCCGCTCGCTCAGGCGTTTGGTCATATAAAAAATGCAAGGTTGGAACCGTGTGAATTTGTAAACGCTTGAAGAGCCCATTTCGCAAAAACCCAGCCGCTTGATTCAAGCCTTCCGCTGCCAAAGCGGGGTCGCCGTTTAAAACACTGAAATGAACTTTTGCATGCGCGTAATCGGGCGTGACTTCCACCCCTTGCAAAGTCACCATGCCCACCCGAGGATCCTTTAACTCGCGGGCAATCAATTCAGACAAGTCACGCTGAATTTGATCGGCCACTTTAAAGCTTCGGTTGGAGTTGGTCTTTTTACGCATGTTTCAAATGGGTGCCCACCAAGAGGGGGGCGACTTACAAAAAATTAAAGTATGGTTCAATCAAATGACAAATCTAAGACAAAGCCCAAGACAAAGCTAAAACAACGCCAATGAGATTCAAGGCTCAGCCCCCAGGTTCTTATAAAGCGCAGAGCGCTTTGAGCGTCAAATGAGCTTTGAAGTGCAACACAGAGCCTCAGTAACCTCAATGACCCTCAGTGGCCCTCAAAGACGCTTAAAGCCGTTGAAAGCCCTTGAAAGCCAATGAATTTAAGCGCACCCCGCACAGGGCAAGTTGATTAAAGCGTTCTGGCCACTTCCTTGATCTCAAAGAACTCCAACTGATCTCCCTCATTGATGTCGTTGTAGCCTTTGATGTTCAAGCCGCACTCAAAGCTTTCTTTGACTTCCTTCGCGTCGTCTTTGAATCTTTTGAGGCTCTCAAGCTCACCCGTGAAGATCACCACATTGTCTCTAAGCAGGCGCAACCTAGCGGTTCTTCGGATGACGCCGGAGGTGACCATGCAGCCGGCGATCGAGCCGATTTTGCTGACCCTAAAGACTTGGCGAATCTCTGCTGAGCCAATGACCTCTTCTCGCTTATCGGGCGTCAACATGCCTGACATGGCCGCTTTGAGCTCATCGACCGCGTCATAAATGATGTTGTAGTAACGAATCTCAACGCCGTTGTTCTCGGCCAATTTTCGAGCACCCGCATCGGCGCGTGTATTAAAGCCAATGATCACCGCTTTGGATGCGATGGCCAAATTCACATCGCTCTCGCTAATGCCACCCACGGCGGCGTAGACCATTTGGACTTTGACTTCTTCGGTCGAGAGTTTGAGCAGTGAGCTTGACAACGCCTCTTGTGAGCCTTGCACGTCTGCTTTGACAATGATGGGCAAAAGCTTCATCTCGCCTTGCGCCATGTCGGTAAACATGTTCTCAAGCTTGGAGGCTTGTTGCTTGGCCAGTTTGGTGTGCCTGAATTTGCCTGCGCGGTAGGTTGCGATCTCACGGGCACGTTTTTCATCGGACATCACCATGAACTCATCGCCCGCTTGAGGGACCTCGGTGAGGCCTTGAATCTCAACAGGAATGGAGGGGCCTGCAGACTTGATGGACTTGCCGTTTTCGTCAAGCATCGCACGCACACGACCAAAGGTCTGTCCAGCCAAGACCACATCGCCCACGTTCAAGGTGCCGGATTGAACCAAAATGGTTGCGACCGGTCCTCGTCCCTTGTCTAATTTGGCCTCGATCACCAAGCCTTTGGCCATGGCTTGAACCGGGGCCTTCAGCTCCAAGACCTCGGCTTGTAAAAGCACTTGTTCTAAGAGCGCATCAATGCCTTGGCCAGTTTTGGCCGAGACACCGATAAAGGGCGATTCGCCTCCAAACTCCTCGGGCACGACCTCTTCGGCGACAAGCTCGCTCTTTAAGCGCTCCACGTTGGCCTCAGGCTTATCAATCTTGTTCATCGCAACCACGATCGGCACACCCGCAGCTTTCGCATGTTTGATCGCCTCTTTGGTCTGGGGCATCACGCCATCGTCTGCGGCGACCACCAAAATCACAATGTCCGTGGCTTTTGCACCGCGTGCACGCATGGCAGTGAATGCTTCGTGCCCCGGGGTGTCCAAAAAGGAGATCATCCCTCTTGTGGTTTCAACGTGATAGGCACCAATGTGTTGGGTAATGCCTCCGGCTTCACCCGAGGCCACTTTGGCGCGTCTGATGTAATCCAAGAGGGAAGTCTTGCCGTGATCGACGTGACCCATGACCGTCACCACAGGTGCGCGCGCGAGTGATGGGGCTTGCGTTGCAGAGTTCTCCTCTTCCGTGAACGCCTCAGGATCATCCAAGGCTGCAATGATCGCCTTGTGACCCATCTCTTCAACCACGATCATCGCCGTGTCTTGGTCAAGGGGCTGATTGATGGTGACCATTTGGCCCAGTTTCATCAAGTGCTTGATCACTTCAGAGGCTTTGACGGCCATTTTATGGGCCAACTCAGCCACCGTGATGGTCTCTGGCACATGCACCTCAAAGATGCGCGCTTCAACGGGCGCTTGTGGCACCAACGGCTCGTCTCGGTCTCGGTCTCTGCGGCCTTTAGGGCCACCACGCCAAGCGTTCCTGGAATTGCCTGCAGAGGTGTCGCCGCGGGTTTTGATTTCTTTTTTCTTGGCTTGCTCATCGGCCCAACTGGAAGACAACTTGGCACTCTTGACCTCTTTGCCGTCTTTGCTGACCGTGGTCGTGGTCGTTGTTTTGACCGCGGGCTTGGAGCCAGGCACTTGAGCGGGCTTGTGCAAGGTGCCTTTGATGGCGCCTTTGCCGTCGTCGGCCGGCTTGGCGGGCTTGGGCTCTTCTTTCTTAAAGGGGACGGCGACTTTTTTGGGCGTGCTCATCATGTGACGAATCGCCTCAGCTTCGTCGAGAGCGACTTTTCGTCGCACCTCCAAGTCTTTGGCACGAATGCCCTCTTCCTCTGCGGCAGCTTTGGCGCTGGCGAGTTGACGCTCCAAGTCCTCTTGGGCCGCTCTGGCGGCTTGGGCCAACTCGGATTGATCGTTTTCGTCCACAAGCGCAATGACCTCGATGGGCTTTTGAACTTGTTTCTTATTGCTCTCGGCTTTGGGTTTGAGCAATTTGTCAAGCGCCTCAGTCGACGCCTGTGACAAGCCACTCTCAGCAGCTGGCGATTTGCCCGCTGGCTCTTGGGCTTCTTGGAGGGTCTTTCTAGAGGCGGCGGCCTCGTTGGCCAAACTCGCTTGGCTCTCAACACGCGCTTTGGCTTCTTTGAGACTCTTGGCCTCTTGTTCCTGACGCTCAAGGCGTTTTTGAGCCAACTCCTCTTCTTGTCGACGGATGAATTCGGCCTGTCTTCGGGCCTCTTCCTCGCGACGAGCGAGTTCTGCTTGATCAAGAATGGAGACAGGTGCAATCGGTGTGAGAGGTGCAGCAGAGACAGCGGGTGCGACTGCCAGCACCTCAGCATCATCGCGTTGCACGAAGGTTCGCTTCTTTCGAACCTCCACTTGAATGGTTCTCGCCTTGCCTGTTGCGTCGGCTTGCTTGATCTCACTGGTCGATTTCTTGACCAATGTGATCTTTTTGCGCTCTTGAGCCACAGGCGCAGTCCCATGCGCAGCTTGAAGAGAGCTTAATAATTTTTGTTTATCAGCGTCAGTCAGCTCATCGCTTTCAAGGGTCTTCACAACCCCTGCTGAGTTCAATTGCTCAAGCAAGACTTGAGTTGTTTTTTTGAGTTCTTTGGCAAACTCGGCTACTGTCGTACTGGTCATCTGTGATGTTCCTCTTCATGACCGTCACTCTTGACCCACGAACCAATGTTCGCGAGCTTTAAGGATCAGGGTTTTGGCATCTTCTTCTGATTGTCCGGTGATTTCCACCAGTTCGTCGATGGCCAAATCGGCCAAGTCATCGCGTGTGATCACGCTTGCCTCAGCCAGTTTGGCGATCAATTCGGCATTCAAGCCTTCAAGATCGCGCAAGTCTTGAGAGACCTCTTCAACGCTTTCTTCGCGAGCAATTTCCAGGGTGAGCAACGCATCCTTTGCTCTGGCTCGCAACTCGTTGACCGTGTCTTCGTCAAAACTCTCTATCTCTAGCATCTCTTGAATGGGCACATAAGCGACCTCTTCAAGAGAGGTGAATCCCTCGTCAATCAAGATGTCGGCAATCTCTTGGTCAACGTCCAATTTCTCCATGAACAAGACCCGCGTCCCAGAGGTTTCGTCGGCTTGTTTTTGCGCCGACTCGGCCGCATCCATGATGTTGATCTTCCAGCCCGTCAAGTCGGACGCCAAGCGCACGTTTTGTCCGCCTCGTCCAATGGCAATGGCCAAGTTCTCTTCATCCACCACCACATCCATGGCGTGTTTTTCTTCATCCACCACAATGGAGCTTACGTTTGCAGGGGCCAACGCTCCGATCACAAACTGTGCAGGATCGTCGCTCCACAGCACAATGTCCACCCTCTCGCCTGCCAACTCATTGGTCACGGCATTGACCCGTGTGCCTCTAACGCCCACGCAAGTGCCAATGGGGTCCACGCGTTTGTCGTGCGAGATGACCGCAATTTTGGCTCTAGAGCCCGCATCTCTTGCGCAAGATTTGATCTCTAAGAGTCCTTGTTCGACTTCGGGCACCTCTTGCCTAAAGAGCTCCATCATGAACTCAGGAGAGGAGCGGGACAAAATAATGGGTGCCCCTCTAAGCGTGGTGTCGACCTCCATGATCATCGCGCGCACGCGGTCACCATTTCTGAAGTTCTCTTTAGGAATCATCTCCGAGCGTCTCAAGCGGCCTTCAACACGGCCGCTCTCAACAATCAAGTCCCCTTTGTCCATGCGCTTGACGGTGCCAAGGAATATCTTCTCGCCCCGAGACATGAAGTCTTGCAGCAGCATCTCACGCTCAGCGTCGCGAATTTTTTGCAGGATCACTTGCTTGGCCGCCATGGCGCCAATGCGACCAATCGGCACGGACTCAATCAGCTCTTCGATGTACTCACCCTCCTCAACATCGGACACACGCTCTTTGGCGTCCATCAAGAGCTCCTCGGCCTCTGGATTTTGCAGTCCCGCAGAGTCTGGCACCACCAACCACCTTCTAAAGGTTTCATAGTCGCCCGAGTCGCGGTCCATGGCCACGCGAATGTCGACATCGCCTTGATACAGTTTTTTGGTCGCTTGCGCCAAAGCAAGCTCAACGGCGCCAAACACGACATCACGCTCGACGTTCTTTTCGTGTGAAATGGCTTCTACCAGCATCAACATTTCGCGATTCATGTTGTACAACTCCTCATAAAATCATCGTTTGGACTGTCGTCCCTTAAAATCCACAATCGGTGCCAAACGAGCCTCTTTGAGCTCGTCTAACTTGAATGACAAGGCCTGCAAAGCGGCAGGCTCCTTTTTCTTGCTCACGCGCTGCCCGGGCTTGGGTTTCGGTGCGTCGCTCCAGACGATTTGCCACACCCCTTTGGTGCCACCCTCTTCCAGCACGCCTCTGAACTTCTTTCTGAGCACAGAGGTCAAACCATTGGCTTGTGCCCCCATCGGATTTTTAAGCGTGATGTCGATCTCTTGACCCGTAAAACGCACAAAATCGATCTCTTTTCTCAAAGGCCTGTCTATCCCAGGGGAGGACACCTCCAGCCTTTGATAGGGCACCTCCTCAACCTCTAAGGTGTATTGAAGAAGCCGAGTCACCTTCTCGCAATCTTCAACCGCCACAAAAACTTCTCCACTTGTGCCCGCACGCTCAAGCGTCCAAGGCACATCAATCGTCACACGAAGCAACCCGCCTTGAGAGCGTTCAATCTCAACAAGCTCATAACCCAGGCCAGTCACAATTTGCTCAACAGTTTCTTGCAGTGCCAAAGTCAATCACGCTTTTTTTTAAGAAGTTGCGCTCACCCCAAGTTCATGTTTCAAACCCCGGGTTCAATTTTCGATAGACCAAAAAAAACGGGCGGTGAAAACCCGCCCGTTTGGTCGTGAAGTCGCTATTCTAACGGCTTTTTGGCCTTTTTCCTAGACCCGGATGGTATATATCTCTTGTCCTGACAAGCAAATTTTAGTTTTTTTGCAACATGGCGTTGGGCCCAAAGCTGGGACACGCGGGGCGCCATGATGAATACGAAAGAATTATTTGACAAACTGCTCTGAACCGAGCATCCCGATCTTTTTCAATCCATGCCGTTGAGCGCTGGCCATGACTTTGATCACGGTGCCATAACTGGACTTGGCCTGGGCTCGGATGTGGATCTCAGGAGCGGGCTCTTGGTGGCTCACGCCATCCAAGCGGGCCTCCAACTCTGCGCTGCCTTGGAGCACTTTGCCGTTCCATGACACCGTGTTGTTGTCATCGATGTTGATCTTGATGACCTCGGGCTCTATTTTCTTGGCCGCCGCTTGGGCCACAGGCATGTTCAAGTTGACCGAATGCAGTTGTGCGGGAATGGTGATGATCAGCATGATGATCAGCACCAAGAGGACATCAATCAAGGGGGTGGTGTTGATGTCCATCATCACCTGGGGCTCGGGGTGTTGCGCAGGTTTGAAGGGCATTTTGCCTTCGGGGCTCAATGTCTTGGATTCAAAGGGATTAGAGAACATGGTGTGCATTCTCTCAAGGGCTTGGGTGAGGTTTTTTCATTGGGGTTGTGTGATAAAGCCCACTTTGGTCATGCCAAGGCGTTGCAAGGCATTCATCACCCGCCCAACGGACTCAAAGTGAGATTGCTCGTCTCCTCTGATTTGAACCTCGGGCTGGGGAGACTTTAAAGCATAGGGTTGGAGTTTCTTCATCAAGTCCTCACTGGAAGTGATTGGCGCGTCGTACAAAAAAATCTGCCCCTTGGCATTGACCGAAATGATGACGTTTTCAGGCTTGCTTTCACGCACCACGTTCTTCTCTTGGGGCAAGCTCAATCGCACCGAGGTGGTGACCACGGGAATGGTGATCAAAAATATAATCAAAAGCACCAGCATCACGTCAACCAGTGGCGTGGTGTTGATTTGACTGATCACCTCGTCCTCGGAGTCGGTTCCCATTTGAATGGCCATAAACGCTTTAACTTTTAAATAGAGGGGCGCGGGAGATGAAAAAAACCATTTGCCTCATTTGGCGTTCAAGACGGAATGCAAATCCGAGCCAAAGGCGTTGACTTGGTCCACGATCAGTTTGTTTCTTCTGACCAACCAGTTGTAGCCAAGGACCGCTGGAACGGCCACCGCCAAGCCAATGGCCGTCATGATCAAGGACTCGCCCACTGGGCCTGCGACCTTGTCAATGGACGCTTGTCCCGTCAAACCAATCTTCATCAAAGCGTTGTAGATGCCCCAAACGGTTCCAAACAAACCCACAAAGGGCGCGGTCGAGCCCACCGTCGCGAGCCAAGATAAGCCGTTTTGAAGTTCCGTTTGAATTTGAGACATGCCCCTTTGCAAAGCCATGCTCAGCCATACATCACGCTCCACGGGCGCCAAAATGCCCTTTTGAGGGGCATTGGCCTGAAGTCCTACTTCGACCAAAAAGCGAAAGGGACTCTTCTCGCTCAACGTTTGCAAACCATCTTGCACCGAGTTGGCAACCCAAAAACGCTCCTTGGCCTCTTTGGCCATGGCCAGGTGCTTGGTTTGCGCCATCAACTTGGTTGCGATCACAAACCAAGATCCCACACTCATCACCAGCAAGATCAACAAGGTGAGTTTGGCAACCCAGTCCGATTGGGCAAGCAAGGCCACCACACCATAGGCCTCTAGAGCGGCTTCTTGAGCGTTTTCTGGTGCAGCAGCTGAGGAGACGGGCGTGGTTTGCGCCAAAGCCCAGATTGAGCCCAAGGCACATTGGGCCCAAAGCACGTTTTTACCCAGTTTGGACACATAAAAAGACAGGCGCATGGCGTGGGTCATAAAAAGAGCTCAATGTAGAGTGACTGTAAAGTGTGACTGTGTAGAGTGAATATGGGAATTTTACGCCAGGCTTGAGAGCCTTACTCCTCGATCTTCCAAACGTAACGCAAGCTAGACCAACTCGCCTCAGGTCTGCCGTCCACCGTAGCGGGCTTGAATTGACATTTGGACAAAGCAGACCTCGCCGCTTCATCCAAGCGCTTGTAGCCAGAGGACTTCTCCACTTCCGACTCCAAGACTTTACCGTCCACCCCAACGTGAAAGCGCAACTGCACAGTCCCAGATTCTTGCATGCGTTTAGAGGCTGAAGGGTAAAGAGGCGTCTCGCAGCTGTGGCTTGCATTGATCACAGCCGAGGTGCGCACAATCGGTGGCGGCGCTTGCACGCTGACAGGCAAATCGGGGGGGGCTGGCGGCTTTGGCGTGGTGGAAAATTGTGTGATGGCGTTGGCGAGAGGTGCAGCATTTTGAGGAACTTCCACGGCAGGAACATAGTCCGGCAAGGCGCTCTTTTGAGGCGGCAACTTCTCTGGCGGTCGGGGGGGTGGAGGTGGAGGCGGAGGTGGAGGTATATTGGGCTTGACCTCTTCAATCAATTGAGCCTCAACGGGGGCTTGAATGTTTTTGACAAAGCGATGGGCCAAACCCGATTGAATGGCATAAAAGGCCAAGAGGTGAAGCGCGAGCGCCACACTCAAACCCCAGGCCAACCCCCGTTTGCTGGCGGATTGTTGGTGTTGGGCGTAGTCGATCACGGGCAAAGCATCTGTCAAATTCTGGGGACCGAGGCCAGCAAGGATTGGGTATAGGGGTGCTTGGGCGCATGCAAGACCTCTGAGGCACTTGCATGTTCAACCAAAACGCCTTCATGCATCACGGCCACTTCATGCGCCAAATAAGACACCACACTGATGTTGTGGGTGATGAGCAAATAACTCACACCCAAGGTCTCTTGCAATTCTCTTAAAAGATTTAATATTTGCGCTTGAATCGATACATCCAAGGCCGAGGTCGGTTCATCACAAATGATCAAAGAGGGCTTGACGGCCAAGGCCCGAGCGATCGCAATGCGCTGCCTTTGACCGCCAGAGAACTCATGTGGAAAGCGCTTGAGCGCGTCTTTGGGTAGGCCCACCCGGTCAAGTAAAACACCAATGTCCATTAGCCTTTGAGCGCGGCTCCATTCAGGGTGAAGGCTTTTCATCCCCTCCTCCAAAATGTCACTGATTCTCATTCTGGGATTCAAGGAGGCAAAGGGATTTTGAAAAATGATTTGCATTTCTCGCTTGGCATTCAATTCACGCATTCGCCCTTGGTTCAACACGTCTTGACCCTTCAAGCGCACTTGCCCAGACACGTTGGCACGCCTTCCAAGGACTTGGATCAAGGCTTTGGCCAGGGAGGTTTTTCCGCAACCGGACTCACCGACCAAGGCCAAAGTTTTGCCTTGCTCGATCTCAAAACTCACACCCTTGACCGCTTCAAAGCTTCGGCTCGCTTGCAACCACTTCTTGGCCAAGGTGTAGGAAACGCTCAAGTCCTTGACCTCTAAGAGGACCGTTTTTTGATCGGGCGAGACCCAGGCCAATGGGCTGGGTTGGGTGCTGACCGGTTGTTCGGATTGACTCCTTGGCGCCGCCATGGTTTCAGGGACTGGCGGGTCTTGAGCGAAGTGGGTGATGGAGGAGTCGGCCGTGGAAGAGTCGGCCGTGGAAGAGTCGGCCGTCAAGGAGTCGGCCGTCAAGGAGTCGGCCAAAAAGCATCTCACACCATTGACACCCCTGTCACCCTCCTCCTTCATCACAAACATCGGCACCACACTGCTGTCGCACCGAGGCATCTTTTGAGGGCAACGCGGCGCAAAGCGGCACGCATGGAATGAAGTGGTCAATGGCGGCACTTGTCCCTTGATGGCAGCAAGATCGGTGCCTCGACGTTCAAAGTCTGGCAATGAATCCATGAGCAACTTGGAATAGGGGTGCATGGGGTGGGCAAAGAAATCTTGCGCTTCACGGATCTCGACAATCTCGCCCGCATACATCAACGCCACGCGGTGTGCCATGTCCTTGACCACGGCCAAATCGTGAGTGATCAGCATCATGGCCATGCCGCGTTGTGCTTGAAGGTCTTTCAGCAGTTTCAACACCTGCGCTTGAAGCGTCACGTCCAAAGCGGTCGTTGGCTCATCGGCAATCAACAAGTCGGGCTCGCTCACCAAGGCCATGGCAATCATCACACGTTGCAACTGCCCGCCCGAGAGCTCAAAGGGATACTGCTCAAATCGCCTGTCTGGCTCACTCAAACCAACCTTTTGAAGCCACTCGATGCAGCGCGCCCTTGCTTGGAGGTCTGTCAGGGCATGGTGCCTCAAAAGTGCCTCTTGCATTTGTTGACCAATTCGCATCACCGGGTTGAGGCTGCTCGCTGGCTCTTGAAAGATGATGGAGATGCGCCGACCTCGATAGGTTTGCATCTGCCGCTCAGAGAGTTGGAAGAGGTCAAGCTCCTTTAAATGGACCGCGCCTTGGGTGACGTGTGCGACATCTGGCAAGAGTTGCATGAGGGTCAAAGCGGTCATGGACTTGCCGCAACCTGACTCGCCCACCAACGCAAAGGTTTGACCGGCTGGGATCTCAAACGCCAAGTCGCACAGTGCCTGGGCCCAGCCACTTTGCGTGTAGAGTTTCATTGAAAGGTCTTGGACCCTCAAGAGGCCTTCAAGCTTGGGACTCGTCATGTGGACCTTCCCAAAGACAAGCGGGTTTTGGGATCAAAGGCGTCACGCACCGCATCGGCCAACAAATTCGCACTGATCACGAGCAAGAACATGAACACAAAGGCCGTGACCAAGGTCCACCAAACCACGGGGGTGGCGGCCAACTCATCTCTGGCCGTGTTGATCATCACACCAAAACTCGCCGTATTGGGATCCACACCAACGCCCACATACGACAAAACCGCCTCGGACAAAATAAAGCCCGAGAACTGCATGACGCAGTTGATCAAAACCAAATGCATCAAATTGGGCGCAATGTGAGACAACAAAATCTTAGGCGTACTCACACCAAAGGCCTTGGCCGATTGAATGTACTCAAGCTCCCTTAACTTGAGCGTCTCGCCTCGAACCAAACGGCACAGCCCCGTGAAGGACGTGAGGGCCAAGATCAGACAAAGAAAGAACAGTCTTGCGTCTGACCTTTGCAAAGCCGAGTCAAAGTAGCCACTGTGGGAGTCGATGAAGACTTGAAGCATGAGGACTGTGGCCGCAATCAAGAGCACATCGGGGATGGAGGCGAGCAAGGTGTAGACATATTGAATGAACTCATCCACCGCACCTCTGAAGTAACCCGCCACCACCCCTAAGGTGAGCGCCACAGGCATGATCACAAGCGTTGTGAGCGTGCCAATGACCAAGGCCGTTCGAACGCTTTTAAGCGCAATCAATAAAACGGATTTGCCCGTTTGATCGGTCCCAAAGACATGGTAGAAGGCCGATAAATCAATCACCCAAATTAAAATCAGACTGATTAAAAAATACATCAGCAGTGCAGTTCTGATGGGCCAAGAGGCGTGCCCCTTCATCAAGTGCGCTGCAAGTTGACCCAGGCTTTTGGCCTTGGGGTTAAAGAACTTGAAAGACAAAAGTAAGAGCACCACCGCAAAAAGCGCATTGACTCCGATGGCTTTGATCAGGGCATTGACACTCAAAAGCCAACAATCCTTCACGTGATCGGGGGAATTGAGGCTTAAGTGTGCACCCCCAAATTTAAGCCTTGGGTAGTCCCTCACAGCCAAGCCATCTCGCTCAAAGGTCTCTTTCTTAAAGCCGACCATCGCCAAGGGCGCAGAGTAACTCCTCTCCCTGGCATCGGCCAAGGGTTTGAGGAGCAGATCCAAGATCGATTTAGGCTCCACGCCGAGAGCTTGGGCGGGTGCTGGGCTCACAGCATTTTTAGCCACACTAGCTGCGCTTGTTGGCTGATCTGGGCTTTGAGCCTTAGGGCGCACATGGATGGAGTCCAACAAAGCGAGCATTAAAAAAAACAAAAGCACCATCCCGCTTGCCACGGAGATAGGCCGCTTAAACGCCCGGGACCAGGAGTCTTTCAGTGGAGGGGTCTTGAAGACGTAGAGCACGTAGACACCGACACACACGAGCAGCGCATACAGAAAAACATCGATCAATAAAAACTCTATTTGCATGGGGCGGGATTTTTTCTTAAAGCGATGGGGTTGGAGGTATGGTTGGACTTAGAGTTGAGCGTATAGTTGAGCGTAGAGTTGGAAGAGTCATGGCATTGACCTATTGCAAACGAATCCTGGGATCTGCCCAGGCATAGCACAGCTCGGTCAATATCAGCCCCAAAATATAGAGCACCGAGCCCACAAAGACCATGGATCTCACAATGGCAAAGTCTTGAGCACCGATGGCTTCGATCAAGTAACTGCCCAAGCCCGGTATGGAGAAAAAGGACTCGACCAACAAACTGCCCATGAAGAGAAGCGGGATCACTGCCACAGACGCGCTGATGATGGGGATCAGGGCGTTTCTGAGCACATGAGAAAAGAGGACCTGCACCTCAGACAAGCCCTTGGCCTTGGCCGTTCTCACATAGTCTTTGTCAATTTCTTCTAAAAACACACTTCGGTTAAAGCGCACCTCGCCCCCCATTCTGGCCAGGACCGAAATGACGATGGGAAGACACAAAAACCGCCATGTCTCTGTCCCCCAAGAAAAGCCCGAAACAGGCAACCACTGCAAGACCTTGGACAACAAGAACTGACCGGCGACAATGAAGAACAAGGCGGAGATGGACATCAACACGACGCAAAAAATGGTGCCCCAAAAGTCCAGATAACTGCCCCTGAAAAAGGCCAACACGAGTGCGATCAAAATCGAGATGCCCATGCCCAACAAAAAGGAGGGCAAGGCAAGCATCAAGCTTGCAGGGGCGCGGCGCAAGATCTCGCGACCAATGTCTCGCCCCCCGTCTGAGGGGCCAAAGGAGAAGGTAAAGAGTTGCTTGGAGGTCTGAAAAAACAAGGTCTGGGTCAAGCACTCCAAGCCCTGGGCCTTGTCCTCTAGAAAGAGTGCTTTGTCGTAGCCACGCTCGACTTTCCACTTCTCCACCGCCTCTGGCGTGATGCGTTTGCCCCCGAGTTGCATGCGCGCCATATCGTCGGGTGTGTTGACCTTAAAAAAGAGCACAAAGGTCAATAAATTGATGCCCATCAAAATCAGTAAGCCGTAGCCGAGTTTGCGAATTAAAAAGGTGATCATCTTGATTCCCCAAGCGCGCTATTAGGAGCGCTTATAGGCGTGTTTAAAGGCGCGTCCTCCATGCCAAGCGCAATGGACTGGTCTTGGCGCTTTCTCCAAACGCGCACAGCCGGCCACATCAGGAGTGCCAGCAACACGGGCAGCAGCACCAAGGGCCAAACCACGGGCGTATTCCATTGGCTGATTTTTTGCGCCCTCAAAACCGGGTCTACACTGAGGTATGACATCTGATCTCGAATGATGTTGGAGGGTTTGCCATTTCGCACCCATTGGTGATAAGCACCCCCATACTCTTCGGACCAACCAAAGAGCATGGGGGCATCGTGCTGCATGATGCGCATCATTTGCTCAATGAGAGAGGCACGCTCTGGGGTGTTCTCCATGTCCTTCATTTTCTCAAACAAATGATCGTACTGCGCGTTTTCAAAGTTCGATGAATTCTCTCCACCAAATTTGGCCTTTGAATTGGGGCCATACAGCAGGAACAAGAAATTCTCCGGGTCTGGATAGTCGGCCAGCCAGCCCCAAAAGTAAAACTGCGCTGAGCCCTTTCGCATTTTGTCTTGAAAGCGGTTGTAGTCGGTGTTCCTCACCTCCAGCTGAATGTTGAGTTTGGAGAACTGTTTGCTGACCCAATCGATGCGCGTTTTGGCGCCTGGCCCAACCCCTTGGGTGTCGTAATTGATCACCAAGGCTTGTCCAGTGTCGCGGTCCACGCCGCTTGGATAACCGGCCTCGGCCAGCAAGCGTTTGGCCTCTTCAAGGGATTTTCTCTTGAATCGCGTGGTCCCATCGGGTTCAAACACCACCGGGTTAAAGGGCATGGCATCGTTTCCAAAGAGGCCAGGCACCACGACAGAGTGATTGACTTGGGCGCGTGAGTTCTCAAAGATCGAGACATACTCCTCAAAATCAAAGGCAATGGAGATGGCCTGTCTGAGCTTTCTGTTTCTCGCCGCTTGCTCTGGCGTTTTGCCAGCACCCACGACGGGATCGAGCCAATTAAAGCCGTAGTGCCAAAACCCCACTTGAATGGTGGTGGGCAATTGAATCTTGCGCTCGACCAACTCTTTGGACAAGCCCGTGCCGTCTTGAATGGAGACTTGGTAGGCAATGCCTGGCTCGCCTCTTTCCATCTGCGGCATGTCGTAGTAGCCTTGGATGAATTTGGTGGCAACCGATGTCCCCTCCTTCTCGCGCGTGCTGATGATCTTCTCAAGCAGCGGCGTGGGCTTGCCGCAGTCTTTGAGCAGTCCTAGCGTGCGGTCTTCCTCAGAGCCCTCACACGGGTAAGGCTCTCCTCGGTAGTTGGGGTTTTTGGCAAGCACCATTCGCGCATTGGTGTCGTGTTCGGTGAGCATGAAGGGGCCGGTACCGACGGGCCATGTGTTGGCACTCAAGTTCCTTTTGGCCATGCCCTCTTGAGCATAAAAGGCATCCACCTCCCATGCAACGGGTGCGAAAAAAGTCATCGCCAACCAGTATTTGAATTGGGGGTACAGGCCTGAGATTTTGATCTGCAAGGTGTAGGGGTCGACCACCTTCACGCCTTCAAACTCAAAGCGCCTAAAGTCCAACCAAGGCGGGTGCTTCTCGGGGCCAGCGGTCTGCGCCAACGTGGACTTCAAGCGCTTGTTCTCCTTTTGAATCATCACGCCAAATCGATCAAAGCCGGCAATCTTGGAGGATAAAAAACCAAAGGCTGGCGAATTGATGCGAGGTGTGGCCAAACGCTTGATGGCGTAGGCATAGTCATGGGCGTTGAGCTCTCTGGAGCCTTGTGTCTTGAAGTCCCAAGGCGAATGGATCTCGTTTAAATCATTGGGCGTGAGTTTTAAATTGACCCACTCACCTTGAGCGTCTTTGTAAAAAGCGGGGTGGGGTTGGAACAAGATGCCGGGCTTGATTTTGAGTTCAAAGACGGTGTGAGCAATTCTCCCACGCGCTTGATCCCCGATGTCTTTCAAGCTGTTGGGGTCGATGTTTAAATTGCGTCCTTCTTTGTCAAAAAACGTGAGCGCTGGCATGCTCTGTAAAGTGCGGGGCAACAATTCATAGGGCCGCTTGAGGTAATGGTACTTCAAAGGCGGCTCGTAGACCGCATAGGTCCAAGGCGTCTCGTTGTTGCTGTAGGACGAGGCCGAGTCCAAGTACTTGGGGTCTTCTTGGTAGGAGGTGAGCAGGTAGGGCTGGCTCAACCACTCTTTGGGCACGGGTGCGTTAAAGAGCCTGGCGATGGGCTCAAGGACGGACGCCTGAGGGGTTTGTGCATGCAAAACCCATTGATACGCAAAAAAGCCAGTCAAAAGAGTCGTGCACACTAGAAATGCATGCCAGGGTTTGCGGGCATGGCGCTTGAAGACAAGCCCGGCCTTCATCGCGCAACTCCTATGATCAAGAAGCCCAGACCAATCACAAAGCGCTCCTTTGAACGCTGGCTTTCAAGGCCTCGCTCAAGGTGTTGATCGCATCCAGGTAGTGAGCCTGGGTTTCTGCGTCCAGTGTTTCACGGCCTTGTTTGCCTTGATGGCCTAGAGCGCTTTGAGTGCGTTTGAGTTGGGACAACAAAAGTCGTGCGTTTTGTCTCATGAGGCCAGCGGCCTCAGGGGGCAGGCCCTTGGAGGATCTCAAGAGCATGCTGGTCATGCGCTGCAGGTGTTCCTTTTGCAAGTTGCGCCTCAGCAGCTGAACGCGCTTGCCTTGAAGGGCCTCTTGCCATATGGACACTTGAATGCGGGTGTATATCTCGGCCAAGCCCAAGGTGTCGCTTGGATTGGGTTTTTCAGAGGTGTTCTCACGCCTTAACTGTGACTCGCTCACGCGCTGGGCGAGTCGCTCAGAAAACAAAGCGTCCAAGACCACGCGTTGCAGACCTAAGACGTTGCTAAGCACCGAGACCGATGAGCCGGGGGAACTGGGATCCCCTCTTCGGTTGGCCCGCTCGAATTGATCAATGGCAAGGGTGTTCAAGAGTTGAGGTGAGAATTCAAACGCACCAGGCGCAAAGAACGCGTGTTCAATCAGGGCCAAGGCCTCTCGCTGGTCCTTGGCAGAGATCGGTTCATACACGGATTGACCAAAACCCGCACGCACTCGCCTCACGCGCTCGCCACCGATGTATTTGACCACCAAAGGGGCGATTTGGTTCAAGGGCCGAAAGCCACTTAAAAAACTTCGAGTGAGTCTTTCAAAGCTCTCGCCCTTTTCAAGGTTCAAGTTTTGCAGCCTGCTCCAAAGCTCTTGGCTCAATAAAACCCTTTTCTTGTAATAAGCCAAGGGGTTGGCGCCCAAGTCAAAGCGGTTGACCAAGGGGTCCACGCTGCCTGGCCCATCAGAAGCGTCTTCATCGCTTGCGTAGGCCAATTCGACTTGGGTGCTTTTGGAGGCAATGTCTTGCAGCGCTTGCGACTCCACACTGGGGTCAAGCGGTTTGTAGCCGTACTCAATGGCCCAGTAGTCATAAGGGCCCAAGGTGCTCATCACGTACTCACCTTGGGGTTGTTGAGAGAGTGAAAAATTAAAGGGCGTGTAATCCATCACAGAAGAGGTGATCCCCTGCTTTTGGGTAAAGCTTGCGTCTTGTAATTTCTCCAAGTCATAGGCCGCAGAGGAGAGAAAATTGTGCCTAAGACCCAAAGTATGTCCCACCTCATGCATGATCACGTCTTTGATGTAGGCTTGGGCCAATTTTTCAGCCTCTGGTGAGCCCATGGCCAGTCCTCTGGCACTTAACAAGTCTTGTGCAAAATCAAATTCATAGGCCAATTGGTCCATGAGCTCACAAGAGGCGTTGACAGAGGCGTTGACTGAGGAGTTGGTAGAGGCTTTGTGTTCATGGCCCCAAGTCTTGGGCGCCAAATCTTCAGCGACCAGGCGTCTTGCACTTCTGGCAAACACATCGGACATGCCAATGTCTGCATCCAAAATTTCTCCCGTTCTGGGGTCGGCTTGCGAGGGTCCGATGGCAAAGCCGATGTCTGAGCCCGTGAACCACCTGACAGACGCGTGTTGGGCATCCATGGTGTTGAAGGGGTCTTGCACGCCTTGCTCTTTGACCACCAAAGCGCCCATCAAGCCAATTTTCTCAAACGCTTTGTTCCACTCCAAAATACCAGCCGTCACCGAGGCCTTGTATTGAGGGGGGATGTTTTTATCGAGCCAATAGACAATGGGCTTGACAACGGGCGAGTTGGCCAAGGCGGGGTCGGCCTTTTCAAGGCGCCATCGTTTGATCACATGCACACGTGACTTGGGTGAGAGGTCGTTGGTGTAATCCAAGCGACCTTGGGTGAAGTACCCCACCCGCTCATCGGCCAAACGTGGCGCCATGGGCGTCAGGGGCAGTTGTTTGAAGTTGTAATAAAAATGAACGAACAAGCTTCTCGGATCGGGCACATTCCTGGGTGGCGCACTTGAGGGTGTGCTGCTTGGTGTCATGGGGGGTGCTGCTAACTTTGGAACAAAGTAATGCGCTTTGACTTCAAGAGCGGTGAGTTCAGGCGTTTGATGATTTGAGAAAAAACTGGTGTTTTTACCGTCCAAGGAAAAGCCCATGCGAAAGGCCATGTCAAGATTGGTGGCGTAGCCCGCAATGTCGCTAAAGAGCAAGGCGCTGGCATCGATCAACAAGGCTTGGTCGGAGGTTCTGGGTTGGGCTGCAATGTCGGCTGAAGCCAGTAAGCTGTCTGAAAAGGACTCCTCGACAAATTTCGACTGCGCGCTCAGAGCAGGTGCAAAGACCTCTTCGTTTTTTGCAAGAAGTTGAATGCGAGTGCCCGAGCGATGAAACATGGCAATGAAATGACTGCCCATTTGTGAGCCGTAAAGACCTCTCTCACCCACAGAGCGGGGGATATTGACGCTAAAGAAAAAAGGCACATCGAGTTGCTCAGGCTTAATGGAGATCCAAATCTTCTCCTCTTTGACATACAGATCAAAGTAGCCGTTTTTTCTCTCAGCCTCTTTGGTCACTTCGTCAAAGAGTTTCAGAGAGGCCAAATTGCCCTTGATGGGGGGCGCTTTGGCCTTCTCTGCTTCTGCCTTTTCTTTGGGGCTTACAGCTGCTTTTGGGGGAGGTGTTGGAGTGCTTGCATCGGTGTTTGCCAAATTCAGCAAAGCCCTTGCCTCTGGGGTCTCTTGGTGCCCATTGAAGTTGAGTGCATGAGACGACTGAAAGAGACACAGTGTTAAAACACAAAGCACGCGCCAGAAAAATCGATCAAATAAAGAAACCAAAAGCGAAACTCCCAAAAGCTTTACAAACAACCAGGGCTCATGTTACTCAAATTTGGCGACCTGCTCAAAAAGGGCCTCTTTTTTTTCCGCATCCTTTTGGGGCCATTGGATCACGGGCAAGGCCCTCAAGAGCCAAAAAGGATGCAAACCGGACCCCCGCCGGCAGGGCCTTGGTGCTCTGCCCCGCCCGAGACGTAAAGCGCCGTGTCCCCAGTGATGCTGGCCAAGACGCCCCCCACCGCGGCGCGGGCGTGCCGTGTGGCATTGATGTCCGAGTCATCCAGCATGGTGTGGCGAAGGTTTCTGATTTGGCCGTTTGGGGAGGCCTCGGCTTTGGCCAGCACATTGACAAGTTTGAAGGCTTTGGGGTGTTGGGACGTGTCCAAGCTTTGGGCTGCCCTGTACTTGGAGACTAGCGCTGTCACCGATGCGGCGTCGATCGCGTCTTTCATCACGGTGTGATCAATCATGAGCTCTGAGCTTGATGCGCTGGACATGCCCAGCACCACGACAACATTGTTCTCAAGCTCAATGCCAGCGGAGACAGAGGCCCTGGAGGAGAAGAGGTGCATGTCCCTTAAGACGACCTGATCGCCTAGCTGATCGGCATGGACCTCACCCAAGGCCAAAGCCACCCCCAGGGCTGAGGCGCCCCTGGAGTACGCCATGGACTCATAGGTCTCATGGGTCACAACGCTTTGCGAGGCTTTTTGTGCGGCTTGGATTTTTTCCATGGTGAGCAAGGGGCATTTGATTTGAACAAAATGCACATCCTCGCTGGAAGCGATGTGGGCCTCGCGCATGGCCATTCGAACGGCCTGAGCGGTCTCTTCGATTTGCGCCATGCGACCCATTTCCCAGGGCTCAAACGCGCGAGTCTGTGCCACACCGATGGCCAATCGAGCTTCTTTTCTTTTTGCAGGAGGCTCAACCCACTGCCTTGAAAATACCGTGAAGTGGGGTGACAAAACACCTTCGGTGCCTCCAGACATGACCAAGGCGACTTGGTCATGGGCTTGTTCTGGCGTGCAGTTCAAGTGAGCCGATAAATAATGACACCAGGCCATGCTTGCAAAATGACGGGTATGGTCGTTGACACATCCGTTGCCCTCGGTTTTGCCCATCACGGCCACAATGTCTTTGGGGTTGAGTAAACCTTGTTCAACCAAAGCCTTGACCCCACTTAAATCTGAGGGGCTTTGGGCCAAGACGCGGTGAACACGAACGATTTGATGCGCTGTCATGAAATAGAGAACTTGAAAAAAAATAGACCACCCTGAAAAGGCTTTTTCTTTGCCACAGGACAAATCAAAAAGCAGCCAATGAACCGTGCTGTGCTTGGGGCAGGCTCACACCGATTGTAATGTGCATGCGTTGTTGACTTGGAGGCAAAGAGGGCTCCAGGGCCAGGAAAGCTATGAGAAAATACGAGCTATTCAAAATAAAGAGGAAAACACATGGCTCAAAGAACAGGATTTTTAAGTGGCAAGAAACTCTTGATCACCGGTGTGCTCTCTAGCCGCTCCATTGCCTATGGCGTGGCCAGGGCGTGCTTTAATCAAGGCGCTGAGCTTGCTTTTAGTTATGTGGGTGAAAGATTCAAGGAGAGAACCACAGAGTTCGCAAGCGAATTCGATTCGAAGTTGATCTTTGATTGCGATGTGGGAGACGATGATCAAATTCAAGCCATGTTCAGCGAACTGTCCAAGAGTTGGGCGCAATTTGATGGTTTTGTACACAGCATTGGGTTCGCAACTCGAGAGTCCATCTCAGGGGACTTTTTAGAGGGTTTGAGCCGCGAGGGCTTCAAAATAGCGCACGACATCAGTGCATACAGCTTTCCTGCAATGGCCAAAGCAGCGCTTCCCTATTTGAATGACAACGCTGCTCTTTTGACCTTGACCTACTTGGGCTCGGTCAGAAGCGTGCCCAACTACAACACGATGGGCTTGGCCAAAGCCTCGCTTGAAGCGTCGGTGCGTTACTTGGCGGAGTCTTTGGGCTCAAAGGGTCGAGGTCTGAGGGCCAATGGCATCAGTGCTGGCCCCATCAAAACCTTGGCTGCCAGTGGCATCAAAGGGTTTGGCAAAATCTTAAGCGTGGTTGAAACGACGGCCCCCATCAGAAGGAATGTGACCATTGAGGATGTGGGCAATGTGGCCGCTTTTTTGATGAGTGACTTGGCCTCCGGGGTCAGTGCCGAGATCACTTACGTGGACGGGGGCTTTAGCCAAGTCATGGGTGGCGTCCATCTAGATTGAACGCCCTTTCATCAGTCTCGGTTCATGAGCTTGGGGTCTGAGCCAAGGTTCTAAAAAAAGTCCCGTGGCGTCTGAAGCCAGAGAAGTCTGGCTCTTGGGGTGGGTGCCAATAGGCGCTTATGCGCTTGCTACTCCTACGATCACCGGTGCACCCAAGTCTTGCATCACGGCCATGTCAAGTGCTGAAATAGAGCGCACAGTGCCTGGCGGTAGCGCACTTGACATCAAGTCAGAGGCCACCTTCAAGTGATAATAGGCTGAGCCGGCACCGGATGACGCTGGATCCAAGGGAACGGGCCCACCGAAGACCGCCTGTGCCTTGGGGCCCACAAAATAGGGCAAGCCATTTTGCATCTGAATATAAGTGTCATAGGTGGTTTGATATCCACTGGGGGTGGGGTAATTGCCTTCAAAACCCATGGCATGAAGCAACTCGTGCGTGAGCACGGTGGTCAAGTCGTATTGACTTTTATTGGGCGCAGCATTTGGATTGGTGTTGAACAAGGACCAATTCGACATGTTGATATACACCTTGGCATCGGCTTGCGTGCCATTGGCGTCTATCCCGGTTTGGCTTTCTGTTAAAAAAGCCGTGGTGTAATTCGCCCCATGCGTTGTTTTCAAAGTGCTAGGCACGGTGACCATGGCACTCGATGCCTCTGCCAAGACACTGGGGGAGGTATTTTCTGGAATGACTTGGATGTCTAAACTGCCCTTGGCATTCAAAAAGCCACCAATTTTGTTCAAAGCGGCAAGCAAACACGCTTGGACCGACGTTTGTTGAGATGCATATCCAGAAAATGCACTGAAGTCCAAGGTGTACTGAAAGTGAGAGACAACCGAACTCGAGTTTGTGCCTGTGCTTGTGCTTGAGCTTGTGGATGAAGAGGAAGATGTGGGAGTAGGACTTGGCGCTGGAGCTGGAGCGCTCGAAGTGGGCACATTCACGGTCCCGCTATTGACCACCTGTCCATTGGCCGCATAAACATTCACGCCAGAGCTTGAGATGACGGCACTCAGGGTTTGATCGCTGAACTGAAGAGTGGTGCCTGCTGTGCTGCGCACGACATTGATCAGGGCCACTTGGGAGTTGACTCCATCAAACAAGTTCAAGTTGGAGCCTTGCGTGGTCCACGTGTATTTGGACAAGGGGAGTGGCAAAACCACTTTTTCGATTTTGGAGTCGATGGTGTCCATGTGAACACCTGCTGCAATCACCACGGTCTCGTTTCCATTGGCGCCATACAGAGTCAAATTGCTCAAAGTGCTGGTATAGCTCTGACCGGGGTTAAGCAAGAAGTCGGTCAAAGTGAACACATTTTGACCTGCACTGTTGACGCTCACACTGCCTGTGGCGTTGTAAAAGTCCAGTGTATGCTTGCCTGGGGTGTTCACAGACCAATCCAACACCTTGTTGCTGTTTGCGTCTGAAACTGTGAGACCACCCTTGCCCAATTTCAAAAGATTGGGGTCGTAATTGACACCCAAACTCACAATGTCGATGGCCGAGTCACAACTGACATTCAATATGCCTTTGGGGACAGTGACGGTCTCTGTGCCCGTGGAGCCCCAAAGTACGATGTCCCCATTGGGCACAGTCACCCGCAAATTGGGACTGAGTTGCGCTTTGTCGTAACGTATTTGAGCATAACCTTGTGCATTGGAGACCAAGGTCAAAGAGCTTTTATCTGCAAAATTGACATGTATGCCCAAAGTGTTGGCTGAAATGTTGGCCAAAAGTCCCGATGTATAGCTAAACAAATAGACCCCGCCCGAGCCGTTGGCATTGAACCAGTAATTAAAAATACCTTTGGAGAGGTTCAAGTTTTCAATGGAGGAGGACAAATTAACTGCCATCACATTCTCTGGCAACACCACGCTCTCTGCACCCGTCGAGCCCACAATGCCTACATCGCTGTTGGTGGCGGTATAGGTTTGTCCCGGCGTGAGTTGGGCTGCCGCTTTAAGGCTCAGGACTGAAAGGTTAGGCTTGCCCATGGTGACTTTCAAAACATGTAGAGAAACTGACCGTGAAGATGAGGCACATATGCACTGTTACAAGGTCGCAAC
>CANJNC010000046.1 GCA_947475685.1 Comamonadaceae bacterium | reverse complement strand
ATCAATCGAAAATCGAGTGTGTCATTTTAATAGGGGCGAATGGTATTTTTTGCGCGGGCGCTGATATCCGACAGATGAACACTCCAAAGTACTGGACTTCACCAAGAACCATCGAACTTGCCGCACAGATTGATACCATGAGCAAGCCTGTTGTGGCCCTCATGTCTGGCATAGCTATGGGCGGGGGTCTTGAGCTTTCACTGGGCTGCCACCACAGAATAGCCATGGAGGATACTCAAATCGCTCAACCCGAAATTAAACTGGGTTTGCTACCAGGTGGGGGAGGCATACTAAGACTGCCGCGATTAATTGGCTTAGAAAATGCAATTGAAATGCTTTTGAATGGAGAAACCATCGATGGCAATAAAGCCTATTCTTATGGTCTTATAGATGAAGTCGTACCCAAAGGACAAAAGAATGAACTTTTGAATAGAGGTTTGACTTTTGCGAAAAAGATTGTCTCAGCGGGTCAACCACTTAGACGTACACGTGACATCCATATCAACAATTCCTCTGCGCAAGGCACAATCGCAAGTTTTCGAAAAAAAATAAAACCAAACGATGGCATGGCCCCCGTTGTCATTTTGGACTGCATTGAAGCAAGTTTGAAAACGAGTTTTGAGGAGGGTACGCGATTAAGCAACGACGCAACGCAATTGCTGATGCAAAGTCAAGAGTCTGCAGCCTTGAGGTATTTATTTTTTATTCAAAGACAAGCTAGCAAATTACCAGCTAGAAAAAATACGAGTCAAGATGAAACCATAAAAATTGAACAAATACTCGCACAACCTATCAAAAATAAAAGCATTAAAGTTCACTTATGTGGACGAGTTCCTCAGGACTGGTTGACTAGCGCTCAAAGCAATGAATTTGAAATTAGCGTCGTGGATAGTGATTTCAACGCCAATTTAGAAATTTTCGCAAATGATCTGGCCTTACGAATCTACACCAACAGCAGTATTGTTGAAATTTTGTATCCCATGGACTCCATAGAGAGCGAGGAACTCGCACGCTTGGTTAAATGGGTAAAGAAGATGCAAAAAATCCCAATATTATCTCAATCCAAGAGGTCCGCATTGGTCACAAGTTTACTGAACTGCTTGACTGAATCAACTCTTTTAACGAATTCAACGCCAAGCGACACTGCCATCAAGGAAATTAGCCAATGGGGCTTAGGAGAATTTTTAACCTATGTAAGACAAGCTAATCTACAAAACTTGAGCAGTTATCAACAAAACAAGAAAGTGATTACAACAAGCATCAAAGCAGATGAACCAATAGATGAGCTCATCAATGCTTTATGTCGGATGAGCAATGAGTTGGTCTCAAGACAGGAGATTGGTGAAGTGGCAGGACTAGATTTGATTGCCATTTTAGAAATGGGCTTCCCAAAAATTAAAGGGGGGCCCAACTTTTATCGTTCAAACAAGGACAAAACAAGATAATTTATTGATTGAAAATGAAAAATTCAGCTATTCGGGTTTAATGTTGTTCTCTTTGATGACCTTAGCTGCATGAGCCATGTCATTTTTCAAAAAAGAAGTAAATTCTCTAGGGCTGTTACCAACACCTTCAATCCCTTGAAGATTCAAGGCTTCTCTGGTTTTATCCTCACTTAAAATAATTTTAATTTCGCTTGCTAGCAAATTGATGATGTCACTGGGTACCCCCTTAGGGGCTAGCATACCCAACCAGGCCACAGACTCAAAGTCATTCAAGCCCAGCTCTTTGAGTGTGGGTACATTGGGCGCAAAACGACTTCGAACGCTAGAACTGGTGGCAATGATTCGCAGTTTACCGCTTTGTACAAATGGTAATACATTGGTAGCGCCCGCAAAAGCTATTTGTACACGACCACTCAACAATTCCGTCACAGCTGGCGACGCTCCTTTAAATGGAATATGCATCATTTGCGTACCGGTCATGCTCTTGAACATTTCTCCGGCAATGTGTTGAGGCCCACCTGTACCGGACGTTGAGTATGAAAAGGCGTCTGGGCGAGACTTCATGAGCTTTATCAGATCGGGTAAGGTTTGCACATCTATCTGAGGGTTGACAGTTAAAAACAAAGGCTGTAATCCAGCCAATGTAATGGCCTCAAAATCATCCAAGGGGTGATATGGAAGTTTCGGATGCAGCCCAAAGTTAACCGTATGTGGGTTGGCCGTAAAAAGCAAGGTATAGCCATCGCTGGGAGATTTAGCAGCAATCTCCGTACCCAAAATAGCCCCAGCACCGGGTTTATTGTCTACAAAGAAACGCTCTGAAAGCTTGTCCGAGAGTCTGATACCAATCAACCGAGCAATCACATCGGTGGCGCCTCCAGGCGCAAAGGGAACAATCACCCTTACCGCTTTATTCGGAAAGGTTTGAGCGTGCAAGGTAGTCAACATCATTGACAACGCAACGATCAACAATTGTAAAAATCCGAATCGAATGATTTTTAAAAAATTAAACATTTTTTTAAGTATTGCCATGATGAACATCAAATTTAAACCCATGAAAATCAATAAAGGAAAACCATAAAAAATATCAATGCACTCAATACCAAGTCAAAGACATGCGTCAATTTTCCTTATAAGAGTTTTGCTTCCCAAAAAAGTCTCAAAGGGGTCAGTCTCTAGGCAGTGATACATAATTGTATAGCCTGATACTTTAATATAGATAAATACAAAAAAAAGTCAATGAGGAAAATGCCTAAGCACTCAAAACCAATGCTTTCAGTTTAAAGTATCTGTAAAATTTACTATACATAATGAAGTTTTTCATATGAAAAACTTCATTATGTACCGCAATCAAAAGAATAAATCTAGTTTGATAAATAATCCGACAATCATTGATCTTCCAATGTGATCAGATACAAGACAAGTATAGGGTTAAGTCCTATTATTGGTTCAATAGATTAAGCATAAACTACTTATGAACATGCCATTTATTTTGTCTCAAACTTAGAGCATCGTTTGTAAATTTATACCGTACTCCAATCATTGAAAAAGGATATTTTTATGATCAATCCATGTATCAAAAAACTGAGTACAAATCTAAAATTAAAAAGTATGCATTTAAACATATATACATTGCTAAAAAGTTGTATCAGCATATGCATATTCCAACATATATTTGTTTTTAGCAGCCTTGGGCAGACTTACCCTTCTAGGCCTATCAAAATTATTGTTCCTTTTACCGCTGGAGGTGGCGTAGACATTACAACTCGTTTGGTTTCTGAAAAAATGGTATGGAATAATAAAATTGTTATTGAAAATCGCCCTGGAGCAGGTTCAATAACAGGTACAGATTTAGTCGCTAAAAGCAATCCTGACGGGTATACATTTCTAATGGTAGCTCCACCATTTACAACAAACGCTGCCTTGATCAATAATTTACCTTATGACACTTTAAAGGATTTTTCTCCAATTACCTTACTGGCAACGGCCCCACTTCTATTGGTTACACACCCATCTTTGCCTTTTAACACGGCTCAAGAGTTAATTGAATATGCAAGAAAGCAACCTGGTAAATTGGCCTATGGTAGTTCCGGCAATGGAGGACCACAACACTTGGCGGGCGAAATATTCAAGAGCATGGCGAAAGTTGATATTATTCACGTGCCCTACAAAGGTTCGGCCCCTGCAGCAATTGATTTACTAGGTGGGCATGTTCAGATTGGATTTGGTGATTTATTAACAGTTTTACCCTATGTAAAAGGTGGACGCCTAAAACCCCTGGCATTTACGGGAACTCAAAGGAGTTCTATATCTCCCGAAATACCAACGATCACGGAAAGCTCATTGCCTGGGTTTGAAGCCATGACATGGTATGGCCTGGTAGCCAAGTCGGGAACACCTCAAAGCATCATTAGCTCAGTGCAACTTGAAGTCTCAAGAGTTTTGATGCTACCAGAGCTAAAGAAAAGACTGAATGACGAAGGCACCGATGTGGTTGCAAGCAATCCAACTGCATTTGAAAATTTCATAAAAATTGAAATTGAAAAAGTAAAAAGATTATCAAAGATTACAACGATTCAAATCGATTAACAATTAGATTTAAATAAGATCAATTCATTTAAGAGAACATATGTTACAAACCAAAGATCTCAACTATCTTGTTGCAAAAGATGACATCAAAGTAGTCATCTCAAATTATTTTTTAGGACTTGATCGGTCTGATCCCAACCTTGTTAGAAATTGTTTTACAAAAGATGTGATTTCGCAATACGATGGCAGATCGGCAATTAGGCCAGGAACACAAGAAGATAAAATTGGTATCGATCAATTGATGAACTCTTTGGTGACGTTCGATCGGCATAAAAGTGGTGAATGGAAAATAACAACACACTTTATGGGAAATTTCAACCTCATTTCCTTGGATACAAATTTATCAGAAGCTGAAACTGAAACCAATGCAATTGCCTTTATCGTTATAAATGATAAAGGAGCTGATAAAGTTTTAATGCGAAGTCTAAGATACCTCGATAGATTGCGAAAGACAAACGATGGTTGGAAAATTTATTTAAGAAATCACACCTTAGACTGGAGCACTGAATCTCCTACAAATTTCTACATTGAAATGACGCAACGCAAAATGAAAATTTAGATAAAAGTTAATTGCCTAATCTTCAGTTTGTGCGCATTGACACAAAGTCTAAATTTCCTGGTAACTGTATCTTGGTGTAGTTTTATCAATTTAATTTTTAAAAGCATTTAAATTTATCGGACATGCATACCAACTAGAATTTACGAGGTATACCTTTAGTTTGAAAAGCATACTAAATAGGTAACGCAAAAAACTGTAAAAAAACTATTCAAAAAAAGTAGACTGATGAAATAGACTTTCTAACGAAGCACGAGTTTTTGTCAGTCCTTGTTGATGAACTAAATCAATGACAAATTCCAAATGCGGTTTGACCTCATTGATTCCCATAGGGTAGTCGGTATTGAAGTTTTCTGCAGACTCCTTGGAGAGCATCTTCAATGTTTTACTCTGTTTAAATAAATCAAAAATATTTGCAACTATTTCAGGACTGGATTGACAGAGTTCGTCTTTAACCACAATCATATGGTTGATTTGAATGACTTGGTGCTTTTTCGCCCACTCTTTGCTGTATAGCTCTGGAGGGTTGAAAACCGGTTGAATATCAATGTTTAATGGAGCACTTCCCAATACAGCCACATCAAGCTCTCCCTTTTCTAGCATCTCAAGCATGTCTTGATCTGAGGAACAATTCCTAACCCAAGAAGGATCTTTCCACTGGGCAACATGGGGAGCTTCAAAGGCATACCAGTGATTATCACTAGGTAAAATTCCATACTCTTGCATCAGCATCCCTCTGAGCCAAGTCACGGTTGTGACAGGATAGGAACGCACTCCAATTCGTTTACCTTTAATATCCTTTGGCTTTAACTCTCCAAACTTAGTGTTGTACATCAGATATGGGTGTTGGAATCGACTGACCACCACGCAGGGCAATAGACTCAGAGGGATTCCAGCCTCTTTAGCCTGCAAAAAAGTGACAATCGCAAGTTCAGAAAAATCAAACTCCAAATCACGGACTGTTCTTTTAAAAGCCGTATTGGGAACTTTTACATCGGCAAAGTCAATATCACGATCTTTAAGCTCTACCTTACCATGTCTCAATGCGTGGGTGACATCATAGTCTCCCAACATGGCTTTTAAAGGAAATGGATCAGAGATGATTTTTTCAAAACTCATGGTATTTATAAAGCGGGATACAAAGACTTTGCAGTATTAGAAAGAATATTATCTTGATCCTTTGATGACAAGAAATTTAATGCCGTTTGACTTTCAGTTAAGATTTCCTTCAAAGTACCCTCAGAAGTTGGGAAGTTTGAGCCCCAAGCAATCCTATCTGAACCAAATGCATTGACTACTTTACCGATAAAGGACTCAGGACTGGCTTGTCCCTTGTAGGATCGACGAACCGTGATGATCGTAAGTTTCAAGTAAATATTAGGGTGCTTGGCTACACTCATTAGCGGCTCAGCCTCAGCATATGGAGGCCCACCTTCAGGCGGAACACCCATAAAATGATCAATGATGATACGTACATTGGGAAATTTTTGAATCAATGTATTGAGCATACCAAGCCCTTCTGGCTTCATTTGTACACAAACTGGAATACCTAAATCTCTAGCGGCCTCCCAGCCTGCAAATGATCTCGGATCACCCAAAACATCGGATTGACCAGGCATGGTGCTTCCAGTCGTAAAAAGTCTCAAACCTGTGAGTCCTTTTTTAAACCAATAATTGATTTTTTCAGGTGCATCGGGAGTCAACATATTGACTGAAAAAACACCAGTAAAACGGTCCGGTCTTGCCGCAACTGCTTCAGCCACATAGGAGTTATCAAACCCATAGCATGTCGAGGCCTGGACAATCGCAGATTTAGAGACTCCTGCGTCATCCATCGCATTCAATAATTGTTGCCACGAAGTTGGTCTGCTTTGAGACCAAGTTGACTGCGTTCCCCCAAGAGGATCTCTAGGGTATTTGATCTCATCAGTTGAAATAATGTGAGGATGAATATCGCGAATATTACTGGTCATGATTTATTAAAGATAAAGAAAAAAATGAAAATTAAAGAGGAACAAACATTTCCTCTAAATCGTATTGCTTAGGTAAAAGTTTTTGTTGATAACAATACTTCATCAATGCCTCAATGGCTGGTAAATTCGCTTTAACCCCATATGGCAAAGGGTCACCCACTATTTTTGAAAGTTTGAAGTAGTTTTTATCAACATCGGTTTCACATTCACCGTTAAGGATTCTCTTTGTATAAATATTCTTGGAAGTTTCAAATCCATCCATCAGACTTTTTGCAATCCATGTATGCTCCTTCAATAAGCTGTCCTTGACTACGATTAGGCCGTGCGTTGGATAAATTTTAGTGTTGTCATACCAGCTTTTCTCAACGTCTTGGTGATCGGGGAAAAGCTCAGGATAAGCAACCTCAGCTGCCGAGTTCGAATCCCATCCATCCTTTGGTGCACCAGCTCTTCCAATCCCAGCTGGCCCTGAAAATGCAGCTTGAAGTTCGCCCTTGGCCATCAAACTGACCAAACTCTCTCCACTCTTTACATGATGAACATTGGAGGGCAATACAAGTTCTTGAACATGTTCCTCATCATCAACCATCCAACTCACTTTATTGATATCGACATCGTAATGGTTTTGTAAAATACCCCGAGTCCAAATCCCAGTTGATACAGAATACGCACGCACACCAGCCCAACGGCCTTCAAGGTCTTTAGGTTTAAAAACTGGGCCTTTGGGCTGAACAACAAATCCACTGTGATGAAAGCGACGCATGATAAAGATCGGTAAGGCCTTGAACGGCGCCCCCATCGATCTTGCGATCATATAAGTCGCCGGCGCCATCTCACAGACATCGAACTCAACGCCTCGAACCATGCGCCTAAAAGCAGCAATAATGGGGTTGATATTAAGAAAATTTGCGCTGATACCGGATAGAGGAACATCCCCACTCAAAAGTGCGGATGTATGTCCATACCGAGCAATGGCAATATCTAGTTTTAATAAATCTGAACTCATAAATAAAAATCTTTTTGTAAGAGATTAAACTTTACTGCTTTTCAATTTTGGCATTTTCGATGATAACTTTCCACTTCTTCACATCAGAACTTATTAGATCTCTCATCTCCTCCGATGAACTACCCTTGGGCTCTATGCCAAGATCCAACAGCTTTACTCTAACTTCGTTGTTATTCAAAGCGTAGAGTACAGCTTTATTTAGTTTCTCAATCACATCCTTTGGTGTCCTTGCTGATGCCGAGATACCATTCCAAGATGATGCCTCAAAGCCAGAGAAACCACTCTCCGACATGGTCGGAACATTAGGTAGAGCAGGGAATCTTTTCCTACCCATCAAAACAATGGGTTTGAGTGAGTTCCCCTTTAAAGGGCCAAGCAAAGGGGTTAAGATTTCAACACCAAAATCAATATTCTTGCCAATCACCGCAGAAATTACTTCTCCACTTGATTTGAAGGGAACAATCGTGAAATCCGCTTTAATGGTAGACTTAAAAAGCTCAGCTGCAAGATTTTGCGTGCTGCCAATATTGATACTTCCAGCATTTAATTGCCCGGGGTTGCGATTTGCAAGGTTAATTAAATCTTGGACTGAATTGATATTCGAGCTTGAATTGACCACAATAGCAATATCAAAAAATCCAATCGTTGAGACGTGCGTAAAGTCTTTGGTGATGTCAAACGGTAAATTCCTAAATAACGTATTTCCTAGTGTTTGACCATTACCGACAATTCCTAATGTATATCCATCCGGCTCAGATTTTGCCAATAAATCAGTACCAGGAATTAATCCCGCACCAGGACGATTATCAATCACAATAGGTTGAGACAAAGTTTCACTCATTTTTTGAGCAACAATTCTCGCCGATAAGTCTCCAACACCTCCAGGTCCGTAAGGCACGACTAAACGCATTGGTTTTGACGGAAATGTGTCAGAAAAGGCTATATCGGTCCATAAAAATGGAGCAATCAAAAGAGTAAAATTAAAAAAATTACGAAAACATTGATTCATATCTTGACCTTATAAAAAGACTATCGAATTCGATCGCCTTTAATCGTTATTCTTCTGAGTTTACGTAACTCTTGCGCATTGAAATCTTGTCTTGCATGAAGAACACATCGGTTATCCCACATGACCAGATCACCTACTTGCCAGTGATGTTCATAAATGAACTGCTTACTCTCTTGATGATCAAATAAAAATTCCAATAATTCTTGGCTTTTCTCATTTGATAAACCTTCGACAGTTTCTGTCATTAAACGATTGACATAAAGTGCTTTCTGACCCGTCGCAGGATGAGTACATACCATTGGGTGAGAAAAACGCCTTGCACTGGGTCCTGAAGGCTCTTTAATTCGACTCACATTCATGGTCGCCTTCTCTCCAGGTTCATAACTGTTCACAGCCTTAAGGGATTGAATTTTTGACTTGACTTCGGGACTTAAAGTTTCGTAGGCTTTGTACATATTTGCAAAAACTGTATTGCCTCCCATACTAGGTATAGTGATGGCATACAAAATAGTGGCCATAGAAGGTTTTTCCACATAACACATATCCGAATGAAAAAACATTTCACCATCTGGTAAAGCCCCAACGTATTTACCATTTTCTTTTTCATTTGTAACGTACATGATAGAAGGGTGTGAGGTGCTTATTTTGTACTCACCTAAAGTAGTCACCAATTCCCCAAAGTATTCACCAAATTGAATTTGATCTGATTCAGAAAGAATTTGATTAGGAATACAAATCACACCGTGCTGATGCCAATGGTGCTTGATCTCATCAATCGTATCGGCACCTAATTTCAATTTCAAATCTAAACCATAAATTTTGACACCAATTGCAGGCGACAAAGGCGAAATCACTAAAGACATTTGTGTGAATCAATAAACTTTATAATGGATTCATATTAAAGGGTAGAAAATGATTAATTCCTAGAGAAAACCCTAACCAAGTTACAGATTCAGTGGTTAAGATTAATTCCAATCTAGCAAGGCCTAATCACATGTTTATGTTTAACCGTAATAATTTACTAATGGTTATGGTAGCCATAACTATATTTTTAAAATCACCTACTTGTTTAGGGCAAAGCTATCCTTCAAAACCAATTAAATTTTATTTACCCAATGGAGCAGGAGGGATCGGAGACTTAATCGTGAGAGTTGTCACTCAAAAGGTCAGTACTATATTAGGACAACAAATCATCGTAGAAAATAGGCCCAGTGCAGGTGGCGTACAAGCATTGTCTAGCGTCTTGCAATCGCCAGCCGATGGACACGCATTGGCATTAATTGGAAACGGATCAGCGATCAGTTATAGCCTTGTAAAGAACCTACCCTTCAATGTGAAAACTGATTTTGAAGCTGTCACGACGATGGCACGATTTTCAATCGTTATATTTGCGAATCAAAATTCCAAGTTTAATTCTATAAAAGATATTGTTGACTACTCTAAAAAAAATCCCGGACTATTAAACTTTGGAACAATTAATATAGGTTCAACACAGTATTTAGGAGCAGAATTATTCAAGCAACTGGCTAATATTCAGGAGCAAACCATTCCCTACAATTCAACTGCTTCAGTCCTGTCAGCATTAAAAAGTGGGGACATCGATGTTGCATTCGATTTTTTAGGACCTGTTTATACCTCAATTCAATCGAATAATATTAAAGCTTTAGCCGTTGCATCCAACCAAAGGCTTAACAATTTACCCAATGTTCCAACTGCGATCGAAAATGGTTTGTCAGGCTTTGAGGTAACTTCTTGGAACGCTGTTTTCGTTAAAGCGGGAACACCTAAGAGCATTATCATTAAATTGAATAAAGCCTTCACCGAGGCGATGAATTCACCTGAAGTTATTCAAAGCATTAAAAATATGAATGCAGAACCGTTCTCACTCAATACATCTGATACCCAAGAATTACTGTTTGCAGATATCAAAAAATGGCAATTGATAATTCAAAACTCCAAAATTCCCCTTAATTAAAGGACTATTAGAAGTGAGATAAATGCTTAATTATTATCAAACTGTGATGTTTAGGAAAGACACATTTCAATTTGTCAGATCCTTAACTACTATTTAAAAAAAGTAAAAAAACATAGAAAGATAAAAATACTAAAACACGCATTTTCACACTTTGCCTCAAATCTTACTGACCCATATTTATGATTTCGTAATTTATTTTTCCAAATTAAAATCTTTGATTGCATGAAGCAATAGATTTTTTCTTTGTATTTTTGAACTGGCAGTAATACCAATATAGTCAAAACTTTCAATAAATCGGACATATCTGGGAACTTTAAATCCAGCACAGCGCTCTTTACACCAGTTAATTAAATCACTTTCTAAGAGCTTCGAACCCTCTTTTTTAATCACATAAGCTGCTGCGACTTGCTGGAGTCGATCATCTGGAACGCCAACAACTTGAGACTGCTTGACTTCAGGGTGTGAGTTTAAAATATTTTCTAGATCTGCAGGTGCGACATTCTCGCCGCCTACTCTAAAGATATCCTTCAATCGATCAATGAAGCAAATTCGTCCCATTTCATCACTGACTCCTAAATCCCCAGTATGAAGCCAACCCTTCTTATCAATAACTTTCGCAGTCTCATCGGGCTTTTTATAATATCCATGCATGACAGACCATCCTTTGACACAAATTTCTCCAGACTGACCCACTTCAACTTCAATATTCGTATCTTGCTCAAAAATCTTAACATCCAATCCAAACAATGGAAATGCATAGCCCCTCAATCGCTGTTCCAAGTCATCAGTGAATGGAGACAAGGCACAATTGGGTGAAGATTCTGACAAGCCATAACCAAGACAGATATCTTTCATTCCTAAATTTTTAACTAAAGAATTTGCAACTGCTGAGCCTACAGCGGCTAAACCACCGCGAAGTTTTAATTTTGATGGATTAAATGAGGGATCGTTCATCAGCATAAGAAACATCGTTTCATTTGCTGAGGTCATCGTGCAATTCTCTTTCTCCATAATTTCAATGACTGTAGGTGGATCAAATTTCGAAGTTGTGAGATAACATGCACCACTGACAGCAGAAGCAATCATAGATAATGTTGTACCTGCCACATGGAATAAAGGCCTACCACTAAAATATCGATCAGTGCTGTTTAGACCAAGACGATTTGAAACATGCCAAGCGTCATAAACTAAATTTTGATTTGTAAGTAGTACGCCTTTAGGAAATGAAGTAGTCCCAGAGGTATATTGCATGAGTGCAATAGTACCTCCATTGATTTGATTTTGTATTGAATTTGAATCAGTTTCACTCGACTTTATCCTATCAAAAGAGATTGCACCCTTAGGTACATCGGAACCGAAAACAATCACATGCTCAAGTTCAGGCAAGCTTACGCCAGGCAATTGAGCGTCAATTTCAGGAAGAATATTTCTGAGTATTTTTATAAAATCAATACCCAAAAATTCATCTGCGATTATTAGAACTTTGGCATCAGATTGGTTCAATACATAATGCAATTCATCACTTTTGAAGCGAGTATTGACTGGGATGACAACTGCACCTATCCAATTAATTGCATATGCGAAAATTACCCATTCGACACTATTGCCCATACAAATTGCAACATGATCACCGAGCGAAACATTAAGACTATGCAATTTATTGGCATAAATTTTAACTTTTCTAAGAAGTTCGCTATAAGTTAAGCGCTGATCGTTAATAACCATTGCCTCTTGATGCGGCCATAAAGAATTGGCCCTATCTAAAACTTCAATCATCGTATTAAAATTCGGATGAGCTTCACCACTCAAAATAGCTTTAGTTTTCATAAGAGAGATATTTACTACTAGTTTTCATAAAAATAGGGGTTTACTTTATACCTTAACTCAATACTCTCAAGTATAAAGATAACTGTTAATAGGAGAACTAAATTGAATTTGAAACCTTACTTTTCAACTACATATCAAGCCATTATTTTATTTTATTCAGCGTTCCTCTGTGCACAGGAATTCCCTAGTCGCGCAATTAAAATAATTGTCCCCTATGGCCCTGGAGGTGTTGATCTTCAAGTCAGGGCCATGGCTCCCACACTGGCAAAAACCCTAGGACAATCAATTGTCATAGAAAACAAAGAAGGCGGAGGGGCAACAATCGGAACAAATACAGTTAAAAATGCACTGCCCGATGGATACACACTCCTTTTTACTGGGACCTCTGCCCTAGCAGTCGTCCCACAACTTCGGAAAAATGTAGGCTACTCAATTGAAGATTTTTCTCCAATCGGCAATGCAACGAGTACGCCTTTGGCCATAGCAACAAGAATTGATGCTCCTTATACTAATCTTCAAGAATTAATCTTATATGCTAAAAATAACCCTGACAAAGTAAACATGGCATCCGCTGGAATTGGCACCTCCACGCATATGGCTGGGGAGAGTTTTCAAATTGCAGCCAATGTCAATTTCACACATGTTCCTTATCGAGGAGTTGGTGCAGCGACGCAAGCTATTCTTGGAGGAAATAGCGATATTGTTTTTGGCTTGCCTGGTGTAATAGCTCCTCATGTCAGCTCTGGGAAAATGCGAGTTTTAGCCAGCATGGGAAATAAGCGATCAGAATTTTTCCCTAACTATCCGACCTTAATTGAATCAGGTTTTAAAGTTACTGAAATAACAAGATTTGGTTTTTTCGCACCTAAAAACATACCTCCCTCAAGTCTGAATAAGTTAATTGATGCTGTTTATAAGGCAACTTTAGATTCGGAATTCAATTATGCGATGAAAACTAGCAACACAAGCGTTTTATACTTAACACCAACTGAACTTAGGATGGCAATTGACGAGGAGACTTCTTACTGGGGGAAAATTTTAAAAAATCCAAAACTATCAACTTTAGTAGAACAATAAATAGGAGAATTTTTTGGGCATCAATCAACCGCCGCATCCTTCGACATCAATTTCAACCTCTGACAATGACACGATCACTGTTATGGGTTACGACTTGGTGAAAGAAATTATTGGTGAACTTAGTTTCACAGAAATGATGTATTTTCTATGCTGCAAAAGAAAACCTCAGGAGTTTGAGGAAAAAATACTAAATGCGTGCTTGGTGACTCTTATGGAGCACGGCATCAATCCCAGCACCATTGTCACTCGCATTGTGAGTGATAGCGTGCCCAATGAGCCACAAGTTGCGATTGCAGCTGGATTACTAAATGTTGGTGGAGTATTTGCTGGCACATCGGAACAATGCGCAAAGATGTTAATAGATTTATCAAGCAAAGTTGAATCTGAAGGAATACAGTCGATCAGAAAATTCGCAGAAGATTTATTAAGCTCCAAAACTCCTATAGCAGGTTTCGGGCATTTGCATCATAAACCCGACGACCCTAGATCCGTCAAATTATTTGAAGTTGCAAAAAAAGCTGGCGGTCCAAAAAAGTTCATGGACTTGATATTAAAACTTTCAAATGAAATTGATCAAATTAAAGGCAAGCACATCACCATCAATGCAACTGGAGCAATCGCTGCTCTCATGCTTGACATTGGAGTTCCTGTAGAAGCCATCAGATCTTTTTCCGTCGTTTCACGCTCAGCTGGACTCGCGGCTCATTTACTTGAAGAAAAAAACAATCCCACAGCCAGAGCAATTTGGCGCGAATCGAGAAAAACAGTTCCCTATGTCAACAAAAAGGTCAGCAAATTATGAATTTTTCGATTCCTGAGGATTTACAGATGATTCAAAACTCAGTTGAATCATATGTAAAAAAAGAACTACGACCTCTTGAAAAAAAAATTGAAGAAAGTGATCATATTGCAATCGATGTTGATCGCATGCTTAGAAAAAAATCGGTGGCATTAGGATATTATGGTCATAATTTACCAGAAAAAGTAGGGGGCGCTGGTTTAACAACTTTAGGTCAAGCTTTGATTGGAATTGAGCTAGGCAAAACAACCATGGCTTTAGCCTCCACAGTTGGATTTCTTCCGGGTGCACTCAAATTTACTAAACCAGAGCAATTTGATTGGTTTTTAAATCCAATCCTCAATGCAGATAAGGTTGTTGCATATGCTGTGACCGAACCTGACGCGGGCTCTGACTTTGGTCGCGTTAGTACTCATGCAAAAAAAGAAAAGGGCTTATGGTGTTTAAACGGAACTAAACAATTTATCTCAAATGCAGAGTCGGCTGATTTTATTCTTGTGATTGCGGTGACAGATCCCTCTGCTTCACTTAAATCAAGATTCACCATGTTTATAGTTCCAACCTCTACACCGGGTTACTCCTACGTTAGATCGTTTAAAAAAATGGGGTGGCACGGTCATCCATTGGGTGTCTTTAATTTAGATAACTGCTTGATCAATGATGATTGTATTTTAGGTCATGTGGGTGGTGGATTTGAAGCGGTCATGTCAACAATTAACTCCACTCGGGTTCATTTATCAGGGCGCTATATTGGAATGGCTAGCGAATTAATGGAAATGGCATTGAACTATTCGAATCAAAGAATTACATTTGGCTCAGCCTTGAATCAACACCAAGCACTTCAATTTATGTTGGCAGATTCCGATGTTGAGAAACAAGCTGCAACACTCTTGATGTATGAAGCCGCTCTCGATGCCGACGCCAATAATCCAAAAGCCAGAATCTCTGCAGCAAGAAGTAAATTATATGGAAGCGAAATGGTCGGCAGAGTTGCAGACCGTGTTGTTCAAATTTTTGGCGGCTCTGGCTATGTTGCCGATTTACCCATCGAGCGAATGTATCGAGATGCTCGTGCCTTCAGAATCGGAGAAGGGACTTCAGAAATATTACGAATTCAAATCGCTAGAAATTTAATATCTGCTTGAAAGAAAAATCACTCACGTGGTGTCGGCTCGAAAGTTAAGCTCGATTTGTTCCAATTTACTTGACTTTTAGATAGAAAAAAAAGCGCAATCAATCAAGTCATTGAATGATTTTTTACGATGACCACGCAATCACCAAACGACCGCGTGTCCCTTTTGCTTCAAGGCGTCGATGAGCATCTGCTGCCTGATCCGGCGTGTAAGTTTGTGCCACACGCAGGGTGATGAAGCCATTTTCTACCTGTAGGCGCAATTGGTCTAGTAAATCTGCACGACCGTCATAATTTCTCACAGATATTTTATAAAAACTAATCTCTCGCTCTTGGCTTGACCATCCTCTAACAGATGCAAAGCCCCCCCCATCCCTTACCGCTCCCAAGGCTTTCTCATTTTGAAAAGAGCCATCTGCAAGCCCATCTACACCGTTTGGTAGTACATTGCGAATATTTGATGCAATGTCATCTCCACGCGGCACTACGACATCTGCGCCCAAAGAGCGAACGAGTTCTTCATCATGTGAGGCTGCATCTGCAAACACTCTCAAGCCCTGCGCTTTAGCCAACTGTACGACATAGCCGCCATAGCAACCCGCTGCCCCTGTTACAGCTAAAGTTTGCCCAGGTTTCAATCCAAGTTGATCTAAGCTTTGGCGCGCGGTCAGTGCATTCATCGGCAGAGTTGCGGCCTCAATCAATGTGGTATTTCTAGGAATCTTCACTACTGAATTGACAGACAAAGCGATACTTTCTCTATAACCGCCATGGCTGGAATTGGGTACCACCATTGCCATGACCTGGTCCCCAATCACCAAGTCTGTCTTCGTATTGGCCCCAATTTCGTCAACGACGCCTGCGATGTCCATTCCTGGAACATGAGGTGCAGAAATATCTCGCATGGAGTCCGCCCTTGCTCCTTTGCGTAAGTACGTATCGGTTGGATTGATCGTTGAAGCATGCACGCGCACACGTACTTGCCCAAAGCTTGCATGAACCTCAGGCAGATCGAGCATCTGCAAAACACTAGGCTCACCAAAATTATAAAAACCTACTGCACGCATAAGACTCCTAATTTAACAAATCGCTAATTTTAAAAATTTACTTTGGCGTTGATACAACCCAAGTTACTTCATTGATACGATACTTCCATATTCAGCATCAACACACTTGAATGAATAAAGCAATTTGGGCTCAATGAGACTCATTTTTCAAAGCTGTTTGAGTAAATCTGTTTCAAAGCCAAATTGTTTTAAAACTCTCTAAGGTCAATAAAAAAAGTTGCTCAGCTCTCAACATCCTGGATGATTCATTATCGTTTCCTATCGAAATTCAATCAACTTTTGCTCTTGAATCTTTTTTTGCCAATCGGCTCAATAAATAATTCACTTCCTTTTGGGCTATTGAGTTTAACTTCCCTCCTGGAGTTCTTTGAGCATCACTGCTGAGCAAACCTCTCTTAAACATCACGTATTTCCTAACGGACATTCCAGTCCCAGGCTGTTGTTCATAGCGAAGCAAGGGCAAATGCGCATCAAATAAGTCATGCGCTTGATCGTGTTGCCCTTCCTTTTTCATCCTCACTACATCACACAGCATATCAGGGAAACAATAACCCGTATTTGAACCATCTGCACCTCTAGACATTTCAAAATCCAAGAACAGCCCTCCATTGCCACACAAAATGGCCAGATGTCGCATGCTTCCATCGGCTTCAAAGGATCTCAGAGCTGAAATTTTCTCAAGTCCAGGCCAATCCTCATGTTTGACCATCTGAATGGACGGGATGTCTTGAACCATCGTGCGAATCACTTTGGGCGTCATTTGAACTGAAAATGACAATGGGTAATCTTGTAAAACAATGGGGATGTCTTCGCCAATCGCTTTTGAAGCTTGGTGATAATAGGTGATGATTTGTTCATCCGTTCTTAACGTGTTTGGAGGCGCGATCATGACGCCTGCCGCACCCAAAGACATGACTTCTTGAGCCAATGCCTTCATCGACGCAAATCCTGGAGATGTGACCCCGACGATCACGGGACGATTAGGCGTTCTTTTGATAAACTGCGTCGTGATGGACACGCTTTCAGCATGGGTCAATTTAGGCGCCTCCCCCATTTGCCCCAACACGGTTAAACCGGTAGCACCACAAGAGACATAAAAGTCACCCAATCGATCAATCGACGCGGTATCGATGCGACCATCGTCAAAAAAGGGAGTGGGTGCAATTGGGAAGACACCGTTGGCTGAGGAGTTTAATTTCATTTGAATTTCCTAAGTAATGACTTGGTTCTTATGCGCCTCGATTGGGCTTGGACAATTGTTCTATCACCTTTGAGCTGAGTCTAGCGTTATGTGCTCTCATTTTTTGAAATGCTAGGGAGGCATCCGAGTTTAAAATTGCCTCCACAATGGATTGATGCTCGGCGTGAGACGTTTGTAGCCTTTTTTCGGTCTTGCTTTGGGCCTGTCTGAAACCGGACAATCGACCCCGAAGATTGCCCACGGTTTCTGCAATCAACTTGTTGTGCGTTCCTGCTGAGATCAAATTGTGAAACTCGTGATTAAGCTCCAAGTAACTGGCATCGTCTCCTTTGTTCACCGCGATGGCTGTCAATTCGTGAACACGCTCCAACTTCTTTTTTTCTAGCAGAGACATTCGATGGGCTGCAATTTGGGCGCACAAAGCCTCCAACTCGCACTCGGCCTCTAACATATCGGACAATTCCTCAAGACCAATCTTAGCCACCAAGACGCCCTTTCGAGGGACGAGTTGCACCAGTCCTTTGGAGGCGAGATCTCTTAAGACCTCTCGAATGGGCGTTCTGGATACTTTAAACCTCGTTGCCAGCGGAATTTCTTCTAATTTAGCGCCAGGTTTTAATACCCCACTGACAATCTCATCGGCCAAAACATTGAAGATTGAGGAAGAAATGGTCGTCATATGAGATTAAGAGGCGCTTGACCAGAAAATTGAAGATTTAAGTTATTCATCAACACATGGGTTTGAAGTTGATAAGCCGCCGGCGAGCGCCCAGACATATGAGGTGTCAGGAGTGTGTTCTTGCATGCCAATAACCTGGGGTCAATTTTAGGCTCGCCTTCAAATACATCCAAGGCTGCGCCAGCGATCAAGCCTTGATCAAGCGCTTGAATCAGGGCCTCTGTGTCAACCACCGTTCCTCTTGCAATATTGATTAAATATCCTTTGGGGCCCAAAGCATGCATGACCTCAGCGTTGGCCGCATGAAGTGTCGCCTTGCCACCCGGACAGGCCAAAACCAAGTAATCACAACTTTGAGCCAACTCAACAACAGACGAACAGTGTTGCCAATCAACATCTTTGGGTTTGGGCGTGTGGTAAAAAATCTTCATGCCAAAGGCTTGAGCTCTGGTGGCAATCTTTGTGCCAATTCGACCTAGCCCCATCAACCCAAGACGGCTTAAATTCAGGGTGGGACGCTCATCTCTGATATCAGCCCAACGTCCACTTTTAAGCAACGGGTCAATGTGGTGAAATCCCCTTGCCAAACATAGCATCATTCCAAGCGCGTGGTCTGCAACGGTGTCATCATTGGCGCCTGGACAAAAGCTGGCCCTGATACCCCTTTGGTGTGCAGATTCAATATCTACATTTTCATACCCCACACCAAACGCACTGACCATTTCCAAGGCGGGCAACAACTCCATCTCAGTGGCACTCAAACCTCTTGTTCCATTTGTCACTACGGCTTGGACTTGAGAGAGATTGGCTTGCTTTAAAAATGCGGCTTGTTTTGAAACTTCAGGCTCATACAAAACATCGTAGGTGCTTTTAAGCGCCTCTAAGGTAATTTCTGGCAAAGCAATTAAAGCCAGGATGGATCTTTTCATAGGGTATCTAAATCAAAAACTACGAATTTACGGGGACCACATCCTTGACTGCTCCCTTCCAACCGCTTTCAGTGATGTCGAACACGATCTTCTCGGGCGTTCTGTATTTGACTTCATAATAGACATTGGGTCCCGTCTCCTTTCGACCAGTCAGGTACGTGCCCCCAGCGGCCTTGATTTGCTCCTCAGCCTCCTCTAAATTGTCAACCCACATCCCAAAGTGAATGACCCCGCAATGACCCTTGGGAAACCCCCCTGGAACGGGCTCGTCTTTAAAATCAAGAAGGGCCACATTCATGACGCCATCCGTCATGTAAACACCTCGTTGAGCATTTCCCGCCCTGGTCATGCCAAAAGCCTTTTCAAAAAATTGAGCCGCCGCCTCGGTATCGGTCACGGAAATTGCTATATGTCTAAGTTTGGCCATGCGAAAACTCCTGTATAAAAATCAAACCCTTAAATACCCACCAAGATTTAACTGAATTAAAAAACACGATTGACTTGATGTTTAATTGATATTAAATTAGATATACATGAATGTCAATATGAATACACAACGAAGTTTTAAAATACACTTAGACGTGATTCAAACGAGGAGTCTTTATGCAATGGTTTGGTTTAGCCACCTATGAAAAAAATCTAAAGCGACATACTGCTTGGGTCGACAATGCAAAACTCTACGATCTGGTTGAACTTAACCGAGTCGGAGATCTAGGGATTGCTGCCCCCCTACTTCAATCGATCGAGCAGACCATTTCCGCATGGGATCAACTTCAGTTAGAGCCCCTCGTCGATAGAATTAAAAATCTCATTCAAAGCGGGCAAGTGACTTACCTAGCGTCCAACACATACACCTTGTGTTCGCCCTATCAACCTGGTCGAATTTTTGCTGCAGCTTCTAATTATTACGAGCATGCACAAGAAATGGGCACAAAATTGATAGAGAGAAGCGAAAGCTCGCCATTCGTATTTATGAAAGCGGAGACCTGCATCACCCATCCAGGCTCACCCGTTATCAAACCAAGTTCCGTTCAAAAACTGGACTGGGAGGTTGAGCTTGGAGTGGTGATCGGAGTTGGGGGACGTCACATTTCGGTTGAAAAAGCCCTTGATCACATTGCAGGTTATGTGGTTTTCAATGACATCTCCTCTAGAGACCTCACCCGGAGAAATGATTACCCATTTTCACACGATTGGTTCAGAGGAAAAAGCTTTGAAACCTTTGGTCCCATGGGGCCGTGGCTGGTTCCTAGAGACTGCTTAGGTAGCCCCAACAATTTTAGACTTCTATTGGATGTGAATGGCGTCAGAATGCAAGACGGCAATACCAAGGACATGATTTTTGACACCGCAGAGCAAATCGCCTACCTCTCAAGAATGACAACGCTTAAACCAGGCGATTTGATTGCAACTGGAACACCCACTGGAGTGGGAATGGGTAGAAATATTTTTCTCCAACCAGGCGACATCATGAAGGCAAGCATTGAAGGCATTGGCTATATAGAAAACCAAGTTGAGGCTGAAATTGATCACTGAAAAATAAAAAATCAGGCCTTGCAAACTGAGGCACTTGTTCTCTGGTGATGAAAGACATTTGAGCGTTTGGTTGTTCTAGAACCTACGCTCATGGTTAAAGAAAAAAAACGGTCATTGATTTATAAACCTAAAGGCTTTTAAGATGAACTATTCTTTCCCTCAAATTCTTTTCAGTTTCTTATGTACGCTTGTTTCCATATTATTCATCCCCCTTCATGCACAAAATTGGCCAACCAAGCCTGTGAGAATCATTGTGCCGTACGCACCCGCTGGCAACACAGACGCCATTGCACGCTTGGTCGCAGAGCGGCTAACAAGCGTTTTTAGCCAATCCTTTGTGGTGGAGAACAAACCCGGGGCAGGCGGTGCAACAGCTGCTGAATATGTATCCAAATCTGCCCCAGATGGCTACACCCTATTTCTTGCCGCTTTGTCCCAATTTGGGCCTGTCCCCGTCACTCAAAAGGTCAATTACGACCCCATCAACGATTTCACGCCAATAGGCAATGTGGCGGCCAATGGCTTTGTCATTGCTGTGAGCTCAAAACTACCTGTCGAGAACTTGACTGAGTACATCGCTTACGTCAAGGCAAGACCCAATAAATTAAACTACGGCACGGGCGGCACGGGGAGCATGACGCATTTGGCGCCCTTGTTGTTTTTAAAAAGAGCTGGTATTGAAATGGTGCATATACCCTACAAGGGTGGTGCACCAGCTTTGGCGGACTTGCTCTCCGGACAAGTTGAGATGTATGCAGGCAGCCCCTCTGAATTGATCCCCTTGATGAGCAGTGGCCGCTTCAAAACCTTGGCCATCACAAGCTTGAATCGAAATGCACAAATGCCCAATGTTCCGCCTATTGCAGATTTCTATCCAGGCTTTAAGGCAGAAACTTGGAACGGCCTGCTAGGACCTGCCAATATGAGCCCAGCTGTGGTCGATAAACTTTCCTCTGAAATTCAAAAGCTATTAAAAGATCCAGAAGTTTTAGCGAAACTCGGTAAATTTGGACTAGAGCCTGTTTACACAACGCCCTCTTCTTTCCTAACAGACATTAAGAATGACCACCTTTTGTGGAAAGAATTGATTAAATCCTCTCAAGTGGTCGTCGACTGAAATCCTTATGTTTTTAGATACCTTCAAGGGCCTGAGCCCAGAGAGTCAAAAGACCATGCTCGAACTCGGCCCAAAATGGTCAGACGATATCGTGGCAAACAGAAAAATCGTCATCGATGTCTACACACCTGTTTTAGCAAAGCGCTCACTCGGCGGCATAGGATTGAAGAAAAACATCTCCTATGGACCTCACTCAAGGCAAGTTTTAGACATCTACCACCCCAAAGAAAATCAAGAAACTCCTTCAGCGGTTATTTTATTTGTGCATGGAGGAGCCTTTGTGCGAGGGGACAAAGATGCAAATGAACATATCTACGCGAATTTTTTAACTTACTTTGTTAGAAAAGGATTTGTAGGGATCAATCTTGAATATCGTCAAGCGCCTGAGGCCCCTTTTCCACAAGGCTCAAAGGATATTGATCTGTCAGTGAAGTGGCTCATTGAACACGCCAAAGAGCTGCACATTGACCCCAAAAAAATCTTCTTGGTTGGGCACTCAGCAGGCGGCTCGCATGCGGCGTCTTATGTGTTGGATCCCCATGTGAGACCGCAAACGGGTCATCAAATCAAAGGCCTGATCCTCATCAGCGCAAGACTCAAAGCGGATGTCAGAGCAGACAACCCCAACGCCCACGGCGTGAAGGCTTATTACGGACACGACATGTCCCTTTATGAATCAAAGTCCCCCCTGACTTATTGCGATCATTTGGACATCCCTTTGTTAATCGCTGTCTCCGAGTTTGAAAATCCTGGCCTGGATGTCTATGCGTCTGAACTCTTTTATAAGGTCTCGCAAAAAAAGTGGCAGTCCCCTGCTTTTATTCAAGTCCCCAAACACAACCACACGTCCATTGTGGCCCACCTAGACACTGAGGAAGAAAGCTTTGGACTCTTCATTGAAACATTCATAAGAGCTGCCCTTTAAAAAAACCGCTTCACCCCCCCCGTTGCATGTCTTGACCTCAACACAGACAGCCGGACTTTAGATCTGCGCCATGTCTACATGCACATGGGGTGATGAATTGGAACTAAGACCAGCTCAAATCTTGTAGTCTAAAGGGCGTTGATCTGATGCGTTTTCCCGTGGCCTGAAAAATGGCATTGGCCACTGCAGGCGGCACGGGTGGACCAGCGGGCTCACCGAGTCCGCCCCACTTGGTTCCTCCAGACAATGCGAAGTGAGTCTCAACCACTGGCATCTGATCGATGCGAAGCAAGTTGTAGCTGTTGAAGTTGGTGTTGACGAAACGCCCGTTTTCCAAGTTCAATCCGCCCATCCAGGCATGGGAAAGCTCCCAACAGACCGACCCCTCTGACTGCTCCTTGGCCGCGTGTGGATTGATCACATGTCCACTGTCTAGAACAATCACCACCTTGTCCACGCTCAAGACGCCTCGCCGGCTGACGGTCACTGAGGCACACGCCGCTGCGATCGTGCCATGACAGTGAACCACCGCAACTCCCATGCCCTCGCCTTTTGGCAGCTTGGTGCTGAAGTTTGATTTTGCTTTAAGCATATTCAACACGCGCTGATAATCTGCCTTGCCCTTGGTCATCTCGATGCGCCATTCAAGAGGATCCCAGCCGCCTTCTTTGGCCATCTCATCGACAAAAACCTCGGTAAAGAAGCCATGTTGGTTTGCACCAGGGGCTCGGTGTGTGGAACTTGGGATGTGCGTCTTCAAGTTATGGCGCTCATGGTGCCGATGCGCAATCTCGTAAGGCATGTTGAACACGCCATAATCAGCCGTAGCAGGACCAAATTGGTTAAGGCCATCCATGCTGTACCACAGACCTCGGCTGGTCAACGCCTCTGGAAGACCGCGCTCGCCAATGGATGCCGACAAACGAGACATGGAAAGCGGTCGCTGCTTATCCTGAGACAGATCTTCCTCTCTTGTCCAAAGGACTTTCACGGGCCGTCCAAGTTGCTTTGAAAGTTCAGCGGCTTGACGCGTCACACCTGTCCCTCCAGCACCATTGCCACCAAAACCGCCTCCTAAAAACATGGTGTGTGCATAGACATCTTTGGGGTCTCGCCCTGTTTGCTCAGCCACCAACTGAATGGCCACAGACTGGTCTTGAGTGGGAGACCACACGTCAACGCGGTCTTTTTGAACATGCACCGTCGCGTTGATGGGCTCCATGCGAGCATGGGTCTCAAAGGGTCTGTCAAACTCGGCCGTGACCACACGCTTTGAATTGGCAATGATTTCAGCCGCTTTGGGATTAGCTTGACCGCTCACAATACCTGGGACATCAAAAAATTTACGCCCCTCGCTCACATAACCCGATGAACTGGTTTTGGCACTCTCGCCAAACTCCCATTCGATGGGCAACAGATCAAGAGCCGTCTTCGCGCGGTACCAAGAGTCGGCGACCACCGCAACGGCATCTTGCATATCGGGTTGACCGCGCTTGCCAGGCACTGAGCGCAACGCGATCGCGGTGATGATTCCTGGACGAGCTTTGATGGCATCAAAGTTGAAACTTTTTAACTGCCCCCAAGGGACTGGACAAGCCTTCACGGCGGCGTAAACCATGCCAGGCACACGCGTGTCTATAGCGTATTGCGCACTGCCATCGACTTTATTTGAAATATCAAGGCGCTGGTGTCCTTTGCCAAGCAACCACCACTCACTTGGTTTTTTAATCTCGGGCTCCTTCTCGAGCTTGACAGTGGCTGCGATCGAAGCAAAATCAGCGTAATTTCCCTTGTGATTGCCAGCCGTGAGTACGCCAAGCCGAGCTTCGATGGAAGAACGCGGCACGCCCCAAGTTTGAGCGGCGGCTTGCTTGAGTCGCTCCCTGGCGGACGCACCGGCTTGCATCAAATGAGGGTGCTGTAGCGCCACCAATTGAGAGCCATGCGTGCTCATAATTTTGTATTCGTTCTTATTTCTCAGATGGCGATTGGGATCGGCAAATACGGCACGCACCTTGTCCCACTCAACATGAAGCTCCTCAGCAATCAATAAAGCCACGGAAGTCAGACCGCCTTGACCCATCTCCGTGTGAGGTACGCGAATGGTGATGGTACCGTCAGCACCAATGGCAAGCCAAGCATTGACCTCAACACCTTGAGGCGGTGAAGTCCACGGTTTTGAATCGATTTTGGCCGCTATGGCTTGGGGCATGTAAAAGCCAAGAACAAAACCACCACTGATTGCAGCGCTTGCTTGGATGAAATTTCGGCGAGAGAGGCTCTTGACAGTCATGGTGTTTGCCTTAGGTTGAAATCATTTTGGCAGCGCGATGAATACCTTCACGAATTCGCAAGTAAGTGCCACAGCGACACAAATTGCCCGCCATGGCCGAGTCAATCTCGCTGTTTGTTGGGTTCTTGCTTTTTTCAAGCAATGCGGCTGCGGACATCAACTGACCGGATTGGCAATAACCACACTGTGGAACGCCTACCTCTATCCAAGCCTGTTGCAATGCATGAAGCTTGTTGTTTTTGGACAATCCTTCAATGGTTGTGATCTGCTTGCCCACAGCAAAGGACGCTGGCGTCACGCATGATTTTGTGGGTTGACCATCAATATGAACAGTACAGGCCCCACACTGCGAGATGCCACAGCCAAATTTAGTTCCAGTCAGGCCAATGTTGTCACGGATGACCCAAAGCAAAGGGGTTTCCGGTTCGACGTCAACAATGTGGGACTGATTGTTTACACGTAGTGAGAGGGTCATATCAACCTGCTTTCCTGTTTTTTTTAAGAGCCCCTCAAAAGGGTAGAGAACGCTTTCATGAACAAGCAATACTTTACATGATCTTACAGGAGATCTTTAAATGATTAAAAAATATTGACCCAGTTCAATCCATGGGAAAACCCTAGCCAAAAAAATATCAAAGGGCACGCTTTCAATTTTTGGGTTGAGCGTTTTTCTCAAACCGATTTGAGATCAATTTTGTTGGATGAATTCACAAAAAAAGTGAATTAAATAAAGACCGTAGCGAAGACTCGGTTTGTGAAACCGAGGACCCAAGAAAGCTATATTTTTGGCCGCCCATTGCCTTTGGCTGACGAGGTCACTTATAAGTCTGCTTTGGCGCCGGATGCTTTGACCACTTTTGTCCACTTCAACACCTGATCGTTCAAGTACTGCGTTGCTTGAGCGGGGGTGTTGCCAACTGGAATAGCGCCCAAATCAGTGAGTTGCGCCTTGATGGCTGCCTCTTGCATGATCTCGGCAATTTTATTGCTCAAGGTCTGCACTATGGCTGGCGGTGTTCCCTTGGCCACCACGAAAGCAAAAAATGAAGACGACTCAGCACCAGCAAAACCCGCCTTGGCGATGGTTGGCACATCTGGCAACTGACTTAAAGGGGCTTCCGAAGTGACGGCCAAAGGGCGCAATTTTCCACTGCGAATATGGCTCAACACATTGGGCAAGTTATCGAACATGACTTGAATTTGTCCGCCCAATAAATCAACCACCGCCGGTGCAGCGCCTTTGTAGGGCACGTGCAACATGGTGGTACCCGTTTGGCTATTGAACAGCTCTCCAGATAAATGAAAGGGGGTGCCAGTGCCAGGTGAGCCATATGCAACAGATTTGGGGTTCGCTTTTGAATAAGCCACTAACTCTTTCACCGTTTGAACAGGCAAGGCGGCATTGACAACCAAGACGGTGGGAGACTCCGCAAGAATGGAGACCGCCTGAAAATCTTTGGTGGGATCATATGAAAGGGTTGAAAACAAACTGGGATGAATCGCCATGGTACTGGTGTTGCCCAACAAAATGTTGTAGCCATCTGCAGCTTCTTTGGCAACAAATCCCGTTCCAATGGTGCCGTTGCCCCCGACCCTGTTCTCGACAAAGAAGTTTTGCTTGAAGGCCGAACTCAGTCTTTGGGCAACGATACGCGCAACAATGTCGTTTGTGGCCCCAGCAGAATAACTCACAACCACCCGCACAGGTCGCTCAGGATAAGACTGCGCAAACGCCGCAAGGGGTAGCAAACACATCAAGCTTGAAAGCAATCGATTGAAAATATGATTCATTGTTCTCTCCAAGTTAACAATGTAATGAAGTAAGAAATCCAAAGCCCTTTCAGCTGAAAAACCAAAAAGCCCATCCAGATCGCAAATGCCTTGAAGAGTGTACTCTGCCAAATGCCTTGATTTGCCAAAATTCAATTCCCGTCTACAAATTGGGCTTTTTCTTGGGGCCTTTTGACGCAAGACTTGCCTCTAATTCAAACGAGCACCCGATTGTTTGACGATGACCTCCCAACGCTTGATCTCCTCGGCAATGAAAGCTTGAAACTGCTCAGGCGTCATGTACGCGGGCTCCACCCCCGCTTGTACAAGTCGATTCTTGACATGGGTTTGTTGCATGGCGATTTTGGTGGCTTGGTTCAAAAAAGTGATGGTCTCTTTGGGTGTTCCAGCCGGCGCCAATATTCCAAACCACGTTGGCGACTCAAAACCGGGATGGCCCAATTCGGACAAGGTAGGCGTTTGTGGCAAGAGTTCCGCTCGGGTAGCGGAAGCAATGGCAATCGGTTTAAGCACACCTCTTCGAATCTGCGGCATGACTTCTGATGTGGATGCAAACTGAAGTTCAACCCGGCCAGCGACCAACTCTTGAATGGCCTCTCCACTCGATTTAAATGGAATGTGCTCCATTTCCACACCAGTTCGCGTCTTGAGTAATTCGCCAAACAAATGCGCGGTGTTGCCAACGCCAGAAGACCCAAAATTAAAATTTGTTTTTTTCGACTTCATCAAAGCAATCAAATCTTTGAAATTGTCTGCGGGTATGAGCTGCTGCGCAACAAGCACAAACTGCATGCGTCCAATGAAAGCGATGGGCGCAAAGTCTTTTAGCGTGTCAAAAGGAACTGACGCATAGAGAAATGGATTGGCTGCCAATGCGTTGGCAGCACCTAAGCCAATGGTGTAACCGTCGGCTGGGGCATGCGCCAACACACCCATACCAATATTGCCACCTGCTCCGACTTTATTTTCAACAATAAAGGGCTTGCCCATTTGCGCACTGAAGGCCAGTGCAAATTCACGTCCCAATAAATCCATCGTCCCACTTGTGCCTGAAGGCACGATGAGTCTGACCACTTTGGTGGGATATCCTTGTGCGTGAATTGAGGAGAGCGAGCACAACAAAATCAGTACATATAAAAATCTCAACACCAATAATAAATTCACAGTTGATCTCCGCATGAATACACGCTTGCTAGACTTGAAGTTCCAAGGACTGGCCCTTGTGAAGAATAATTTCCCCGGGCTTCGACCGCTTTAATTTTAATTCAAGCCATGAATGAACCTGCCATCTTTCGCATGATGGATGGGCCTTGGGGGAAGTCAATCATATAACTTCTTTTAAGCAAATCTACCGAATTTTTCACTCTTGCGTGAGAAACTACAGCGCATTGCCAAGGTTTTTTAAGTCAAGCAACGGATCCTTTAGGCTT
>CANJNC010000045.1 GCA_947475685.1 Comamonadaceae bacterium | reverse complement strand
TCACGCAAGGCTTTGACCTTGGGATGGTCATCGGTTGCAGCATCGGGTTGGGGCAAATCCAATGGGTCAAATACTTTGACTTCACAGCCCATGGCCTCCAAAAGAGTGGCGGCCTCCAGAGTCAACAATTTGCTGTACGAGCGTTCGCGCAGCGAACCGTAGAGCATCAACATTCTTGGTCGGTGCTTGGATCTTGGCTCAACCCCTAACAATGGCTGCTTTGGCACATGAAAGCTTTTGGCATCGATATTGGGCTTTGGATCTGTCATGGTTTTTGCTGCCGATCAGAATTCATCAGCTCATACAACCATAAGCCCAAGATGGCACCCACGATTTGAGCAAGGACAAAGGCCGGCACATCGGCAGGTGAGATCCCCGCAAATGAATGGCTCAGCATGCGCCCAAAAGCGGCAGCTGGATTGGCAAAAGAAGTGCTTGCTGTGAACCAGTAAGCTGCTCCGATGTAGGACGCCACAAGCCAAGAGGCCTTACCAAGGGGAGAACTTAGAATCACAAAAATCAATCCCCCCGTTGCAACCACCTCAGCCAACCACTGCGATGGCCCCGTGCGCACCTTGGAGGACCATTGAAAGATATCCAGATCAAACATGGCATGCGCGAGCCAAGCGCCCAAAGCAGCACCCATCAACTGACACATCACATACGCAAAGAAAAGCTCAAAGGGCAGCTCTTTGCGAATGACAAGAACCATCGACACCACTGGATTGAAATGCGCACCGCTTAGAGGCCCCAAGGTTTCAATCAATACATAAAGAGCGAACACGGTGGCCAGCGTGTTCGCAAGCAACGCGATGGCTGCATTGCCGCCAGACAATTGCTCGGCCATGATGCCTGAGCCAATCACAGCGCACAGCAAAGCGGCTGTGCCCAGCATTTCAGACAGGCACTTTCTCCAATGGCTCATGGCTTCGCCAATTTTCGTGCCGAGGCCTCTAAGGAGATCTTATTGAGACTGGATGACGGAAGGCTGGTGAACAGATCAAGTCGGCGTTTGATTTGATGCAAGGTTTGCCTAAAGGCTTCCAGCTTTTCAGCCTCGGTCCCCACTTTTTCTGAAGGGTCTGCATAGCCCCAGTGGGCGGTGGCCGGTTGACCGGGCCAATAAGGGCAAACCTCTCCAGCCGCGTTGTCGCACACCGTGATCACCAAATCCATCTGAGGGGCATCTGCAGTTGCGAACACATCCCAGCTCTTGCTGCTTAAACCTTCCACTGAAATGCCCGCGTTTTGTAGAGTCGCAATGGCCAATGGATTGGGCTTTTGGTTTTCTCTTGGACTGCTTCCCGCGGAATAGGCTTTGAACTTTCCTCCTCCCATGTCGTTGAGCAAGGCCTCTGCCAAAATACTGCGTGCAGAGTTGTGGGTGCATAGAAAAAGCACATTCAAGGTTTTTGCTTCAGTCACTTCTTTTGTCCTTTAGGTTTAGCAAGTCGTGCAACTTGGGTCAGGAAACGCTTCGCATCCTTCCCCTTGGCAACAGTTTTGGGTGAGGAAGGTCAATACGGCATTCATTTGCTCATACTGAGCCCGGTAGATCAGGTTGCGGCCCATGCGCTCTTGAGAAATCAAGTCCGCCGCCATCAACTCTTTGAGGTGAAAGGACAGCGTGTTTGCAGGCAAACCCAGCTCTTCAACCAACACGGCAGGGGTCAAGCCTTCCGGCCCCTTGACCACCAAGGATCTGAAAATCTGAAGTCGATTGGGCTGAGCCAGTGCAGATAGGGCTTTGATGACGTGTTTTTCTTCCATAATTCAATTATATTGGAAATATATGACTATTAGATGTCAAACTCACCCACCCAACAGATTTTGCAATTGGCCTTGAAAAAATAAAAGCCCTGCGAGAACGTGTTGACACCTTTGATGCGACACCTACCCATCGCGCTCCCTATCCTTGTTTTGATGCGAAAAGTTAAGGGAAACTTACAAATTTACGCAAGGTTTTAAAACTCATATTCGTAAAATCATTGCATGCTCAGTGATTTAAACCGCTACAACTATCTCTCCATTGCAGACCGTCTTGATAAAGACGCGGGCAAGGCTTTGACAGCGCCAGGTAAATCCAAGCCACAAGCCGCAAACAAAGAAAAATGGTCATCCTCTGGGCAAGCTCGCATTTCAGCGATATGACTTCTAAAAATACCCTCGGGAAGCATGTTTTGAAAAAAAACAGGTAGCCTGCCCTCTTTGCCATTCAAACGCTCACTCGCTCTGTCCCTCCAATGTGCCTCTTGCTGCTGGATGTTCTTGGCAATCATGCTTTGGGACACGACCCATCGATGGTGTCCTGAAGCTAATTTCTCATCTGCAACGAATCGAATGATGGTTTCGTCGTCCCATTGTCAAAACGAAAAAGTTGACCGATCAAATCCCCGTGCAAATAAATATCGAGAACTTCCACCTTGAACATCAAAGATCCTTCAAACCGTCGATCAAGGAGGCCACAGAAGATGCATGGGCTTGCGTTGAGCCCTTGAGTATTTGCGCTGTTTGGCAAGGAACAATTAAAACCTCTTGACCATTCGCCTCAACAATGGCCAACAAGGTTGTCACGCTGAAGTTATGCTGACCGCTGAGCGCTCGAGCAATGCTTTGCCGAGTCAGGCCCGTTTTTTGAGCCAACTCAACATCCTTGAGGACTTTGCGGCCCTCGCTTAAACTGAGAGCTACACTCTTCAATGTGTTCATTTTATTTAACAATTTATTATAATGTTAAATAAATGTAACATTTTCACCAACAAAGTCAAGTGCTTGGTCTCCTAAGAACAATGACCCCGAAAGAACATCGTCGGCGACCTTTAAACATCGCAAGACGGAGCAAGTCAGCAGACAGGTTGAGGGCTTGGGGCCTTCAAGACAAAACCACAACACCGTCGGCCGCCAACACTCCCAGACCCTTGGGCAAAACAAACAGTGGATTGATCTCAGCCTCCAAGAGTTGATCATGGATGCATTGAACCATTTCAGAAAAGCAAACAATGGCTTTGACCAAGGCGTCCACATCACACAATGTTTTGCCCCGGTAACCATTGAGCAATGGCCATGTTTTCAGCTCTTTGACCATCTCAAGTGCCTCAACCGAGCTCAAACCACCCTTTAAGGGCAGCATTCTCATGCTGGTGTCATGCAGCAACTCAGCAGCAACGCCCCCCATCCCTAATAAAATCGCCGTGCCCAAGGGGTCCTTGTACATGCCCAACATCAACTCTGTCCCACCACGCACCATTTCTTGAACGAGAAACTGCTCTGGGGCTTTTCCAACCTTGTTTTGGACCTCCAAACGCATTTGCTCCAATTGGAGGCCCACCGTGTGCTGATCCAAACCCAGCGCCACACCCCCCACTTCACTTTTATGAAGAACTGCGTTTGATAAGATCTTCAAAACCACGGATCCCTTCATTTTTGCAGCCACAGAGGCCGCTTGTCCCGCATCGGTGACGACAAACTCACGCGTACCAGGAATACCAAACTGCTCGAACAAACGTTTGGATTGAAATTCATTCAAATTTCCGGACCCAGTGAGCACATCGACAGGGGTGAAGTCGCGCTGCATCGCCATGGGGGATTGCCACAGGTCAACATGGAGCATGGCCAGCAATGAAGCCGCTATGCTCTCAGCCGCTGCAAAGGCCGGCACCCCATAGCTTGTGAGCAACTGAGCCGCCTGTGGTGCATGTGGACTGATATAGGCCAGCACAGGCTTGTCCGACAAGGGCAGGCAATCCTTGATGGCGCCCGCCATCAACTCTGGCATGGCGATGCTGGAGGATCCAACCACAATCACGAGCGCATCGTAACTTGGACTTTGCAATAAAATCTTAATTGCACCTCTGAGCAAATCAGGCCTGAGTCCCGCCAAGGTGACATCGATGGGGTTGCGATCCAACACCGCCTCTTCACCCGTTTGTAAAGCTCGCAACGCTTGAGCCGTCAACTCATCGGGTGGCGGTGTTTCAAAGCCGCTCACGCCAATCGCATCCGAGATCAAAGTGCCCGCTCCCCCAGTCGTCGTCAAAATGGCCACACGCTTTCCATGCAACTTCTTTTGGCTTGCCAGTGACATGGAGATGTCTAGCAAGTCACTGAAAGTTTGCGCCCTGATCACCCCAGTGTGTTTGAACAGTGCGTCATACATGCGATCAGAACCCGCCATAGCTCCTGTATGGGACACTGCCGCTTGGGCACCAGCCTCAGACTTTCCGACTTTAAAGGCCACAATGGGCTTGCCCATACCAGCGGCACGAAGGGCCGCAGCTCGAAATTTTTCCGCATGCCTGATCGCCTCGATGTACAGCGCAACGACTTGAGTGCTTGGATCGTCCACGAAATAGTCGATAAAGTCCGACAACTCCAAATCCACTTCATTGCTGGTTGAAATCAGTTTTGAGAGTCCAATTCCTTTTGCTGTGGCCCTGGACAAAAGGGATCCCAAGATACCCCCACTTTGAGAGACCACCCCAATGTTGCCCGCTTTCAAATCCTCCATCTCCAAAGCGCCTGAGGCAGACAACACGATACCGTGCGTCAAATTGACCAAGCCAATGGTGTTGGGCCCCAAAAGCCTCATCTTTCCAGCGGCCTCAAGCAGTTGCGCTTGACGAAGCACCCCCTTCTCGCCAGTTTCTGAATAGCCACTTGCCAAAACGATGGCCGCAGCCACTCCCAAATCTGACAACTCTTTGACCGCCAAATGCGCACGCTCAGCACCCAGCAAGACAATGGCCACTTCTGGCACTTGAGGTAGAGCAGAAATGCTTGAGTAACACTGGATCCCATTGATTTCATCAAGCTTGGGGTTCACAGGATAGATGTGCCCGGCATATCCGTTCTTTTGCAAATAGGCAACGGGCCGACCTGCGGTTTTCTTGGGGTCACTTGAAGCGCCAATGACTGCGACGCTCGCCGGGCTGAGAAGTTGTTGAATGGAGAACATGCTCACTTAGGTGCTGATTTAGAGAGAAACGCCATCACCGATTCCCGGTGCTCGGTGCTTGAGTAGCAAATGCCTTGGGCTTGACTGCCTTGCTCAAAGATTTGATGAGAAGACAGCTCGAAGGATTGATTCAAAATGGTTTTCGTCAAGGCCAATGCCGTGGCTGAGCCCGCACTCATTTGCGCGGCCCACGCTTGCGCGTCAGACAAGAGCTTTTCTGAAGTGGTCAATCGGTCCACGATACCCAGCGCCAAGGCTTCGTTCACGTCCACTTTTCGACCTGAAAAAATCAACTCTTTGGCTTTTGCCAGGCCCACGCGTCTGGGCAAAAAGTACATACCGCCCCCGTCAGGCACAATCGCTCGATTGATATAAGACCAGGTGAAGTTGGCATGCTCACTGGCCAACACAAAATCACAGGCCAAGGCGGTGTCAGCCCCCAAACCCGATGCGGCCCCATTGACCGCAGCAATGACGGGTTTGGGCAAGGTGTGCAAGAGGGACTGGGTGTAGTGCACGCGTTGCTGCCTGTGCCAACCATTGAACGCGATTTCACCCGTGGGTGAATTCATACGCCTCTCCATGCCCGCCACATCTCCTCCTGCACAAAAGCCTTTGCCGTGTCCCGTCAAAACCATGGCCTTGATCTTTTTATCCGCCGCCACGTGCTCAAACACAGCAATGAGCTCCAGTCTCATGCTGTCGCTGATGGCGTTGCGTTTGTCGGGCCTATTGAGGGTCACTGTTGCGATGTGCTCTTGAAGTGAAAATTCAATGAGTTCAAAATTTTGCATGCATTGCTCCTTATTCTGCTTTGATATTGGCGGCTTTAACGACGTTTCTCCAACGCACCTCTTCAGCCTTGACGTAGCGCTCAAAGGCCTCTGGCGTGCCCGCGCTCACAATCAAACCCTCTTTTTCTATCTTTTGTTTAAAGGTGTCTGATTGCGCTGCTTTTTTTGCAGCCGAATTCAACCTTTGCACAATCGCCTCTGGCGTGCCCGCAGGCACAAACAAACCATACCAACTCTCGGCCACGTAACCGGGCAGACCGGATTCAGCAACGGTGGGCACTTTGGACAAAAGTGCAGTGGGTGAGCGCTCCGAAGTGGTCACGGCCAGAGCACGCAGTTTGCCTGTGGTGATGAAGCCCCCGACTGCCGAGGCCGTTGCAAACATCATGTCCACTTGCCCGCCCAAGAGATCTGTCAATGCAGGTCCAGCCCCCTTATAAGGGATGTGAGTGATGTCTGTTTTTGCCAAGTAATTGAACAACTCGCCCGCCAAATGGGCCGATGTCCCCGCACCCTGAGAGGCATAGGACAATTTACCCGGATTGGACTTGGCCGCACTCATCACATCTTGAAAGCTCTTGAACGGACTGCTCTCAGTCACCACCAACACATTGGGCGAGCGACCAATCAAGATGACTGGGGCAAACGCGGTCTCTTGTGAATAGGGTAATTTAGCTTGAATGCTTGGATTGACAGCATGCGCCAAAGTGGCCATCACCATGGCATACCCATCGGGCGCACTTTTGGCCAACGCGTCGGTGCCAATGAGGGTGCTGGCTCCTGGTTTATTTTCGATCAGAACGGGTTGCCCCAAGTCAGAAGCCATCAAACTGCCCAAGGTCCTGGAGATGAGATCTGTGCCCCCACCTGGTGAGAAAGGCACAATGATTCGAATCGGTTTTTCAGGAAAGATCGCAGAGATGGCGACCGAGTGAAAAACAAACACGAGGCCCAAGCAAAAAAGCTTGGAGCGTGAAAATTGATTGTCCATGCGATACCTCCATCACTGATAAGAGCACATTCATGCAAAGAAAACGATGACTTGCTATTGAAGAATGCGAGTATGAACTCATTTTTTTCTAAAACACCCCTCTTATTTGCACCACTGAATTAATGAGCATTATGTATAAAAAATTGTTTAAAAACAATAAGATAAAAAGTTTGATCGAAATAGACCATTGACATCACTCGAAATATCTATTTGCAGCTGGATTCATCTTAGAGCGAGTTTGCTTGCATTGGAAACTCTGAAAATAAGGTGGAACACACAACAGCGCCATCTGTTCATTGACTTTAACTCAAACAGAAAATCTTCTCTTGAGCGCGCCGCATACCCAAAGAGTGAGAAATCACTCCAGCGTTTGCATAGACCGTAGATACTAAAAATTTAAAAAAACAAATCTTGCCGCAGCAAGCTAAAATCCAACAACCATTCAACTGAAGTTCAAATCCAAATGACTCAAAAAAACTACCGCTACTACGACTTTATCGTGGTCGCCTTTGTGACGGTGCTTCTGTGCTCAAACCTCATTGGTGCTGGCAAAGTGGCCACGATCGAATTGCCTCTCCTGGGTGAAGTCGTCTTTGGTGCTGGCGTTCTTTTCTTTCCCATCTCCTACTTTTTTGGAGACATTCTCACCGAAGTGTATGGCTATGCCCATGACAGACGCGCAGTTTGGTGTGGCTTTGCAGCACTTCTTTTTGCAGCCATCATGTCCAGCATTGTGCTGGCTCTTCCAGCCGCAACAGGCGACTACAACACGGCTTTGCAAAGCGGCCTAGAAATTGTGTTTGGCAACACGTGGAGGATCGTTGCGGGATCCATGCTGGCCTTTTGGTCAGGCAGTCTGGTCAATGCCTTTGTACTTGCCAAAATTAAAATTTGGACTGAGGGTCGTCACCTTTGGATGAGGACCATTGGATCGACTGCCGTGGGTGAATTGGTGGATTCAAGTTTGTTTTATTTGATCGCTTTTTATGGCATTTGGCCCATTGAACAAGTGCTGATGGTCGCCACTGCGCAATACATCTTAAAGACCTCATGGGAAGTTTTGGCCACGCCCTTGACCTATGCGGTGGTTAATTTTCTCAAACGCCAGGAAAATGAAGACTACTATGACACATCGACCAATTTCACACCCTTTAAAACTTCCCTCTAGCCTTTAAGAGATGCAGCAAGTGAGTTGCCTCTCACTTGCCAGATGAAATACCGCGCCAGTCGATGATCATCTTTAGACATTGCGGGTCGCCAAAGGCCGTCTCATAAGCGAGCTGAGCATGCTCTGGCGTTTCAGTATGGGTGATCAACCCCTCCAAAGACAAGCTCCCGTCATGGAACATGGCTGCCACGGCATCTAAATCGTGCTTTTTCCATTGGGCCGCAATGCGAACCGTGGCCTCACGCATGAAAGCCGGTGCATAAGCAAAGGACAAGTCTTGCTTGTAAAAACCCGCCAATACCACCTCTCCACCAGGGCGCATGCGAGGGATGGCAATATTTAAAATTCCAGCATCTCCACTGACATCGCAAATGCAACTGTAGTCCTTGCGCAAGTCCTCTTCTGGGTGAATCACTTGGTAGCCAAGAGCGCCGCTTTGACGCAAGGCTTGCGTCTCCCAAACAACGGGGGCGGGCTGTCCCGCAGCGACAACCATGCGAGCCAACAAGCGACCCATGATGCCGTGGCCAATGATCAAATCTGGGTAGACCATTGGCAAACCCTCCCGACCAACCGTAAAGACGTGATGCGCTGTGGCAGCCAAGGCCAGCAAGACCCCTTTGTCAGCCAACTCGTGTTTGAGTTTGACCGCTCGATCAAAAGGCGCCACAAGCTTGGAGCCTGAGCCTCCGAATAAATTTTGAACACCTTGAAACGCATACGAGCCAGGCAAAAACACCAAGTCGCCCACATTGAACGATGTAACTTGCGCACCTAAGTGGGTCACCACACCAACGGTTTCATAACCCGGCACCAAGGGATAGGACAAACCTGGAAAGGGTGGCATGGTCCCATCCCAGAGCAAGCGCTCGGTACCCGTACTGATTCCACTAAAGGAGACGGCAACTTCTAAATCACTTGGCCCCATTGGGGCCAAGTCCAAGGCCCGAACAGTCAAGGACTTGGGCGCTTCAAATACAATGGCTTGAGCTTGCATGGGAAAAATTTTAATCGAATTGAATGCACAGTCTATCAAAATTTCTCCACTCGCGTTTTGTCCTTCTAGCCTTTCTCTATGGCCTTCATGCTTTGTTGAGCGCGCTGAGACTTTTTGAATGGAACGCAAAATTCACTCGCTCTATATTTGCCCCAATCGCTGAGGGTGGCTTTTACGCCCTCATCTGCCTCAAGGCCCCGAGTCAACAAAGATTTTTTGCACAGGCTTATTGATCCGTTCTTTTTAATCCATACAATGATTCAATGAATAAATTAATCAATGCAGTCCTCTTCCAACTGGGTTGGTGGGCTTGCGTGCTCAGTGTGTCCCAAAACTTAGAGCTTCTCGCCATCATTTTTTGTACCTGCTTGGTTGGGGCTCATCTTTACGCCAATCCCGATCGCAAAAAAGACCTTCAATTGCTTGTCATGTGTGTGCCCATAGGAGTTGCATTTGACACCTTGCTTGAAGCTTTGAACATCATGATCTTTTACGGATGGGCTTTGGGCTTTCTAAGTCCATGTTGGCTTTGGATGGTTTGGATTATGTTTGTGTTGACTCTGAACCACTCTTTGTCTTTTATCAAGCATATCCCTGTCGTTTTCACAGCATTGTTGGGCCTAATCTTTGGGTCAGGCTCCTATATCGCAGGTGCAAAACTGGGAGCCGCCTCTGTGCAGATGGATGGCTCTAGCCCTCTCCTCATCGCCTTGCTATGGGCCGTTTTGTTGCCAAGTTTGGTTTGGCTCAGCAAGAGACCCTCAAGAGAACTAATGTACTAAATACCACGAATTCACTGCAAATTGAGGATGAATTTGAGCGAACCACTCTCATGTATAGGAAATAGAATCTAAAGACATGAATCATTCGACATGAGCCCCAACGGTTTGACTATCTGAAAACAGATCCACGGATAAGTCGTTCAAAGCATTTAACTTCAGATATGGCGCAAATTAATCAAAAAGTCAGGGAAAAGAGTGGATATGTCCATCGATTTTTCAATTGGCTTTCAAGCTTATTGAGTTTCAACTCAAGCCCAAGACTCTTAAATTCATTTGATGTTGAAGAACTCATTGCACACTTTAACATCACCAAAGAAGCCAAACGGCTTGCCAATCTTGGGCTTCCTGCCTACCACACCAAAGAGCTCACCAGCATTGAGGATGATATTTTCAAGCACATCCAAGCTTGCAGAGACCGCGTGCACGATGAATTCACGGCTTGCCTGGAGTCCTTAGAGACACAGTTCACGGACCTTGAGCGGGCGTACTTGCACATCAAAGCAGAAACGCTTTCCTCAGAATTTGACAGAAAAGCCCGTCAAATCATGGATACGCAAGGCGCGTGGTTGAAAAAATTGGCCCAAGATGCGTTGTCAAAAATTGCTGAGCTCAATCAATTCAAGACAGACAACAAGATCAATCGACTGGCCAACTTCCCAGATCAAAGCAGAGTGACTTACCAATACGCCTTATTGGTCTTTCTCATCGCGCTAGAGGGCATTGTGAACGCTGGCTTTTTTGCCCAAGGGCTTAACTCGGGCATCTTGGGCGGATTTACTTACGCGGCACTCTTGGCAAGCATCAATGTGATGGGTAGTTTCTTTTTGGGAAAATTTTTGATCCGGTGGGTCTTTCACAGCAAAGTCTCGGGCAAACTCTTGGGGCTCTTGGGGCTACTGATCTGGGTGGCTTTTGTGATTTTCATGTCCCTTGCCATTTCACACTTGAGAGAGTCGATCATTCAAGGCCTGCCCAACCCCTCTGAGGCCGCTTTGACGGCCATCCAAAACAAGGCCTTTGAAGTCAAAGATTTGATTTCTTGGTTTTTGATGTTGATCACCTGTGGGTTTGGCTTGGGCGCAGTAATTGATGGCATTTTCATAGACGATCGCTATCCGGGGTACGGGAAAATCTCTCGTCGCACTGAGTTATCAAAGGACATCTTTGAGTCCGAATTTGAGGACATTCAACTTGAATTGGAAGAGCTAAAGCAAGAAAATCTCTTGTTCATTGAAAACCACCTCAGCAAGGTTCGTGAGTTGATGTTTTCGATGCAAAAGAACATTGAAGAGAAAAAACGCTTGAGTCAAAAATTAGAAAAAACACTCAATGAGAGTGAAATTGCTCTTTATGCACTCTTGAGAAAATTCAGATACGACAATGAAGTTTCACGCACCGATGGCTTAAAGCCAGCTTACTTCAGCACCATGCCCGCTTTGCCCCCTGTGAGCGCTCCTAAATTTGATCTGCACAAAGACAATCACACGGTAGTGACCATTCAAGACTACTTGAAGTTCTCTGAATCAAACATCGCCAATCTGAGACAAGAGGTGTATACAGTTTTTGACACTTACATCACACAAATCAATCACCTCAAATACTACTAACCCACTTTTTTTCAAATGCCAAGACAAAGTAAAGTTGCAAAGAAAAATGCCAGACACAACATGGTCAAAACTGGGTTTTTTATTTTCATTAACCTGGTGCTCCTTGCCGGTGTTTTTTGGTGGCTGAACAACAAGCCTGAAGGCGTGAACGATCAGACCTTGTGCCCGTTCGATGGCGCCAAAGGCCAATATGCCATCTTGATCGATCGAACTGAGGCCTTTAACGAGGCTCAAAAGAGCGCATTGAGAAACGTTGTCAATGAGATCGTGATGAAACTGCCCGAGGGCTATTTGCTCTCCGTCTACATTTTAGGAGATGACTTTAAAAAAGAAACCCAAGCGCTCTTTGAGCTTTGCAATCCAGGGGACGGAAAAGGCAAAAGCAGTTGGATTGAAAATCCTCAATTATTGGCCCAAACCTACAAAGATAAATTCTCTGCACCCTTGCAAACTTTATTGTCCCAGCAACTGAGCTTGGAGTCGGCCAAAGAGTCCCCCATCTTGGAGATGCTTCAGTTGGTGAACTTGAATTCGCTTCACGACCCCAGTGTGAAAGGTGCGCGAAAATTTTTCATCATCTCGGACTTGATGCAAAACAGCAAAGCGCTGGACTTGTATAAAAACACGCCTGATTTTTCAAGCTTCGAGTCCTCCTATCAGTCCAAAAAACTGTGGGTCGATTTTTCAAACATCGATGTGGTGGTGTATGTGTTGAACAATCACCCCAAGATTTTGAGCTCAAACTTCATGGACTTTTGGAAGGCTTATTTCAAAAGTACAAAAGCGCTAAGCTTTCAAGCGCTTGAGCTCCCCGGCTAAAGGAGTCCTTTGGTCCAAAGGCTTAACAGAGCCCCCCGCTATCCTCGCTTTAAGACCAGATGCCGCGGCCAAGCCCCATGGCCCTAGCTAGAGCCCCAAACCAGGGTTTAAACGTAAGCCCCAATTTGCCCCTTTTTTTAAAGTTTCTGCCCAAACCTCTTTTTTCAAAACATCGGCTCAAAACCGTTTGCAAAAGGCATCGAAAACCCTTAAAAGCGTCAATCCAGCTTGACATTTAACGGCGTATAAAAGACCATACTTAAAGTTTTAATTTTGGAAAACGTATGGCGAAAACTTTCCCATTTGCTGCAATCATTGGGCAAGACGAGATGTGCATGGCCCTTCAAGTGGTGGCTGTTGACCCCAGTGTGGGTGGTGTTTTGGTCTTGGGCGACCGGGGAACGGGCAAATCAACGGCAGTTCGCGCCCTGGCCGATCTGCTGCCACCCATCCAAACCGTCCAAGGCTGTCCCTATGGCTGCTCGCCCAAGGACAGCTCTCTTTCATGCGATGTGTGCGCTCAGCTCAAACTGAACTCCAAAGTCAAACTCATCACCCAAGCTGTCCCTGTGGTCGACATGCCGCTTGGGGCCACCGAAGACCGCGTCGTTGGTGCATTGGATTTAGAAAAAGCGCTCTCTCAGGGCATCAAACAATTTGCGCCCGGTTTATTGGCCAAAGCCAATCGGGGGTTTTTGTACATCGATGAGGTGAACCTCTTGGAGGACCATTTGGTCGACTTGCTCATTGACGTGGCCGCTTCTGGTGAAAACGTGGTCGAGCGAGAAGGCTTGAGTGTGCGCCACCCTGCTAAATTTGTGCTCATTGGCAGCGGCAACCCCGAGGAAGGCGAGTTGCGCCCTCAGTTGTTGGACCGATTTGGCTTGAGTGTGGAGGTGCGCACGCCCCAAGACCTTGATACGCGAGTGCAAGTGATCAAACGCCGTGACGCGTTTGATCGAGACCCGGATAGCTTTAAAAACCTATGGAGCGAGGCCAACACCAAACTGCGTCAACGCATTTTAAAGGCGCAAAAAAACCTGGCAAACCTACAAGTCTCGGACGAGCTTTTAATGAGCTGCGCCAAGTTATGTCACTCTCTAGGGACCGATGGACTCAGAGCGGAGCTCACCTTGATGCGAGCCACTCGCGCCTACGCTGCATTGCGGGGTGCAAAGACCGTGGACATTTCACACCTTCGTCATATCGCCCCACTTGCTTTGCGTCACCGCTTGAGAAGAGATCCCTTGGACGACACGGGATCGAGTGAGCGCGTTCAAAGAGCGATGAATGAGGTGATTGCTTGAACGAGGCAAGCGTCTAATGCGCAACGCTTGGGACTTGGCTCAACTCACCCTCTTGCTTGTGCAAGTGGACCCGCTTGGAGTGGGAGGCATTTGGCTCAAAGCCGGCTACGGCCCTGTGCGCCAAGCGTGGCTGAGCCAACTGCAGTCATTGGGCCTGTCCATCCAACGCATGCCCCACCACATTGACAACGAGCGTTTGCTGGGCGGCATTGATTTTTCTGCCACCTTGGCCCAAGGACATTTGGTCGAGCAAACCGGCCTCCTTGCACAAGCAGACCAAGGACTCTTGGTCATGGCCATGGCTGAAAAACTCTCTGCTCAAACACTGGCCATGCTCCTTCAAGCCCATGACCAAGGGGAGATTCAAGGCTTGACGCTTGGCCAAACGCATTCAAGCCGTTTTGGCATGGTGGCGCTAGACGAGTCCAGTCCTGATGAACCTGGTGTGGCCCACAAACTCAAAGAGCGTTTGGGCATTTGGCTCGATATCGATGCGGTTGATTTGGCCCAATCCAAAGACACCATTGAACATTTGACCCCTGAGGAGTTAAGGCGTGTTCGCTCGCGATTAAGCGCCATTGAGCCCAGTCAAGAGCATATTCACACCCTGTGCGAAGTCGCTTGGGCGCTGGGTGTGGACTCCTTGCGCGCGCCTTTGCTCGCCTTGCGAGTTGCCTGCGCTCATGCAGCCATCCATGAGCGCACGGTCTTGGCGCAAGACGATCTTGGGGTGGCCGCACAAATGGTTTTTTCTCCACGAGCGACCCGCATGCCCAGCAATGCAAGCAACGAGGAAGAACAAGCCCCAGCGCAAAACCCCGAGTCGAATAAAGAGCACCCCAAAGAGCCTCAAGATGACTCAACTCCAAATGACTCCAATGAAGACCAGCCTTCAAGCCCCCCAACGCCTCAAAGCGAAGCGCTAGAGGATACGGTGCTTGCCGCAGCCCTTGCCAATTTGCCCCCCAAGCTCTTGGACCAATTGCTTTTAGGTGCCAACCAAAGCCGACAACAACCCAGCAGCGGCAACAGTGGTCAGGCCAAGATGTCCAAGCAAAGGGGGCGGCCCTTGTCACCCCGTCAAGGTCGCCCAAGCGCTGGCGCGAGGCTTCATCTGTTGGCCACCCTTCGCGCGGCGGCACCCAAACAAAAAATCCGAAAGAAACACCCCGGACAAACCATCTCCATACGCAGCGAAGACTTCTTCATACAACGCTTTGCACACAAATCAGCCAGTTGCATCATCGTGGCAATGGATGCCTCGGGCTCAGCAGCCTTGGCCCGCTTGGCCGAGGCCAAGGGGGCGGTTGAGATTTTATTGCAGCAGTCCTACGCAAGGCGCGACAGTGTGTGCGTGATCGCCTTTCGGGGCTCTCAGTGCCAAACCTTGTTGCCAGCCACTCGCTCTTTGGTGCGTGCCAAAAAAGCCCTGGCCGGCTTGCCAGGGGGGGGTGGCACCCCCATTGCCAAGGCCCTCAAACATGCAAGCGACCAAGCACAGACTTTGAACCGGCAAGGCATCACGCCCATCTTGGTGATGATGAGTGACGGCAAAGCCAATGTCACCCTGCAAGGTTTGGGGGGGCGACAACAAGCTCAAATGGACGCCTTGCAGTGCGCCAAACATTGGGCCACGCTTGGCTTTGCCGCTCTTTGGATCGATACGTCTTTGCAGCCCACTGGGCATGCCCAAGAGTTGGCCTCTTTGATGAATGCAAGGTACTTGCCCATGCCCTACATGGCCTCTGAGCGAATGGCCGATGCGATGAAATTCGTTGCCAAGAACTAGAGCGATCATCAAGCCATGATGGATTCCTTTTACCCGCCCATGCCCTGGGAGAGACTCAAGCCAAGGTGGCCCAACAGTGCGCACAGCCAATTCATTCAAACCCAGGATGTTCGCTGGCATGTGCAGATCTTGGGAGAGGGGCCCACGATGCTGCTCTTGCACGGTTTGGGCTCATCGACCCATACGTGGGCTGGCATGGCGCCCCTCTTATCCAAACACTACCGCTTGATCGCCATCGATTCGCCTGGACATGCCTTTAGCAGCGTACCGGCCAAAGAGAGCGCCACTTTTGAAGAGATCGTTCGATCCATGCGCGAACTGCTCGAGCGCTTGCAGATTTGGCCCTCTGTGGTGATGGGGCACTCTGCGGGTGCGGCACTGGCAGCCAAGTTGCTGCTGGAAAGCCACCACCCCGAATGCCCCTCCTTGGTTGCCTTGAACCCTGCATGGTTGCCCTTACCAGGACACGCAAACTGGTTGTTCCCCATCTCAGCCAAATTGATTGCTTTGAATCCCTTGTCCGCTTGGTTTTTTGCAAAACATTTGAGCAAACGCGAAGCGATCGAAAAACTCATCTTGGGCACGGGCTCTCACTTAAGGCGTGAGGACATCGACTTTTATCATCTCTTGATGCAGTCCCCCATTCATATCAAAGGCGTCTTGCAGATGATGACCTATTGGAAGTTGGGAGACCTTCCCGAACAATTGGCGAACTTGCACGGCTCGGTGCTGATTCAGTCAGGCGTGAACGATCAAGCCGTAGAGCACAACAACTCTTTGTTGGCCCAGCAACGCATCAAAGGCGCCCAGTTGCAAAGCCTTGAAAACTTAGGCCACCTCGCTCATGAAGAAAACCCAGTCGCATGCGCTGAGAAAATTCTTCAATGGTTGAGTGAGAAAAATCTCAGCCAAACGGGCCATTGAGCTCAATGGTTGCCGCGTTCAAAAATCCCGCAGCGGTGACCCAAATCAAATAAGGCAAGAGCATCAAACTGGATGTTTTTGACAAGCGCCACAGACCCAAGATCAAAAGTAAAACCGAGGCCCAAAGCCCATAAAGCTCCACCAAGGACCAGTCGGGTCGGTGAAGTTGAAAGTACAGATAACTCCAAAAAACGTTCAACACACCATTCAAGCCAAAGAGCACCACGATGCGCACTTTTTGTGCACCGCTCATAGACATCTGCCAAGCCCCCCAAGCACTTAATGCACAGAGTGTAAAAATGGTCGTCCAAATCAGCCCAAAGGCCATGTCCGGCGGCTTCCAATCGGGTTGCTTTAAGGCTTGATACCATGGCCCCAAATCGGTCAACGCGCCTCCAATGGAGGCGATGAGAAAGCTGCATGCAAAAGCAACTCCAAGACCCAACCACCTGCGCGAGAGTTTCACGCCTTGACCATGCCAAATAAATGCGCCAAATCCTTAAAGAAAATACGCACATGGGCCATGGGCTTTTTGCGAACCAAGACTTTGTTCATGTAGGACTCAAAGGTGAGTTGCTGCACGTCTTTGTCTTCACAAATGGTGACGAATTTTTCTCTTCTCTTGTCATTTTGATACCAGAAGTATTGCATGATTCCAAGCACCCAAAAGACTTTGCCGTGCTCTTTCATGAATTGTTTACGCGCTTGCTTTAAACACTGTGTACGACCCGTGAGCAAAGCCTCCCCCACCGCATGGGCAACCATTCGACCACACGCCATGGCGTAGTAAATGCCTTCTCCCGAAGCGGGCGCCACCACCCCTGCCGCGTCGCCCACCAAAATAATGTCTCGCCCATTGTCCCAAGTTGGCAAGGGCTTCATGGGAATGGGTGCCCCCTCGCGTCGAAGCGTCTCCGCATTTTGAAGACCCGCCGTCTCTCTGAGCCGCGAGACCGCACTGCGCAAAGAAAAGCCCTTGTCCGCACTGCCCGTGCCCACACTCATGGTGTCGCCATGTGGAAACACCCAGCCATAAAAGTCAGGCGACAAAGTGCCTCGGTAATACACATCGCAGCGATCAGGATCGTAGTTCAATTGCCTTTGTGGGGCACGCAAGATTTCATGGTAGGCAAATACATATTTGGTTCGCTCAGCCCCTTTGATGTGATGCTTGGCGACCTCAGACTTCGCACCATCGGCACCCACCACAAAGCGAGCACGCACACTCATGGTGTTGGCGTGACTGCCCTGCGCGTCCACTTGATGCGAGAAGTGCACCCGAGCAACGCCATCCTCGTCGTGGGTGATTTTGTCAAAATTGCCTCTCAAGCGCGTCGCTCCATGAGAGCGTGCTCGCTCGCGCAACCACTCATCAAACGAATCTCGATTGACCATGCCCACAAAGCCGTTTTCAATGGGAATGTCGACTTGATTGTCTTTGGGAGAGATCATTCGAGCACACCTGGCTTTGGCCACCAAGAGATGGTCAGGGATTTCAAAATCTTTGATCAACCGCGGCGGAATGGCTCCGCCACACGGTTTGGTTCGCCCATGTCGGTCGAGCAAAAAAACTCTCCAACCTTTGGTGGCCAGATCATCTGCCACTGTGGCCCCAGAAGGACCACCACCGATCACCACTGCATCATAAGTTTCAATATTCATGGCTTAATTCCTTTTTCATAGCATGAATGGGTTCATCGTGTCTGACTTCTACCTTTTGCGCACTCCCCTTGTCGTAGCGGCCGACCCATATTGCACAAGCCGCAGACATCACAAACATCACCGTCTCAAAACCAAAGACACTGCTGTAGGCAAGTCCTTGTGAGGCCATAAAAAAATGCGCCAAATCACTGGCCGCTGTTCCAAGCAGACCACCTAGGCCAAAGGCAATGGCTTGCGCCGCGCCCCAAAGTCCCATTCGAGTGCCCGCTCGATGCTCTCCGCCTTGGGTGGCCAATCGCATCATGGTGGCGATGGCCGCAATCGAGAAACTGCCATTGGCCACACCGAGTAAAAACACATTGGCCTTCAAGGGCCACGGCGGCCCGAAAGCGCCAGCCAAACACAGGCCCAGCATGGCCAGCGCTGAGACCAAGCACCCGCCTACCATCCAACTTTGAGTCGAGCCTAAACGCGATGCAACCAGTTTGCTGCTCGCCAACGCAACCGCCAACATGCCACATAAAACCGCCCCATGGTGCAAACCTGAGAGCTGGGTGGTCTCCCCAGGCGCCAGGCCAAACAATGCACCTGCAAAGGGCTCCAAAATCAAGTCCTGTGAGCTGTAGGCCAGCATGGACAAAAAGACAAACACCGTAAAAGCCCTGGCTTGCGGATCGGACCACACACTTTCAAGAGCCTCTTGAAATCTTTGTTTGGGTTTGAGTGAGTTCGCTTGCAGGGATTGGATATTTTGATCAACTCCTGAATCTTGGGGCTTAAAGCTTGCGTCTTCAGGCAAGGCGTGCCCTTCAAGCTTGTACAAGCTGAAGGCCGTGATCACGACGACACACACACTGAGACAAGCACTGATTTGCATCAGTCTTTCGGGCGTATAGGGGTTGAGCAACTTGCCAACGGTGATGGCCGTGAGCGCAAAACCCAAGATCATCATCATCCAAACGGCAGTTGCGCACTGTGCGCGTTGATGCTCTGGCACGCGCTTGGACATCAGCACCAACAAGGACGTGCCACACGCGCTCACACCCAAACCAATCAACACAAAGGCCAGCACCGACAAGGCAATGCCTTGGTTCAATTCCTGTCCCATCCAAGCGGTGGCAACGCTTGCTAAAAACCCGCCCAAGGCCAAGACGATCATGCCCCCCATCATCCAAGGGGTGCACCTTTTGCCCTCATCGGCACCAAACCCCATGCGAGGCCTGACCATTTGGACCAAGTAGTGAAGGCCGACCAAGAATCCCGGCAACAAAGCGGGCAGTGCCAACTCGACCACCATGATTCGGTTCAATGTGGAGGTCGTGACCACCACAATGGCACCCATCGAGGCTTGTATGAGCCCCAAGCGAACAACCTGCAACCCACCAAATACAGGAGCGTTCACGTGCCTTCTCCTTGCAGACCTCTTAGCGCCCAAGCACTGACCATCATGCCGCTTACAAACATGGGCACTCCAAAGGCACTCACACTCAAAGCTTTTTCAATGGGTTTTTCAATAAAGCGCTTCATCAAAGGCAACTGACCCAAGCTCAAAATCAACACGGCGAAGCCCGAGAGCACGCTGCCCCATTGAAACAAAAGAGCTGCCACGGCCCACTGTGCAAGCAGCATGAGCACGCACGCACACCAAGCGGCGTTCACCACACCCATTTGCACGGGCAATGAGCGCACGCCCATTTGCTTGTCGCCTTCAACGGCCTTGAAGTCATTCAAGGTCATGATGCCGTGCGCACCTAAGCTGTAGAGCAAGGCCAATGCAAGTATCTCAGCTGAAGGCATGTGCCCATCAAGCATCACCGCAGATCCCGTGACCCACGCCAGCCCCTCGTAGCACAAAGCGCAAGCTAAATTGCCCCACCATCCGTTTTCCTTCAGCCTCAATGGAGGCGCACTATAGGCCCAGGCCAACAACAGACCCAAGGCCGTCGCTCTAAAGCCCCAGGTCCCAAGCGGCCAAGCCCATAAAAGCGACAAAAGGGTCCATAGGCAAGCAATGTACAAGCCCCACCTCCCAGGCATGCGCCCAGACGGAATGGGACGATTGGGTTCGTTGATCGCATCCACATGCCGATCAAACCAATCGTTGACCGCTTGGCTGGTGGCACAGACCCATGGGCCGGTGAGCAAGACACCCCAGACAATCAAGGCCCAGCTCTCAGAAAAAGATTGCCCGGCGCAAACGACGCCACACGCAAACGCCCACATGGGTGGAAACCAAGTGATGGGCTTTAAAAGCTCAGCAACTGTGGAGAGTTTAGGATAATTCATGCAAACATTTTGACATTACACATCAAAATGTCAACTAGGGTTTACACTTTTAATCGGCTTCGGTTTCGTCAATGATGCCAAAACGACGCAGTTTGACGTACAAACTTTGGCGCGAAAGGCCCAACATTTCGGCCGCTGATGCGCGGTTGTTGTGGGTCAGCTCCAGGGCCGACACAATGCACATGCGCTCAATCATGTCGCTCGTCTCGTTGACAATGTCTTTCATGGGCAAGCGGCCCACGAGGTGAGACAACTCAGCCACAGAGCCCGCCATGCCCGTGGCAGGCGCTTGTGACTGGCGCCGCCGGCTGATGTCTTTGACAAAAAACGCGTACATGGTGTCGACATCGTTCAAGGCAATGGCTGATATTTCAACGGCCAAGGTGAGGCCCGACATATTTCTGATCTCGGTTGCAAAGGCTTTGACGTTGGCTTGTTGTCGCAAGTTGGTACTGAGCACCCCCCAATCCACCCCACCGCGTACCAACCATTGCTCCAGCATTTGCCCTTGAAGTTGAGACTGTGCAGTCGCTCCAATCATCGACATGAACTCGGTGTTCACCGAGTGAATTTGGCCTTTTTTATCGGTCAATACAAAACCATCGGGCGCTCTTTGCAGGGCCTCGGCATAAAGCGCCTTGTCGGCCACCACTTGCGTGCTGTTGTGCGTATCGGTTGCAAGCAAACGAACCAAAAATTGTGCGCCCCCTTCTTGTCTAAATACCGTCACAGTTAAGGTTTTCTCAAGCAGCGAGTGGGCCACTTTGACTCGACACACCTCAATGCGAGCTGTCGCATGCGCCATGCGCAGGAGCAATTGGACATCGTCTTGGCTTTGTGCATCAAAACACTCCAAAAGATCTCGATTCAAGAGCCTCTTGGATTGATCTTTGAAAAGGGCCAGGGCAACCACATTGGCCTCGATCACTTTTTGAGTCGTTGCGTCCACCACCATCACCGGATCACTTGACGTATCAAACAATATTCGGTACCGTGCCTCAATATTGCGCAAGCGAACGTAGTCGCGCTCCATGGACTGCTGCGTCTCAACCAAACGGCGTTGCAACACAGCAATGGCACCCATGTCCCGACCCAACACAAGTGTGCGTTGCTCTTTCTCAAAGGACAAGGAGACGTATTGAATGGGCACATCCTCGCCTTGCTCGCTTGGATGATTGATATGCCGCCAACGCAAATCCAAGGGATCTGACTCATTGGACAGCAGGCCCTTGACCTTGATGATGCTTTCTTTGGTGACAGACTCAACCCAAGCCTTACCCACCCATGTTTGACAAGCGAGTGCTGAGAGTTCGTTTTTGCGAACCGACACGTCCACGACCACGCCCTGCATGTCTAGCCAAATGGCAATATCCGACGCAATGCCAATCAATTGAGCCATTTTTTCAGCGGTAAACGTCGGTATTTTCATTTTTAAGGGTAAACCCTTGATATTAAATAATTAAGTTAAAACACCAGTGTACTGAATAATTTTGACAATATAAAAATAATTAGACATTTAACGCTGTCAATTCATGTTTCACCACCAAAGAGGGCCGTCGAACCAAGTCCAAAGCCGTCTTTTGGGCCTGGCGAGCATCTTGAGTCACCACCACCACGCCCAAGTCATCCATCAAATCCGGATATTGCTGGACCAAAGGACCTCCTGCCATGATTTTGAGCTGAGAGTTGGTTGATATTTTTTTAACAAGGGGCAGCAAGCGCCGAATGTGTTGGAGCTGGGCGTCTGTGGTCAAAGAAATCACCAACAAGTCAAACCAGTCGCATGACATCATTTTTAATAAATCACCCCCCGTCTCACAAGGGTCAGCCCGAACTTGCCAGCCGTCGCGCTTGAAGAACTCACCCAGCATGAAAGAGCCTAAGGTATGTTGCCCGTCAAACTCGCCTACGATGAAGCAACTGAGTCCCTTTGCGGCTTGATGGGCTTTGATTTGAAACACCTCACTGTATTGGAGCAGCAATTGACGCAGGCAGACATTTACAAGTGTCACACTTGCAAAATCCACCTCGTCGTCGCACCATTTTTGTCCAAGGATATGAGCCGTTGGGACAATGCCCTCAAGATAGATATCTTCAATGTCAACGCCCAAAGTAAGCCACTCAGAAATCAACTCTGAGGCCTGCTCCTGCCCAATGAGACAAGCGTGCGTCAAAGCCTGAATATGTTCGTCTTTCAAGAGCCCGTTTTGGACTCTTGGACTGACCACGTCTTCATTCAATGCGCGTTGCAAATGACGCCCCAATCCATTGGAAAAGGACCCATTTTCTAAGCAAATTCGTTGGACCACATGTCTCACTTTCACCCCCTCACCCATACGTCAAATTTGTATGTTGAGTAGTTTTAACTGTTTTTCAAAATATCCCCTTAAGGAAAACCCCTAGATTGTAAACAAATAAATACGTCAATTTAAGTTGACACATTTAAAAAAGGATCTTAAAGTAAGCACATGTGAAAAGAAACCTTGATGAGAGACATGACCGACAACATTCAGCAAGAGCACATGCTCTACACAGCAGAACAAAAGATCCGAAGAGACACTTCAGTTTGGACTTTGGTGCAAGGCATATTGGCACCGGTGCAATTTTTAGTGTTCTTGGTGAGTCTAGGGTTGGTCATTCGGTGCTTGCTCACTGGTGAGGGCGAACACATGGCCCTTTGGTCGGTCGTTGTTAAGACGATCACGCTGTACACCATCATGATCACGGGCTGCATCTGGGAGAAAGTGGTTTTTGACAAGTACTTGTTTGCCAAAGCCTTTTTTTGGGAAGATGTGTTCAGCATGTTGGTCTTGGCGCTTCATACACTTTATTTGTGGGCCTGGTTCACAAGCAGCCTCACTCCCAGCGAGCAATTGTGGCTTGCATTGGCGGCCTATTTCACCTATTGCATCAATGCGGCTCAATTCGTTTGGAAACTGAGAGCGGCCAGACTGCAATCGTCCATGATGCAAACCACTTCTCACTTTGAAGCAAAGAGCGCTGTATGACACAAGTCATTGAGATTCATCCCGACAACAGCCTTGGATGCCAAGAGCCCAAACTCATTCAAGAGCGCGGTCAGCGAGAGGTCTTTTGTGGCCTCACGGGCATCATTTGGTTGCACCGAAAAATTCAAGACGCCTTCTTTCTGGTTGTGGGCTCGCGGACCTGTGCGCACTTGATCCAGTCGGCTGCCGGCGTCATGATCTTTGCTGAACCCCGGTTTGGAACGGCCATCATCGATGAGCGAGATCTTGCAGGATTGGCCGATTGCAATGAGGAATTGGACAAAATCGTGGGCGAGCTCCTTGAGCGCCGTCCTGATATCAAATTGCTCTTTTTGGTGGGCTCTTGCCCCTCTGAGGTGATCAAGCTTGACCTCTCGCGTGCAGCCTTGAGATTGAGCCATCAATTCTCCCCCAATGTGAGAGTCTTGAACTATTCGGGCAGCGGCATTGAAACCACCTTCACTCAAGGCGAAGATGCTTGCCTCGCCTCCATGGTGCCCACCCTTGCCAAACACACCACGGCACAAAAGCAGTTGCTGATCGTGGGCACTTTGGCTGACGTGGTCGAAGATCAGTTTCGCGCGCTCTTTTCAAAGATGGGCCTTGAGCACATTGAATTCTTCCCACCTCGCAAAAGCACACAACTGCCTCAAGTGGGACCCAACACCCTTTTCTTACTCGCTCAGCCCTTCTTGGCTGACACGGCCAAAGCCCTCGAGGACCTGGGTGCACAGCATCTGCCAGCGCCCTTTCCACTTGGCGCCATGGGCACGAGAGCATGGTTGGCGCAAGCGGCGAAAGCCTTTGGTGTACCCAATGACGTCTTTGAGGCCGCCATTGAAGCGCCACAAAAACGAGCCATTCAAGCCTTGTCCAAACACCGCGCTGAATTGAAAGACAAGAAAATATTTTTCTTTCCCGACTCACAGCTTGAAATTCCTTTGGCCAGATTTCTTCACCATGAGTTGGGCATGCAACTCAGCGAAGTCGGAACGCCTTATCTTCACCGCAGACACTTGCAACTCGAACTCGATCAGCTCCCTCCCAACACCCGAATCGTTGAAGGACAAGACGTGGACGAACAACTCGATCGCTGCAGAGCGAGCAATCCAGATTTGGTGGTCTGCGGCTTGGGATTGGCCAATCCGTTGGAGGCCGAAGGGTACACCACGAAATGGGCCATTGAATTGGTATTCACGCCCATTCAAGGATTTGAACAAGCGGGGGATTTGGCTGGACTGTTCAGCCGCCCCCTGATTCGTCGTCTTAAACTCGTCGCCTGAGGACACCATGCAACTCACGCTTTGGACTTATGAGGGACCTCCACACATTGGAGCCATGCGCATTGCCACTGCCATGAAAGATGTTCACTATGTCTTGCATGCGCCACAAGGCGACACGTATGCGGACCTGTTGTTCACGATGATTGAGCGTCGCTCCAAGCGCCCGCCAGTGACCTACACCACCTTTCAAGCTCGCGATTTAGGGGGAGACACAGCGCAACTCTTCAAGGATGCAGTAAGCAAGGCCCATGAAAGATACCAACCCAATGCCATGCTTGTTGGCGCTTCTTGCACAGCCGAATTGATCCAAGATGACCCAGGCGGTTTGGCCCAGGCTTTGCAATTGCCCATTCCTGTGGTGGCTTTGGAGTTGCCCGCTTACCAAAGGAAAGAAAACTGGGGCGCGGCTGAAACTTTTTACCAATTGGTCAGGCGCGTGGCCACTGCACCCGATGAGACATTCGCAGCGAAAGCACAAAAACCCAGTTGCAATATTTTGGGCCCCACCGCTTTGGGTTTTAGGCACCGAGACGATGTCAAGGAAATCAAAAGTTTGCTTGAAAAATTGGGCATTGAAGTCCGAGTCGTTGCGCCATTTGACGCCTGCGTAGAGGATTTAAGACAACTGCCCTGGGCTGACTTCAACGTCGTTTTGTATCCTGAGATTGCCAACACCACCGTACTTTGGCTCGAGAGGCAATTCAATCAACCCTACACCAAAACCATTCCCATTGGCGTGGGAGCGACAAGGGACTTCATCAAAGAGGTCTGTGAGATATCTGGCCTTGCAGTCCCTGCAGAACTTGAGGACCAATCGCGCTCGGTGTGGTATTCACGCTCGGTCGATTCCACCTACCTCACGGGCAAACGCGTCTATATTTTTGGCGATGCAAGCCATGTCGTTGCAGCGGCGAGATTTGCTTGTCAAGAGATGGGCTTTGAAGTCGTTGGAATGGGCACCTACAGCCGAGAGTTTGCAAGAGAAGTCCGCGACGCGGCCAAACTCTACGGCGTTGAAGCATTGATCACGGATGACTATTTGATGGTGGAAAAACAAATCTCCGACCTGCACCCCGAACTCATTTTGGGCACACAAATGGAGAGACACATTGCCAAGCGCCAAGGCATCCCCTGTGCGGTGATCTCTGCACCGGTGCATGTGCAAGACTTCCCTGCTCGCTACGCGCCGCAAATGGGCTTTGAAGGCGCCAATGTGGTTTTTGACACTTGGGTACACCCCTTGATGATGGGTCTAGAGGAGCACCTCTTGGGCATGTTCCGTGAGGACTTTGAATTCAACGACTCCGTCGCCCCCTCTCACCTTGGCTCAACCCGAGCACAACCCAAGACAGAAAAGTCAGCATCCGAACAAATTGTAATTCCTGCGCCAATCAATACCGACCCAGGCACTCAGTGGACCCAAGAGGCGACCAAAGAATTAGGGAAAATTCCATTTTTTGTCAGAGGCAAAGCCAGGCGAAACACCGAACGCTATGCAAGTGAACAGGGTCTTGTAACCATTACTGTGGAGACGCTCTATGATGCCAAAGCACACTTCAGTCGATAAGAAGTCTCAGGGCACTGGCGATTTGAAAATTGTGCTTGTCACCCTAGACAATCACTTGGCATCGGCCTGTTCCGAGGCCAGCAAGGTACTCAATCAATCCCTTCAAATTGTTTTTAAAACCCATGCTGCAAGCGACTGGCGCAACAACCATGAGCTCTTAGAGACTTGCAAAAAAGACATCGAGCAAGCCGACATTGTGATTGCGACCATGCTCTTTATGGAAGACCACTTCATGCCGGTGCTTGAGACGCTAGAGAAGAAACGCTTTGCCTGTGACGCCATGGTGTGCGTGATGTCAGCACCTCAAGTCATGCAATTGACCCGAATGGGGAAATATGAATCCAACCACAAATCGGGCGGACTCATTGGCATTTTAAAGAAGCTGCGCCCTTCTGCCAAAGACAACAGTGGCAAAGACAAGCCTGCCTCCGCCGGGGCCAAACAAATGGCCATGCTGCGCCGTCTTCCCAAATTGTTGCGCTTTGTGCCTGGTTCAGCTCAAGACATCCGAATCTTCTTCTTGGTCATGCAGTATTGGCTCGCAGGCTCAGAGCGCAATATCTTGAACATGGTCCTCACCTTGGTGCATCGCTACGCTCAACGACCCAAGGATCAATTGGACAAATTGCCCGCTGCTGAGCAACCCTTTGAATACCCCGAGAGTGGCGTCTATCACCCTCAGATGAAAAACCGCCTGTCTGAGAAAAGCAGTGATTTGCCCCATGCCAAAAAAACCTCACAACCCGCCGTGGGTTTGTTGTTGTTGCGCTCTTATCTGTTGGCAGGCAACACGGCGCACTATGACGCTGTGATCCATGCACTGGAACAAAAAGGCCTGCGCGTGATCCCTGCATTCTCAAGCGGTCTTGACGCCAGATGTGCGATTGACCAATTCTTTAAAAAGGGGGAAACCCCCCTGATCAGTGCTTTGGTCTCCTTGACGGGGTTTTCTTTGGTGGGTGGTCCCGCCTACAACGATGCCAAGGCCGCCCAAGAGGCGCTTAAAAAGCTAGACGTTCCCTACATTGCAGCTCACCCCGTGGAGTTCCAATCTTTGGACCAATGGGGCGAGTCTGAGCGTGGTTTGTTGCCCGTTGAGAGCACCATCATGGTTGCCATCCCTGAGTTAGACGGCTCCACCGTTCCGATGGTGTATGGCGGGCGTCCAGGACCAGAGGGCAGCACCTGCAAAGGCTGCGAGAGGCTATGCACCTTCACCAAAGCACACAAAGCGCAAGACATGTTCACCTGTGCGGAAAGAACAGAAATGCTTGCCGCACGTGTGCACAAACTCGTGAGTCTGCGCGAGAAAAAACGCCAAGACCGCAAGCTTGCAATCGTCATTTTCAATTTTCCACCCAGTGCCGGGAGTGTCGGCACTGCAGCTTATCTCTCCGTGTTTGAGTCACTCTTTAATACGCTACACAATTTATCCAACGAAGGGTACCGAGTTGAGTTGCCTGAAAGTGTAGATGCGCTTAGAGACCAAATATTGATTGGCAACACAGCCACCTACGGCACCCAAGCCAACGTTCATGCAAAGATTCCCGCAAAGCAGCACATTCAAAATGAGAAGTGGCTCAAAGAAATTGAAGCTCAGTGGGGAGCAGCTCCTGGCAAGCATCTCACAGATGGTCAAAACCTCTTTGTATTGGGCGCTCAATTTGGTGAGATCTTGATTGCCATACAGCCAGGCTTTGGCTATGAGGGCGACCCCATGAGACTCTTGTTTGAAAAAGGCTTTGCACCCACGCATGCCTTTAGCGCCTTTTATCGTTATTTGCGCGAAGACTACAAGGCAGACGCCGTCTTGCATTTCGGAACGCACGGCGCTTTGGAGTTCATGCCTGGTAAACAAACGGGACTGTCGGGTCGGTGCTGGCCAGAGCGCTTGATCAACGACTTGCCCAACATTTATTTGTACGCGGCCAACAACCCGTCCGAAGGCGCTCTTGCAAAACGCCGCTCAGCTGCAACGCTTGTGAGCTACCTCACGCCCACCATCTCCCAAGCCGGTCTGTACAAGGGCTTGATCGAACTCAATCAATCCATTCAACGCTGGCGCAGCAACGATGTGAGCGAAACTTCAGAGCGATTTGCCTTGTTGCAAATCATTGCTGAACAGGCCTTGGCGCTTGATCTAAGTGCTCCTGAACTTGATGACACCCAGATGCTTGAGTGCTTAGAGAGCAACACAGCTTGGGTTGAAACACTCAAAGATCAATTGCTCGAAATGGAGTACGCCTTGATTCCCGAAGGGTTACATGTCATTGGCAAAACACCCTCTCGCCAAGACAAACTCTCAACCCTTGAGTCAATGGCAAGCTCCATGGATTTGCCCAAAGACCTGCCCCTTGAGGCCTTGGTCGATGGTGCCAGCAAGGAGTCTCTTAAAAAGCAGCTCCCCGATTTGAGCGAAGCACAATGGGTGTCTCTGGATCACATCATTCGGTCCAATCAAATTTTAAGCAAAGACTACGAACTTGATGGTTTAACCCGTGCACTGGATGCACGCTACATTGAGCCCGCACCGGGTGGCGATCTTCTTCGCAACCCGGACGTCCTTCCTACAGGCAGGAATTTGCATGGCCTGGACCCCTTCAGGCTTCCAAGCGCCTTTGCCGTTCGCGACGCCAAGCGCCAAGCCGACAAACTTCTTGCTCGCTATGCACTGGATGGTCAAGGTCTGCCCGAGAGCGTGGCCATGGTGCTTTGGGGTTCGGACAACTTGAAATCTGAAGGCG
>CANJNC010000044.1 GCA_947475685.1 Comamonadaceae bacterium | reverse complement strand
GCGTATGAAAAATTTAGCTGCATTAAGGTATATGCTCCCTTGGTTACCTGACGATCTTGATGAAATTGAGGATATTTTTGGTGGAGATCCCTGGCCTTATGGCGTGCATGAAAATCAACATTGTCTTGATACACTTATAAACTACATGTGTGAGCAGGGTATTATTAGAAATCGAGTTTCCGTAAAAGATCTTTTCGTATCTATTTAACTATTCTCTATGAACAATAAGTTTTTCAATGAACCAGATTTCAACTCAGTTCAAACTTTAGATGAGCTTCAATCAAAGCTTGAATTATTTAAATTTAAAAATGGCTGGGCAAAACCGACTCCTTCACTTTACCCAGAGCCTAAAAAGATTTTTTTACCTGCACACTGGAGATTCAAACATGCTCATTCAGCTCTTCATACAGCAGGAAAATTGGTAAGTACGGAAAAAGCTGAACGAAGAAATTTAATTTTAGCTAACCCTATAGAGGGTAATGATTACCAAACTGTTTCAACTCTTGTTGGCGCATATCAAATGGTGTTACCTGGGGAAATAGCTAAAAGTCACAAGCATTCGCCTAATGCGATGAGAATCATCATTCAGGGGGATCCTAGCGCTTTTACAGTAGTAGATGGTAAATCTATTCCCATGCTAGATGGTGATGTTTTATTAACCCCAAATGGATCCTATCACGGCCACATCAACAACAGTAATGTTGAAGCTTATTGGATAGATATTTTAGATGTCCCTCTTGTTCAATATCTAGGTCCCATGTTTTTTCAAACACATCAGGATAGCTTTGAAAAAAATATCGAATTAGATTTGAATTCGGAAATGAGATTTGCATATTCTGTTTTTAGTCAAAATGTACTAAATGGATCTAATGTTATTACAGGCGTTCGCAAACTTGAATTGGGTCCTCAGCAATTGGTAACATTTGATCGCTATGTGATTCATATGTTATCCAATATTACTTGGGTTAACGAGAAAACAACTTTTAACCAACTATTTGTTGTCATCAAAGGATCTGGTTCTACTCAGGTTGAAAACTACAACTTTGAGTGGTCGGTTGGTGACTTTATTGCAATACCTAGTTGGTATAAATTTACTCACCTATCAAATGAAGAATCTATACTTATTCGAGTGACAGATGATCCACTTCTCAAACTACTTAATTTTGACAAATTTCATTAACTATCTGAAAGTAGTAGCGCTTGTAAATTATCTTTATTAAAAGGCATTTTAGTAAGCCTAATGCCAATTGCATCAAATACTGCATTTGCTATAGCAGCTGAAGTGGGACCAATCGAACATTCCCCAGCACCTAATGATGGATTTTCTTCGCATTCAATCAACTCAATTTGAATAATTGGGATATCGTCAAATCCAATGATTGGGTATTTAGACCACTCGTTGGAATCTACTCCATTTGTTGAAAGCTGGGTCTCTTCAAAAAGCGTAAAACTGATTGCTTGAATTGCTCCTCCCTCAAGTTGATTTATTACACCTTCTCTACTCACAACAGAGCCCACATCGGCACTTATATAAAGCCTCTTGACTTCTATTCGATCAGTTAATTCAACTTCTGCAACAACTGCGCAAAATGCACCAGTATTTTTATATTGTGCAAAACCTATTCCCTTTCCATGTCCTTCAATTTTTACATTCAATTTATCTTTCCAATTTGAGAATTTTATTATTTCAGTTAAAACTTTTTTAGCTCTTATATTTTTCAAGTGATTCAACCGAAATTCAATTGGATCATTAGAAGATAATTTAGCCAATTCATCAATCATTGATTCAATCGCGAAAATGTTTACATGCGCACCAAGACTGCGTAAAGCTGATACCCTAACAGGCATTGCTTTGATATCATTGTTTTTAATTTCAATATTTTCAATGTCATAAATAGGTTTCGAGTTTCTATCTGCTCCCCCACCGTTTGCCTCAATAGCATTTACTGGCTGTAATACAGGGAAAGCTCGTTGAGTTTGCCATGCACCTAAAAGAGCCGGTGTAGTGTCTCTACCAGGTCTGCTCCCGTGCGCTTGACTCCATATTTCATGAAACCAAGAGATTATTTTCCCGTTATTATCTACAGTCGATGTTAAATTAACAAACATCGCTGGGCTTAAAGGCGCAATTGACATTTCCTGGGTACGACTCCATTCAACTCGCAGTGCTTGATCAGGAACATATTGGGCTAGCCATACTGCGTCATATGCTACGTCATCGGCTCCATTGTGACCGTAACATCCAGCTCCTGGGTGATGACTTACAGTGATCTGCTCCTCTGCTCGATCAAAAGCCATTGCTAAATCACGCCGCAGATTAAAAATACCCTGGCTATGAGTTATAACTTTAATTTGCTCATTACTCCAAGTGGATATTGCGCAACATAAGCCTATAGATGCATGCGTCAAAAATGGTCTTGATATATTTAAGGTCTTTACTTTTACTTCGGGGCTTATGGAAGAATTTAATTGATCAAAGATATTTACCTTTTTTGATTTTTGAGACTTCAACCACAATTCGTATTGGCTATTTAGAGGCATATCCAAGTTACTTTCTATCCACAAGGAATATTTATCCAAAGCTTTTTCAATTTTCAATAATTCAATTCTTTTTGTACTAATGATTCCTATTACATTTCGGTCTTTTACTATTTTTACAATATTATATTTTTCCAATATAAATAGTTTAAATTCATTAAATATTTTTTCATTTAATTCACCCTCAATGGTTCTTGGATGAAGAACCATTCCATAAAGCATGCCATCGATTTGAAGGTCGTTGATATAAATATACTGGCCTTCGAGTTTTTTCAATAAATCACTGTTTTTATTTTCGTCGCTTTTCGTTTTAGTTTTAAGTTGTTTAATGGTTGTATCAATTTTTCTTTCTAATAATTCACTATCTATTAAATCTATTAGTCGTGTTAAGTTTATATGATCTTGAAAAAATACACCATTTAAATATTTAACCTCTTTATCATCTAGATTGGCTTTTGATAAATATCTTTTCTTTGAGAAATACAGTAAATTAGCACATACAATTTTTAAAGTTAAGCCAGAATCTTGAATTGAAAGACTACCAGAAGTGACTGCTTCATTTGGATGCGAATCAGTGCTTGCGTTAGATATCTCAATCTCATCAAATGATATTTGAAGGCAATCAGAAACAAGTTGCTTGAGCGAAAACAATATTCCTTGGCCTATTTCAACCTTTCCAGATAGTATCAATAATTTATTGCTATCGGTTTTTTTTATCCACTGTCCAATCTTTGGATATTTTTCAAAATTAGATTTAACATTATTATTCACATGCTCACCTTAAGCATTGCTTTTATTATCTTATGGTGTATTCCACATCGGCATAAGTTTTCTTGCAATTCCTTGCTTACACTTTCCTTATCAATTTTTATTTTTTTATTCAAAATACTGTAGCAACTTATAAGCATTCCACTGATACAAAAGCCGCATTGTGCTGCATTTTCTTTAAAAAAAGACTCCTTAAGCTTTAAGAAAACTGCATCTTGTTGCAGTCCTTCTAATGTCACTACACTTTTCTTATTAAGATCCCAAATGGAGATTTGACAAGAATTCATTGCTTTACGATCTACCAGCACTTTACATGAGCCGCATTGCCCCATGCCGCACCCATATTTTGCGGCTTTCAAATTAAACTCATCTCGCAACAAACTTAGCAAGGTTATATCATCGTCATTAATGATATATTTTTTCGCTTCTCCATTTAATAGGAAATCTATTTTATCCCCCATATTAATCAAGTTTAATTTGAGCCGATTTAACAACATTTGCCCACTTGGCTACATCAACTTCTAGAAACTTAGTGAACTCTTGTGAATTCATCATCATTGGAACAGCACCTTGCGCCGACCAAGCCTCTTTAACTTCTTGCCTAGATATTATTTTTTGAATACTGCTATTTAACTTTAATACAATTTCAGCGGGTGTGCCTTTTGGCGCCATCACACCTAGCCAAATTGTTATTTCAAATTTAGGTACTCCCGCCTCATCTACTGAAGGTACATTAGGCATAATCCATGAGCGCACGTGTCCTGTTGTAGCAATTGCTCTGACTTTGTTATTTTTAATAAACTCATTCATTGTTGTGATTGCATCAAACATCATATTTACTTGACCTCCAATCAAATCAGTCCTAGCACCGGAACTTCCTTTATAGGGTATGTGCGTTATTTTGACGCCAGCCATAAAATTAAATAATTCTCCAGCCATATGATAGGGAGTTCCATTTCCTGATGAAGCAAAATTTAAAATATCAGGTTTTGATTTCGCCAGCTGAATCAATTCTTTTAAATTTTGAACGGGCAATGTAGGATGTACAACCAAGATCAGATCAGAATAATTGATGGGCGCAATAGCAACAAAGTCCTTTAGCAGACTAAAGGGTTTATTTTGAATCAATGATTCATTAATGGTTTGCGTATTTGACATCATCAGCAATGTATATCCATCGCTATTTGCTTTTGCCGCAGCATCAGTCCCAATTACAGATCCAGCTCCTGGTTTATTTTCAACCACAAAAGATTGTTGCAAATCATCTTGTAGCTTTTGAGCCATAAAGCGCGCGTAGTTGTCAGCCGGTCCACCTGATGCGAATGGAACTATTATTTTTACCGGTTTGCTTGGGTAGCTTTGTGCATGCAATGCTTGTGAGGAGCTAAAGAAAAGCATGGTTGCAATAAATATTTTGAGACTTGGTATTTTTTTCATTTTTCTTCCATTGAAATTTTTATGTTGATTCGCTTCAATTTTTTTTGTTTAAGCTTTAAATTTTATGCATTTTTAGTGGTTTATGTCTATTTGTTTTTTCCCTTCTTTCGATCTATGATGTGTCTGTGTGAATAATCTTCAATTTAACTATTTTGTTTCTTCTTTAAGGTCCTTTATGCTTACTTCCCTTAATACTTCGCTAAAGTGCTGGGGTACTTCATTCAGCCTAATCTTTTTCTTTTTACCTTTGACTAGCTTTGTCAATGCTCAAAACTTTCCAATTAAACCAATTAAAATTTTAGTTCCCAATGCTGCTGGAGGTGCAGCAGATATAACAGCACGGACTCTTGCACAGAAGTTAAGTGATTCCATTGGTCAACAAGTCATCATTGAAAATAAACCAACTGCAGGCGGTATTGCTGCCGCAGAACAAGTTGCAAAATCCGACCCAGATGGCCATACTTTGTTGCTGATATCAAGCGGTACTGCTGTCAGTGCTGCTTTGTTCAAATCACTTCCATTCGATACATTGAAAGACTTTACACCCATATCAAAACTTGCAATCTTTGATTTAGTCGTTGCAGTATCTGAAAATGGAAGATTCAAAAATATCACTGAGTTAATTTCTTATGCCAAAAGCAATCCAGGCAAACTCAATATTGGAACTCCACAAATCGGTACGACACAAAATCTAGCTGCTGAGTTGTTTGTTTTTACCGCTGGTATATCGGCACAAATCATTCCTTTCAATGGTACGCCCCCTGTAATTAATGCGTTACGAGGCAATAATATCGATGTAATGATTGATATATTAGGTCCACTTATTCCTCAAATCAAGGGAAATTTATTACGCCCTCTCGCTCTTATGGGGGACAAAAGATTTAGCTTATTGCCTGATACTCCAACATTACGCGAATTAGGAGGTAATTTTACTCAGTTGAGCGTAGCCTCTTGGAACGGTTTAGCTGCACCTTCAAAAACACCCAAAGATGTTATTTCTAAACTTAATTATGAAATCCAGTTAATTCTCAATTCAAAAGACTTTATTACTAAATTGAGCGACTTAAATGTCACAGTTCAAGGTAGTACAAGTGAACAAGCTTACGATTTATTGAACAGTGAAATTAAAAGATGGGGTACTGTAATTGAGAGATCAAAAATAGAAAAGCAATAATTAATAATTTTTTATTGAATAGGTGATTTTAAAATCGAAGTGCAAAGTAGATCAATTCCGCACCGAGCCTGAAGATTAATTTTTATTGATTAAAGCTCTATAACGCCTCTACTTATCCGTTATTGCGGGCATTGAGGGCGACCCCGCGCTAGAGTTTCTGAACAAACCTCAAGTCAAAGCTTCATATTTAAGACCCTTATTGAACAAATCTACACACAACTAGGCCTAAAGCCAAATTGCTTGTCTGCTTGAGTGCCTCTGCCCTAAAGCAACATGCTCTGCATCGAACGCCAATCCTTCAGGCCTTGGCTTTAAGCTTTTCCCATGATCATATTTGGCAAGATGGTAACGATTTGCGGAAAAATGGTGATCAAGACGACACACACCACTACACATATAAAAAATGGAATGGCTGCTCTAGCAATGGTGTTGGAATCTTTACCAGTCATGTTTTGTAGGACAAACAAGTTAAAGCCTACGGGCGGCGTCACCTCAGCAATTTCAACCAACAAGACGATAAAAATACCAAACCAAATAAGATCAAAACCTGCTTTTTGAATCATGGGCAGAACCACCGCACTGGTCAAGACGATCATGCTGATGCCATCCAATGCTGTACCCAGAACAATGTAGACAAAGGTCAATACTGCAATCAAGGAATAAGGAGAGAGTTGCATTTGAGTGACCCATTCGGCCAACTCTCGAGGGATACCTGTGAAGGCCATCGTTTTGGTGAGAAAAGCCGCTCCTGCCAAAATGAACATGATCATGCTGCTCGTGCGCATGGTGCCCATCAATCCATCTTTGAAGCTTTGCCAAGTCAAAGATCGACTCCAAAGGGCCAAGCCCAGAGAGCCAAATACCCCATACGCCGCGCACTCGGTGGCAGTGGCGTACCCTGAAATCAATACCCAAACAATGAAAACAATCAATGCACTGCACGGAATGAGTTTCTCTGACTTCTTGATTTTGGCCATGAAACTCGTTGGAGGGTCTCTCGGGGGGACTTTGTCGGGATGCTTGTAACTCCACCACATGATGTAACCGGAGAAAAGTCCCATCAATAGAAATCCTGGCAAAAAACCAGCCAAGAAAATTCGAATGATGGAGGCATCTGCTGCAACTGCATAGACAACCATGGTGATCGAAGGCGGAATCAAAATACCCAGGGTACCAGCGGTTGCCAGTGAGCCCAAGATCATTTTTTCATCGTACCCTCTTTTTAGCAGTTCGGGTAGGGCCACTTTGCTGATGGTGGCACACGTCGCAGCCGAAGAGCCGGAGACCGAGCCAAAAATACCACAACCCAAAATAGTCGTGTGCATCAGTCGACCAGGGATCCGATTAAGCCAGGGACTTAAGCCCTCGAACATTTCTTCACTCAACTTAGAGCGAAATAAAATCTCACCCATCCAAATAAAAAGTGGCAACGCAGCCAACTCCCAACTTGAATTGCTTTCCCAAAACGATGAGAAAAGGTTGTTGCCAGGAGATGTTGAGGTGAAAAAAGCTTGGCCAACCCAGCCACAAATGGCCAGCGTCATGGCAATCCAGACACCTCCACCGAGCAACAAAAGCATCAAGAACAAAAGCAAGGCGCCAATGGCCAAAATATCCAAGTTCAGCACCTATACATCTGAGGAATAGTCGCCCGCGGCATGTCTTTCTTCCACAGCGAGAACGTAGGAAGGAATGTTTCCATGCAGCACGATAAAGAACTCATCGATCATGGCAACCAACAATAAAATAGAACCCAGGGCAAAACTCGATTGCGGTATCCATATGGGAATGGGCAAAAGGCCTTGTGCTTTTTCATTGAATAAAAAGCTTTCGTAAGTAAATTTATTGGCCCAGTAGGCCAAATAGGCGACACTGATGCAGGCAATAAAAAGACAAATCAGCTCAAAGTAACGGCGTGCAGTCGGGTTTAATCTCTCAAGCACCAACGTAACTCTGACAAAGTCGCCATGTTTGAACGCGTGTGGCATAGCGAAAAACGATGCGGCCGCGCAAAACCAAGAGACCACATCATTCACAGCCCCCGTTCTCACGCCCACTTCACGAAGCACGCTTTGAGCAATCATGAGAATGGCAATGAGCAAGATGAAGGTGGCTCCCAGCGCACCACTCAAGATGTAGAGCCGGTCTAGAAATTTTCGCATGAAAATACTTGCTTATTTTTTATTGAAACTGGCAATCAAAGCGCTACCATCGGCACCCGCATTTTTTTCCCAATTCGCGAGCATGGTTTGTCCGACTTGTTTGAGATCGGTCATCAGTTGGGTTGAGGGCTTCATGATTTTCATGCCTTTTTCGCTCAAGGCATTCAAGTACCAGTTGTTCTTTTCTTGACTGACAGCCCAACCTCTGTTTTCTGCCTCTTGCGCTGCCTTTAGAAGGGCCTCTTGGCTTGCCTTGTCCAAAGCATCAAACGATTTTTCATTCACAATCACCGCATTTTTAGGCAGCCACGCCTGGGTATCATAAAAATATTTGATGCTCTCATACGTCTTGGTATCGTATCCGGTGGAGCCTGAGCTGATGTAACTATTGACCACACCTGTAGCCAAAGCTTGACTGAGTTCGGCAGCCTGAATGGTGACCGGTTGAGCATTGATCAGCTCGGCAATTTTTGCAGTTGCTGGGCTATAGGCTCTCCACTTGAGGCCCTTCATATCGGCCACAGAGTTGATCTCTTTGTTGACGTAGATGCCTTGGGGTGGCCAAGCCACGGCAAAGAGCAGCCTCAGTCCTTGGGACTGCAATAACTTTTCTAGCAATGGTTTTTGGGCCAAGGACAACTTTTTTGATTGTGCATAACTCGTAGCCAAAAAAGGCACCCCATCAATTCCAAAGATGGGATTTTCATTTTCGTAATTGACTAGCAAAATCTCACCCAGTTGAGCCTGTCCACTTTGGACGGCTCTTTTAATTTCATTGGCTTTGAAAAGTGATGCATTGGCATGAACATTGATATTGAGTTTGCCACCCGTGGCTTTTGCAACCTCGCTGGCAAACTGAACTAGATTTTCAGTGTGGAAATTGGTCGCTGGGTAAGCAGCTGGCAAGTCCCATTTGACTTGCGCAAATCCCAACGAGCAGACCCATAGGGCAAACCAAAGTGTACAAAAGCGAATATAAGACATCTCGGGTACTCCTCAAAACGTAAGGTGGCGGGGGGGGTGAATTGACTAAAAATGAAAAAGGTATTCTTCACCTCGGTACATGATAAGCTAAGATTTAGCCAATGCATTTGGATTTAGCCATATTTTTAAACACCCCCCTACCCTGAGTCTCAGCACCCATGATCCCTCCCAGTCCCCTATCGAGTTTTCAAAAATGGCAATTTTGGGTGGATCGAGGTGGCACATTCACTGACATCATCGGGCGCGCACCGAGCGGGCAACTGGTGACCCGTAAGCTCTTATCAGTCAACCCAGATCATTATCGGGATGCCACTCTTGAGGGGATTCGGCAAATTTTGGGTCTGGCGTCAAACGCCTTGATTCCCCAAACCTTGGTGCACTGTGTCAAGATGGGCACCACGGTCGCAACCAACGCTTTGCTTGAGAGAAAAGGCGAGCTCACGGCCTTGGTCACGACCCAAGGTTTTAGAGATTCACTGAGAATCGCCTATCAAAGCCGCCCCCAAATCTTTGATCGCCATATCCGTTTGCCTGAGCTTTTGTACAGCGAGGTCATTGAAGTGAGCGAGCGCATCACTGCCCAAGGTGCCGTTTTGACGCCTTTAGATGAATTGCATCTCAGGATCTCTTTTCAAGAGTTGCGCACCAAGGGTTTCAACAGCGTGGCCATTGTGTTCATGCACGCCTATGCATACCCTGCGCACGAATTAAGGGCTGGTGAACTCGCTTTAGAAGCCGGCTTTAAACAAATCAGCTTGAGCCATCAAGTCGCGCCAGTAATCAAGCTTATCAGCCGAGGCGACACCACCGTGGTTGACGCCTATTTAACCCCCGTGCTCAAAGGCTATATAGATCAAATGAGAGATCAAATGCCAGGTATTGATCTTTTTTTCATGCAGTCCTCAGGTGGCTTGGCCAAAGACCAAGCTTTTCAAGGCAAAGACGCCATTTTGAGTGGTCCTGCGGGTGGCATTGTGGGGATGTCTCGCACGGCGCAACTCGCAGGCGAGCGATGGGTAATCGGGTTTGACATGGGAGGGACCTCCACCGACGTGAGTCATTTTGCCGGGGACTTAGAGCGAGACTATGAAACACAAGTGGCCGGTGTTCGCGTGAGAGCCCCTATGATGAGTATTCACACCGTGGCGTCTGGTGGTGGCTCATTGCTCAGCTTTGATGGATCGCGTTTCAGGGTAGGACCACAAAGCGCGGGGGCTCATCCCGGACCCGTTTGTTACGGAAGAGGGGGCCCCTTGGCCTTGACCGATGCGAACGTCATGATTGGAAAAATTCAAAGTGCGTTTTTTCCCAAAGTATTTGGCTCCAGTGGACACGAACTCTTAGATGTCCAAGCGGTCAAGATCGCTTTCGAAGCATTGTCGAAAGCAAGCGGTCTTTCACCAGAACTCACCGCCCAGGCGTTTGTATCGATTGCCGTCGAGCAAATGGCCAATGCGATCAAAAAAATATCTGTCGCCAAGGGATACGACGTCACGAGCTATACCTTGCAGTGTTTTGGTGGGGCGGGTGCTCAACATGCTTGCTTGGTCGCCAATGCTTTGGGTATGAAACGAGTTATGGTGCACCCGATGGCAAGTCTCATGAGCGCATACGGCATGGGTTTGGCGGACCAAAGTTTAATCAAAGAGAAAACACTCGAGTTGCCAGTCAACGCTTCAAGTATTGACCTAGCCTTTGCGACTGCAAAGGAACTGCAGGTCCACGTTCAATCTGAACTTTCGAAGTATCTGGGCTCAACCAGATCGATTGACCTGAAATCTCGAGTCAAAGTCAAATACGCTGGAAGTGATACCGCACTTGAGGTGGAACTCACTCGTGAGGAACAAATCCAGCATTCTTTTGAATCCTTGTATTTAAAGCGGTTTTCTTTTTTGATGCACAACCGAGGTCTGATTTTGGAGTCGGTGAGTGTAGAAGGGATTGTTCGAGGAGATGATTTGCCTAAACCTGGGTCTGGGCCTGTGCAAAATTCAATTGCACAAAGTCTAGAGGGGTTGCATCACCAGTCCCCCAAAAAGGTCAGGGTCTTCATGGACTCTGCTTGGCATGAGGTGCGTCTGATCGAGCGCGAAGCACTCCGTAAGGGAGAGACATTTTGTGGCCCTTTGCTCATCACGGAAGCAAATTCAACCATCGTGGTGGAACCCGGGTGGCAAGTCAAGCTCGCCGATTTAGGTCACTTGATGTTAGAAAAAAAAGCGTCTCACAAGTCTTTTGTTGCCCTTAGCAACAAAGTCGACCCTATGCGCTTGGAGATTTTTAACAATCTCTTCATGAACATCGCTGAACAAATGGGACTGCGACTTCAAAATACGGCACATTCGGTCAATATCAAAGAGCGCTTGGACTTCAGTTGCGCCTTATTTGATGGCAACGGCAAGTTGATTGCCAATGCACCTCATATGCCCGTGCATTTGGGCTCGATGGGCGAGAGTGTCATGTCCGTGATTGAGGCCAATAAGGGTGACATTCGATACGGCGATGTGTTTGTCTTGAATGACCCGTATCACGGTGGAACTCATCTACCCGACATTACCGTGATCACACCTTGTTTCGTTCTAGCGTATTCATTAACGGAGCCCTTTATGTTTGTCGGCTCTAGAGGTCATCATGCCGATGTAGGAGGGATCACACCAGGATCAATGCCCGCATTCTCAACACACATTGATCAAGAAGGGGTGATGATTACCAATTTTAAATTGGTCGATGAACACGTGTTTCAAGAATCTGCCATGATGAATTTATTAACGGGGGGGCAATACCCATGTCGAAATCCCGAGCAAAACATGGCTGATTTAAGAGCCCAAATCGCCGCCAATGAAAAAGGAATTGAGGAAATTAGGCGCAGCGTTGAGCAGTATGGTTTGCTGATGTTCAAGTCCTATATGCAGTTCGTTCAAGACCACGCCTGTCAAGCCGTCACTCAGATACTGAAAACTATTCGCTCCGGAACGTATCGCTTGCCATTGGACAATGGCGCAGTCATTTGCGTGCGCATTGACATCGACTCAAGCGCAGGATCAGCCGTCATCGACTTTGCTGGAACGTCGCCTCAGTTGTCCAATAATTTCAATGCCCCCAAAGCGGTGAGCATTGCGGCAGTGTTGTATGTATTGAGGACATTGGTTGACGATGAAATCCCTTTGAATGCGGGTTGTCTTGAACCCGTAGAGGTTCGTGTTCCCTTGGGCTCGATGCTCAATCCCTTACCAGGAGCGGCTGTGGTAGCGGGCAATGTAGAGACCTCCATGTGCATCACCAATGCACTCTTTGGTGCTTTGGGCGTGTTGGCCAGTTCTCAGCCCACCATGAATAATTTAACATTTGGTAATGAAAAGTACCAATACTATGAAACGATAGCTGGTGGAAGCGGTGCGGGTGGAATCTGGAGTGACCAAGGTGAGTTGCAGGGTGGATTTGATGGCACAAGCGTAGTCCAAACGCACATGACCAATTCTCGACTCACCGATCCGGAGGTTCTTGAGTCGCGCTTTCCTGTTTTATTGGAGAGTTTTTGTATCCGAAAGGACTCTGGTGGACGAGGTCGCTTCAAGGGTGGAGACGGTGCAGTGAGAACCCTAAGGTTCTTAGAAGACATGACGCTGTCTATCTTGTCCAATGGGCGCACCTATCCCGCCTTTGGTGTTCAAGGAGGTGAACCTGGGCACAAAGGCGAAAACTTGATTCTCCGCGAAAATGGCCAACAAGAGGTGCTTGCCCACAGCGATCAAACTCAAATGAGGCCAGGTGATCGTGTTCAAATTCACACCCCTGGGGGGGGGGCTTTTGGTCAATGTTGAGTCTAATTCAACCTTAGAACAACCCTAAGCTCACCAAAAAAGGTGAACTTGTCAACGATTCATTTGCTTGCAACGTTTAGTAAATAGGCGCTTTTGCCGTTTAGGAGATAAAGTGTTCAAATCAACTTTGATTACAGCCGCACTGATTGCCGCTTCGGCGACAACTTTTGCGCAAACCGCAGCTACTCCCGCTCCAGCTAAGCCCGCAACGGCGGCAGCTTCGGCCCCCTCTGCCGTCGCGCCAGCAAAACCTCCAGCTTCACCAGCAGCCTCAACCCCTGCAGCAGCAACTTTCGCCCCTGCTGCGGCTGCACCAGCACAACCTCCAGCCTCACCAGCAGCCTCAACCCCTGCAGCACCTGCGGCCAAAACCGCCAATGCCGAACCCGCTGTGAAGAAATCCAAAAACGACATCTGCCACGACCAAACTAGCTCTGGATACAAAGCCACAACGAATTTCAAACCGTTTATCACCATGGAAGATTGCATTAAGTCCGGCGGCCGTGCCCCCAAAGCTGCTGAACCCAAGGCTAAAAAGTAAAGCGCATAACCAAAAGTATATCGTTAGCCCCTCGGGCCAAAAGCACGAAGGGCTTTTTAATTGGAATGAAGTGCCTGCTTTCAGCACCCAAGTGCTAGAATTTTTCTAGAATTTTAGGAATTCAAACAGGTTTGAGTTTTAAATCTGGTACTGGGCAGTGTTTCTCTTAATTATTAGTCCAGTCGTTTCGGGCATGTTATTGCTTAGACTACAAAAGGTTTGCGCCCATTGCCGAAAGATTGGAGTCCTTTCGAATTCTGGCAACCCAACACGCTTAATCTTCTAAAGAATATTGTGGGATGGATTTCATTGATGAGGATGCTGATCCTGACTAATTTAGAAAAGGAAACTGACTAGTAAAAAACACATGCAATGGCATATTTTCGAAATACTGATAGACACTTTAAATCTGGAGGGTCATCATGCAGATTGACTACTTTGGGCTCAATTCTTGTAGGGTAAAACTCGTGGAGAACCGTTTGGGCCAAACTGTTATGTGATCGGTACAAAGTGTAATTCATGTGTCCAGTATGGACCATTAATAAATGGTGGCGCTTCACGGATTCGAACCGCGGACCTGTGGATTATGATTCCATCGCTCTAACCGACTGAGCTAAAGCGCCACAAACTAAATTATACAGTTAATTTATTCTGCTTTTTCTAAAACCTTGAAGCAAAAAGTTCTCACCGTAAACAAAAAATACATCCTACCCTACTATTACGCTGACGAGCCACGCTGAACGCTTTGAGTGGCGTTGTATGTATTTTAGCTATACCTGTCAGTCGTCTCCCCTCATTTTTTAATTTGTTTATGTCTTTTGTATTGATGACACGCTTTACGGCTCGTTATACAGCTTTTAGCAAATCGTCAGCGTCAATGTCACGCAAATTCTGATTTGTCTTAACTGAGGGGCGTACCTTGGGCGTAAGCTTTGTGGTTGGCACAAGAGCAAGTAACCTTGAAAAAAGAAGTACAAATATCAAGTGATCAACTGCACTCCAAATAAACAAGATAATAAATAATCCCAAATTTACTTTTGGGTTGTTTTTGTTTTTGATTGATCCACTCTTGAGCATGAATTTGTGACTCCAAATATATATTTGAAGGAATCAGTTTGATAGCAAGTGCAAGTAAAAACGGCAATAAAATTATCTCATCCAAATAACCAATTGTAGGAATAAAGTCAGGATTCAAATCGATTGGACTAAATGCATAAGCCAAAATTAAGAAGCCGAATAATTTAACAATCTATGGTATTTGACTTTTATACATGTATACCAAAGAATTAAAGAATCTAATTTAATTGTTTTGGCTTTACTTTTAAGCCATTGAAGTAATTTTGTTATGATCAGCGTGTTTGTGCAACGAAAATATTTTTTGCCAAACACGCACTTATCAAAATAAGATGCAAATATAACTTCACCAAAAAGTAAAAAATATCAACCTCCCTTTAAAGAAAAACAGCATGTCAAAAATTATTCATTTCTTTTTAATTGTTCATTTTTTTTCTTGCTTTAATTTCTCTAGCGCTCAAACCAAAGATCCCCAGGGAGTCAAAACATCGGATGTCAAAAACAACGCTTTGCAAACAAATCAACCTGTTATCGTAATTGATGCATCGAAACTATTGAATACACCAAAAAATAATCAACCACAACCAAGCTCCCCTGCCTTACAAACCAACTCAACACCTGCGAGTAACAATCTTCGAATTGGCTCTTCAGGTCAATACATAGATAACTCAAAGACTGAACAGCTCAATTCCAAAGGACAAATTTGCACCAGCGAATCAGGGAAAAAAACTTGTAATTAATTTTTTTTGTTTAAATATATAAAACAATAACATCGTGCTCGAAATCAAAAAGGAAACAATCGCAGCTAAATTACTCAGTGCATAATCGAACTCACGGTAAAAGTTCCAAATACTTAAAACCCAAAGAAGAGCGACTGCAACAAAATTTATATTTTGATTTGCTATTTTTAAAAGATATTTTCTGCTCAAGTAAATACCAGTTACACCACTTATCCAGCCTACACACGCACCTGCCAAGCAATCTAAGGGCCAATGTGCACCGACCATGATGCGCGAAATGCCGACAACTGTAGCAAAAATAAATAATCCTATTTTAAAAATACTGCCGAGTAATTTAGCTTGAATTGAGTAACTTAATACAATTGCACTTATCGCTGCAAAAATAGTAATCGTATGCCCAGATGGATAACTATGTGTTGTAAGGACAGGCCCGATTACGTGAATATCTACCGATTCTAATAATCCAGATGGTCTTGGTGAGTCAAATAACTTTTTTAACAAGACAGATAAAAACCCGCCCATGGGTACAGCGGCCAAAACTGCATAAATTGTTTTCATGGATGTAATTGAAAAAATCAGCAACATCGGCCAAAGAATACCTGTATCACCCATCAAGGTTATAAAAGACCATACTTTTTCATCTGCGATATTTCCTCGTGAATTAATTGCTATAAATCCATCCACATTTATTCTCAAGTCAAAAAGTTGAATTGAAGAAAAAAGAATTAAGCATACAAAGGCAATTAGAAAATTTATTTTCAATGTGCGATCGAATTGATCCATTGAATAATATTTATCATCTTTCAAATTCACTCTCCCCTCCCTTCCAACCTTTACAGATTGAAAAATTGAAGTGCGATATTTGTCGATTGAGATGAATAATTGGCAGTTGCTCAACAAGCTCACAAGAATCAAATTGATTTGGATCTGTGGGCGCTTTGAATGGCATCATGGACCAATCCAGCCAAAGAACAGTATCATTTGTCTTTAAAGTTCCAAACCAAATATCAAATTGATCACGGTGTGGTTCAATGACGTTCACCATAGTTGGTCTTGCGTACCAGGCTATTCTGCTAGCCAATGTCCAATTGCTAACGGCTATTTTATTTATTCCATTTTTAATGATTAGCTTATTTGCTTTTTCACCAGCCTCCTTCCATCCAAATAGGTCTGCAAATGGATTATTTTGCGATTTGAATTGTAAGCTTTTAAAATAAAATGTTTTTTCGTTGCCTTGCTCTTGACCAATCCCTGCAGTAAATAAAAATAAAATCAAAATAAATGAACTAATGACTTGAAAGATCAGGGAAAAATTATATATTTTTGAATTTTCATTTTTAAAAGAATCAATTTTAATCGCTACAAATGGAATCAAAGCAACCAATGCTGGTGCTGCCCAATGAGGCAATGTGCTGCCCCTGCCCGATAATATGATCAAAATAAATAGCGATGGCAACGAAAAAATGAAAAAGAAATACTTTACTTTAATTTCTGAGATCAAGCTATCGGTCTCTTTTCTCACTGTTTTTTTAAACAATCCGATAAGTAGCAGAGGCCCGTATGCAATGATCAAGACCATTAGAAATATGACACATTTACCAAATAACCAATCCGCGGAACCCGCCGCGTGATTGAGCTGGTATTTGAAGGAAATCCAATCGTGTTGATCATTCCAAAATATGACAGGTGCAATGCATATTAGAGCAATGGTTGCTGCCGTCCACAATTTGATTTTTAGTAAGATTTTTAAACCAAATTTCCAAATGATCAAAACTGCAATGGACATTGCAAAAAAGAATGACGTGTATTTTGTAAGGCCAGCAAACCCGAGTATCAATCCTAAATACACCCAGTTTTTCCAACTCGTTTGTTCGCAAGATTGAAATTGAAGAAGATCCCACGTACATATCATCCCCATCAATATCAATGGGATCAATAACGTATCCGGCACCAAAGCAAAAGAGAGTAAATGAAGCAACGGACTAAACAAATAGATCAGCACTGAAGTTCTTACAAACGCATTCTCTTTAAAATCATTATTTTGACAATTAAGGTGGAACTTAATCTTTTGTGTCATTTTTATGATCAACGCCAAGCTCAGCAACCAACTTAATAAAGGTAAAATTCTTAAGGAAAGCTCACTCTCACTTAATGTATAAAAAGTGTATTGAAGCCATCCAACCATCGGCGGGTGATCAAAGTAACTCCAATCTAAGAACTTCGCATACAGCGCGTAATGGGCTTCATCTGGAGATAGGCCAATATACATCGCCAATGAAATATGAACAACGAGGATGCAGAATATGATGAATATTTCAAATTTTTTAAGTTCCATCTTTTTTAAAAAATTCAACATATCTTCTGGTAATTACTTATTAATTTTCTTAGGCCACACAATCAACGATGTTGCAACATAATTCCACACGACACCCACCAATACACCAGCCATTCCAGAAAATATCCAATAACCATAATCCTTATAAATCACAGAAGCTACGCCCACATTGGCCAATGCTCCAACGCTACAGGCAAGCATAAATTTAAGCAATCCAGTATAAAATTTAAATCCAGTTAACTTTTGATCACGGTAGGTCAATATATTGTTTAAATTAAAATTAAAAATCATTGCCAAAATAACTGCTGTGCTTTGAGCCCAAGCGAAAGGCTGTTGCAGTATTTTCAATACAAAGCCCAATACCATTAAATGGACTCCAACGCCCATAGCTCCAATGCATGCAAACGATACCAGCTTGGTTGGGATGTATTGACCAATAGTTTTATCAACCAGCAAAAGAAAATAATCCCAAATCACCCTTTGATCTAACTTGCTTTCCCCCGCGTTTCTTTGCCTAAATTGGAAAGGTATCTCTTTAAACACCAATTTCTTTGGAGAGGATACAAAAATATCAAGTAAGATTTTGAATCCCATATTTGATAATCGATAAACGCACAAGTCAAATGATTCTCTTTTGATCATAAAAAAACCACTCATAGGGTCACTGAGTGAAACACCTAGAATTTTCTGACTGATGATAGTTGCAATCTGACTTGTTTGTTTCCTACTTTCCTCCCAATCTCCGACACCGCCTCCCTCCATGTAACGAGTACCAACGGCCAATTCATATTTCTCATTTTCTAGGGCATGGAGCATCAGTGGCAAAATACCTTCATCATGCTGCAGATCGGCGTCCATAACGGCAACATAAGGTGCACTGCTTGAAAGAATGCCCTCAACGCAAGCGCTTGATAGACCCCTTCTACCAATTCTCTTGATACAACGCACTCGTGAATCCGACAATGAAATTTCTTTTGCCTTTGAAGCAGTTCCATCAGGCGAGTCATCATCTACAAAGATGACTTCCCAGGAGACTTTATTCAATATAAGCTCTAGCCTTTTAACAATTTCATCTAAATTATCTAGCTCATTGAATGTTGGGATGATTACAGATAACTTTAGACTCATAAGATTATTTATTGTCAGCTTTTTAAGTGCGTAATTTTGATTGATTCAAGGTCAGTCGCGAGCATTACTCCCCTCTGAAATAACCTCATTCAATCTATTCTAATCCCTGCTTTTTCTAATCAACATTGTTTAAATAAGAAAACTATATTTTCAATTATTTTATGGCGCCCTTAAGTAATAAACCCCAGTTCTCCTAAATAGAAGAAACTGGGGTCATTAAAATTACATTCTTTTTTGAGTCGCTTTGTAAAGTGACGACGCCTCGAAGACTAATTAAGCTGATTTTTTATTATAGGCAGTACACCAACCGTTTGCTGCGACTTGCTTGCCAGCAAACAAAGGGCATCCGCCAGCAGCATCTGTTGGCTTTCCTTGATAAAGCTGACAGTTTTTACAAACTTGTGTTGCAGTATGTTTTGGATTTTTGGCTTGATCGACCTTTGTCGTATCCGCCTTATAGCCTAATGCTGTGGCTTGAGGATCTGACTCACTCAAATTGGCTGCTTGTGCAAATACGTGTCCACCAGCAATAGCGGTACCCATAAGGCTGATATTGATAAAAAAATCACGACGTGAGGTCATCTCATACTCCAAGTTAGAGGTTTAAGCGAAAAATAAATCTGTCAATCTGATCCAAGAAAACCTTTGTATTCTCGCTCACTTCAACAAATGTATAAAGGGGTTGCAAAATACCCAGATAAAACACTCGAGAAAGTTCACTTTTAAATAGCCCCAAAAAACGCCTAAATGTCAAAATGTCTTTACAAAAGCTTTGAACACCTCAACACCACCTTTAAAAGAACTATTGCCCGGGGGGTGTAGTGGTGGCTGCTGGGGCTTGCTGTACTTGTGCAGTTGAGGGAACGGGTGTTTTGACGGGTGAAGAGGTTGAGCCATTGACTTGCACGTTTCCTGTAGGCAAGGCAGGAGAGGAGATGGAAGAGTTGACAACTGGAATGGGCGAAATGGGCACAGGAGCGGTTGAACTTAAGGGGATGTTATTGGTGTCCAAACCTTTACCAACTGCTTTAGCCGATTCTACGGGTGTATCTACCTGAGTTGTATCCAATACGGGTGGAGCAAAAGCGGGTTGGATGTTTGGGTTTGACGGAGGTTCGATAGAAGAGCCCATTTTTTTGAATCCAACCTCAATCAGACCCACCAAGCCATCCAGTGATTTAGGCGCAACAATTAGCAAAGCACCTATGAAGACCAAAATACCTAAAATAAGTTTGACCCATACACTTTGTCCATTTGCGGACTGATCTTCGGACAATGAACTTGAAGCTGAGGACAATGTAATGGGAGAAGGCGTAGAGGGTAATAACGTGGTTTCAGGTTGGTTGAACTCACTTGGTGAATGTACTGCAACATGCCCCTGCTTTTCTTCTGCAATAGGGGTTTTTGCAAGGGCTTCATTTCCGGCCAAAGATTGAACAGCCTCATCTTCATGAGCCAGCAAGGCGTCTAAATCTTCTGTTGGCGACTGCGAGCGAGTTAAAATAGACGCAAATGAAACGGCTGGCTCAGTGCCCGAGACCAAGTCTTTGGAAACTGTAAAACCTGAAGTCTTCTCAACAATTGTTTCTTTTGGTATTTGATTAACGCTTACGTCCTCGTGCTCAAGCTCTTCAGGCAAGGGGTCCTCTAAAGCACTTAAAGAGACCGGCACAGGCGAACGAAAGAACAACTCATCTTCTTCAATGTTTAATATCAGCGCTATTTTTTTTGCCACTGTCAATTTGATGGCATGGCTATAAAAAGAATTGTCACCGCCCTCTTCAATTTGCCTAACTTGTTTGGTTGACAAACACGCCCTGACAGCCATATCAGCCAAAGTCCACCCCAGGCTCTCTCGCTTTATTTTCAACAATGATCCATTGATATCGTTGTCTACAGTCATTGTGTAACTTTCAGCGGCTAAAGAGTAAGAGGTTTTTTTACTTGTCTAACAGCAACTCGCCTTTGATCGAGGCACCTTTTTGTACAGAGAGTGTTTGGTAAACAACATGCCCATCCACTGAGGCAGATGAAGTCACGATCAGTTCATTGCAAATAGCCGTGCCAGCAAATTTCCCCTTGATATGTAAACTGTGACAACTGACCACACCCTCCACGGCACCTTTGGATCCAATGGTCAACTCATTGACCTGAATTTGACCATTTAAAGTGCCTTCCACGTGAATAGCGCCCTTGGCGTTGATTTCTCCACGAAATGAAAAACCCTCGCTCAAAATAGAAGGCTTGCTATTTGCTGGCGCAATCATATCCATCACATTGGCCTTTGGCACTTGTGCAATGAAGGTATCTGTGTCAGAAGGGTTTTCAATAGGCGGTGTAGACATGGCGTTTAAAAAAGGTTCAGTGATGGAAGAGGTAAGGTTAAGTGGCTCGCTATTTACAACGGTTGTTGCTTTTTCAAACTGGCTAGGTGTGCTGTCTTCAAAACCTGCGGCAGGAACTTGAGGGTTGGTGAGAGGTATGGTTTTGTCATCGCCACTATTATTTCTGATTTTGTATCTCTTGAACATACTGTGCAGTTCTGATGACCTTTTGTGGATTGACTGGGTAACCGCCGACCAAAATTTCCAAATGCAAATGCTTGCCTGTGGACACACCCGTATTGCCCACATAGCCAATGAGGGTATCCGTACTGACTGTGTCACCAACTTTGACCATGATACTGGCCAAATGGGCATAAAGGGACTCAATTCCATTTGAATGTCTAACAACCACTGTTTTGCCATAAGTTGAATGGACACTCGCCATCACAACGACACCGGGCTTTACGGCATGCACTTTATCGTCTGTTGCTTCATTGATCAAGTCTACGCCTGTATGGAAATGAGGCTGGTTTGTAAAGGGATGTCTTCTTACGCCAAAATCTGAACTCACAGAGTAAGAAGAGAGCGGCATGGTTGAAGGCAATGCGGCCAAAACCTCCCTCATGGACCTGTTCGAGGCCAACTCATTGGCAACCTTGCCCCTTAAAAGGGCATTGTTTTTCAAATCATTGTTCAAAGAAAAGCCCCCATTGGGCGAATTTCTTTGAATGATGTTGATGACTTTTTCCGTCAAACCTGAAGAATCAAGTTGACTCTTCATGCTGGTGTTTTCTTGCTCCACAGCCACCATGGACGTATCCACAAAGCGGCGAATACTCATGTCTCTGTCGCGAATGGTTTGAGCCAAACTGAGCATTTGGTCTTCAGTAATTTCAGCCTTCTCTGAGGGATCAAGATCAGATGAAGAGCTGATCAAGGCTTTAAAAACAGCCTGATGGGATTGCTCTAACTTGGCCCGCGTCAGGTACAAATCCAAAGAGATGACAAAAAGCAAGAAGATGACCAGCACCATTGAGCAAGAGATGACAATTCCACCCCTGACAAAAAGACGCTGTACTTTGGAGGAGATATTGAAATACTTGAGATCGCCATTTTGTTCCCAAATGATTCGCGCATCTTGGTATTCACGCGTCCATCCTCCAACCACAATTTGCGGCATGGAACTCAACCACATCCACAATGTGTTGGTGAAACTCATGGGTAAATTAGTTCAATGAAGATAAAATCAGTTGGTCACAATGGTTTGACTTGGAGAGGTCAAACTTGCTGGTGCACCAGGGGCAGTTTGGTTCAAGGTGCCTTGAACCTCACCACCTTTTTCAATTTCGATTTCGACGTATTGAACCTTGCCAGCAATTTTGCCAGTTGAGCGAATAATCAAACTTTTCTCACTGATGATGTTGTTGTGCAGTTCGCCTCGAACGTCAAGTACTTTGGCCGAAACGCGTCCTGTGATCTTGCCAGTTGGACCAACAAGAACCTCCTCCGCGGTCAAGTCACCTTCAATGACACCATTGACAACGGCTTTTGCGGGTACGGTGAAGGTTCCTTTGACGAAAACTCCATCGCCAATGACGACACTCTCAAATGATTCTGGCTGATTGGTCATGGTTGCTCCTTGGCCAAAATTTTAACAAACAAATGCATGATTTGATTTTATGAAAACAATGTATTTAATAAACCGGCACAAAAGCCACAAGTTTAATCACTTAAGATAAAGTTTAGAGAGGACGAGGCGCAATAAATATGAACTTTATTACTATAGCTTCAATGAAAACAAAAGTGGTTTAACTTCAAGAGAAGATGCGTTCTTGCCCAAAGCAATTAAAACTGAGTTTGCTGTTTAATTGGGCTTGATGGTCTGCGCATTGTGGATGACGTTTTTTGCGTCGGCTTGAGCACTGTTGGCGCTGCCAGAGTTTTGAATCACCAGTCCCAAAAGTTTTGCACCATGCTCCACGGCAATAGAGCCATAAGAAATATCACCATGTACGATTGAGTCTTTGTGAAACTCAACACGCTCATCGGCATAAATGTTTCCTTCAATTTTCCCCGCCACCATCACTCTGTGAGCCGTGATATCACCTTTTACTTCTCCCGTTGCCCCAATGGCAACAGAGACCTTGTGATCAGGCGCTGTTTCAATATTTCCAATGACTTTTCCATCGATGCGCACGCTATCGAGCAAGACCAAACGGCCATAGATTTGGGCCGATTTTCCAATGAGGGTGTCAAACCTCTCGTTGGACGCATTTAAAGACTTGTCTTTTAGTTTTTCAAACATGCGGTGTTTTCCGTTGAAAAAGGCGATCAACCCGTGGTAATCGGAATGATTTGAATGGGGTTGATCAATCTCCCATTTCTAAACATCTCGTAGTGCAAATGCGGTCCTGTTGAACGTCCTGTTGAACCAACCTCACCTAAAGGTGTTCCTCGCTCAATGCGATCGCCTTCAGTCACGATTCTTTTGCGCAAATGTGCATATCTTGTGACGTAATCCTCTGCATGACGCACCTCTATGACATTTCCAAAGCTGGGGTCCCACCCAGAGCGTATAACCACCCCATCGGCCGTGGCCAAAACGGGCGTTCCAGACTCTGCTGAGAAATCTATACCTTCATGCATGGCCAATTGGTGAGTAAAAGGATCGTTTCTTATACCAAAACCGCTGGTGTACCTGAATTCCCCACCCACTGGAATGCCCAAGGGCAAAGCTCTAAGCCATTTCAATTGATCGGTCCATTGCGTTTGCATGGTTTGCACCACCGTTTTCAAACGATCAACATCTTGCTCAGCAGTATTAAAAGCCATGTCAAGAGGTTGGCGAAAAAAAGAAGCCTTGAGATCCAAGGGTACAAAAGGCCCCCCCAAACTGTCTGTTTTTTGGGTCCCCTTTTCCTTAAATCCTGGGGGAGAGGCTATTTCCATGAACTTGTTCTTGATGGACTCCAGTTGCTTGAGCTCTCGGATCGTGCCTTGCAAATCGACGTTCATGCGATCTAACTTTTCTCTGTAAATCGACTCCATGCGTATTTGCTCAGACTCTGTGGTGACGCCACCCAAGCTTCTGGCAAGCTCTGGGGAATGCTCAACCGCAATCCTTAATCCAAGCAGGTTCAATAAAAACCCCATGACCACTAAAAAGATAGCCAAGCCCAACGCTGCACGAATGATCGTGGCAGAGGTGATGGATATCGTTTTAATACGTCCAGTTGGCCCGGACAACCACATGAGTTGCATGAATCACTTTTTCAACAGGGGAAGATCATTTTAGGCAATTTATAAAATTTTGGAATGACAAAATCCTAAACTTAGCGAATAGATTTTTAAAGAAAATCATTTTTTTAATACTTTAGAGCTCAATTTATCAGGCGAATAAGTGTTAACCCTGATATTGGTATCCTCAATAAAAACCAAATCGCTTGGATTTGAATCGACTTTACAGCATCAAACTTGAAACAGCGCTCTTACTCTTAAATCAAGGTCTGAACTCTATCAGCGTAAAGGTCAAATTGCTGGCGTCGGGGAGTTGCATTCTCTGCCCCTGATAAAAGACCTTAACCTCTTGGGCTGCTTTGATGCTGATTTTCCACGGAGAAGAGCCCGTTACAGTTTTAGAAGAACCTGCTAGCAAACTGAGTCGATTCCTCTTTTTTTGACCATCCTCAAGGCAAATCACTGTGTCGGCTAGCGCTTCCAAATAAACATAGCTGGAGGGCTTATAAGCCACCGTTGGCATAATTTCAGGACCTTCAACCCGAAAACTGCACTGAGCGGAATCATTTTCCAAGCTTTTGGCATTTTCGCGACTTGAATTTATGGGTGCCTTTTCGATTAAAGCCACGGCGCTTGCTGAAATCCCATTGTCAAGAGGAACGCTATGAGCGCTTGGAGTCTGGGTTTTTGATAAGTCTAGATCCCGACCTATTTGATCCCCTGACCCGGTCCCTAGCTGCGCCTGGACTGGGGCAACTGGTCCTTGAATGGCAGACTCTGGGAGAGCAGAGGTCATTTTGGGGGCGATGTTGGGGGTCATGTTGGGAGATTGCCTCTCCCAAAGGGTTGCCCACTTCTTTGAAACATAAGCCAGCCCGTCACTCGAAGAGCTTGACTCTAAGCTTAATTTAGATTGCATCAACCCATCCTCCTTTTGATGCTCATAACCCCAAAGGGCAAGCATCAGTGCAACCATTCCAATGGATGACAACACATACTTGGACATTATGAGGTGCTGCAATTGATAGGAAAAAAGGTTCAAAAAATCCTTGATGGGACTGGCATCCAAATTTCGACGGCTCATCTCAGCAATCGCATTGATCTCAGAATGGGATGTCACGCGGGTATTTCTACTCTTTTCATCAATCAAGGACTTTTGAATTTCATTTGAGTTTTGCCCTTTGAGCAACAAAAGCGTTAATCGCTTTCCAACAGAATACTTGATTCTCTCGCTGTAAAAAAGCGAATCTCCAGACTCTTCAAGCTGACTGATTTGAGCCACTGAGACAGAACTAAGCTTAGAAAATTGGACAAGGTCATACCCAGCTTCTATCCTTAGCTTTTTCAAGCGACGAGCGTCTGCAGTTGACCAACATATCTCTTGCATTGAGCACAACCATTAAAAATAGAGCCGACTTCATTTAGTGTCCTACGAATTGCCTTACGCAGTTCCCACGTGAGCCAAAACACACCAACATCCTTGAGTAGATCAAACCCATATCCTGGGTTCAAATTTATAAGTAGCCCAGAGTAAAGTGTCAATTCAACAATATAGAGTCGAGATCAACGACATAAACTTGAGCAAATTAAACTTCCAAGCATTTCGCCCAGATCCCTCACAGCATGGCAAAATTACTTCCATTTGATCAAAGGCTTATGAAGATTATGTATTTAAAGACGATTTTCTTCAAAATATACTTAAAAACAACGCTGAACTTAACCCCTTGAAATGAATCCATGAGACCCAAAATTACTACGTTTGAGATTAAAAACCTAGATCTTCCCCTGATCTCATTTGTGGTCAAAAGCCCTGACTTAACCCTGCTTAAAAGTGAGTTGAACCAAAAGCTGGCAGATATCCCTGATTTTTTCAGCGGAGAGCCTGCCGTCATTGACCTAACCGCCCTCAATGAAGAAAGCACTTCTGATCTGGATTTGGCTGGGATCAAAACTCTTTTGACTGCTTATTGTCTTCTTCCATGGGCCATCAAGAGTCAACACCCACAAATCATCGAATTAGGCAAACATCTTGGATTGCCTGAGATTTCAGCTTTCTTACCCTTGCAAACACATTCAAACAAGGATGATAAAAATCAAATAAAAATGGCCCCTTTTGCACAAGCAAATGGCAATGCTGTGCAAATCGAAAAAATCATCGAAATCAAAGAGGTGATTAAAGAAGTACCGCTGGAAAAATCTCCAACAATGATCATCACCAAACCCCTCAGATCTGGGCAACATATTTACGCTCGCGGCGGTGATTTGGTAATCTTAGCCATGGTCAACGCTGGTGCAGAGGTCATGGCCGATGGGCATATCCATGTTTACGCCCCACTCAGAGGAAAAGCCATTGCAGGCGCAAAAGGCGATATCACTGCTCGGATCTTTACCTCTTGCCTAGAGGCCGAGTTGGTCTCAATTGCAGGCACATACAGAACCAGTGATACCGCTTTGCCCAAGGATGTTTATGGCCAAAGTGCTCAAATCTTTCTACAAGAAGATAAATTGGTCATGCTCAAGTTGGACTGAAATCTATTTCATCAGCTCACGCAAAGCGTGCCCTTGATCCAGTAAACTCTAGCTTGTTAACGTTTCGGATAGGTAAAGGTATTTTTTATGGCAAAAATTGTTGTGGTCACCTCAGGTAAAGGTGGCGTTGGAAAAACCACCACAAGTGCAAGCTTTGCGTCAGGTTTGGCCCTCAGAGGCTTTAAAACCGCAGTCATCGACTTTGACGTCGGCCTCAGAAACTTAGACCTCATCATGGGTTGCGAGAGACGTGTGGTTTATGACTTTATCAACGTGATCAATGCCGAAGCCACCTTGAATCAAGCGCTTATCAAAGACAAATTGTGCGACAACCTTTTTGTACTAGCTGCATCTCAAACTCGAGACAAAGAATCCCTTACTCAGCATGGCGTAGAGCGGGTTTTAAATGACCTCCAAGGCATGGGATTTGACTATATTGTTTGTGACTCACCGGCTGGAATTGAAACTGGTGCCATGATGGCCATGCACTTTGCAGATGAGGCCTTGATTGTGACCAACCCTGAGGTCTCATCGGTGAGAGATTCTGACCGTATTTTAGGCATGCTCAGCAGCAAAACATTGCGCGCCATTCAAGGTGCAGAGCCGATCAAAGAACATCTTTTGATCACAAGATACAACCCCAATCGGGTACAAGAAGGACAAATGCTTTCTCTTGAAGACATCAAGGATATCCTTCGAATTCCTTTGATCGGGGTCATCCCAGAGTCTGAAAGTGTTCTACAAGCCTCAAATCAAGGACTCCCAGCTGTTCATCTTAAAGAGACCGACGTGTCCGAGGCCTACAAGGACGTCATCACTCGCTTTCTTGGAGAGGATATTCCTTTGCGCTTCACTGAGCCGCAAAAGGCAGGGCTATTGAAGCGCATTTTCGGAGGTAGATAATTGATGTCTATACTTTCGATGCTCCTTGGTGAAAGAAAGAAAACAGCAAGTCTTGCCAAAGAACGTTTGCAAATCATATTGGCACACGAACGCGGCAATGGACGGTCTATTCAACCCGATTACTTACCTGCACTCCAAAGGGAATTGGTTGCGGTACTCTCTAAGTATGTCAAGATCAATCCTGAAGATATTCGTGTCAACCTGGAAAGACAAGACAACTTGGAGGTACTTGAAGTCAAAATAGAACTGCCAGACACCCATTGAAAAACATGGCTTTTCAACTCAAAAACACCTGTATCCGCTGAGCAACAGACCCAAATTTGCTTTTGGCTGGGTCTATTGCAGCAAGACAAGTGAGGCAATATCCATTATGATCACTTACAAACACCAACTTTGATGAGCACTGTATGAACGATAACACCTCCAAAAACAGCATTTTTATTGGCCGCGGAGTTACTTTTCAAGGCTCCATTAAGGCGCCCAATCAGGCCAAAATCGATGGACACATTGAGGGAGACTTGGAAGCACAGGACGTGTTTATTGGACCTTCTGGCTCAGTTTCTGGCAATACGACGGCAAACCTCGTTGACGTTCATGGTCAACTAAATCAAAAAGTAATCAGTCGTGAGTTGTTAATCATTCGATCAACTGGTAAAGTTGCTGGCTCTCTTCAGTATGGAGATATCCAAATCGAGCGCGGTGGTCAATTTCTAGGTGACATGGATTTGGTCTAAATAGACCAAATTTAAACTTCTGGCACTCCTCTTTAACTTACCCCAATTGAGGCCCAGTTACTGCGGAAAAGTGGCAGAGTGGTCGAATGCGCTGGACTCGAAATCCAGTATACGGTTTTACCGTATCGAGGGTTCGAATCCCTCCTTTTCCGCCAAGACTATTTCGAACTGATTCCAAGTCGTTCGAACAGATTGCTATCCATTCGGGGCCTCCTTGTGTGCGCTCCTAGAACACTTTCTGGATCAGACAGTCTTCTTCATAGGCCTCAATGTCTTTG
>CANJNC010000043.1 GCA_947475685.1 Comamonadaceae bacterium | reverse complement strand
TTAAATCCATTCGTTCAAATTGCTGGAAATCAACTCACGCTGTTACATTCAGATTTTTATTTTGTATCTGGAACTTACCAAATACTAATTCCAAGTGGTGTTATACAAGGGGTGTCTGGAGGAAACTATTCTGGGCTTAATGGATACTCAATAAATATCATCGGACTATCAACTCTAAACAATGGTGGCGGTACTGATGGCGGGGGTGGGGGTGGGGGCGGTGGCGGAGGAGGGGGGTTTTAGTCGCTTAATTAAAGGCAAACTCCCCATCAATTGAACCTTCTATCCAGGGCACTTGATTTCCATTGGATGCATTTTTGACATCATTGGTCACAAGTTTAAAGAATTTCTCGATAGGTAAGTTTGGCGTATCAAGGTACTTCAACAAAAATTTGGTATATAAACCATTGTCATCCTCACCATCCGCTGCGACACTGCCAGGCCTTGTGGCGTAAAAGATCATTGTTCCTGATGCCGGCAAGTCTATTCTAGCCAAGCCAACAGTTCCGCCTCTTGATGCAACAGTGAATGGATTATTTCGGCAAGCATCTAGCATGATGAGATTCAAAGCTGATTTTGCATCTGACGCCATATCCATTAAGCCTGACAAAGACAGACTTTGAAGCGGCACATCGTATTCAGTCTTGATTTTGGCATCTACTGCAGGGAAATAGTTCTGCCCTTTGATTTGATAGCCATGCCCAGCGTAGAAAAAAGCAAAAACCGATCCGGGCTTTATCTTGCTCACTATATCGTTGAGTATGAATGATATCTGATTCGTTCTCATATCCTGGTAGTAAGTTACTTTAAAACCATTTTTGATGAGTTTGGTTGCGATTGCCTTTGCGTCATTGATTGGGTTTCTAAGGGGTTGGGATATGTAGTTTGAATTTCCGATGACAAGGGCTACTTTATCTGTATATGAAGCTACGATGGCTGGAAGAATTGGTTCTTTGAGCAGGTTTTCAGGAATTGGATTGGGTTGAACCCTGATCTTTTCTTGTTCTTCTTTTTTTCTCTCCGCTTGATCTCTTGTATTTGATGCCACTTCAGTTGGCTTAAAGTCATTAAGCGCTTTATAACCGGAAAGAACTTGTTTTGCGTACTGGTCTGTTATGGACAAAAACTCTGTTTTCGTTAATAGACTCAAACCGTTCTTTAAAATAACATTGCATTTGCATTCAAAGACCTCTGAAATTCTTCCATGCTTTTTGATGGCATGCTTGAGCCTATCGGAACACTGCTCTTGAGTCAGTTTTAGGGTATCCACACTTTGATCCGTCCTGAATTCAGTAGACTGAACGAAGGGACACATTTGAGGATCGTTCGTGGTTGATATGGCGTAATTTGGGTAGTACTTTAAAGCATCAATAAAAGTCTGTGAGGGTCTAGACTCAATAAAGCCCGGCTTTGTTAGAAATGGAATACTTGACATGCACAACTCGGCACCCTCTCTGAACTTCACAGCAGGGTCATTTGAGTTACAACTTGAGAATTGTGCAAAAGTCGAAGTTGAGATCAAGACCAAGAGCAAAGCAAAAAACGGCCGAAAGACTCGACTTCCTAGGTGAAGGCTGTATTTGCTTCTCATGTGTTTCTCATTTGATTTCAAATTCGATCACTTTGTTGCCAACACGACCATTGGTGTCTTGCACCGATATCAAGAGCTTGTGCCGACCCTTGGGCAGTTCTGCCTGTGCTACTTGCAATCCTTGCTCGGTGACTGGAGTCTTGCCAGTAATTCGTTTTGTGATGTCTATTTCAAATGTTCCGTACAGCACCTTGAATGTATCTGGTTTGACATTGCTTGGCGCATTGGCTTGAAACACCATCTTGATGGGAGTTGGAGATGAGATTGCTCCAGCAATGACTGGTGTCACGACTTCAATGACTGGGGCGTCTTTTTCTGGAGCGCTTTTGGCTTTAAAGCGTATTGGCGCCTTATTGGAGTCCAGCATCTCTTCTTGAGTGACCAGATAAAGAGGTTCAGCCAAAGATGATTGGAGGCCTAGAAAGCAAAGTAAGATAAAAAGAAATTTATTCATTTATTGAGTGGTACTGATACGGACACGACGATTTTCCATTGCTAAGGGCTTTTCAGGCAATAAAAGCTCCGCAAAACCCTTTCCCTCTGCTCTAAGGCGCTCGACCTCAATGCCTTGTTGAGTCATGTACTCCACAACTGCATGGGCTCGCTTAAGAGACAACGCTTGGTTATAGGTTTCAGTCCCCTTGGCATCAGTATGGCCTTCTACCTTGAATTGGATAGATTTAAGTCGATCGCTCTTCAAAGCAGTTGATAGGTTATCCAATAAAGGTTTGCTCTCCGTCTTTAATTTGGCTGAATCAAACTCAAATTGAATGACCAAGTCGAGACTTCTAGGCTGTGGCTCCAAGTTCCTAGTTGTGAGGCTTCTGGTATTTGCATAGGGCACGGCCAATTTCTCAATTAACTCGTCAGACGTTGCTGATTTGACTGGCTGAGCCTGCGCTAAACAAGATAGGACTGAAAGAAATAATATAAAAAGGTGTTTCATCTGACTTCCTTGATGGAGATCAATTGTGCGCCAAAACTCTCTGATTTGCCATCTATCCCAGATCCAGTCAGATAGTTGATGAGTGCGTGTCTACCACCCAGATCGTTCAATGCAAAGGTATAGGGTGCTTTTTCAGTGGGTTTTGCCATTTGTAGGGTATCGAGCTTTCTTGGGCTATCTGAGACCATGACTAACAGTCTATCTGTACCTTCTGGCCCCGCAGCCTTGATGCCCCAATCTGGTTTGGGTACTTTGACAGTTTGACCGGCTTTGATGAAATTGTCACTTTCTAAGCCATTGGGGTATAGAAGGTAAAAACTACTTGCATCACTTCCCAAAAGGACCAGGTACAAATACCCGTCAGTTTTTGACTTGATGGACAAATCGAGTAAATCTTTGCCTATCTTCAAGGTGGGTTTATTGACTTTGACCTCTATGGACCTTCTTGGGTTTCTTTGCTGCTCAATATCCTTTAGGGTCGCGAGTGAAGCAAGGGTAGGCTCTACAACCGGGGCTGTCGGTCGCATTGGAGGAACCTGTTGCGTAGGAGGTTTGGCATTCTCAATTGGTTTTGGAGGTGGGACTGGGGTTGCAACAGGTGAGGACTCAGCAAGTGAAGTTAAACTTGAGGGAGCAACAAGAACTGCTGGTGCAGTAGCGACTGAGGGGGGTGTAATTTGAGCAAGCGTTAGCTCAGGCTTTGGCGGTTCTTTGAATGCAACAGGAATCAAATTCCTGCTTCCTGATACGGTAATGTGTTGGGTCACATTGGAAGATTTAAGCATTTTGTCTACAGACTTTTGAGCGCAAATCTCTACCTCTCCCATGGTTATAGCGCCCGAGCCATTCAAATCAACCGCCTTGCCCAAAAGGCAATCTCTCATGCTCTGTGTCGCAACACCACCTGCATTGGCATCGTCATAGCTCACTTCATCTGGTCTGGATGATGTAATTTGAACAAAGTTCTCCTGCAATCCGCCTAGTCTGGTTACCTCAGGCAATAGACCCCTTGTGATGACGTTAACGGGCTTGCAAGCCTCGGCATTGGACTTGGACTGAAATTTAGGAGAAAACTGCGCAAGATCCAAGGAGCGAGTCTTTGATCTAGAGCCGACCACGCCTTCAGAAAAACAAGCATCGATCATGGTGATGACTTTGTCTGAGCTTTGGGTCAATTTTTTGGATGCATTTGCAAATTCGGCATTGGTGATGGCTTGAGCGTCATAGGTCAATAAGCCATCCACACATTCCCCCGTCTTGGGATCTGGATATCTTGTACCATGCCCAGAATAATAGACGAATGCCCTTGTCCCTTCAGTGGTGGAGTCACCAGCTTCCTTCAATGCCGCCATGATATTGGCTTTAGTGGCTTCGCTGTTTTTTATATATTTGATGTTCTTCTCTGGTATACCCATCGCCACGGCTATTTTTGTGGCACTTTGCATGTCATAAGGTACACCTCTTAGTTTTTCGATTTCAGGATTACTGTACTCACTCACACCAATAATCAAGGCTTTTCGCTCAGAAACTTGAGAATAGGCTAGGCCCGCAAACACAAATAAAAACAATATTATGTATTTCATCATTTTTCCGGCTTCACGAACGTGATTTTAGAGATGACTGCTTCACCGCTTTTATTACGCTCGAGTTGGATGATTGCATTCCTGCCTTTGGCCGTCTCATAATCTTGCTCAAAAGGCTTGGTAGCCAATGACTTCAGTGTAGAGAAAAGAGTCCCCGCAAGGCTTAACAAAGCAAATGGATCTTTAGAGGCAAACTCCCCCTCAGGTCTTCTGACCTCCACCTTGCCGCCAGTCTTTTCTATGGAAGAAAGCCATTTTTGTAGTCGATCGGGTACATTATTTGGGCTGACTTTGTCATAAAAGGCAACTTCAACTGAATCGTGTTTATCTGATAGAGAGGTGGACAAATCTCGGTCAAATTTAGAAATATCGATGAACTCCATCTTTGGCTTGGACTGTCCAGGCTCAAATAAATTAATAGGCTTGCTTGCGCACCCTATTAGGAAAAATATGAAACATGAGATAGTAAAAATTAACTTATGCATATTTGGTACTTTAGTGGTATTTTAGTTGATTGTGTCTTATGCGAAATTCTTGTAATCTTAACTACAAATGAAGTGACAGAAGTTTTAATTTATAAAAAATGAAATAAACAATATGGATTCTCTATTTTTACAAAAAATCATGCAACATCTAAAGTTAATCTTACTTTTATTAACAACAGTCTGCTTTCCTGCATATTCGGATTTTAAACAAGCAGATATATTTGCTAAATCAAAAGATTACACTGCAGTTTACTCATCTTGTATTGATGACGCTCAAAAGGGAGAAAAAAATTGTCAAAATCATATTGGCAACTTATATAGGTTCGGGTTAGAAGTTACGCAGGACTTTGTAATTGCGGCTGAATGGTTTAAAAAAGCAGCTGATCAAAATCAAATTTCTGCTCAAGAAGCATTAGGCGTGATGTATAGGAACGGACAGGGTGTTGATAAAAATAATACTGAGTCGTATAGATTAATCAAACTTTCCGCTGACCAAGGGTACATACCAGCAATAAATAACTTAGGCAACTCATTTAGGTTAGGAGTTGGCGTTCTGCAAAGTTACATAGAAGCTTTTAAATACTACAAGTTAGCTGCAGAAAAAGGAAACGCCTACGGTCAAGCGAACTTATCAAATGCTTATCGTTTAGGACAAGGCGTTGATAGAAATCTTGACCTGGCCTTTGAATGGGCTCTAAAGTCAAGCAAGCAAAACAATCCCTCTGGACATAATTTAATGGGGCTACTTTTTAGAGATGGAACAGGAGTAAAGCAAGATACACAACAAGCGATTTCGTTTTTTAAGCTAGCTATTGAATCAAAACAGGAACCAGTAGCTTGTGCAAATTTGGCATTAATTTACTACAGAGGAATAGGGTTACCGATTGATTATGATGAATCAGCTAAATGGCTAAAAATTGGCATTGAGCAAAACAATGCCAATTCATTTGAATTAATGGCTTGGATTTTTACCTATGGAAGCAAAAATATTAGCAAAAATCCCACGCTTGCGTCTCAATATTTCGAAAGAGCTATATCACTTGGCAGTATTCCTGCACTAAATGGTCTAGGCTACTTATACAGAGAAGGGCTTGGCGTATCAAGAAATTTCACCAAATCAAAAGAACTATTTGAAAAAGCCATCAAAGCAAATAATGCAGATGCTTTAGTGAACCTAGCTGTTATCTATGTAGATGGTTTGGGTGAAAATAAAAATCTAGAAAAAGCTGAGCAACTAATACTTGCAGCATTAAAGAAAGAGACCCTAGGGACTGGTACGCGCAAATATGCTGAAAATTTCATGAACTCTAAATCCCAAAAAAATGGATTAGTTCAAGCCATAAATACTCAAGAACAAGTCACTACAGCTGTCGTTGCTCAAACAAAACCTATTGAAAATGATGACTCAAGAAAATTTCTTGATGAAGTACTAAAGTCTACCCAACTTGAAAGAGAGCAATCGGAAAAAGAGCGCAAATTATTAACACAAACATTAGAAAAAATGCAAAAACAATTGGAGTCTCTTCAAGCCTCTGCCAATACAGCATCAATCAAAACGGAAATTACAGACAAAAAAATTATTTTTGCAAATCGAAAAGCACTTGTTGTTGGTAATGATGACTACACTTATGTTAACAAGTTAAATAACGCTGTTGAAGATGCCAATGGAATTGCTAAAACACTTGAAAGCGTAGGCTATAAAGTCTTCCTTCATAAGAATTTAAATGAAAAAATGTTCAAACAAGCATTACGAGACTTTAGGCTTCAACTCCAAGGTGGAGATGAAGTATTGGTTTTTTTCGCTGGTCATGGCGTACAACTTGGCTCTGCGAATTATTTATTACCCATAGATTTAAAAGGAGATAACGAAGAGCAAGTCAAGGATGAGGCAATCCAACTTCAAAGAATACTAGACGACTTAGATGAGAAGAAAGTTAAATTTGCATTAGCTATTATTGACGCTTGCAGAGACAATCCTTTTAAAAGTAGCGGAAGAGCGCTTGGCGGAAGAGGACTTGCACCTACAACTGCAGCAACTGGTCAAATGGTTATGTTTTCAGCTGGAGCGGGGCAACAAGCGTTAGATAAGTTAGGAGCAAATGACAAAGAAAAAAATGGTTTATTTACAAGACTATTTATTAAAGAAATGGTTAAACCCGGCATCCCTGTAGACAAAGTGTTGCGTAACGTACGCAATGAAGTTGTCCGATTGGCAAAAACTGTAGGTCATGAGCAGACTCCTGCACTTTATGATCAAGCGATTGGTGATTTTTATTTCTTACAGTAATTAATTTAGTGCCTTTAATCCCGTGTATACAGATAGAAGCGTCGAACCTAAAGCAACAATGGTTCCGCCGAATTCATTAATCTTTGAAAGTATATTTTGCATTGATTGAGGAGAAATTTTTCCACTTGTAAATATATTAATCATCAAACGTAGCGCAAAGATGTTAGTATTGCTTTTAATTTGATGTTTTTTTGCATATCGAAAGCTTCCAAAAAGCATTCCTGTGAAGTAGCTGAATAAAATACTTGATGAATACTCAAGAAACTCTTTAACTTCTAAATTGTTTTGAGGAAGTATCGGAGTTTTATCCGCCAATGATGTTATTGAACTCATTCCAATCACTGCACCCAAGGAGATTAGTGCAGTTAAAAAAAACCATTTAAATAAGTTTTTTTTCTGTGAGCTGAAAAGGTAATATGCAAAAGGTAGTGGCAATATGATCGATATCAACCTAAGATATACCATGTTTACATCATAAACAACTGTTATAAGAGCATGCGAAATCAGCAATAAAAGAAAAGGTAGTAGTAGAAATTTAGAAAAATCGATCAGAGCTGTAGTATTACTTTTCTTCGATTCTTCTTGCTTTATATATTCCAACCTTAGCTGATCCTCTAATTCATTTACCTTAATTAATAAACCCTCTGAGGTTGAAAGATCTTCAATTTTTTTCTCTAAAGAATCTATCTTAGCTAGTAGATCTTTAAATAAATAAATGTCCTTTGTGCATACCTTACAAACATAAGCTTTGTCATCAACAGTAGAAAAGCAATAAGGACAAAACATTATTTTGCTACTGTGAAATTGAGTACCGTCGCAGTTTCTCGACCTTCTTTGTCCTTGACAAGAATCTTGATAGCATGCTCTCCTAATGGAACTTCTGCTTGAGAAAAGTTAATTCCTCCTTCAGTTATGGAATTTTTTAGTCTACCTGTCAAATCAACTTCTGGAGATTTTAAATAAGTTACCTTTATTTGAGAAATATCAATCTTATTTCCACCTCTGCCTTCAAATTGAATTTTAAAATCAAAAGGTGATTTAATATTTCCAGTTGATAAGTTTGGAGAAAGTATGACTACTGCAGGCCCCCTTGATATTCCCCTAGTTGTATTGACATTAGTAGCCGGGGATAACTTCGCCTCCTGCTGTGTAATTAGCGTCTCAGCGTTTGAAAAACTAACCATGCTTAGATAAATAAATGATATGCACAAGAGATTTTTCAATTTAGACTCACTTTTTAATTTAACTTTTTTATTTTATTGACTTATCACTAAGACGGCGTTCCAACGTAATTGATAATATTAACCATTGCTAATTTGTCACATTCCGGAAATTCTTAAATTTTTGAATAAATTAATTTATATGGTTTTTTGACGAGACTGTATTTCTGTTAAGTCAGATAGTCTTCAATCTATTTTGACTTAACCAGTGCTTTGGTACGGATGGGCTTTATCGATTTATCTGGATGAAAATATTATCCTCTAAATGGATGTTTTGAGTTATTTCTAACTTTCCCTTGTAAATGATATATAGCCCTTTTGAACTAATAGGGACAATTCTCCAGATAGTCTCATACTCGCCCTAATAAATGTCTGAGCGGCGGAAAAATTAGGTGTGTGACGCATAGAGGTTACTTCGTGTGAAGCAGACACGTGTAGCAAATTCAATTGATCACAAAAAAACCCTGATAAATCAAGGCTTTAGGGTAAATGGTGCGGCTGGCAGGATTCGAACCCACGACCCCTTGGTTCGTAGCCAAGTACTCTATCCAACTGAGCTACAGCCGCACAATATGAATATTGTAGCACGCAGATAAGAAATTGGGCAAAATCCCAATCAACTCGGGTCCGGCTAGCCCCCTTTAAGATTGAACAAACAAAGAAGGAATTCAAAGTTACCGACTCAAAAACAGTGATAAGTATAACGACGACGACAGACTTTGATTAAATTTCATTTAAAAGCATCCTCATTTTCTTCAACTCACTTTGCTGACAATATGGACGTTCACGGGGAAATTCCCTTTGGGATTTAAGCTTACAATATTTCTTTTATCAAGCTCAAACACATGATCAAAAGAAAACAAATTTTTGTGATCAGCATAATCACATGTTGCATTTTGTTTTTTGTGATTGGACACTACTTTCAAAAAACTAGTGCATCTCCAAATCCTTTAGATAAACAATTGGGTGCCCTACCTGACCCACCATTGCCTGTTGAGAACCGTCCAAGTGTCCAAGCAACTGGTGAACTCTCACAGCAAAAAGACCCTTTCAAAGCATTTATTGAAAATAAAGCGAACTCCAATCAATTGGCGCCAAGCCAGGATAAGACAATTGTTCCAGGCACGGATCCCTTTAAAGCAAAACTTGAAGAGCAAAATAATAGGCCTCACTCGGCAGTCTCACCATTTAAGAATTGAGTGATTGTTTTTGACCTCCCAAAAAGGATGGTGACGAGCTTAAGCAACCATCAACCATGCCCGACTTATTTACAGATCTAAATTCGTTTCGATGTTTAAGGTGAATTTGACTATCTTTTGATTTAATTAAAACATGGATATAAAACCACTAGAACTTTCTCAACCTCAAAGTCTACTTGGTCCTGTCGGAGCCGTTGCACTGATTGTTGGCATTGTTATAGGCGCCGGTATTTTTAAAACTCCATCCATGGTGGCAGGAATTGCGGGCGATATAGGCTGGACCCTTGTAATCTGGTTGGTTGGTGCGATGGTTTCACTGCTTGGCGCCCTGTGTTATGCCGAACTTTGTACTGCATACCCACATGTTGGAGGGGACTATCATTTTATACATCGCGCCTTTGGTCGACGTACTTCTTTTTTGTACGCATGGTCGAGAGCAACGATTATCAATCCAGGTTCTATTGCGTTGCTATCATTTGTTTTTGGAGACTATTTTTCACAAATTTGGCCAATTGGAGAACACTCCAATGCAACTTGGGCATTTGCCATCGTTGTAACACTTACCCTTATCAATATTCGCGGCTTAAAAACCTCTTCACGCATACAGATGCTATTGACAGTTTTTGAAGTTCTTGGTTTGGTCGCCGTTGTTATCGCTGGCTTTGCTTCTCCCGTGGCCACCACTTTATCACCTAGCCTTTACTTTAGCGCTCATCCATCTTGGTCTGACCTGGGCCTTGGTTTGGTTTTCGTATTGCTCACCTTTGGTGGCTGGAATGAAGCCGCTTATGTTTCTGCTGAGCTCAAAGGGGGAAGTGCAATAATGGTGCGTGTAATTTTGATAAGCATGGGTTTTCTCACAGCAGTTTACTTATTTGTCAATGTCGCATTGCTTTATGGCTTAGGCCTTGACGGACTATCCAACACAAAAACAGCAGCAGCTGATATGGTTGGCATCTCTTTTGGTTCTTGGGCACAAAAGGCGTTGGCCTTATTTATTGCAATAGCAGCGCTAACTAGCATCAATGCGACCATGGTTGTAGGGGCGCGTTCAAGTTTTGCGATGGCTAGAGATTGGTCAACTCTGCATCGATTGGGACACTGGAAAAGCGAAACAGGAAGTCCAACACGTGCTTATGTGTTACAAACCTTGATCAGTCTAGGGTTAATTGTGATGGGCACTCAAGAGGCAGATGGCTTTGCGGCCATGGTGGAATTCACTGCGCCAGTCTTTTGGGGTTTTCTTTGCTTGGTCGGCTTGTCTTTGTTCTTGCTTCGTATACGCGATCCAGATAGGGTAAGGCCCTTTAAAGTGCCGCTCTACCCTATCACACCAGCTTTGTTTACTATTGCTTGCGCCTACTTAACTTACTCCAGCCTAGGTTATGCAATCAGCCAAAATGCCATTCATGTCTCTTTGCTTTTATTGTTGAGTGGCTTAGTAGCACTCTTGATACTTCAATTGAAAGAGCGTACAAATTAGAAAAAAACAACTTCTTAAAAAGTCCTAAAAATACTGAAGCAGTTAATCATGAGTCACTGTCATTTCAAGCGCCTGGCTTCAACAGAGACTTCTTGCTCTAAAAATCTCTGAACACCTTGCATTTGATTGTCTTTTATTTTTAATGTCACACCGACAAGACCAAGGCTAGAGACTTGATATAAAAAGCTCAACTGATCTGCACTGAGTTGAGGACTCAGCAAAGGCTGCGCCACACCATCCATAGTGATTGTTCCACCAATTTTCTGGAAAATCTGATCGACTTCAATAACCGAGCTTTTTTTTGTCTCTAGATTTAAAAACTCCCATTTGCCAGCAATTTTGGCAGGAATTACCCAAAGATAAGCTGCGTCATTGCTCGTTTTAATTATTTGATCTGGATACCAATCACTCATATCAAAGTAATGTGAGACTATTCTTGTACCCGGTTTCATATTCAAAAGCTTTGGCCTAAGCTCAAGATTTAACTCTGGCAACAAATACATAAAGACAACTGTTGCATTGCTAAAGTCCTCCTTGAATATATCTCCAGTAATGATGGTCACTTTATTTTTTACATTCTCTTGGATCACTTTCGCCCGGGCATAGTCAGCCAATTTGGGATTGAATTCAATTCCTACTGATTGAGCGTTGAATCTCTTGGCTGCTGTAATTGGGACAATCCCATCGCCTGAGCCCAGATCATATAAAACGTCTTTGTCTGACACCTTGGCCATGTCAAGCATTTTGTCTACAAGCTCTTGCGTTGTAGCAATCCACATCACGTCTTTACCGAACTGTCCTCTGACGGGTTTATATTCAGATGAAATTTTATTTCCCTCCAAGGTCGAGCACCCATGAGAGATCAATAATAAGCAAGAAATAAAAATATAAATCAAAGATTTTTTGATGAGTGTCATTTTATGATTATGAATTTTTCAAGATGTTAGTGATCCATTTCTAAACGAATTGAGACCAATGGTTTGAAGTTTGACAACCGCTAAGGCAAAGCCAAGAATAACATTAACATTGGATTAATTTGCACTCCTATAAACTTAAATAGATGTGCGCCAAACGATTAAAGCAACCCATGAAAAAACCACCCGAAGGTGGTCTTTTTGCGATTGGTGGGCCCACCTGGACTCGAACCAGGGACCAAAGGATTATGCTTACTACTTCAGCTTTCGCCGCCTGTTTCCAGTTCGTAGTCTGGACTGTCTCTTGTCTTTACGACCTACCCGTACAGTCTCTACACCTTCCCAGTATTGCGACTGGGCTTGGCTCGGGATTACCACGCTGCAAGCAGCACAGGCTTCCCCGAATTTGAGTAGTTCTACATGCCAGCAGAGTGAACTTACTTGCATGCAACCCAACGACAAGTGACCATGACATTTGTGTGTTTTAGGTCACTTGCTCTTTAAGTCCTCTGCTCTAACCAACTGAGCTATGGGCCCGAAAGACGGATTATACTTTGCCCCTTTTTTTCTCACAAACCGAGCAGAAAATTTCAGCCAGGTGTGGGCGCAAAGTGAACGAAAATTGTGCAAGCTGCAACCAAATAACCCATTGATTTCATTGAGAATTTTTCTACAATTCGTGCAATTGATTGACCAAGGGTCTCTCTGCCTAAACCACTTGAGAACAAAGACTCAATTCCTCATTATCGCAGGACTTTGAGATCTTCTTTTAGCGCAGCCAATTAAATTTGACCCCTAGTAAATGCCTTGTGGCTACTGATGGCTCAAGGCGTTGGTGACCAACTTTGAAGTGATATCAACAATTTGGATCATACGATCATACGGCATGCGAGTGGGACCAATCACCCCAAGGGTGCCAACCACTTCACCATTGACATGGTAATTGGCGCTCACGATGGACAACTCCTCAAAGGGCACGACTTGACTCTCTCCGCCAATAAAAATTCTCACTCCAGGGGCTTTCGCCGAATCGTCCAACAAACGCATCAATTGGGCCTTTTGCTCAAAAAGATCAAACGCCCTTCTGAGTTGCCCCATGTCGCTAGAAAAGTCACTCACCGACAATAAGTTTCTTTCGCCAGAAATAACCACATCCCCTTGATCTTGCGCCATGGCGTCCGTACTGACCTCAACGGCGGCCTTCATCAGCGTTGCAATTTCTCCTCTTAAACGGTCCACTTCACCATGCAACTTCGTTCTGACTTCATCCAATGCCATGCCGGCAAAGTGAGCGTTTAAATAATTGGACGTCTCCAAGAGTTGCTGCTGTGAATAATCCACCTCCGGAAAAATAACCCTATTTTGCACATCCCCTTCAGGCGTGACGATGATCACCAAAAGCCTCTTGTCAGATAATCTCAAAAACTCCAAGTGTCTAAACACCATGCTGCGCCTTGGCGCCATGACCACCCCCACAAAATGGGAAAGGTCAGAGAGGATATGGGCTGCGTTGGCAAAGACTTTTTGGGGCTGGTCTGGGGCTAAACTGGGTGTGCGAAAGGCGTCACGCTGCACAGTCAGCATGGTGTCTACAAATAAACGGTAACCTTTGGCAGTCGGGATTCGTCCAGAAGAGGTGTGGGGGCTCACAATCAAGCCCAAATCCTCAAGATCAGCCATCACGTTTCGAATGGTTGCAGGCGACAGCTCCAAGCCAGAGGCTTTGGACAAGGTCCTTGAACCAACGGGTTGTCCATCGCTGATATAGCGCTCAACCAAGGCTTTTAAGAGTAACTTTGAACGATCATCCATCTTTGTCTTCTTAAGTGACCATTTTAGTGTTTTAATTTGCACATGACGTCAAAATTTCAACATATTGCTCTGATTGGCAAACACCAATCCGCCCACGCAGCCCCTTCAATCCCCTCCTCTCAGGAGGTTTTAGAGCGCGTTGCTCAGCTCCTGTCCAATCAAGGGCGAGAAATCTATGTTGAACACGATACAGCAAACAATGGTGGCCTCAAAGGCCACCCCATCCTCAATATTCAAGAAATCGGTCAACGCTGTGACTTGGCCATTGTCGTCGGTGGAGATGGAACCATGCTTGGCTTTGGTCGGCAATTGGCCCCTTTTGACGTTCCTTTGATCGGCATCAACCAAGGTAGGTTAGGTTTTATCACAGATATTGCCTTAAACAGCATCGAGCAAGCCCTGACACCCATGTTAAAAGGCGAATTTACCGAAGACACTCGAACCTTGCTCCATGCACAGGTTTGGCGCCAAGGCAAAAATGTCTTTGATACATTGGCCATGAACGACGTCGTTTTGAACCGTGGCGCAACATCGGGCATGGTCGAAATCAAGGTGGAGGTTGATGGCCACTTTGTGGCCACTCAGCGCGCAGATGGCCTGATCATTGCCACACCCACGGGATCTACCGCCTACGCATTGTCTGCTGGTGGCCCCTTGCTCTACCCCTCTTTGCCGGGCCTTTTAATGGTACCCATTGCGCCCCACACCTTCTCTAACCGGCCCATCGTCTTACCAGAATCTGTAGAAATCGTGATGGAACTCGTCACGGGGCGTGACGCAAGTGTCAACTTTGACATGCAGTCATTGGCCAGCTTGGTCATCGCTGACAAGGTGGTGGTCAAAAGGTCTGATCTGCAGGTCAAATTCTTGCATCCCAAGGGGTGGAGTTATTTTGACACTTTAAGAAAAAAATTACATTGGAATGAGGGGCACTCATGAGCCTTGGGCGAATTCACCTGAGAGACTTTGTCATTGTCAAAGAGCTAGAAATTGAATTCTCCAACGGATTTACCGTGCTAACGGGAGAAACGGGTGCGGGCAAATCCATTTTGATTGATGCGCTGCAAATTGCTTTTGGCGCTCGTGCTGAACCAAGTTTTATCCGTGAGGGGGCGACTCGTGCAGAAATTTGCGTGGAATTTTCACCACCAGCAAACGTCTTGGTTTGGCTCAAAGACCATGGTTTTGAAGACGATCAAGACTGGTTGATCAAACGAGTCCTTGACACCCAAGGCAAAAGTAAAGCATGGATCAATGCAAGCCCAGTGAGCGCCTCTCAACTCAAACAGCTTGGAGAATTCTTACTTGACATACACGGGCAACACGCATGGCAAAGTCTCACCAGGGCACAAGAGGTGAGGTCCTTGCTCGATGCGTATGCGGGTATTACACTGGAAGCCTTGAAAACTTCTTGGCAAAAGTGGCGAGACGCCCAAAACCAACTCCAAGCAGCCCTAGACTCTCAAGCTTCGCAGACCCAAGAGCAAGAAAGGGTGCTTTGGCAAATTACAGAGCTTGAAAAGCTCAACCCTCAAGAGCGGGAATGGGAGGATTTAAATGCACAACACCAACGTTTGTCCAATTCTCAGTCCCTTTTGGAGAGTGCCACTATAAGCCTGAATTGCTTGCAAGACGAAGACAGCGGGGTCTTGGCACAACTGAGTAAAGCCATCCAGGCACTTGAGAGCAACGCAAGGTTTGAACCCAGCTTTGGCGAGTGGCTCGAGGCCTTGAACTCTTGCCTTGCACAATCGCAAGATGCATCCCATTCGATCAACTCTTGGCTTAAACACGTCGATCTCGATGCCAGCAGCTTGCATGAGATTGACCAACGCATGTCCATGTGGATATCGTTGGCCAGGAGATTTAAAAAGGCGCCTGAAGAATTGTTTTCTGTCCTTCAAGAGTGGCGCGAGCAGTTGCTGCGATTGAACCAGGCCTTGGACATTGAGCAGCTTCAAGCCCAAACGCAAGAAGCCCTGCAAGTCCTAAAAGCACAAGCCCACTTGGTGTCCAAAGAACGCAAAAAGGCCGCGCCCAACTTGGCTCAATCCATCACCTCGGCCATGCAAGAGCTGGGCATGCAAGGCGGTTTGTTTGAAGTAGAGCTCACGGCCTTGCCAGAGCTTGCGAGTTACGGTGCAGAAGAGGTCAGTTTTTTGGTTGCCGCCCATGCAGGCAGCACTCCAAAGCCTGTGAGCAAAGTGGCCTCAGGCGGTGAGCTCTCACGCATTGCCTTGGCCATTGCTGTCACCACTTCTAAACTGGGCAGCACACCCACCTTGATCTTTGACGAAGTCGACTCAGGCGTTGGCGGTGCCGTTGCCTATACCGTTGGCAGACTGCTCAGGCAATTGGGTCAAGACCGTCAAGTCTTGGCCGTGACCCACTTGCCCCAAGTGGCCTCTTGCGCCGACACACACTGGGTGGTGAGCAAAATCCGCCAGAGCAATGAAACCTTCAGTCACGTCAATCGAATAGCGGACTTGGACCGAGAGAGAGAAATTGCCAGAATGCTAGGTGGGGAACATACCACTCACACGTCTCTTGCGCATGCCAAGGAAATGCTCAACATGCGCGAGGATCTCAAAGCAAATAATCACATAGCTTTGCCCAATAAACCCTCGATGCCTGCCAAACCTACAAAACCTGTAAAAGCCAAAAAACTCAAGCCTACCTAAATGGCTTTGAAGATCAATTCGCGAAAAGTTTTACCTGCACCAACATGAGCCAAGCCCACACCTCTAGCCCGCACCGTGAAAACCCAAGTCATTTGGAACTGGTCTTGATCACCGGCATGTCTGGCTCTGGCAAATCGGTCGCATTGAAAGCGCTTGAAGACGCAGGTTATTATTGTGTGGACAATTTGCCCCCAGAATTGCTGCAAGACTTTGTGAAACTCGAACAGTCCCGAGGCGCACAAAAAGTGGCCCTTGCCATGGACTCAAGAAGCGCCAATTCTTTGCCACAAGTCCCCCAGCAAATAGTGACCCTCAAGAAAACGGGCATTGATATCCGTACTTTGTTTTTAGACACGCAGACGCAAACCCTCATTCAACGCTTCTCTGAGTCCAGGAGACGTCACCCGCTCTCCAAAACCAGCGACTCGCGAGGTGATATTGAGAGAGACTTGAATGAATCCATTGAGACCGAAAGAGAGCTGCTCTCTCAATTCAGAGACCAAGCGCACATCATCGACACGAGCCTCTTGAAGTCTTCTCAGTTGCAAAGTTACGTCAAATCTTTGGTGTTTGCCCCTCAGGCCCAATTGACCCTGATCTTCGAGTCCTTTGCTTTTAAGCGAGGCATCCCAGTCCACGCAGATTATGTGTTTGATGTGCGCATGCTGCCCAACCCCTACTATGAAGCACAACTCAGACATTTAAGTGGCAAGGACCCTGACGTCTCGGCTTGGCTCAAGTCCCACGACAGCGTCGTCAAGATGCAATCCGAGCTGCATCAATTTTTATCCAATTGGCTTCCCGCCTTGAATCAAGACCATCGAAGCTATGTGTCTGTGGCCATTGGCTGCACCGGTGGACAGCATCGCTCCGTCTATTTGGTTGAACAGCTCGCCCCTCTTTTTAACAAAGATTGGGTGACACTTAAAAGGCACCGTGAACTCGATCAGCACCTTTGACTCACCATGCATGGCCAGCTTGAACGATTTGATTTAAAAAATCCTCTACAGGCTTTGGTCGCCCAACTTGAGCCCAATCCTTCATGGACATCCATTGAAAGCCCGCCCAACTCCCCCAAGGGTCTGAAGCGGTTTTGGGGGATGTCGTGCGGGCTTTGGGTCGATGTTTTGGCTCAGACAAACTGGCAAAGCCATGGATGAACAAGGATTGATGTGTGAGTTCATGTCTTAAAACAGTCAAGACCCTTAGGTTGACACCTTGAGGAACGGCGTCACGCAAGTCCCCTTCACTTTCAAATTCGGGAAAGGCATACATCCCGCCCCAAACCCCTGAAGACGCTCTTTTACCACCCAAGACTTCACCCCGCACATTGGATACTATCAACCAAAAAATCGATTTTTGCTTGCGTTTGACTTTTCGGCTTTTAAATGGCAACAAAAGGACTTGATCTCCTGCGTACGCTTGACAGGTCTTTTGCACCGGACAGAGATTGCAAAGCACTCTTTTGGGCGTGCACACTGTGGCGCCCAAATCCATGATGCCTTGCGTATAAGTAGGCATGTCTTGGGCTTTGCTTGGCAAGAGTTTGCAGGCAAACTGATACAACATCTTTTGATGCACGCTTTGGGATAAATCGCCTTCGTAGCCTACATATCGTGCTAGGACTCGAGATACGTTGCCGTCCATGATGGCCGTTTTTTGAGCAAAGCAAATGGACGCAATCGCAGCAGCCGTCGAGGGCCCAATGCCTGGCAAACTCATCAAACTTTCTAGGTCTCTAGGAAACTCACCACCAAAGCGAGCAACAATCGCTTTGGCACACGCGTGCAGGTTTCGTCCTCGGCTGTAGTAGCCCAGACCACTCCACAAAGCCATGACTTCATCCTCTTGGGCATGTGCGAGGTCTTGCACCGTTGGGAAACGCAGCATGAATTTAGAAAAGTACGCCTTGACGGTACTGACTTGGGTTTGTTGCAGCATGACTTCGGAAAGCCACACAGGATAGGGATGCAAATTAACTTGCCAAGGCAAATCATGCCGGCCATGCACTCGTTGCCACTTGACCAAGGCTTTAGCAAACACCATTTGCTCTGGAGAAATGGCTTGAGCGCTTAAAGCCACACTCGGGTTTATCTCCTTTGACATAGGGGACAGTAAAAGGTGGATCGCTGTCCTTGGCGAATCATTTTGATAGGCGTTTGGCATTGCTTACAGGCTTGACCTTGTCGGTCATAGACATTGGTTTGCAATTGAAAATATCCATTTTGCCCATCCGCATTGGAGAAATCCTTCAAGCTCGATCCACCCAACTGCACTGCACGGGTGAGGACCTCAATGATCGAAAGTCGCAAGCGCTGCGCTCTTGGTTTTGAGATCCGCTTGGCACTCAATGTAGGACGTATACCGGCCATGAACAAGGCCTCAGAGGCGTAAATATTTCCAACACCTACGACCACTTTGCCAGCCAAAAGCAAAGGTTTGATGGCCATCGCATGCGCTTTAAGCGATCTCATAAAATAAGCGTCCTCAAAGCCTGACTCCAAAGGCTCCACCCCAAGATGGCCCAAAAGCTTTTGCGCCAAAGGGTCTTGTTCTGAGTAGGCATGGACCACGGCTCCAAAGCGCCTGGGGTCATGCAATCTCAGAGTGCCTTTGCTGGTTTGAAGCTCAAAGTGATCGTGAGACCCCAGGGGGCCAAGATCACTGGAAAATCTCAAGGAGCCCGACATGCCCAGATGAAGCATCAGCAGACCTCGCTCTAGATCCATCAACAAATACTTTGATCGCCGCCTGACTGTTTTGACCTTTTGCCCAATCAAAATCTGTGGATCACAAGAAAGTGGCCAACGCAGGGGTTTACCCATCACAACTTGAGTGATCTTTGCGTCTTTAATTTGATCAACAAAGCTGAGTCGAGTCACCTCAACTTCTGGCAATTCCGGCATATTTAAAATGGGTTTTGAAGTTGAAGTATTATGAAGCACAGCCAACCACTTGTCTTGAGTAGGGCCTCTTTACCCCGAGCAGCTGTGAAAAACATCCAATTTTTCATTTAATATGTCCCTTGCACACTCACCTCCTTTGTCCACACCCTTTGTCTCTTGTACTTTGGGTTAATAAAAACGCCCAAGCGCAAACCGCTTTGAATATCAACATGACCCACAACGACATCCTTATCAAACGCGCTCAAGCACCCTGCAGTGCGCCCCAAAGATCAAATGCAATGTGGGGCGTACTTGCCATGTGCCTGGTTACTCAAATGTCCTGGGCCCAACCCAAAGCGACCCCCAGCAAAGCGCCCAAAGTCAACGGTGAACAAAGCGCTGGCAACTCCGCTTTGAGCGCACAGTGGATGTTTGAGATTCTTTTGGGAGAAATGAATGTCCTCCAAGGACAGGCCCCAACAGGTTACGCTTTGCTTTTGGACGTTGCTAAAAAGTCAGGCGATGAGAAAGCCTTTGAGCGCGCCATTGAGATTGCCCTGAAGTCACGCTCGGGTCAGGCCGCTTTAGAGGCGGCCATGTCTTGGCGCGAATCTCACCCCAACTCCCAAGGAGCGAATCAATATGTGGTTCAAATATTGATTGCCCTCAATCAATTGCCTGAGACAGAACAAGCCTTGGGTCGACTGCTTTTAATCACCCCCAAGGAAGAAAAGCTTGAGTTGATCCGCTCCATTCCCAGGCAGTTTGCAAGAGTAAGCAACAAAGCCTTGGCAGCTCAAGTGGTGGAGCGGGCCCTAGAGGGCTTTAAAGCCACCAAACCACTGTCCGCTTCTGTATGGACCACCATCGGACACATGCGACTCTTGGCCAATGACCAAGTAGCGGCGATGACGGCGGCTCAAAAAGCCCATCAACTCGAGCCAAAATCCTCCGACCCCCTTTGGCTGGCCTTGGGCCTCATGGAACTCAGGCACGTCGAGGCTGAGAACTTTCTTCAACGTTTTTTTTCGCAAAAGTCACCCCCCGTAGATCTTGATCTTCATTTTGCATATGCCAAAGTCCTGCTTCAAAATCAACAACTCAAGCATGGCATTGGGCAGTTGCAAATTTTGGTACAAAAACACGCAGACTTCTCCCCGGCCTGGCTTTATTTGGCAACTGCTCAATTAGAGAATGAATCTCTCACAGAGGCAGAAGCCCACTTCAAAAAATTTCTTGATGTCCAAGCGTCCAAACCCGTTGCCATGGACGAGCGAGAGGCCTCCCAGGCTTACTTTGGCTTGGCTCAAATAGCCAACCAAAGTGGCGATCTCGCGCAAGCGGAAAAATGGCTTGCAATGATCACTGAGGGGCCCTCTAAAGTCAATGCCTTCGTTCAACGCGCATTGATCCTGAACAAGAAAGGTCAAGCGCAAAGCGCCATTGACTTGATTAGAACTTTGCCTGAGCAAACCTCTGCCGAGCGACGCAGCAAATGGATGGCTTTGGTGCAAATTTATCGCGATCAAAAAGAGTTCTCGAAAACACTGGACATTCTCAAAGAGGCCTTTAAAGAAAATCCAAAGGATGACGATACCGCCTACGAGTTGGCGATGGCTTATGAAAAGCTCAATTTCGTTGAAGAGATGGAATTGGCGCTGAAGATGATCATCAAAAGAAACCCCACCTACCATGCCGCTTTGAACGCATTGGGCTACTCTTTGGCTGATCGCAACTTGCGTCTTGATCAAGCACGGGAATACATCGTCAAAGCACTCGAATTGGTTCCTGAAGACCCCTTTATCATGGACAGCTTAGGTTGGGTGGAGTTCCGATTGGGACGACTCAAAGAGTCTTTGGCCATCTTACAAAAAGCCCACAGTCTTAAACCCGATGCCGATATTGCCGCCCATCTTGGCGAAGTGATGTTTCTCCTAGGGCAAAAAGAAGAGGCCCTTAAACTCTGGCAAACCGCTTTGGCCAAATCCCCGGACAATGAAGTCTTGAAAGAAACGCTTAAACGTCTGGGCATTAAGATTTGAAAACCCTTGGTTGCCCCTCCTCTATGGTGAGATGCATGGGCATCGTGCTTGAGCTTGGAGTTTCTTTTTGCCAAGCCTTGCAAAAAATCCAAGGTGCAAAGGATTTTCAACACTCGGTCCAAAACGCCTTCACCGCTTACAGTCAAACTGCTCTCACCTTGGTGTTTTGCACGTTCATGCTTTGTGCCTGCCAAACACCGGGCACCCAAACCCAGCACCAAACGACCCACACACCTGGCTCACACTTTGAAGGGCGTCTGTTGATTGAAATTCAATCCTCTCCGGCCAAAAGAATCAGTGCATCTTTTGAACTTGACACGGATGTCAACAGTGGTGAGTTGCGTCTACTGGGCCCTTTTGGCACGACCTCTGCCCTGATCACTTGGAGTCAAGCCTCCGCTTTGCTTCAAAGCACCGATATGAGCCCCCCAACGCGCCTGTACCCCAACTTGTCTGCTTTGGTCCAGCAGTGGCTAGGGACAGAGCTTCCTTTGCAAAATATTTTGCGCTGGCTTGAAGGTCAAGATGAACAGATCCCCGGTTGGCAGCTCATGGACTTGGGGGGAAACACCAAAGTCGCACTCAAATTGTCTGGTCCACAAAGCGAGCCTGCTGTGAGCATCAAAATGATTTTGAACGAAGCTGCGTCCCCATGAGTCAAAGTACGCATACGCATACGCATACGCAAACGCAAACGCACATGCACACCCCAACCCAAACCACACCTGTGCTTCAACACGTCTTGGCTCCAGCCAAGCTGAATTTATTTTTACACATCACCGCTCAACGCGCTGATGGCTATCACGAACTTCAGTCTGTCTTTACCTTGATCGATTGGTTTGATGTCTTGAATTTTGAACTCTCTGACAGTCTACAAATCAAACGCATCGATCTCAATAGACCTTTGCCAGCAAATGATTTGATTGTCAAAGCCGCTCGATTGCTGCAACAAGTCTCTCAAACAAAGCTTGGCGCCACCATTGCCATTGAAAAAAACATCCCAGCCCAAGCAGGCATGGGAGGTGGCTCATCGGATGCGGCCGCCACCTTGCTCGCGCTCAATCAATTGTGGGGCTTGAAGTGGCCCGTCAAAAAACTCCTCCCCCTGGGACTTCAATTGGGTGCGGATGTGCCATTTTTTTTATTTGGACAAAATGCCTTCGCACAAGGCATTGGAGAGCAATTGACGCCCATTGTGGTTCCCAAGGCACAATTTTTAATCGTCAAACCCCTCGCTGGCTTGGAGACTCGCTTGATTTTTAGCGATCCCACTCTTCAAAGGTCGACTAAAACTGCTACAATATCAGACTTTGCTGATGTTATCTTTGACTTTGGGCGCAACGATTTAGAGCCCGTGGCTCAAAAGCTATGCCCTGAGATGAACCGCGCCATGGATTGGATAAAATCCTTGGGCTTGAGTCCAAAAATGACCGGTTCTGGCAGTGCAGTTTTTGCGAAACTGGATCGCCCTTTTGAGCTCCCAAAGGCGCCAGAAGATTGGCAGGTGAAGGTTTGCAGCAATTTGGAAATCCATCCTTTAAATGAATGGATTTCCTTGGACGATTAAAGACTTCGAGATATTTGTCTTGGGGTCGCGTAGGGGAGTCGCCAAGTTGGTCAAGGCACCGGATTTTGATTCCGGCATGCGAGGGTTCGAGTCCTTCCTCCCCTGCCATTTTTTTGAGTGGCATCGCCTTGGAGTTTTTGTCTTAGTTCATTTAAGACCCTGACGCTTAGAGCTTTGTTGATGCAGTCTGCTGATCGTTTTTAACAACAAGCGTCTTTATGTCGAACCTCACCAACCCCGATTTCATGGTCTTTACTGGCAATGCAAACCCTGCATTGGCGCAGGAAATTGCGACCCATATGGGCACTGAACTGGGCGGTGCAACGGTGGGTCGATTCTCAGATGGCGAGGTCACGGTTGAGTTGCATCAAAATGTGCGCGCCAGAGACGTGTTTGTTGTTCAATCAACCTGTGCGCCGACCAATGAAAATCTAATGGAATTGCTGATCATGGTTGACGCCTTAAAAAGGGCATCGGCTGAGAGAATCAGCGCAGTCATCCCGTATTTTGGATACGCTAGGCAAGATCGCCGACCCCGCTCGTCAAGGGTGCCGATTTCAGCAAAGATGGTCGCCAATCTTCTTGAAACTGTAGGTGTCGCTCGCGTACTCACCATGGATTTGCATGCAGATCAAATCCAAGGTTTTTTTGACATCCCAGTAGACAACATTTACGCCTCTCCCGTGTTGCTTGGCGACTTGAGGCAAAAGAATTATGAAAATTTGATGGTGGTCTCCCCCGATGTGGGTGGTGTGGTCAGAGCGCGCGCCTTGGCCAAGCAACTCAACTGCGATTTGGCCATCATTGACAAACGCCGTCCCAAGGCCAATGTGTCCGAAGTGATGAACGTCATTGGAGACATTGAAGGCAGAAATTGCGTCATCATGGATGACATGATTGACACAGCAGGCACCTTGGTCAAAGCAGCCGAAGTCTTAAAGGAAAGGGGAGCTAGGAAAGTTTACGCGTATTGCACGCACCCGATTTTTTCCGGCCCTGCCATTGAACGCATTGCCAAAGGGGACGCTTTGGATGAGGTGGTGATCACCAACACCATTCCCTTAAGCAAGGAAGCGCAGCAATGCAAAAAGATTCGCCAACTCTCTGTGGCCGCGTTGATCGCCGAGACGATTCAACGCATCGCCAAAGGAGAGTCGGTCATGAGTTTGTTCTCCGATCAGGATCAATTGTTCTAAGGAGCGTTGAGTACCTCCAAAGCGGAGAGCAAAAAAAGGGGGATGGGCACCTTACCGTGCTTGTTATTTAAAAGACCGAGTCACACTGGTCGCGGTGGACTCAATTGGAGTGATTTATGAAATTTGTAGCTTTTGAACGCGCTAAAAATGGGACGGGTGCGAGCCGCCGTCTGCGCATTACTGGACGTACCCCAGGGATCGTCTATGGTGGAAACACCGAACCCTTGTTGATCGAACTCGATCACAATGCCTTGTGGTATACCTTGAAAAAAGAGGCCTTTCACGCCACCATTCTTGACATGGAGATCAGTGGCAAGGAGAGCAAAGTGCTCTTGCGAGATGTGCAGTACCACCCCTATAAACAACAAGTCATGCACGTGGATTTTCAACGTGTTGACGCCTCCACCAAACTCACCATGAAAGTGCCACTGCACTTTAGTGGACAAGAGACCTCACCCGCTGTCAAAGCGGATGGCTGTTTGATCAACTTGGTGATCACTGAGCTTGAGGTGAGTTGCCTGCCTTCTCAGTTGCCTGAGTTCATTGCAGTCGATTTGTCGAACCTCAAAAAGGGAACCTCCTTGCATTTGGAAGACATCAAGCTGCCCGAGGGCGTAACTGCTGTGACACACGGCAAGAAAAACCCCGTTTTGGTCTCTGTGGTGTCCGTGGCCGCTGAGGTAGAGGCTGCCGCTGCGCCAGTTGCCGATGCCAAAAAACCCGAAGGTAAAAAATAAACGCCAAAGGGCCTTGTTTTTAATCCATCAAGAAACGGCCCCTGAGGCCGTTTTTTTGATGCGTTTTACGATCATCCAAGCCCCCACTTGGCTCGGTCCTCTTTTACAATCGCTCACATCATGATCAAACTCTTTGTCGGACTCGGCAACCCGGGAAGCGAATACAGCCAAACTCGACACAACGCGGGATTTTGGTGGATTGAGCGTTTAAGCGAAAAATTAAAAACACCTCTTCATTATGAGAAAAACTTCAAAGCCCTGTGTGCCAAAGTGCAATTCAAGGAGCAAAGCTTGTGGCTTTTAGAGCCCCAGACCTTCATGAACCTGTCGGGTCAGTCGGTGAGTGCGATTGCCAAGTTTTTTAAAATCGAGCCACAAGAAATTTTAGTGGTCCACGATGAGCTCGATGTGACACCAGGGCAAGCCAAATTAAAGCTCGGGGGCTCTCATGCAGGACACAATGGACTCAGAGACATCCATGCGCAATTGGGCAGCGACCAATATTGGAGGCTTCGGCTTGGCATTGGTCACCCAGGCGTCAAGTCTGAGGTGATTCACTGGGTGTTGAAAAAACCCTCGACCGAACAACGCTTGGCCATCGATGAATGTCTTGAGCGCACGCTGGGCGCATTTGAAGATCTGATCCTTGGGGAGATGAGCCGTGCGACCTTAAAAATTCACACCTCCAAGCCGCCAAGACCCAAACCCCCTCGCCCTGAGTCCTGCGCTCAATGAGATGGCTCTTAGGGGCAAGGGCTTGATCTGAAGAGGACGCAGCTTACGCCATCAGGCGGTGGTATTTGTTCATCAATTCGGATTGGGATTCAACCACATCGGGGTTGACAGGAATGCATTGAACAGGACAGACTTGCACGCATTGGGGCTCGCCAAAATGTCCAACGCACTCTGTGCATTTATGCGGGTCGATCTCATAGATCTGCTCCCCAAAGTAAATGGCTTGGTTGGGACACTCGGGCTCACACACATCGCAATTGATGCATTGACTGGTGATCATCAAAGCCATAAAAAACAAACCATTTCTTTAAACAAATGAAACTTTACTTGAGAAAGCTCACCACTCAAGCCTTGAATTTTTCTCTCAATGCAAGATCAATCGGTGCAGAAACCCATTGGGAAACTTCACCCCCAAGGCTTGCAATCTCTCGGATCAGGGTGCTGGACAAAGACTGAAATTGTGGCTCTGGGGTTAAAAAAATTGTCTCCAACTGAGGGGCGAGCAGTCGGTTCATCCCCGCCAATTGACTCTCATAATCAAAGTCCGTCATCGAGCGCACGCCTCGAATCATCACCTTGGCACCTTGCTCAAGGGCAAAATCTTTGACCAAGCCCTCAAATCCAAGGACCTCAATATTGGGGTGATCTTTAAGCGCTATTTGCGCAAGCTCAATGCGCTGGGAAAGAGTCAGCAGCGTTTTTTTGTGATGCGCATGAGCAACCGCCAAAATGACATGCTCAAACATCTGCGCGCTTCGCACGATGATGTTTTCGTGACCCAATGTCAGGGGGTCAAACGTACCGGGATAAATAGCTTTCACAGTCTGAGACATCCAAGGACCTCGCTTCCTAGAAAAAAATCCACTCTGCGCCTGCTCTTGCCTGCGGGCATTCGGACAAGGCATTAGCCGTCTGGCTTTATTCTATGCAATAAGTGAGCGTGTACTTGCCCCGCTTTTAAATACTTTAGGCACTCAAGTCCCAAGCCCATGAGCACATCAGAAGCTAGCTTTTGAGGGGACTCCACATACATCAGGCCCGAGTCCTTGAGCGCGCCAGTGGCCGCTTTCATTGCTGGGGCGAACAACTCGCTTTGAAAGGGCGGGTCTATAAACACCACGTCCAGCGACGCTTTGGGCAAGCGAATCAGGCCTTGCACACCATCTGTTTTTTTTAAAACCAGCCCTTGGGCTTTGAAGCGTTGGATGTGAAACTCAATGGCCTGGCACAGTGCCTTGTCCAGCTCAAAGAGTTGAACCGACTTTGCACCGCGCGAGGCGCTCTCTAAGCCCAAAATACCTGTCCCCGCAAAGACATCCACGCACGACAAACCCGTCAAATCCTGCCCCAACCAGTTGAACAACGTCTCACGCACCCGGTCAGGTGTCGGTCGAAGACCCTCGCGCTCCAAGACCTTGATCTTGGAGCGCTTCCAAAGCCCGCCAATGATGCGCAACTCATGCGTGCTCAAGGCTTGACGCCCACCACAACGGTTGCCAGTTTGTGGGGGTCAATGAGCCCTTTGAAGGCTTGGTGAATGTCTTTGACGCTCACCTTTTGAACCTCAGCGCTCCACGTCTGCAAATAATCCAGTGGCAAGTGGTACCACGCCATATTGGCCACATTGTCCAAAAGCTTTTTATTGCTGTCAATTCTCAAAGCAAAACCACCCATCAAATTGTCTTTGGCCGCCTGAAGCTCCTCTTGCGTGGGCCCCTCACTCACAAACTCTTGCAAGACATCTTGCACCACCTTTATTGCCTGCTCGGTTTGATCGCCTCGGGTCTGCAGTCCAATGGTGAAGGGTCCCGCTTGCAATGCTGGGGTGAAGTAGCTGTAAACACTGTAACTCAAACCTCTTTTCTCACGAACTTGCTCCGTGAGTCTTGACACAAAGCCCCCTCCGCCCAAAATATAGTTGCCAACGGTCAATGGAAAATACCTCGCATCTGCCCGCTCGATGCCGGGTTGACCGATCAAAACATGTGACTGTGCGGAGTTAAAAGCGATATGGATGCGTTGTGCTTTCTCAAGGGGTTTGACCGCTTCAAACCCACTCGCACTGAGCGTGTTGTAGTGCGCGGGTCCATGGCTGGCTTCAAGCGAAGAAGAATCTGCACACCGCTGGCTGGGTTTGAGTTGTTGAGCCAATCCGTTGGCAATTTTTAACACTTGCTCGCGGTTCAAAGCACCGACCAAACTGATTTTGGCTCCACATGCGCTCAAGAAACTCGAGTGAAACGCTTTTAAATCGCGCGCGTCAATGCGTTGGATTGAATCCTCAGACATCGAACGCCCATACGGGTGGGATTGCATCACGGCTTGTTTAAAAGCCCTCGCCGCCACTGGGGCGGGTTGCGTCAAGCTTTCTTTCAAATCAGACAACAAGCGTGTTTTTTCACGAGACCAAATAGAGGCGCTGAAAGCGGGCGCGGCAATTTGTCGATAAGCCAGTGCCATGGCTTCGTTCAATACAGACGCTTGGCTCAAGGAGCGTATGTAAATGCTCATTCGATCGTCCCCAGCGCTTGCTATAAAAACAGCCCCTAAATCAGCCCAGGCTTGGCCCAGTGCGTTTTCATCAAGGGCTGGCTTTTTGCCCTGAGACGTCACGCCTTTGTTGAGCATCAATGAAACCACCGAGGCCAGGCCTACTTTATTCACAGGGTCTCTTCGAGCACCCGCATCAAAATCAATTTGAATATCGACCATGGGCAAGGATTGAACATTGACCCAATACACCTCCAAGCCCCCTTGCAGCTTTTCGCGCTCGATGGGTAAAGCGCTCCAAGCCTCTTGGGCGAAGAAGGCAAGCGCCAAGAACCCCATTGGGATGGAGAACTTGAAAAAATTTAAACCTGTGCTTTGATGAGCGTTCATTTCCCAACTCCAGCCATGCGCTTGGCTTGTTCTTGTCTTTTTTGGGTCTTGGGGTCCAGGGGCTCAGGCAAGAGATAGGCCGCACTCAAGGTGTCGTCGCTGAAGTACTTGGCAGCGACTGCTTGCACTTCTTTAGAGCTGACCTCTTGAAGCGGACCCATCAATAAATCGTTCGTGTCCAGTGGCAATCCTCTTGCCCAAAATGCGCCCATTTCCTGAGCTTGATTGAAAAAAGAATCGCGCTTGTAAACGGCCTGCGCCACATATTGTGCTTTCACGCGCTTGAGCTCGGACTCACTCACGCCCTCTTTTGCAATTTTTTGGATTTGTGCTTTGAGCCGCTCTTCAAGAAGGGACAATCCAACGCCCGCTTTGGGCACGGCTTCGAGGATAAAAATTTGCGGCCCTCGCCCCGCAAAGTCGTAGTAGGAATTGGCCTCTTGAGCCACGCTCTTGGCGCCTTGAGTAAGCGCACGGTCCAAACGTGCGCCTTCATACCCATCGAGCACGGCAGACAAGACCGTCAAGGCCAAGGCCTCTTTGTTGTGCGTCTCTTGGTCAAATCCCGTGAAACCAGGCACACGCCAAGAGAGCAACACATAGGCTTGCTCAGCGGGCGCCTTCAAACTCACACGACGCACACCATGTTGTGGTGGCTCGCTGCGCGGCTTACGCACAGGCAAGACCTTTTGTGGCAAATGGCCATAGTAGGTCTTGGCCAAGTCTTGAACCTGCTTGACATCCACATCGCCCACCACCACCAATACAGCGTTGTTGGGCGCGTACCATGCGTGATAAAAATCTCTGGCGTCCTTGGGGGTCATTGAATTCAAGTCCTCCATCCAACCAATGATGGGGCGCCTGTAGGGATTGGCCAGCCAGTGGGTGGCCTCCAATTGCTCATACAACTTTGAACGAGGTGCGTCATCGGTTCTCATGCGCCGCTCCTCTTTGACCACTTCCAACTCTTTGACGAACTCTTCATCGGGCCAACTGTTATTGGCAAATCGATCGGCCTCCAATTTCATGACACTTTCCAGCTTGGAGGACGGAATTTGCTGGAAATAACCCGTGAAGTCTTTGTCGGTGAAGGCGTTCTCACGGCCCCCAAGGGCGGCTACTTTTTTAGAAAACTCTCCCGCAGGCACGCTTGGCGTGCCTTTGAACATCATGTGCTCCAAAATGTGCGCAATGCCAGTGTACCCATCGACCTCGTCCATGGAGCCCACTTTGACCCACAGCATGTGAACGGCTGTGGGCGCTTTTGAATCGGGCTTGACCACCACGGTCAAGCCGTTGTCCAAGGTGCTCACATGAATCCCATGCGCTTTCAAAGCCATGGGGTCTGGACTCAAAGCCCAACTGGGCATGGCCAAGACCGCGCCAATGGACACGAAAACACCTAAAATTCGAGACGCTTTGAAAGCGTATTGCATTATTTTGTTTTTTCCCTGCATCACCGTTTGCCGATCCTGTAAAAGGTTTAAGATCCTTGTCTCACTCAAGAGCACCACACGCTTAGCGAAGAGTGCCCCATACACGCTATTGTAGAAACTGATTGTCAATGTTTAGTTTATTTAAGAAAAAAGACCTTTCTGCCACAAAACAAGAGGTCCTCGGCAAAGAAGACGCTCAAGCTCTGCCTTGGGTCAAACGTTTGGCCCAAGGGCTCAAAAAAACCAGCTCCAACCTCGCTCAAGTCTTTGTCGGCACTCAAATTGACGAAGCGCTTTTTGAGCAACTCGAAGAGGCCTTGCTGCTCTCAGACGCAGGCGTCAAGGCGACCGATTATTTACTCAAAGAGCTCCAAGCCCAAGTCAAAAAGCACGGTCTCGTTGACCCCAAAGCCGTCAAAGCCTTACTGAGCGAGTCCATGTGTCGATTGTTGACACCCTTGGAAGGCAAAATGGACTTCTCCAGAGCAAGCCCCTTTGTGATCATGGTGGCGGGGGTCAATGGGGCGGGCAAAACGACCTCGGTTGGCAAACTCACACGCTTTATCAGCGACTCTGGTGCAAGCGTGCTTTTGGCAGCAGCAGACACGTTTCGCGCGGCCGCCAAAGAGCAGCTGCAAAGTTGGGCCACTCAAAGCGCAGTTGACATCATCTCTCAAGCGCAGGGGGATCCTGCAGCGGTCAGTTTTGATGCGGTGAGTGCGGCCA
>CANJNC010000042.1 GCA_947475685.1 Comamonadaceae bacterium | reverse complement strand
GTGTGCTGGACCGCAAAGGTGATGCCGTGCAAGGCTTGCGCCAAAAATAACCAACTCAGCCATTCACTACAAAAAGAGGTCAGCCCCATTCGAAGCACCATGCAGGCGCAACAGATCATCAACCATTGCCCCAAAGAGAAACGATGAATCCAGCGGCTTTGCGTGTAAAAGGCGCCAATTTCCACGATCACGCCCACACCCCAAAGAAGACCAATCATGGTCTTGCTGTAACCCAAATGATCCAGGTACAAGGAGAGATAAAAATAGATGCACATGTGCGCGAGCACATGAAAAAACACCGTTGCAAAAAACCATGCGTTGTGCGCTTTAAAGAGCTCTCTCACAACCGACGTTTCATCGTCCTGAACATGAACGCTTTCGCGCACATTGGGCAAAGCCCAGACGCTCACATTGACCGCAAGAATGGTCAATGTGGCCCAAAGCGCAAAGTCTTTCATGCCATGGTTTTCAAACCAGGCACCTGCAAAACAAACCGTCAGCAAAAAACCCACTGAACCAAAAAGCCTCACGCGACCATATTTATGGGTATCAAATACACCGCCCACACTCACCCAATGTGACAGTGCCGCCTCTGTCATGGGCATCATGCCACTGGTGTTGAGAAACATGAAAAAAAGCATCCCCACCAACCAAGGCAGTTCGTTAAAAGACAGACCCAAGGAGCCAAGAAGAGCCAGCGCGGCAGAGGCCCTCAACAACAAAACACGTTGCCCCGTATGGTCACTCAGCCACCCCCACAGGTAAGGCGCAATGATTCGACTCAAAGACTGCATGGAGCCCATCAAACCTATGGCCCAAAGCGTCATGCCCTGATCTTTGAGCCACAAGGAGAGGTAGGGATTGAAAAATCCAATGTGCGAAAAGTAACTGGCCGATAAAGCCGCAAAAGCGACCAAGGGGCTCAGTCTTTTAAAGAGTTGGAAACTCAAGAATGCATTCACAGCAAGTTCACACGCCAAGCACGGCTCTAGATGCTGGGCGCTTGCGCTGCAATCGGGGTCAAAGGCCACTGCACATCAGCGCATTGCGCTCGGTGTCTGAGTGCATGGTCCATGACCACCAAAGCCAGCAAAGCCTCTGCAATCGGTGCTGCTCTGATGCCCACACAAGGATCGTGTCTCCCCTTGGTGAGAACGGAGGTGCTTTGACCGTTGAGATCAATGGACTCTTTGGCAATCAAAATAGAACTTGTGGGTTTGATGGCTATATGGACCTCAAGATCTTGCCCCGTGCTGATTCCGCCAAGCACACCCCCGGCGTGATTGGTTTTAAAACCGCTTGGCGTCATCTCATCGCCATGAAAGGAGCCCTTTTGGCTCACACAGCCAAACCCACTGCCAATCTCGACCCCTTTGACCGCGTTCAAGCCCATCAAGGCCCACGCAATGTCGGCGTCCAGTTTGTCAAACAAAGGCTCTCCCAAACCCAAAGGAACGCCTGTCGCTGTGACACGGATTTTGGCGCCGCAGGAGTCCCCAGACTTTCTGAGCGTGTCCATGTAGGCTTCTAAATAGGCCACATCCTTGATGGGGGCAAAAAAGGGATTGTCATGCACATGGGACCACTCTTCAAAGTCAATCGACTGCTCCCCAATTTGAACCATACAGGCCTGAAACTTTGTAGAGAAGGTTTCAAACAACCATTTCTTTGCAACAGCGCCTGCCGCAACCATCGGTGCGGTCAACCTTGCAGATGAGCGACCTCCCCCTCTGGGATCGCGCACACCATATTTTTGGGTGTAGGTGTAATCCGCATGTCCAGGCCTAAAGGTTTGCAAAAGCTCAGAATAGTCCTTGCTTCGCTGGTCAGTGTTGGGAATCAACAAAGCGATGGGGGTCCCTGTGGTGTGCCCTTCATAAACACCCGAGAGAATTTGAACTTGATCACTCTCTTGGCGCTGCGTCACAAAGCGACTGGTCCCTGGGCGACGTCGATCCAAGTCGGGCTGGATATCCTCCTCGCTCAAACGCATGCCTGGAGGACAGCCATCGACAATGCAACCTATTGCTTTGCCGTGGGACTCACCGAAATTGGTGACCGTGAATAAATGTCCAAATGTATTACCGCTCATAGACCTCTATTATCCACGCTCTGGCAAGCCCGAGTCATTGCTGAACGAAAAAAGCAGTCATTTGTTCTCTTTAGAGGGAAAAGTCAGACTTGATTGACTCAATTTGCGCCACTGGACTCTTGCTCCGTGGGCCAATCTTTGATGTAGGCTTTGAGCATTTTGTTCTCAAAGTTTTGGCTGTCCACCACAGCCTTGGCCACATCGTAAAAGCTCACCACACCCATGAGCATTCTCTTGCTCATGACGGGCATGTACCTGGCGTGCCGCTCAAGCATCATGCGCCTGACTTCATCCAAATCCGTCTCTGGTGTACACGTCAAAGGCGCATCGTCCATGGCCGTTCTGACAATGGTTGTGCCCGTGCTGCCTTGGTTCTTAACCACCCACTGAATCACTTCTCTGAAAGTGAGCATGCCCACCACATCACCATGTTCGGTGACGACCAATGAACCAATGTCCTTTTGCGCCATCATGTCCACCGCCAAAGAAAGTGGCTCTTGAACATCTACGGTGTAAACGGTCCCGCCCTTGACGCGCAAAATATCACTGACCTTCATGTCTTTCTCCTTTTAATATTGAAGTCCACCATCCGCCCCAGCAGCCGCTCTTGGAAAGCCTAGAGAAAACGCCTTGGGCTCCCCTGCACTGGGGGCTTTTTGAGGGCTGGCTGAGCCTCTTAAGCATGAGCCTCTTTGTCCAAAGGCTTAAACCCTGCCAAAACCTCTGCCACCTTGAGCGCTTGCCATGATTGTTTTAAGGCATGGGGCATGCGCTGCTCTGACAACAAAAAATAATCCACCAGTGGCATGATGTCCACTTTACCCAGATCCATCAAGAGGACAAACCTAGGTATTCTGCTCTCCTCTTCGGCAAGCAATCCCACCCAATCCATCTCCACCAAGCCTTCCATGATGGACTCCAACTCAATGGGGTCAACGCCCAAGTTAAAGGCCAATTCGTTGAGACCCCATCCCTTTTTTTCAGTCTGCAAAACTTGCTCAAGGCACTTTAAGCTCTCCAACGCCAGGTCAAAGGACATCCCAACGCCTTGGGTAGAACGCCATCGACCACTGAGCACACTGGGCAGTGCGGACACAAAAACCGCCCCAATCAAGATAATGAGCCAAGCGGTATAAATCCAAAGCAACAAAATGGGCAAGGTTGCAAACGCCCCGTAAATCATAGAAACCGTGGGTATTTTGGTCAAATAAAGGGTGACCCAGTGCCTGGCAAATTCGATGGCGCTCGTGACCCAAAGACCCCCAAGAAGCGCATGCCGGTAGGGCACACTGACGTTGGGAATGTAGCGATAAAGGGCGCTCACGCCCAACACCCAAAGCAAGAACTCCAAGCCCGAGAGCATCAATTTAATGAATGCAGTGTCCGAGCCCATAAAGTCTTTTGAGACATTGGAGATGGAGTACAAACACACCACACCCAAACTCAAGACCATGGGCCCCAATGTCATGGCCGACCAATACAACAATATTCGCTGACTCAAAGCCCGTCTTTTTTTGACCCGCCAAATGGCATTGAGCGTTCGATCTATGGTGTAGACCATCGTGAACGCAGAGATAAAAAGCACCCCAAATCCAAAAAACCCCACCCTGCTGGCTTTGCTGGAAAACTGGGTCAAATAACCGAGCACTTGCCTGGCAATGCTCTCAGGAATCAAGCTTTGAACTAGCCAATTTTGCAGCAGCATTTGAAACTGATTGAACAAGGGAAAGGCCGTAAAAATAGCCAATGCAACCGTCAAACAGGGCACCAAAGCCATGGTTGTGGTGAACGTCAGACTGCCAGCGGTCTGCGCCAGCTTCTCATGCTTGAAGCGCTCCAACAAAACGCTCAGCATATGGCGCCAAGGAATTCGAGTGTGCAATGAGGGGGGCGTGAAGGCGATTAATTTAGTCATAAAGTATGTGTATTTTGACACCACTTTGATGCCCTCGAAGTCCTTGCCTGGCAAAAAAAGCTTGAAAATAAGCCACAATCGAGTGCTCCCGTGCAGTCAAGAGTGTCAAAATGCGTCCTTCATGGGCCAAGAGGTCCTCATGTGCTCAAAGGCGCAAATTCATTGGCCTGATTCTTTAGTCCGCTCAGATTGCAATGGATGCTTGAACGCCTGGCAATGTGCCCAAAACGCCGACCCCTTCACTGGCCTTAGGGCCCCGGATAAAAAACCATATGTCAGATCATTTCAATGAAGAAAGCACCACGCCGTCTTCGAACACACCAAGCCCTCAGGCGTCTGCCAAGGTCTTGTTGAGCCAACGCGTGGCCGTGGTGAGCTTGCTGCTGCTGATCGCACTGTGTGTGATGTGGGAGCTTTTTTGGGCGCCGATCAAACCAGGCGGCTCTTTGCTCGCTCTGAAAGCGCTGCCCTTGGCGATCCCATTGAGCGGGTTTTTAAAACGTCGCCTATACACCTTCAGATGGGTAAGCTTGGTGATTTGGCTGTATTTTATCGAAGGCGTCGTTCGCGCCTACTCCGACCCATGGCCCTCTAGCGCCATGGCACTGATAGAGCTGAGTTTGTGTCTGGTTTTGTTTATCAGTTGCGCTTTGCATGTGAAGTACCGGTTCCAAGCAGCCCAAGCGCATTGCACTTAAAATTCAATCCTGAAAATGTCTCCAACGCAAAGTTCCTTTTGATCCCATGTCATTAATCTCAGAGCTTCAAACCATTCTAGGAACCTCGCATGTCTTGATGAAAGGCGATTTAAGCGCCTTTGAGCTTGATTGGCGAAAGCGATCCAAGGGTCGCGCATTGTGCGTGGCAAGTCCAGCCAATACCCAAGAAGTGGCTCAAGTCGTCAAAGCGTGTGTCGCTCACAAGACCTCTATCGTGCCTCAAGGCGGCAACACGGGTTTGGTTGCAGGCTCTATTCCAGATGAGAGCGGACAACAAGTGTTGTTGTCTCTTAAACGCATGAGAGCCATTCAGGCCATCGATACAGCCAACCTGAGCATCACGGTTCAAGCGGGATGTGTGTTACAAGAAATTCAAGAAGCGGCCAGCCATGCAGGGCTGCTGTTTCCCTTAAGCCTAGGCTCGGAGGGCAGTTGTACGATTGGGGGCAATTTATCAACCAATGCGGGTGGCACACAGGTGCTCAGATACGGCAACACACGTGAGCTGTGTCTGGGCTTGGAGGTGGTGAGCGCAAGTGGTGAGATCTACAGTGGACTGAGTGGTCTTCGGAAAGACAACACGGGCTACGACTTAAAAAACCTCTTCATTGGCGCAGAAGGCACTTTGGGCATCATCACAGCGGCCACCTTGAAACTCTACCCCAAGCCTCTGTCCACACTGACTGCGTGGGTGGCCGTCGATGACTTGGAGCGTTGCGTAAGTTTACTGACCCAGTCCCATCAAGCCTTGGGAGCTCAATTGACGGGCTACGAAGTGATGAACCAGTTCTCCTTGTCCTTGGTTGGCAAACACATTCCTCAATTGGCCTGCCCGTTTCCAAATTCACCTTGGTGTGTGCTTTTGGAGCTCTCTGACAGCGAGTCACAAGCGCATGCAAGCCAACAGCTTGAAAATTTGCTCTCCCAGGCCATGGAGAGTGGCTTGGCCAGCAACGCCATCCTTGCAGACAGCCTACAAAAGGCCAAGCATTTGTGGCATATCCGTGAAAGCATCACCATGGCGCAAGCCATGGAAGGGCTGAACATCAAAAACGACATCTCTTTACCGGTCTCTAGCATCACGGAGTTTGTGCGCACCACCGACCATGCGCTTGGTCAATTGGTGCCTGGTGTACAGCTGGTCAATTTCGGTCATCTGGGCGACGGCAATTTGCACTACAACGTCCAATCCCCCGCTCACATGCCTGCCAGTGTTTTTTTAGAGACCTTTGAGGACCCAGTCAACACCTTGGTTTATCAACAGGTCAAGCACTTTGGCGGCTCCATATCGGCCGAACATGGCATTGGCAGCTTAAAAGTCTTAACCTTACCCCACTACAAAGACCCAATTGCTTTAAAGATGATGCGTCAAATTAAAGTTTGCTTAGATCCTCTGAACACGTTCAACCCCAACCGAGTGGTGATGATTGATTGATCCATGCTTAGACGACCCGCCTTGACTTTGTACATTCAAAACAAATCTTTTTTCTTGAACCCGCACCATGAATCCATCTCCCTTCATTCCTAGCCAATACGAAGACTTTATGCGACACGTCTACACCCATGGCGTGTTCAAGCAAGATCGCACAGGTACCGGAACGCGCAGTGTTTTTGGACACCAAATGCGCTTTGATTTAAATGCGGGCTTTCCTTTGGTGACCACCAAAAAAGTACACCTCAGATCCATTGTTCAAGAACTGCTGTGGTTCCTGACAGGCTCAAGCAATAACAATTGGCTTAAAGAGCGAGGCGTCTCCATCTGGGACGAATGGGCCAAAGAAGATGGCGACTTGGGCCCTGTGTATGGTGTTCAATGGCGCAGCTGGCCCGCTGCCAATGGAGAGCACATCGACCAAATTGCCCAAGTCATTGATACCCTCAAAAGCAATCCCGACTCCAGGCGCATCATTGTCAGCGCTTGGAATGTGGCCGATTTGTCCAAGATGGCCTTAATGCCTTGTCATGCGTTTTTTCAGTTCTATGTGGCCCCAAGCTTAGAGCCCCACCAAAAGGCTCGCTTGAGTTGCCAACTTTACCAACGAAGTGCAGATATTTTTTTAGGTGTCCCCTTTAACATTGCCAGCTACGCCTTGCTAACCCACATGGTGGCTCAGCAGTGTGACTTGGACGTTGGAGAGTTCATTTGGACAGGCGGGGACTGCCACATCTACACCAATCACTTTGAACAAGTTGAGCTCCAACTCTCTAGAGCGCCTTTTGCCTACCCCAAGTTGAACATCAAGCGCAGACCGAGCTCCATTTTTGATTACGCGTTTGAAGACTTTGAAGTGCTCAATTACGATTGCCATGCGGCCATCAAAGCTGCCGTGGCTGTTTAATTCAGCGACCATTGACATGCTTGCCCCCGACATACATTTGATTTTTGCATGTGCCAATGATGGGGTCATTGGACTGGACAACAAACTGCCTTGGCATTTGCCTGAGGACTTGGCCCACTTCAAAAAAATCACCACCGGCCAAACTGTTTTGATGGGACGACACACATGGGACTCCTTGCCCAGCGCATTCAAGCCCTTGCCCAACAGGCTCAATTTGGTCATGACCAAACAAATACATTGGTCTGCTCCAGGAGCTGTTGCGGTTCACTCGCTTGAGATGGCCAAAGAGCTTCATCAAGCCCATTGGTCAAAGATAGATCCCGAAACACATACACTTACACCCGCCATTTGGGTGATTGGCGGGGCACAAATTTACGCTCACACCCTTTCTTTAGCCCATACAATCGAGATGACCCAAATCGATTTGGATGTCAAAGGGGATGCCTTTGCACCCGCATTGGGACAAGAGTGGAGAGAAATCCACCGCGAAGAACACACATCGAGCAAAGGTGTGCGTTTTAGATTTTTGACATTGAAACGTTTTTAAAGGATTAAAAAATGGAAGGAGGATTTGAAGTACACGGACCTCATAACCATGCTTTGCAGCATGCCACCGAGAACGGCAACTCTAAATCAATGACCAGCCAAATTGCCATGTACACAGCCATCATTGCAACCATCGGCGCAATTTTTGGTTACATGGGAGGTGCTACACAAGCCAATGCGGGCTTGTACAAAAACAATGCGGCGATCAAAAAAACCGAGGCCTCAAATCAGTGGAATTATTACCAGGCTAAAAGTAGCAAGCAAAATTTAAGTGAACTGGCCATGGAAATTGTTCCGAGCAAAAAAGACCATTACGAAGAAGAAATCAAGCGATACAAATCTGAAAAAGCGGAGATCAAAAAAAATGCCGAAGCTCTAGAGTATGAGAGCTCGGAGTGGGATCAAAAGTCAGATGAAGAGATGCACCAGTATCACCGCTGGGCTCAAGCCACCACAGCGCTTCAGATCTCCATTGCACTGGCTGCCATTGCCTTGATCACTCGAAAAACCTGGCTACAAAAGATCATGATGGTCAGGGGTGGCGTTGGGCTTGTTTTGGGTGGTTTGGCAACGATGCATATTTAAAACGATTGCACACTGTGAAACTTGCCACCTGGAACGTCAACTCATTGAACGTGAGACTGCCTCACGTTCTAGAGTGGCTTGAGAGTCACACTCCTGAAGAAGCAGTAGACGTCTTGGTCTTGCAAGAGACCAAGCTCACCGATGACAAGTTTCCTGCTCAGGCCTTTATTGACAAAGGCTATGAAATATCCTTCTTTGGCCAAAAGACCTACAACGGTGTCGCCATCATCTCCAAGCACCCTCTAAGCGATATTCAAAAAAATATCGTGGGCTTTGAAGACGATATGGCGCGCGTGATCAGCGCAAACATATTAGGCGTTCGGGTCATTGGAGCTTACTTCCCCAACGGACAATCCCCCGAGAGCGACAAGTTCGCTTACAAAATGAAGTGGCTTGATGCATTGACCCGTTGGGTGCGCGCGTTGTCAGCGAGTGCTGAACCCATTGCATTGATGGGTGACTTTAACATCACCTGGGATGACTTGGATGTATGGGATCCAGTGGAGTTGGCTGGAACCATCCATTGCACAGAGCAAGAAAGAACTCACTTTCAAAATTTATTGGATTTGGATTTGTTTGATGCCTTTAGGCATCTGCACCCCACAGAAAAAAAATTCTCATGGTGGGACTATAGGGAGGCAGCCTTTAGACGCAACAAAGGCCTGAGGATCGATCACATTCTATTGAGCAAGAGCTTGCAGAGTCGACTCCAAGCGTGTGAAATCGACAAAGAGCCCCGAAAAAAAGAGCGTCCAAGTGACCATGCCCCTGTCTGGGTGAAGCTGCTCAGTTGATCCAAAAAGAGCCCTTTGAGCACAGGCTTGAAGGGGTCTGCAGCCTTCAGTCCTCCAAACCCAGCTCTTGAATCTTTCTGGTGATCGTATTTCTGCCAATACCCAGCTTCAATGCAGCCTCAATTCTTCGCCCCTTGGTATTGCTCAACGCCGTTTGAATCAACTTGGCTTCAAATTTTCTACTCAAAATATCCCAAACATCGTTGTGCCCAGAAGATAGCAAAGCGGCAGCCTCCATCTCCAATGAGTGCTCCCATGTGGTATTGACCTGTCCACCCTCAAAGCCTGCATATTCGTTGGGTTCAAACTGACTCCCATTGACCAAGGCTAAGTGGGGGTTGGACGACTTATGGATACCCAAGCCCTCGGTGTTTGACCAACGGGTGGTTTGAGCAGCAAACGCATTTTGAGGCGTTGAACTTTGGTCCGTCACATTCAACACGCTTGATTTTTGCATCTCTAAATGCGCACTCAAAGAAACATCTTCACTGCTAAGCGGGGTCGCTGCGGGCACAAAACTTGACGAATGAACTTGACCTTGTTGTTGAGCGTAAAACTCCAAGGCCTCGGGGGGCAAGTCTTTGGGCTCAATGACTTGCGAGGGGGTCATGACACTTAACCAATGGCAGATGTTCTCCAACTGCCGAACATTTCCCGGGAAAGGAAAGCCTGTCAAAATTGTCATGGCTGCAGCTGAGATCCTCTTGGGGTCAACACCGAGTTGAACAGCACTTTGCTTTAAAAAGAAATGCGTCAATACAGGGATGTCTTCCTTTCTTTCTCTAAGAGCAGGCAATCTCAATCGAATGACATTCAAACGGTGAAACAAATCCTCTCTAAATGCACCATCTTTGACCCGCTGCTCTAAATCTTGGTGCGTTGCAGCGATCACCCGAACATTGGCCTTGATGCTGGTGAGTCCTCCGACTCTGTAAAAATTGCCATCACTCAAAACTCGCAGCAATCGCGTTTGCAAATCAAAGGGCATGTCTCCAATTTCATCTAGAAACAAGGTGCCTCCCTCAGCTTGCTCAAAGCGACCTCGCCTCATCGTTTGTGCACCGGTGAAAGCACCTCTTTCGTGACCGAAGAGTTCGCTCTCAAGCAAATCTTTGGGGATGGCCGCTGTATTGATTGCAACAAAAGTACCCTTGGCGCGTTGGGAGTGTTTATGCAAGGCTCGGGCCACCAACTCTTTGCCTGAGCCTGACTCACCGGTGATCAGTACCGTGACGTTGCTTTGACTTAAACGCCCAATGACCCTGAACACATCTTGCATGGCTGGTGCTTGCCCAAGCATCTCGGGTGTCTCTTGCGAGGAACTGTCTCCTGTGCTTTTTGCATTCACCTCTTCCAACGCACGTTTGACCAAATCCACCGCCTTTGGCACGTCAAAGGGCTTGGGCAGGTACTCAAAAGCACCGCCTTGAAAAGATGAAACAGCGCTATCAAGATCAGAATACGCCGTCATGACAATGACTGAAATACTTGGATGCTTGAGCTTGATTTCAGACAACAACTCCAAGCCAGAACCTCCAGGCATGCGGATGTCACTCAACAAAACGTGGGGGTGTTCTTCAAGGGGGGTATCAACCAAGGCCTTCAAAACATCCCGCGGATTGGTAAAACTGCGCGTGGGCAACTCCTCGCGTAGCAAGGCTTTTTCCAACACAAAACGGATGGACTGGTCATCGTCTACGATCCAAATCGGATTCATTTTTTAGCACGCCTTAAGGTTATCAAATTGCAGTGTCTTTCAATCACTGCAAAGGAATCAATATTTTAAAATCCGTTCGTCCTGGAACACTCTCAAACTCAATCAGTCCATGATGTTGTTGAATAAACGTTTGCGCCAAATTCAAGCCCAAACCCGATCCACCATCACGTCCTGAAACCAAAGGTGAAAACAGTCGGTCTTTGATCGCTTCAGGTACACCAGGGCCGTTGTCTATCACATGCAATTCCAATGCCAATTTATGGCGCTGCTTGGTCAAAGTGACTTGCCTGGCAACCCTTGTTTTAAAGGTGATTTGTCCGTCTCCAACTGCGATGCGTTCGCTCAGGGCCTGAGCGGCATTGTGGGTCACATTCAAAACCGCCTGAATCAATTGCTCGACATCACCTTGAATAAAGGGAATCGACGTATCGTAATCTCGCCTGACTTTAAGCCCCCTTGGAAATTCAGCCAAAATCAATGACCGAACTCGCTCGCATACTTCATGAATATTGACCTCCCTGACCGTATGGGGTTTTCGGTGAGGCGCCAAAAGTCGGTCCACCAAGGTTTGAAGCCGGTCTGCCTCGCGAATGATCACTTGCGTGTATTCAACCAAGTCTTTGGACTCCATTTCCATTTGCAACAATTGCGCAGCCCCTCGAATGCCTCCCAAAGGATTTTTAATTTCATGCGCCAAGTTCCTAATCAATTCTTTGTTCGCTTGAGCTTGATCGATGATTCGCTCCTCTCTGTCTTGCTTGGCTTGTTGCTCCAGAGGTAACAATTCGACAAAGACTTGGCCTACCGTGTCCGCGGACGCCAATATGACATGCACTGGCATGTTCTCTGCACCAACCCTTTTGATCGTTGCATCAAATCTCAATGCTGAAAAATGTTCCTTTTGGGCTGAATTGATACAAGCAATAATGGTTTTATATTCCACAAAATAATCACTGAGTAAATTTCCCTCAATTGATTTCCTTGGTAGACCAAAAATCTCTTGCGTTGCTGAGTTGGCAAACAGCACCTCGCCTTTGACGTTGACCAACAGCACCAATGTCGCAAGTAAATCCAACACCTCCAATGTAGGCGTTTGTTTCGCCTCTTTGGTTTGGCTCAGCTTATCCTTTGCAGTCGCCATGGTTCAACCCTAAAAATATTGAAAATACACTTGCCGTGATAGCTCTTGCAATCTGTTATCGCCTGGAGCTCAAGAAACGTTTATCGTTCATAAAAAAGGGGACGGTATCACCGTCCCCTTGTGTTCCCTCAATTGAGGACGACTGCGTATTACAGTGAGTAATACATATCGAATTCAATGGGATGGGTTGCTTGACGGAAACGAGTCACTTCACCCATTTTGAGTTCAATGTACGCATCAATCATGCTGTCGGTAAAGACGCCACCTTTTGTCAAGAACGCACGGTCTTTGTCCAAATAGTCCAGGGCTTGATCTAAGCTGTGACAAACGGTTGGAACCAATGCGTCTTCCTCAGGAGGCAAATGGTACAAATCTTTCGTTGCTGCCTCACCGGGATGGATTTTGTTCTCAATGCCATCAAGTCCTGCCATCATCAATGCAGAAAAGCAAAGGTATGGATTGGACATGGGATCGGGAAAGCGAGCCTCGATACGACGACCCTTGTCGCTGGCAACAAACGGAATGCGAATGGAAGCTGAACGGTTACGGCTAGAGTAAGCCAATTTCACAGGGGCCTCAAAACCAGGAACCAAACGCTTGTAGCTGTTGGTCGTTGGGTTGGTGATCGCGTTCAATGCCCTGGCGTGCTTAATGATACCGCCGATATAGTAAAGGGCTGTATCGCTTAAACCTGCATAGCCTGAACCCGCAAACAAATTTTTACCATCTTTCCAAAGAGATTGGTGAACGTGCATACCTGAACCGTTGTCACCCACGATGGGCTTGGGCATGAAGGTAGCGGTTTTGCCATAAGCGTGCGCAACATTCCAAACGATGTACTTCAGTTTTTGAGTCCAATCGGCTCTTTCAACCAAGGTTGAAAATTTGGTACCAATTTCGTTTTGACCGGCACCAGCCACTTCGTGATGGAAAACTTCAACAGGGATGCCAATCTCTTCAAGAATGGAGACCATTTCAGCACGCATGTCTTGTGTGCTGTCAACGGGCGGGACGGGAAAATAACCCCCTTTGACGGTTGGACGGTGACCTTTGTTGCCACCTTCGATTTGTTTGCCTGAATTCCATGGCGCTTCATATTCATCAATGTGAAAGAAGGAGCCCGACATGTCGTTGCCCCAACGCACATCATCAAAAATAAAGAATTCAGGCTCTGGACCAAAGTAGGCCGTATCGCCAATACCACTGGCTTTTAGATAGGCTTCCGCTCTTTTGGCAATTGAACGGGGATCGCGGTCATAGGACTTGCCATCTCCTGGCTCCAAAACGTCGCAAGACAACACCAAGGTTGGCTCTTGGAAGAAAGGATCAATGAAAGCCGTGTTTGCATCGGGCATGAGCAACATGTCTGAGGCTTCAATGCCCTTCCAACCTGCAATGGAAGAGCCATCAAAAGCGTGGCCATCGGTAAATTTGCCCTCATCAAAGGCAGAAATTGGCACGCTCACGTGCTGCTCTTTGCCACGGGTATCTGTGAAGCGGAAATCAACGAATTTAATTTCGTTGTCTTTGACTTGCTTCATTACATCTGCGACGGTCTTTGCCATCAGTTTCTCCTGAAATTACGTTTATGTTGGGGAATAGGTCTTGATTGATTGAGCAGAAAATGTGCCACCTCAGATCAATGGCCACACCCACACATTCAAAACACAATGATTGTAATTGCCTTATTGGCAAACAGAAACAGAAAACATCCCTCTAAAGCACTCAAAGATGCTGTTATGCACCTTTATAATGCACCATTATAGTGCAAGAATACGATTTAAACGGATTAATTCAGATTATCGCACCAACTCGGGGCCAATAGAGGCACCAAAATCATGCAAGTCTTTAATTAACTCTTGGTATGCCAAGGTGGCGAGGTCTGGATGGCCCTTGACGCCCAGCTCAATATGACGCCCATGCTCTGGGTGATCCACACTGGGCAGGCTAAAGACCTTCACACCATGAAACTGCGCCTCTAGCTTGATCATGATAGGCGTCAAGGCAGCCTCCATGGCGCCATACACAATGACAGACTTCTCGCACCAAGCAGCTTGCTTGAACCAAGGCTTGCAGTACTCATCCAAGACCCACTCAATCATGGGCCATGCCATGACTGGAAAGCCGGGTAAAAAATACACCGAGGCCCAAGGATTCTTTTTGAGCAGTCGCTGGTCGCTGCTCTTGCATTGGAAACCTGGAATTTTGTTATAAGGGTTGGGGATGATTTCAGCACCAACAGGGAACATGCCCATATTGAGTCGATGCACATGGTTGGGATGATCGGGCTCATAAGCTTGCCTATTTTCCTTTGCTTGATCCATGATCCGTTGACGAATAAGCGTTTCAGCTTGTGGATGAAGCGCCAACGCCAAACCCAAAGCGCTGGCAGCACACTGACGCGTATGGTCATCGGGTGTGGCCCCTATTCCTCCACATGAAAACACAACGTCCCCACTTTCAAATGCGCGTTGAAGTGTTTGCGTAATTTTTTGAGGATCGTCACCCACATAGTGAGCATAATCCAGCTGCAGGCCTCGATTGGCCAGCAATTCAATCACTTTGCTCATGTGCTTATCGGCACGTTTACCTGACATGATTTCATCACCAACAATGACAAGACCAAAAGACGGAGTGGAGAGGAGATTTTCTTGCATAGGTTTGAGTTTAACAAATCCACACCTTACTTGCACAAACCTTAATTTTCTAAAGCAGACCAAGCTTTGAATCGACTAGACAACCCGCTCGTGCGTTTGGCACGCGTAGAGACCGATTGTTCAATGAGCCCTGCTCGAGCTTGAAAGAGGCTTAAAAACCGCTTGGCTCGGGTCACACCCGTGTAAAGCAACTCTCTTGTAAGAGATTTATCGGCATGGTCTTGCAAAACCACCAGTGCATGCTCGTATTCTGAGCCTTGTGATTTGTGAATACTCATGGCATAAGCCGTTTGCACCGACAACAAACGATTGATCGATACTCCCTGAAAACCAGAGCCAGCAAGAAAATAAGCTCGGTAAGAAGTCCCCGTTCCGTCTCCCACGACCAAGCCCACATCCCCGTTGGAGAGGCCTAAATCGTGCTGATTTCTGGTGAGCATGATCGCACGACCGCTGTACCATTCACCCCTAGGTCGGATCCATCCGTCTTTTTGCAATCTGGCTTCAATGGCGTGGTTAATGGCGATCGAACCCAAAGGGCCTTCGTTGATTGCACACAGCACTCGAAAGCGCTCGAACTCAAACAAGGCCTCTTGAATCCAAGACTCCACTGGAGCAAGAGGCTTGCCCATGGATTGTTCTGAAAAAGCGCCGTAAGACTCAAGCATTTTTAAAAATACCAAAAAATTAGGTTTGTTGCTTTGCTCAAAAAAATCTCTGCTTTGACCTCTTTTCAATGCAGGCGATTCAAACCCTAAACACACCTCAATCAACTGATCCATCTTCGAACTGGTCAAACAAGCAATGTCATCTGCATGTGACTTGGTGAGCACTCGGTTCACACCGCTCACATCGCCAAAATTGACGCATTGAGCCAGCTCAGCAATATGACCTTCAAAACGGCGACTCCTAGAAAGCATCACCAAGTTTGGAAACGCAAGCCCACGGGCCACATTCACAGAAAGATGCTCCTGCAGCGGTAGCGACGTGACTTTGCATACGAACTCCACACTCGCTTGGTCATACACTTCGCTCAAGTTGATAAAGTCAAAAGGCTTTGTCTCACCACTCAGCTCAGAAAGAATGGAGCCCGCCTCAACAGAGGACAACTGGTCCTTGTCACCCAACAAGATCAATTTCGTTGAAGGCTTTAAAGCCTTCAAAAGAGCGGACATCAACTCGGCATCAATCATCGACGCCTCATCAAGCACCAACAAGTCCAAGGCCAAAGGATTGTGCTCGTTAAAGCGAAAACTCTTTTCATGCATGCGGTAACCCAACAGGGTATGCAGCGTCTTTGCAGGCCCCATGTCGTCTAGCAAAGCTTTGCAATCTAGATGGCCCTGTAAATCATCTGACAAAGACAAAAGAGAACTTTCAATCGAACGATAAAGTCTAGATGCAGCCTTACCGGTTGGTGCAGCCAACGATATCCTCAAGGTGTTCTGACCTGTATGGACCATACAAGCCAATGCGATCAAGCGCGCAACCGTAAATGTTTTCCCAGTGCCGGGCCCACCCGTGATGATGCTCAGCGGCGAGCGCACTGACAATGCACATGCAATTTTTTGCCAATCCAGCGTCTTTGGGGACTCGAGTGGCAGGGTCTTGGATTTTTCCGAGATGGCGTTAAAAAGTAAACCAAGTCCTTTGCTCACCAAGATGGGGTCGACTTCAAGTGAGATTTTTGCCTTGTTAAAAAGTGCCTTGGCAATGAACTCCTCAGCGAGCCATTGGCGTCTAAAGTAAATCAGCACATCGTGATCAAATTCCATTAAAACAATGGATTGCCCTCGATCATTTTGAGACTCCTTGCTAAGGCGTGCATTCAATGGAGACGACTCAAAGGCACCCTCCAACAAGGGAGCAATTCGCACAAAAGATGACTTGAGCAAACACACCTTCCAAGCTTGTAGGCTTTGAGGCAAATGCTCAAGTACCAGCGCGTAATGCTCTCGAAAGACCTCACTCTTTTGAATTTGAATATCCTGGAATAGTCCCACCTCTTTGGAAAGTATCATTTTTAAAGAGACACATGGATGACCTTGGGCTTGGTAGTTCGACACAACCGCAACCAACCACAAAAGGGCAAGTCCATCACCTTCAAGTGATGACGACTCAAGTCCATAAAAAAACCGAACCAAGGCCATATCCAGATGCCGCAAATGACCCTCTTTGACACCCCACTTGATTGATTCAATCAGATGGTCAATCAATCCATGCGCCCTAGAGTCATGCTTTCTTTGCTGATCAAAGGAATTCAACAAAATGCTCATTGCCCGTCCCCTTGAACAAGCGCTGAGCTCAAGAAAGACTTATTGGACATGGACAACTCCAACTCGTTCATCAAAGACCCACTGGCCTTTAAAAAACAAAGTCCTTGCCCCTTGGAGCTGACACCCCTGAGATACCAAACAAATGCGCCTCCCAAGTGAAAATCTGGATCGTACGCATCTGAAAGCCTATTTTTAAGCAAGCGATGAAGGGCCAACAAATAAATTGCAGCCTGCAAGTCATATCGATTGGTGACAACATCTTTTTGCAAACACTCCAACTCATAATCTTGAAGATTGACACCTAAGGCGTTGGTCTTGTAATCAAGAACATAATACTTGCCCCCACTCTCGAAAAGCAAATCAGTGTAGCCCATCAAAAACCCATGCCAAGAAGGTGATGCAACAGGTTGACGAGTCAGGTGCGGCAATAAAAATTTCGACGTCACCGACTCTATTCTTTGACGCTCAAAAGAATTACAACTCATCCAAAATTCAGTTTCAGCCAAGCGCCCTTTTAGGCCTGTCAAAGATGCACCAAATTCATGCAAGGGCTCATATAAAATTTTAGACACCCAGTTAAAAACCAAACGCGACATCACTGACTTAACAGTCCAAAAATCATCCTCTAGCAAAGAGTGCGTTTGCTTCAATGGCTTAAAACCGTCAATGAGAGCCTCTTGATTTTTAATTTTATATGGCATTGAATTCTCAATGCGCTGGAACAAGCGCAATTGAAATGCCTGATCGTTGAATGACCCCAACCCTTCAACCATTGCCCATCGCAACAGCTCATGCACGTAATTGCCCACATCCATCCCACCAGCGATACCCAGCCATGGATTGGCCGAATGAAGCCGATTGGCGATGGATATCTTCGCTGCAAACTCTCCAAGCACGTTCGAGTCGCTTTTTACAACCGCTGCTTCATCTTCACCCAACACAATGGGTTCATCATCCGCGGGCGAAAACAACTCGGAGCTCTTGTATTCTTGTCCGTCAAAACCCTGTCTCAAAAGGGCGGAAAAACTAGAAAAGCGATACTCAAGATCCAAATTTCCTTTAAAAGTCAAAAGCTCTCGCATGCGCTGCTCATTGGCACTCAATGCCAAATCATGTCTATGCAACTCCAAAGGACTTGGCAAAATTTGAGACCTCTTATCTTGCACCACATAAGATCGAATGAGTTGCAACCAAGACTCTTCATCGCTTAGCGCCACACCATCGGTCATCAAAGTCCCAAGCGCACTTTGATGCGTCACACAAGCTCCTTTGCCGTTGTGATTCAATCTTGCAAAGCCCAACCAAATGGCATGCTTAGCCCTTGTCAATGCCACATAAAGAAGTCGGATATTTTCCTTAGAGGCATCATCACTTGGATTGACGTCCTCTCCTTGTGACGCATGGGTCTCATCGCTCGTTATTTTGGGCACGTTGGAATTAAATGTCGTGGCAAAGGGCAACATGACTAAATTGAACTCAAGTCCCTTGCTTTTATGAATGGTTACAATTTTCACCAATTCAGCATCGCTCTCCAACCTGAGGATGTGATCGTCCGTCTCTGAGCCGGTGTCCGACAGCGCTTTGATGAACCATTCCAACAAGCCTTGTTGAGCATGCACTTTCAAACTTTGAGTTTGTAAAAGCTCAGACAAATGAAGAACATTCGTCAACTTTCTTTGCCCATCTGATTGAGAAAGCCACTTCGCAGGAAGATCAAAGCGGGTCAAGGTTTTGCGAATCATCGCCATAATCCCTTGGCGCATCCACACACCTTCCAACTCCTTTATCCAACTTGAGTACTGATCAAACTTGTTTTCATCTGCGTTGAGGGTGTGCAGTTCCTCATGGGTCAAGCTTAACAGTGGCAATGCCAGAGCTGTTTTTACTTTTGACGAATCCATGGGTGCCAATACAGCCCGCATCCAATAGGCCAAATCTCGAGCATGCTCGGTTTTGAACACAGAATCCTTGTCAGACAGGTAAACACTTGATACACCTCTCTTACCAAGAGCCTGTCTCACAGTTTGTGCCTCAACACCCGTCCTGACTAAAATGGCAATGTCTGCAGGAACAAGCCTGCGACTGACTTTGCCAAAAGCGCCTAGGGGTCTAAAAACGAGACTTGGATCGTTCAACCAAGAGACAACTTGCTCAGCGCAGTGCTCAGAGAACTGCTCACGCACGTCCTTGGCACTTTGAACGTCTTTGCTGTACATGGTGGTGATGGGTGCAATTGGCGCATTGGCGCAAAGCAACTCCTCTTTCAATCCTTCAGCTTGCACCTCAAAGAATGGCAGTGGATTGTGGTTTTTTGTTCGGTATGAAAACGCACCCCTTGGTCTAGTGGTTTCAGATTGTAAAAAAACCGCATTGACTGCATTCACCAATGCCAAACTAGATCTAAAATTACGTCTTAAAACATAATGCCTTGTCTGTGTTGCCGACTTGGCTTTCAAATAACTATTGATGTCTGCGCCTCTAAAGGAGTAAATGGACTGCTTGGGATCGCCAATTAATAAGATACCAGTCTCGCCGCTGTTTTCCTCAATCTTGTAGATCTGATCAAAAATTGCATATTGAATAGGAGACGTGTCTTGGAACTCGTCCACCATCATGATGGGATACTGCTGCCTCAATTGAGTTTTTAAAAATTGACCATGCACCGTTTTTAACGACTGATCTAGTCGGCTCAAAAGATCAGAGAATCCAAATTGAGCACTTTTCGCCTTTAAGACCTGTATCTCTAAGGAAATACAAGAAATCATCAAAGGCAAAGCTTTATCCACAAGTCTCGGGAGATCGATCGTTTCACATCCCAGTCTAAAAAATTGTTCTATAAAGTCTGGCAACTCAATTTCAGGGTAGTTTTCATGTCTTGCTCGAATAAAGGCTTCCCGCGAAAACCGCTCCCAACGCTCACGAAGATTTGAGGGAAAGATATCGTTTTGTGTGTCATTGCACCATTCTTCCAATGCAGCAAGCCACTTCCTCAAGTGGTGCTGACCAAGCACTAGTCCATTCCATTGCGCTCTCTTTTGCGTCCATTCAAGCTCAATCCAATCTGACACTGTTCTAGATAAGTCCTCCAAGTTTTTCTTTTTCTTACTCAGTGTGTCATCAAGCGTATGGACCAATTCTGAAAATTGAGCAACAAAATCTTTTGTTTCAGTCTGGGCAACAGATATTTGGGTGGTTTTTTGGTTTTTAAAATGACTTTCTACTTCGCTTGTCAAATCCTCAATCTCGCGAGGAAAGATTAGTTTGATTTTTTTTGCCAAATCAAGATTCATGGCGTAGACCGTGCGACGCCAAAAGTCTTGAACCGCTTGGCGCCTTAGATTTTGTTCATTGACGACCAACTCTTCGTCAAAAGGCTGACCCGTATGAATGGCATGCTCTTTCAACACTTTTTGACACCATGCATCGATGGTGAACACGGACGCCTCATCCATACACAGTGCAGCTTGTTCAAGCTGCCAAGCCGCTTGCATTCTTGATTCAGTTGTCGCATAAGACTCTAACAACGCTTTGACAAATTCATCTTCAACCGCTAGAGTTGAATCTTGTCGAAAGATTTCTGCAACCTCGCTCAATCTCGCCTGAATCCGAGAAGACAACTCCTGGGTTGCAGCTTTCGTAAACGTCATGACCAGTATTTCTGACGGCAGCAAGGGCCTATGAAATCCAGTTGTCACACCAAGACCTTGCGCTATCGCGTTTTCAACTTGTGTACCATGCCCCAACACGAGCCTCACAAACAAAGCAGCGATGGTGTAAGTCTTGCCTGTACCAGCGGAGGCTTCAATCAACCTACTACCGGTCAAGGGAAAATGAACGACATCCAATTCGCTCACATCAGCTTCTCGTGAGATCATTTCGTTCAGTCCTTCACCGCTTGAGCTTCAAGCTCATAAGCTTGTGGCTTGGATTGCAGTCCAAACCAACTCCAAAACGGCTCAAAGACCAAGCTCCATAGCTTAAAGATATCTTCGTCATGGGTCAGTGCTTCAAAATTTGGAAAAATTCGCTGCAAACTCATGTCATTGACCTCTCCCATCAGGTGCTCACTTCCCTCGTATATCAGCTTGGCTTTTTTCTTGTCCAAATCTTTTGCATATGTCATTGCAGTTTTTAATGGCAGCGCAACAAATTGAAGTTGACTCATGGCATAGCTATTCGCTAAAACCTTCACCACATGATCCGCTTCCTCTTTTGCTGGGGGAACAACTGTGAACTGAACATCGGCAAATAAAAAAACCAATTGAACATCTAAATCTAAATGCGCAAACACATTGCTCAAGATCCAAGGCTTGAGCAAGTGGGAATGCCTCATTGATTTACCGCTCAAAAGCCGATTGGCAACAAGCTCAACACAGACCTTGACTTGATGCCCATTTGATGATTCACACGCCCTGAGGTCCAAAATAGATTCATTGAGCACAATGTCACCAAACTTAAAATTCAAGATCAAGTCGGGCAACAGCAGTGGGTAGCTGCTCTTGAAGTTGAGCGCTCGCTCAAGTTGAGGCACAATTTCTGCTTTCAAGCTCTCTTGAAGCAACTCACCCATTGGCCCCAATGGCAAGACCCCCGCCAGTTGCAAATTGATCAAGTGGGCGTTCACCAAGGCTTGAATTTCTGCGCCCTCATGGTTTGTTCGCTTAAAGAGCTCAAGCAATTGATCTTTGATTTTGTAGATCTCCAGTGGATCAAGCCCGAATGACTCTTCGTCAAGCTTTTCTTCCTCCATTGAATAAAATTCAATGGATAGACCATATTTAAAAAAATGTTTGACTGGATTTTTAAAACATTGAACGATTTCTTGTATGGAACAAACCTCTTTTTTTTCTACCGCCAGGATGGGCCGAGAGAGATTTTTCGCTTGCTCAATCAAATTCCACTTGACTCCTTCATCTTGATGAATTGAAAACCATTCATTCGCATAGGTTTGTAGATCTGAGTCCTTCTTGAAATATTGAACACTAAAGGGCTGCATGGGATGCGTAGTTGTGAGCCTATTCACTAGATCACCGGACCATTTCTCTTCAATGTATTGCCTCATTTGAGTGACCAAGACCGATGGGTTTTTGGTTGTATTGTCTTGCTCATTGAATGCACTCCAACTGATATAAAGTCTCTCACGAGCACACAGTAGGGCCTGAAGCATTAACCCCCGATCATCACTCGACTTGGATCTGTCCCCGACTCTGGCCTGCCCTTTTTTCCCCATCAAATCAAATGGATGGTGACTGCTCAACCTAGGAAAGTCACCTTCGTTCATGCCCAAGAGACAGACCACCTTGAAAGGCAAAGAATGCATGGTTTTAATCGAACCAAATGTAATGCCGTAAGACAAAATCCTTTGTTTTTTTTCTTGTGACAGCAATGAATCTAACCATACCGATCCAGCCACTTTCAGTGATATGGGCTCCTTGAAATTCGCAAATTCCGTGATCTCCTGAAAATGGTTCAATGAGGCGTGTAAAGCCTCTAAGACCCTCCGGTCGTCCAACGTATTGGTCTTGATCATTTCAGACATCAATGTGCTCAGCGAATGAACCCATTGCTTTGGATTTTTCATGGCTTGGCAATCTTCCCACCAAGCGCAGATCACTTCCACAAATGATACAAAACGCCCAACCAACTCCGCGTCCATCCCAGAAATTGCGTCATAAGGGAGGATCGTTGGAAGAACGGCAGTCGACTGCATGTGGGATTGCTCTGCATTGGTATATCCCAAGAGCATTCGTTTAATACCAAAGAGGATCGTATTGATCTCTTTAGATTCAGCAAACCCCAATTTGTCTCTTTGCTCTGAATGCAATCCCCACCGCATTCCCGAGCCCAACAGCCAGTGCTCCAGCTGCTCAAAGTCATTTTCTAAAAAGTCAAAGCGACTGGCCACACAAGACGTTTTGAGTATGCTCAATAAATCGCTCAGTTGACACCTTGAATTGCCTAGATTCATCAACCATTTTAAATTTTCGATCAATGGGTGGTTGTCCAAAATGGACTGTTGCGCCATCGAATAGGGAATATGCCTTGTATCTCCCATCGGATATTGACCAAATACAGCTTGAATCACAGGCGTGGCTTCTTGAAGATCTGGCATCATCACCAAAACGTCATAGGGCTCAAATCCCAAAGCATTGTTTTTCATGTCAAACAATGCCAGCAGTTGATCGTGAAGGACCTCTAGCTCCCTGGTCAGACCATGCGTTTTTTGAAATACCAAGCTTGAATTTGCCAATGACAATACATCTGTCTTCTCTTGTCTGGCCTCAAGCGTGATCTCCATCAATGACACTTTGGCTTGAGGTGATTGAGAATCAATGGGTTCTAAGTCTCTGATTTGATTTTGTATCAGATGTAAAATGGATTGCCCAAGCGAGCCATTGGCATGAGAAGATTGCTCATCGTCCAGAGCAAACACATCAAGCTTTAATTGATTGAAGTTTTCTTTTGTTTTTTGGACATCATCAAACTCATCCAACTGCCTTACAAAGTCTCTACTTTGCCGACCCCAAGCACTTAGAATTGGATTTGCATACAAATGCATTTCGCGAAAATCAACCAGCGCCAAATCTTTCTTGCCCCGATTTTCAAATCGCCTCCTACTCCATTTGAAATACTCTCGACCCTCAATGATGTCAGCCCAGTGAAATCGACATGGAGAGATCACACCAATAAAAATCTGCGTGTACTCAGAAAGTGCCGCCAAAAAGGCCAAACTCTGCATGGGCAAACTACTCACCCCCAGCAAAGTGACGCGTTTGGGTAAAACGCTTGGATCAAACTCTGCGCTTTTTAAAAGCCCCATGACACGTGAATGAAGGTGAGGCCTAATGCCTAACTGCTCTTGCTCAGTCAAGTCATTGACAATGCGCCTCCAGCACTCACTTTGCCAAACTTCTTGAGCTTGTAGCGCGCTAGTGAGACCCCTGGGATCGATCAACTCATCGTCCCCCTCTTCCCACTTTTTCAGCCAATCGGCCCGGTAGACCTGGTATTGATCAAAAAGTTCAGAAAGTTGAGTTGCAAGCTTAAACAAAGCATCATCGCCAAAGCGACTGAGGTACTCTTGAATCAATGCGTATGATTCACGATTGACCTCAGTGGGCAGCATCTTCATCAATCGCCAAACCAAGACTTCCCTATCCGTCGCCGAATACGTCGATACCGCCGGATCGTTCAAAATCGCTCTGTACAAGTCCCAGAAAACCTTGCCTGGCAAGTTGACTGACGCAGCCGCATAAACACCCTCAGTCCTTGCCAACCTTATCTTGACCCACTCTGCCATTGCATGCGTGGGGGTCAAGATCACCTCCTCCTCCAAAGGACTTAAGGGGTGGCTTTTCATCCAACCCAAAAAGGTATCGGTGATGGCTTCAAGCCGATTGCCATGTAGCGCAATAAATCCTGGTTGAATACTTGAACTCATGGGCCTTAGGCGAAATATGTTGGAGAAATCCTAATTTATTTTTCGATCAAGATAAAACCCAATGATCCCAAAATTCAAGCTCAAAGCATGAGCTTGAGACACAACAGACAAGTCATTTTTTCAATGACCCTCATTAAAATACGGGCCTTGTTTTGACCAGGCTTGTCTTGGGTTCAAATGAAGTCTGCCCAGGCGACTTGGGCTACCTCAGTACAAAGTACAACACGATAAGTGCAAGGGCTGCAAGACTTACGTTTCTTGTGCTCAACCACCCTGCGGGCGATGCCTTTGCTTGATCCACACCTTGGGGCTCTAAAAGTCCAGACGCAGCGTCTTGTGAGGTGGAGAAAATTTTGGCTGTTTCAAGCTCGAATTTCTTAAAGAAGTCCTCTGACAACGACTTGGCAGCCCCATCGATCAATCTCTGACCCAGCTGAGCAATTTTGCCCCCCACTTGGGCATTCACAATGTACTGCAACTCACAGCCTTGATCATTGGGAATCAACTTGACCTGTGCCGTGCCTTTACCAAATCCGGCCACACCCCCTTGACCTTCAAAGTTCAAGGTGTAGCTTGCAGGAGGGTTCATATCTAAAAGAGAAATTTTGCCAGAGAATTTTGCTGACACAGGACCCACTTTGACCGCCATCCCAATCAAAAACTGATGATCTTCACCCAAATCGATTCTGTCACACCCTGGAATACAAACTTTTAATACGTCTGGGTTGTTCAAAGCGTCCCAGGCTTGTTGTTGATTTACTGCCAATTGGCGAGTTCCTTGCATGTCCATTGGTCATTTTCCTGTTAAAAACCATTGAAAAGGTGGGCTTTTATTCACCACCACAAACACCTATCTTACTCTTTATCTCAGGACCAGCTCTTTGATGGCTTTGGCCAAATCCTCCAAATGCGCAAGATCATGGATCGCCATTTTTGCATCGCTATAGCGATCCAAGACACTGGCACCCTTGGCCAAAGGCTCATAGCCCTCAAACCTAAGCAAAGGATTGAGCCAACAAATTTTCCGAGCCTTGCCTCTCATCCACTTCAATCCAGCCTCCAACTGCTCAGCGTCTCCCGTGTCCAAGCCATCACTCACCAATAAAACGAGGCTTCTCTTCGCCCTCAAGCGATGCGCGTATTGGGTTTTGAGTTCTTGCAAAGACACGCCAAGTTTTGTCCCTCCGGCATAGTCATTGATGGCTTTGTTGCACGCTTGAAGCATCAGGTCTGGATCTTTGAATTTGAAAGCTTGACTTAAGTCACTCAATCCCGTCCCAAAAGCCATCACATGGCGCTCAGTTGCGTTTGCAGTTGCCTTGTGTAAAAAAGCAAGCAACAGTCTTGCATAACGCTCCATTGAGCCAGAGATATCTACCAAAATAAAAATAGGCAGCGTTTTCATTTGTCGCCCAAGCTTGGGCAAAACCAAAAACTCACCCCCCATTTGCGCAGCCGTTCTCAATGTTTTCGACCAATGCAGATGCGCGCCTCTTGGTCGACTTGCCTTTCTGCGCGATGGAACCTTTGGAATTGTCAGCCGAATGTCTCGAGCCAAGCGTTGAACCAAGGTGAACTCTGAGGCGTCAAGCTGATTAAAATCCGCATGCCTGAGCCTTGTAAGATCACTCGCTGTCATGGCGGCATCGAACTCCAATTCCTTGTCAGCTTGGGGCGGCTTTAGTGGCAAAACCGGAGCCTTGGGATTGAGCGCTTCACTCACCCTGGCTTTTTTGGGCTTGGACGCCTCTTGCCCTTGAGCGCTAGGTAGCATTTGGGCCAACAATTGATGGGCTATTTTCGGGTCTTTAAAATAGACGTCAAACAGTTGCCTAAAAACCTCTAAGTCTTCTTGCCTTGAAATCAAAACGCTTTCAAGGGTATGAGACAAATCATCTCGATGGGCAAGTCCTACAAGCCGCGCAGCGGACACACTCAGCGAAATGCGTGAGCTGTCAATCGGAACTCCCGCACGCCTAAGTGCCCTGGCAAAGCCCATGATGTTTTCTGGCCACTTGCCAGACCTTGCATCACCTAATTGCATATGTTTTTACCAGCGAAGAATTAGGACAAAGAGACTTCATCCTCTGGCGCCAAAAGCTCTTTCATCAAGGGCTCAAGCGCTGCAAGATCTTCGCGTTGTTTAAATAAAATTCCAGCCGTGTCCGAGACCACCTCAGGGTCGATGATCAAGGTATCCAAAGAAACCAAAGCGCGAGCCCACTCCACACTCTCAGCAATGCCAGGCGCCCGGGTAAACGCATTGTCAAATGGCGCTGAGCGCAGACGTGATACAAAGCGCGCCACTTGCTGGGTCAACTCCTCACTTGCGTTGGGCACTTGGCGGCGCAAAATCGCTAACTCTCGCTCTCTTTGGGGGTAATCCATCCAATGGTACAAACATCGACGCTTGACCGCATCGTTGAGCTCTCGCGTTCTGTTGCTGGTCAATATCGTCACCGGGGTGACGCAAGCCTTGATGGTCCCGAGCTCAGGAATGCTCACCTGAAACTCGCCCAGGTATTCCAACAAAAAAGCCTCAAAGGGCTCATCTGCACGATCCACCTCATCGATCAACAACACCGCCCCAGGCTCTGGTGCGCGCAAAGCCTTGAGTAAAGGGCGCTCGATCAAGTATTTTTCTTGGTAAACCTCTTGCTCAACGCTGGAAATCTGACCATGGGCGGTGGCTGCACGCATGTGCAACATCTGAGCCGCGTAATTCCACTCATACAAAGCCTCGCGAAGCTCCAATCCGTCATAGCACTGCAAACGAACCAAAGCTCGCCCAAGAGCCAAACTCAAAGCCTTGGCCAATTCGGTTTTGCCAACACCAGGATCGCCTTCTAGCAAGAGTGGTCTTTGCAGCTTCAAGGCCAAAAAAACAGCCGTCGCTAGGCGTCGGTCTGCTTCATATCCCTCGGCTCGAAGTGCCTCAATCAAGGCGTCAACTGAAATCATCCAAGTAAGATCTTCACAGCACGTTGAGTTTGTACGCTGATCAAATGCGCTCTGTACTTGGCGCTCGCGTGAATATCGGCATTCAAGTCACTTTCATCAATTTTGACGCTGGCAGCCGACTCTACGCTGAAACTTTTATTCAACGCCTCTTCAAGTCCATGATGACGAAAAACCCCTTGAGAGCTTGCCCCCGTGACGGCCACGCGAACACCAGAATGGGTTTGAGCCAAGAAAACCCCCACCATTGCGAAACGGGAAGCTTGCTGTTTGAATTTAAGGTAGACCGCTTTTTTAGCAATCGGAAATGAAATCGACTTGATCAATTCACCTGACTCCAACGCCGTGGAGAACATGCCTAAAAAGAAGTCTTCGGCTTGGATGGATCTGTGATCGGTATGAACCGTTGCTCCCAAAGCCAAAACCGCACTGGGGTAGCAAGCGGCAGGGTCGTTGTTGGCGACAGATCCGCCAAGAGTGCCCATCGCACGCACTTGTTTGTCTCCAATTTGAGAGGCCAACTCGGCCAAGGCGGGGAGATGCTTTTTAACCAGATCATTTTCAGCCACTTGGGCATGCTTGACCATGGCACCAATGACGATCGACTGACCATCCAATTGAATACCTGTTAAATCGGCGATTTTTGACAAATCAACCAACGTCTCAGGACTGCTTAAGCGCTGCTTCATGGATGCGAGCAAGGTTTGCCCTCCCGCCAAGGGTTGGGCGCCAGCTTTGACCAATTTTGAAGCATCGGCCAAGCTGGATGGACGTTCATAAGTAAATGCGTACATGGTGAATTCTCTCTTTATGGATAGGTGTAATGTTATCTTAAAACCTCAAACCTTTGCGGCTTGAATGGCTGCCCAAACTCGGTGAGGGGTTGCGGGCATGTCCAAATCTTTTACGCCAAGGGGTGCCAATGCATCTAAGACGGCATTGATCACGGCGGGTGGAGAACCAATGGCGCCAGCCTCACCACATCCTTTGGTGCCCAAAGGGTTGTGTGTGCAAGGGGTGCAAACATGTTCAATCTCAAAATGGGGGAAATCATCTGCACGCGGCATGGTGTAGTCCATAAAGGAGCCACTGAGCAACTGACCGCTTTTTGAATCGTAAACGCAGTTTTCAAGAAGCGCTTGGCCAATGCCTTGAACCAAACCACCGTGAATTTGCCCCTCCACGATCATGGGGTTAATGATCGTGCCAAAATCATCAACAGCTGTGAAGCGATCTACTCGCACCTGACCGGTTTGAGGATCAACTTCGACTTCACAAATGTAGGTGCCGGCAGGGAATGTAAAGTTGGTCGGATCATAAAAGGCCGTCTCGTTCAAGCCAGGCTCAAGCTTGTCAAGGGGGTAGTTGTGTGGCACATAGGCTGTCAAAGCCACCTGGCCAAAAGTCACCATCTTGTCGGTCCCTTTGACCCTAAACTCACCCTTGGAAAACTCAATATCGGTATCACTGGCCTCAAGCAAGTGCGCTGCAATTTTCTTCGCCTTGGTCTCGATCTTGTCCAAGGCCTTCATGATCGCAGCCCCACCGACCGAGATAGACCTTGAGCCGTATGTCCCCATACCAAAGGGCACGCGACCGGTGTCGCCATGCACAACGTCGATTTGATCCACGGCCATCCCTAAACGCGCCGCGACCACTTGTGCAAAGGTGGTTTCATGCCCTTGCCCGTGGCTGTGTGAACCCGTAAAAACCGTCACACTGCCTGTGGGATGCACTCGAATCTCGCCGCACTCAAACAGACCAGCACGCGCGCCAAGCGCACCCGCGATGTTGCTCGGTGCAATGCCACAGGCCTCAATGTAACTCGAGTAACCCATGCCCCTTAATTTGCCTTTGGCTTTGGAGGCGGCTTTTCGGACCTCAAAGCCAGATACATCGGCCTTTTTCTCTGACTCGTTCATGCACGCATGAAAGTCTCCAATGTCGTATTGCAACGCGACTGGGGTTTGATACGGAAACTGCGTGATGAAGTTGCGTTTTCTAATCTCGTCTTGCGTGCGACCCGTCTCCCAAGCTGCACGACTCACCAATCTCTCAATCAAATAGCTCGCCTCGGGACGCCCAGCTCCCCTGTAAGCATCCACTGGCGCCGTGTTGGTAAACCACGCATCGACCTCCACATACACCTGTGGTGTCTTGTATTGTCCAGCCAGCAAAGTGGCATACAAGATCGTAGGTACCGCCGTTGAAAAGGTCGACAAATAGGCCCCCAAATTGGCATCGGTCTTGACCCTCAGAGCCAAAAAATTGCCCTCAGCATCCAAGGCCAATTCACCATGACTGACATGGTCTCTTCCATGAGCATCGCTTAAAAACGCCTCATTGCGGTCTGCTATCCATTTGATGTTTCGATTGATTTTTTTCGAAGCCCATGTCAAACACACATCCTCTGCGTACAAATAAATTTTGGAGCCAAAACCACCCCCCACATCAGGCGCAATCACTCTGACTTTGTGCTCCGGCAAGCCCATCACAAATGCGGTCAATAAAAGGCGCTCCACATGTGGATTTTGATTGGAGACATACAAGGTGTATTCATCACTGGCTCGGCTGTAGGAGCCAATCACCGCGCGAGGCTCCATTGCATTGGGCACCAAGCGATTGTTGACCAAGTCAAGGCTAGTGATGTGTGCGGCTTTTGCAAATGCGATATCGACTTGCGCCTTGTCTCCAATGGCCCAATGGTAGCAATGGTTATCTGGCGCTTGTTCGTGCAGGGTCGGGTGCTTTTGACTGACTTCTCGTACCGAGGCCACATCCACAATGGCCCCCAACACCTCATAATCCACCTCTACTTTTTCTGCCGCATCTCTGGCTTGCTCAAGAGTTTCTGCAATCACCATGGCCACATGGTCTCCCACATAACGAACCCGATCCAGGGCCAAAATCGGATGAGGGGGCTCCTTCATAGGCTGACCATCGGTGCTGGTGATTAACCACCCACATGGCAAGCCATTGATCTTGTCTGCAGCAACATCTTGTCCCGTAAAAACCTGCAAGACACCAGGACTTGCCAAGGCCTTAGACACATCCACATGCTTGACCTTTGCATGCGCGTGGGGAGAGCGCACAAAAGCAGCATGGCTGAGGTTGGGCAACACGATATCATCGGTATATTGACCCGCGCCCGTTAGAAAACGATAGTCCTCTTTGCGAAGAACAGACTCACCAATGTGAGGTAATTTTGAGAAATCAGATGCACCCATTTTTTGTCTCCATCTATTTATTTATTTCAACGATTTTCAACCATTTGCGCTTTTAAGCCTTCAATTCGAATTGAGCCTTTGGACCTGGGAGCTGATCCCACAACACTCAAATCGCCTCATGGCTGAAGGCCATGAAAATTTGCTCCGTCCAGACTTACTTGGCCATGTGCTGCGCGCCCATTTGCACAGCTTTCACAATGTTTTGGTAGCCCGTGCAACGGCATAAATTGCCCTCCAACTGCTCACGAATTTCTGACTCCGTTGCCTTGGGGTGTCGTGTGCACAAATCCACAGCGCTCATGACCATGCCTGGTGTACAAAAGCCGCACTGCAAACCGTGGCACTCTTTAAAAGCCGCCTGCATGGGATGAAGCGTGCCATCCGCACTGGCCAGCCCTTCGATGGTGGTGACATGAGAGCCTTCGACCTGGGCGGCCAAGACGTTGCAAGACTTGATACTTTTCCCATCGACAATGACCGTACATGCCCCGCACTGAGCCGTGTCGCAACCCACATGCGTCCCCGTCAAATGCAAGGACTCCCGCAAAGCTTGAACCAACAAGGTGTTGGCTGCCACGTCCATCTCGACGGCCTTGTTGTTCACAGTGAACTTTAAATGCATAATTTTCTCCATTGGTGTTGAATCAACGCACCCCCTCATCATTGAAAATATTTCAAGGAGTGCGTATAGGTTTTACCCTAGCTTACAAAAATATCCGCTCGG
>CANJNC010000041.1 GCA_947475685.1 Comamonadaceae bacterium | reverse complement strand
TGATCTTCAAAGGCAATATTATTGCCATGAACGGTACTTGAAAAACCGCACTGGGGTGATAAGGCGAGTTGATCAAGTGGGGCAAATTTTGCTGCTTCATCAATTCGACGCTTAATGCTGTCTTTGCTCTCCATCACGCCAACTTTGGTCGTTACCAAGCCCAACACGACTGTCTTACCTTTGGGCAAGAACCTAAGGGGTCTAAAGTCTCCACTGCGGTCATCATCGTATTCTAAAAAATAAGCATCAATGTTCATCTCTGACAGCAAGGCCTCAGCGACGGGCTCATAATTGCCTTGAGCAAAGTGGTAACTTTTGAAGTTTCCCCTACAAAGATGCATGGCCAAAACCATATCCTTGGGTTTTTGAGCAACGACTTTATTGATGAATGCAGCGTAACGGTGAGGCAGTTCGTTGGGATCATCACCTCGCACACGTGCGGCTTCACGCATTTTTTCATCGCACAGATAGGCCAAATTGGTGTCATCCATTTGCACATACGTACAACCGGCTTTGGAGAGGGCGTGAAGTTCTTTGCCATAGGCATTCGCGACGTCGTCGTAGAAATCAGGCTCAAGTTCTGGATAGGCCTCACGAGAGATACCGCCTCTGCCTCCTCGGAAATGCAACATTGTTGGTGAGGGAATTGTGACCTTAGCTGTCAGACCATTGGAAACCTTGGATTTTAAAAAATGAAAGTCCTCGACTTGAATGTCTTTGTGGTGAGTGATGGTGTTCACTACCCGAATCGCGGGGGGAGCGGGTTCTTGTGTGCCATCAGGGTTTAATACTGAAACTGGGATGTCTGTGACAACACCCCCCAATTGCTCTAAGAAATCAATGTGAAAGTAAGTGCGGCGAAATTCTCCATCTGTGATGGCTTTGAGGCCTACTTCCTCTTGGAAACGGACAATATCTTGTATTGCACGGTCCTCGACCTCTCTGAGTTGATCGGCCGAAATGAGCCCTTTATTTTGCTGGATTCGTGCCTCGAGCAGGTACGGTGGTCGCAAAAAACTGCCTACATGGTCATAACGTGCGGGAAGAGGAAAGCTCATGATCAATCCTAGGTTAATATATAAAGGGGGCTAGTAAAAAGTCAAAAGTTGATTTTTAAATGCCAAACACTCCATTTTAAAGCTTGATTAAATGCCTTTGATAAACCTAAAAGTAGCTCATACTGGGATTTTTATCTATTGACATCGAAGGGGTTCATGTCAGTATCGCAAAGAATTTCTAATAAATCATTTCGTTTAATTTATTTCTAAGAGGTTAATCATGAAAAAAATGCAGTTTTTAAAACTTATATCAATTGTCTCCTTGACTTTGATTTCAAACTGGGTTCAAGCTGAAAACAAGCCTTTTAAGATCGGTTTTTTGGCTCCAATGACCGGGCCGTTCGCCTCAACGGGTGCACAAATGTTGGCTGGGGCAAAACTCTACATGGATCAGCACGGCACGAAAATTGAAGGTCGCGATATTCAATTGATCTTAAAAGACGATACCGGTACGCCCGATGTGACCAAACGCCTTGCGCAAGAGTTGGCCGTCAACGACAAGGTAGATGTTTTCGCAGGTTTTGGTTTGACCCCTTTGGCATTGGCCACGGCACCCGTTTCCACGCAGGCCAAGATCCCTATGGTCAATATGTTGGCTGCAACGTCCTCCATCATCAACTCCTCCCCCTATATGGTGCGCGTTTCCATGACGTTGCCCCAAGCAAGCGTGATTATTGCGGACTGGGCTCCTAAAAACGGGATTAAAAAAGTCGTGACCTTGGTGTCAGATTATGGTCCGGGTATTGATGCCGAAGAATCATTTAAAGATCGGTTCCTACTCAATGGGGGCAAGGTCTTGGACTCACTTCGCGTACCTTTGAGGAACAATGATTTTTCACCCTTTTTGCAAAAGGTTCGTGAGTTGGCGCCTGAGGCGGTATTCATTTTTGTGCCTTCGGGTGTTGGTACAACGGTCATGAAGCAATTCATAGAGCGCGGAATGGACAAAACAGGTATCAAAATCATTGGTACCGGAGATGTGGTGGACGATGACATTCTCAATGGCATGGGCGATGTGACCTTAGGGATCGTGACTGCCTATCCTTATTCCACTTTGCACGCATCAGAAGTCAATAAAAAGTTTGTTCAAGACTTTAAAAAGGCCAATCCGCGTTTACGTCCCAATGCGGTTGCTGTTTTTGGCTACGACGGTATGAGGGTCATTTATGAAGCGCTTAAGAAGACCAAAGGCGTAGGCAATGGAGATCAACTCTTGGCGGCCATGAAGGGTCAAATTTTTGAAAGCCCTAGAGGGCAAATCTACATTGATGCCAATACCCGTGACATTGTTCAAAGTATTTACATCAGAAAAGTCGAACGAAATGTCAAAGGTGATGGTGAACTCTACAATGTTGAATTTCAAGAAATCAAGGATGTGAAAGATCCAAGAAAAGACAGATGAAATTCAAGAAACTTTTTTTTCGTGCTGATCAAGTAGGCAGTCTATTAAGACCGCCTGAACTCTTGAGTGCCCGAGATGACTATGAAAACAAGAAGATCACTTTTAAAGAGCTTAAAGAGACTGAAAATCTAGCGATTGCCAAGGCCGTCAAACTTCAAGAGGCCTGTGGATTTGAAGTCGTGGTTGATGGTGAATTTAGACGAGAGAATTGGTGGATTGATTTTGTGAAAGAACTCTCTGGTGTAGAGATTCAAGAGGGAAAAGTTGAACAAGCCTTTATTGCACCTAACACTTCACGCGTTGATGTGGCGGATTGCGGGCACGACCATGAGTGGAAATATGTACCCAAAAATGTATTGACCACAGGCAAATTGTCGCTTCCGCAAGCAGTCACCGTCAAGGATTTTAATTTTCTTCAAAGTCACACTTCTAAAGTGGCAAAAGTGACCATACCGTCTCCAACCCGATTGCATTTCCATGGGGGTAGGTCAGCGGTATCAAAAGCAGCTTATCCCGATATTGAGGAATTTTTTGAAGATATCATCCAGATCTATCGACAAGAAATTGCTGCGCTAGAAAAGGCGGGATGTCAATATATTCAAATTGATGATCCTTTGATGACATATTTCATCAGTGAGCGCATGCGAGAAGAAGTCAAACAGTCTGGCGATGACCCCGATCAGCGACTGCAGCAGTATGTTCAATTGACCAATGCATGTATTCATGAGCGCTTGCCCACAACCACCATTGGTATCCATGTCTGTAGAGGAAACTCCAAAAGTGGTTGGATCGCAGAAGGGGGATACGAGCGCATTGCAAATGAGGTGCTTGGGGGCTTAAAAGTAGACCATTTCCTTTTGGAATACGATGATGTAAGATCGGGTGACTTTGAACCTTTGCGTTTTATACCCTCTGATGTTGGCGTTGTTTTGGGTTTAGTCACCACAAAATTTGGTCATTTAGAGAAAAAAGATGATCTTAAGAGACGCATTGATCAAGCGAGTCATTGGGTAGACTTGGAGCGGCTAGGCCTCAGTCCACAGTGTGGCTTTGCCAGCACCGTTGAGGGCAACATCATTACCCATGACGATCAGTGGAAAAAACTCAAATTGGTCACCGAAGTTGCACAAGAGGTCTGGGGATCTGTGTAATTCAAGAACTGAGAAGTTGGAAATTTCTAGGTTCGGTGTAATCAGCTGCAACCTAAAATTTTTTCAATCTGATTGTGATCGAGGGTTATATTGCTTTTGAGCTCAAGAGCATTAACCTCAAATAGCTGGTCCTTCAATGAATAAGAATTTGATTCATTCACTTGGCAAAGTACTTTTAAAAGGGTGAAAAATAGTGCCTTCATAAAGTAGGGAAGTATTTCACTAAAAAATAAATACCCAATGCGACTACGACAACCACAGTTAAAGCAATGATGATGATCGTTTGAATCCAATCCTTCGCCATCGCAATGAGAAGAAGTTTGGTATCTTCAATACCTCGTTGAATTGTATTGAGGATGAGGTACCAGGGAAAGAAAATGGTGACAAGAGACGTGATGAACGTGAATTGCAAAAATCCCATTTCGCTATAACGATTAATCTGAGATGGTGAATTTGTTATACTCGGTGATGAATTTTCAGAATTATTCATTTCAATGTCGTTTGTTTTACATGATTCATTAAATAAATAGTCTTTTTTCAATCAAATCATTTAGAGGGATAAATATTCTAATGCTTTGCTGAGTAAATGATTCCTTAACTTTTTAAGACATCTTATTCAAGCATTTGCTAAATAGTTTAGCAAATTTTCGTGATTTTTTATTCCATTGCAGATTCTTTTACTTTTTAAGTTAAAGCCTTGATCAAGTGGTGCTGTCTATAGCGGTTTGGCTTGAGCATTTGGGGCTATTCAGATGCTGCAAGCTTTGATGCGTAACAGAGTTTGATTTCAATTTCAATAAAGGTTAACTATTGATGACGATTTGGTTTTTCAGATGTATGCTTGTACCAGATCAAAGTTGGTCTATCGAAAGGGCGGTCCGTGAATTATTTTCGACTTTATAAAACCTTGAAAAATCGATTTTCCAACTCTATTTGTTTGCTTTTGACCCTTGTGCTCTTTTCGGTCAATGTCTTTTCTCAAGTCGAATTTCCCCAGCAACCGATTAAATTAATCCTTCCATTTCCTACTGGCAGTGGTACGGATGGATCTGCACGTGTTTTGGCTAGTACCATTTCAAGTACGACGGGTTACACCATCATTGTCGAAAATAAAGTAGGTGCCAATGGATTTATGGCTGCAGAGTTTGTTGCTAAATCCAAGCCTGATGGATACAGCTTGTTGTTGACCAGCAATACACATATTGCCAATAAGTTTTTGTATAAAAAACTACCTTATGAACCTATTCAAGATTTTAAAAGTATCACACTCTTGAAGGAGGCGCCCTTGGTTTTGGTTGTTGGCCCGAATTCTCCATTTGCTAATTTTGCAGATTTGAACAAGAAGGTTAAACAGTCACCGGGTGTTGTATCTTTTGCCAGTGGTAATTCTTCTTCTAGAGTTGCGGCCGAGTTGTACAGTTTAACCATGGGCTCAAAGATGCTTTATGTGCCCTACAAGGGCAATCCCAACGCCATCTCAGATTTAATTGCTGGAAGAGTTGATATTTTATTTGCTGATACAAGTTCAGTGATGTCTTTGGTCAAATCCGGGCAATTGAGAGCGCTTGCAACTACTGGTATGAGCAGACTTGCAAACCTCAAAGAGGTTCCTACAAGTGCGGAGTTAGGCTTTCCGCAGGTGAATTTTGGGTCTTGGTTGGCCTTGCTAGCGCCTTCTAAGACTTCTAATGCAATCACGGATAAATTAAATGCAATTTTTAACACGGCTTTACAAAGTGAGTCTGTTAAAAAGAATTTTGCCTTGAACGAAGCGGAGCCCAAGGGTTCAACGCCCTCAGAGCTGGATGTTTTTTTGAGTGCAGAGCTAATCAAATGGTCAGATATCATCACCAAAGCTGGAATCCAAGCCGAATAATTTTTAAACTTTAATTTTTTTATTATGTCAATTGATCTTGAAAAAAGAAACGATGGTATTGCTGTCATTACCATCAATCGTGCAGAAAAACTCAATGCTTTTGATGCTGAGCATTACAAACAACTCTCTGAGGCTTGGGCCGAAACCCGTGATGATGAACAGGTGAGATCCATTGTGATCATAGGGGCTGGAGAGAAGTCATTCAGCACTGGAGCTGATTTGGGAACCTTTTTTGATAACCCAGCTAGCTTGTCTAATTTTTGGCTTACTCAAAAGGGGATGCTATTAAATCGTGGTCTTGAGATGTGGAAACCTGTGGTGTCCGCCATTAATGGTTATTGTCTGGGTGGTGGACTTACGTTGATGCTTGCAACGGATATACGTGTTGCTGTGCCAACAGCGACATTTGGACTCTCGGAAGTTAAGAGAGGTGTTGTTGCCGCCAACGGCGGTACACAACGTCTCATTGAGCAACTGCCTCGTGCCATTGCCATGGAGGTCTTGTTGACCGGTGAGCGGTTTTCTGCAGATGTGGCATTGCGTTGGGGTTTGATCAACCAAATTGTCCAACCCCAAGATCTTTTGAATACAGCTTGTGAATATGCTTTAAAAATTGCAAAAAATGCGCCCCTCGCTGTTCAAGCTACCAAGGAGTTGGCTTTGCGCGCAAGAGAAATGTCTTTGAGTGAGGGCTTACGCATGGAGCAATTTACAAATCGCATGCTTTCTCAAACTGAAGACGCCAAAGAAGGCCGCGCTGCCTTCAAAGAAAAACGCGATGCAGTTTTCAAGTCGAAATAAAATTTTGCCTGTCTCTTTAGGTATAGAAAAAAGATGAATGAATTAACAAGGATGCGTGGTAAGTATGTGATTGCGGGGATTGGTCATACTGACTACGGTAAATTGCCAGGCCGCTCAACCATCAGTTTGAACACGCAGGCATGTAAGCAAGCGTTGATTGATGCCCATATTGAAAAAAGTGCAGTCGATGCGTTGTTTGTCAAAGTACCTACTTCTGCCAAAGAGTTCATGTATGGTCAAAAATTAGCTGAGGCCATGGCTATGAAGCCTAAGCTCGGTGGCTCGTGGGACCAAGGAGGCGCAGCAAACATGGCGTTGATCTCCAACGCCATGGCGGCAATCGAAACTGGCCAATGCGAGGTGGCATTGGTATGTTATGCAGACAATCCCAGATCTGGCAGCCGACATGTCTACGCAAGACCTCGAGGCGATGATGCAGTTTATGGTTGGTTCTCTACTGCGGCAGGCTATGGTTTAATTCACCGTCGTCATATGATTGAGTTTGGTACCAAACCGGAGGACTTTGCGCAATTTGCCATGGCCTCCAGAAGACATGGAGCTCTCAACCCCAAAGCTCAGTTGAAGCTGCCTTTATCGCTTGAGCAGTACATGAATGCCCCTATGCAAATTGAACCATTGCGTCGCGATGATTGTTGCTTGGTGTCTGATGGCGGTGCTGCCTTGGTGGTGATGAGTGCAAAAAGAGCGATTGAGTTGGGTGTACCCAATGCAGTGCCTATTTTAGGTTTAGGTCAAGGTCAGACTTCTGCAGAATTACCTGTTCGTGAGACGCTCACAAGCACTGAAGCGGTTGTGTCCGCAAAGACGGCCTTCAAAATGTCAGGTTTTCAGCCTAAAGACATTGATTTGATTCAAATTTATGATTGCTTCACTGTTGCTGGTGTCATGACCCTAGAGGATTATGGATTTTGTCCCAAGGGTCAGTTTGGTGCTTGGTCAAAGGGGGGGTATTTAGAGATTGATGGCGCATTGCCCATGAATACAAGCGGGGGCTTGCTTTCAGAGACTGGAATGCCAGGACTGCAACTGATTATTGAGGGCGTTCGACAAATGCGAGGTGTTGCCAATCTTCAAGTTCAAAAAGCAAGAAATTGCCTGATCAGCAATCAAGGAGGCACGATGCATACCCATGCGACCATGATTTTAGGGAGATGCGATGACTGAGTTTCCTCGTCCAGATGTGACGGATACATCTCGTACTTTTTGGGATGCTTTGAATGAAGGTCGTTTGGTATTTCAAGAATGTGAGCAACAACACCGCTGGTTGCCTGCACGCGACTTTTGCCCAAATTGTCTGTCAGATCAATTCAAATACGTCAACGCTGCGGGTCGAGCCAAACTCTTAAGTTGGGTCGTTTATAACTCGGCAATGAACGATGCCTTCAAAGAGCAAGTGCCTTACAACGTGGCTTTGGTTCAATTAGAGGAGGGCCCAAAGATGATGACCAATATTTTGGCGCCCAATGATGAATTGAAAGCCGATATGGATTTGCAATTGGAAATCGTCAATCAAGATAATTTTAAATTGGCAAAATTCAAACCCATTTTGAAGTAAGGTGAATCGGTGTTGAATCTAAAAAATAAAGATTTTGGAAGTAACTTGTTAAATAAACCTCCATTCAGTGGTTTACTGGTTCTTGATCTCACGCAGATCTACAACGGCCCCTACGCAACATTTCTATTGGCACAAGCTGGTGCTACAGTCATCAAGATAGAACCGCCTGAGGGGGAGCATTTGCGCAAAAGAGCTGGCAGCGGGGGGCAAGCGGTAACCGTGCCCTATGCCATGCTCAACGCCAATAAATTGTCCATGCCTTTGAATCTAAAAAAAGCCAAAGCTCGTGACATTTTTTTGTCTTTGGTAGAAAAGGCAGATATTTTGGTTGAGAACTTTACGCCTGATGCCATGGATAAGTTAGATTTAAGTGCGGAAAAGCTTTTGACCTTGAATCCTCGGTTGATTTACGCATCGAGCTCGGGCTATGGAAAAACGGGTCTCTACAGAGAGTATCCCGCAATGGACCTGGCAGTCCAAGCGATGTCGGGCGTGATTGGTGTCACCGGCTATCAAAAAAGTCCACCCGTCAAATCTGGGGTCGCCCTATGTGACTTTAATGCTGGAATTCACCTTTATGGTGCAATATGTACGGCCCTTTATCAGCGAGAAAAAACGGGTCTGGGTGATATTGTCGAAGTCTCCATGATGGAGGCGATTTATCCCTCACTGGCTTCTAATTTAGGAGCGCATCACGCGGGGGACCATGGAGTAAAGAGAACGGGTAATCGACACGGAGGTATGAGCTTGGCACCCTACAACGTCTATGAAGTAAAAGACGGCCATGTGGCGATCATTACCAGCAATGAAAAGCACTGGTTGGCCCTTGTCAAAGCTTTGAGTTTGCAAAATAAGTGTGATCTGACTTTGTTCGCAACGCAAAAACAGCGTTCACAAAATATGGATGCCTTGGACACCTTAATTGAAACATTGACGCAAGCTTTTTCAAAAAACCAATTGCTCCAATTGCTTCGCGAACATAGGGTCCCTTGTGCGCCAGTGCAAGAGCTCGACGATGTGGTCAATGACGAACATTTATTGGCCAGAGGTTCGTTGCAAAAAATTAATCATCCCTTGTATGGTGATATTCTGATTAACAAGTCACCACTTAAATTTAAGAACTCCGTGGCTCCGCAATATGTTCCCAGTGTTCCTTTGGGGAACGATACTGAGGCTATTTTGCGTTCAACTTTGGGGCTCAATGCCAATGAAATTGGTGAGTTAATCAATGAAATTTCAAATTAATAAATCTATCAATGGGGGAGTTTAATGTCAGAGCACAATGCCGGTTTGTCACAAGAGCTTTTGGAAATTAGAGATTTAACCAGAAAATTTATGTCCAAGGAGGTTTTGCCCGCTGAGGAAAAAGCCCCATTTGACGCGTTTGAGCTGCCCGATGACGTTTTGCTTGCACTTCAAAAAAAAGCAAAATCAATTGGACTTTGGTCTGTAAGAGCTCCCCAAGAGTATGGGGGCGGTGGTTTGAGTCTTTTGGCGTCAACGGTTATCGCTGAGGAAACAGCTAAATGCAAGATGGGTGCATATGTCCCTGCATGTGGTGCCACTGGTTCTAATCCACCGGCACCCATTTTATTGGGTACAAAAGAACAAATCTCTAGATTTGCTATTCCTGCAATTCAAGATGGTAAGAAGGCTTTTGTTGCGATCAGTGAAGCCTCTGGTGGTTCGGATCCTGCCAGATCAATTCGCACCCGAGCAGTTTTGAAGGGGGATCGTTATATTTTGAATGGCTCCAAGATGTGGATCACAGGAGCTGAAAAAGCCAATTGGGGGCTTTTATTTGCCAGAACCGGAGATCAAGGCCAAAGAGGTGGAATCACCTGTTTTATCATTGATGGAAAGCCCAAGGGGATGACCATCAAAGAAATGAATGTGATTCGTTCATATTCTCCTTATGAGATATTTTTAGAAAATGTAGAGGTGCCGGTTGAGCACCGCTTAGGAGAAGAAGGCCAAGGATTTGCGTTGTGTGAGAAATGGTTGGTTGAGGGCAGGGTGCCTTATTCGGCTGGCACCATTGGCATTGCCCAGGCAGCTTTGGATATAGCAGTTCAGTGGGCCAAAGACAGAGAGGTCTTTAAGTCTAAATTGGCAGACAAGCAAGCCATTCAGTGGATGATTGCTGACAGTGATATGGAGATCAGGGCAGCTAGGCTTTTGATTTATGAAGCAGCAAAACGCTGTGACGAGGGTTTGAGTTTTAAAACAGAAGCCTCCATTGCAAAAGTCGTATCGACCGAAACAGCGGGGAGAGTTGTAGACCGATGCATTCAAATCATGGGTGGCATGGGTTTGTCCAAAGAGTTGCCTCTTGAGAGGTGGTACCGTGAACTCAGAATCAAGCGAATTGGAGAAGGCCCTTCAGAGGTTCATCGTATGGTTTTATCGCGTGAGTTATTGAATTAATCTGTAGACTTTTACTGGAATCAATACAGGATAGGGTTGTATTTAATGAATATAAAAAAAACGATATTTCTTTTATGCTTGGTTTTTACTGGGTTCTTAAATTTTGCCATTGCTCAAGAGGTATTTCCGAGTAAACCCATCAGGGTGATTGTGCCCTTTCCACCCGGTGCCTCTACAGACGGATTGGCCCGTGCTTTTGCGCAGGAGTTGGCAAAGGAGATGAAAACCAATGTGATCGTAGAAAATAAACCAGGTGGTGGTACGACCATTGGTGCGTTGGTCGTTAGAAATGCTCCAGCGGACGGGTATACCTTGTTGTTTCAAGTCGACGGCCTGTACAACGGAAAATTAGCCTCGCCCAGTGTCGGATATGAAATGAATGACTTTGAGATTCTGTCTCCATTGGGTCAAACACCTTACGTTTTGGTGGTGCCATCCAAGATCAATGTGAACAATCTCGATGAATATAAAGCCTATGCAGAGTCAAAGAAGGGAGAGTTGACCTTTGGTGTTTTGGGAAATGGGGTAACCTCGTATTCGATTTTGTCAAATAATCTGAGTAAAGCGCTGAATGTCACTCCCCGATTGATCCCTTATAAGGGCGGTGTCGAGGGCGTCGTAGCTGCCATGTCTGGTGAAATTGATGGTTATTTTGCTACCGTTAGTTTGTCCTTTGCTCAAAAAGACAATCCAAAAATCAAATTGCTTGGAATCAGTTCGGATAGTGGTAAAAACCGATTCCTTCCCAATGTGAAGTCGTTTGAAGATTTAGGAATCAAGCACATGAATTTAAAAAGTTTGTACGGTGTTGCAGTGAGGAGCAACACGCCTGCGAATATCAAAGTCAAGTTAACCAAGTCGATCGCCAGCGTCATCGAGGCTGATGATATGAAAAAAGCGCGTAGCACGATTTCTTTAGAGGAGTTCCCAGGATCGTTAATTGATTACAAGGCGGAAGTCGCTAAAAATTTACAAATGTATGAAACTGCGAAATTGACAGAATCTAAATAGTATTAACAAAACCAAACGCCAAGCTTCACTTATTCTTAAGACCAAAGAGTAAGGTGAACAGGGTCAAGGAATGATTAAAAGCCAATAGACCAAGGACTCAGATTTAAAAAATTTGATCCTTGGTTTTTTTCAATCCGGTTTAATACCTGCTTTTAAAGTGGTTTGCTTGTACAAAGAAATGCTTTTACTTAAAACATCTTTGAATGCATCGGGATTTTTGATGGAAACTTCAAAACCAGCACCTTCTAGCCTTTTGCGTATATCGGGTTGTTCTACAGCGTTGGAAATGTCTTGACTGATCTTATCTAAAAGTTGCTTTGAAAGGCCCGCTGGCGCTAAAAAACCAACCCAAGTATCAGGAACGGCATAACCACTTAAACCCGATTCAGCCAAGGTTGGAATATCAGGCTCCGTTTGACTGCGATGTGACTCTATAACTCCTATTGCTTTGAGTTTGCCAGACTTCACATAGGGTATGACGTTAGAAAGAGCAAGTATGCCGATCGGAATATGACCACCTAAAACATCGTTCAGTGCGGCTGAACCGCCTTTATAGGGGACGTGGGTTAAATTGATGCCTGCGGCATTCGCAAACAAAATACCAGCAAGTTGCTGTGAGCTTCCTGTACCAGACGTTCCAAAGGACAGTTGTCCCCCATTGCGTTTGGCGTATTCGATGAGCTCCATCGTTGTATTGACATTTAAAGCGGATGGGACGACAACGACCATAGGAACAGTTGCAACAATACTGATCGGCGTAAAGTCATTGATGGCGTTATAAGGAACATTCTTTGAAAACAGGTGAACCGTATTGAACGGTGGGCCAAAAACTGCCAAGATGGTATGTCCATCGGGTGCTGATTTTGCAACGGATTCTGTTCCTATGACGCTATTGGCGCCAGCTCGGTTATCAACCACTACTGTTTGCGCCCATGTCTCAGACAAGCGTTGAGCGATGATTCTTGCTGCAGTGTCTACCCCACCACCGGCTGCGAATGGAACGATAAAATGTACCGGTTTGCTTGGAAAGTTTGACTGCGCGCAGGCTACTAGAGTTGAGAAAAAACCCAAGATGCATGCAGTGAAATATGCAAAGTATCGAAAATATGTTGAGGCTTTGAAATTAGAATTCTTTAAGAGTTGTTGCATATCCATCCTGCATCCCTTTCATTTGAAGCTCATCTAGATATTGGTCAGCCTAACTTCAACGCCCAATTTATCAGCGTCAATGTCTGTCAGCAAACCAGCTGCTCGGATGGCGTGGGCACATAAAATTTCATCATTCTGAGCCGTGTCACCAGTCACACCTATTGCGCCTATGACTTCCCCTTTGGTGTCCCTGATGAGCATACCGCCGCCTTCTGCGAATATTTTGTCTTCGGAGGCGTTGAACATGAAACTCATGAACAAGGGGCGTTCGTGCGCTCTTTCCACAATGAGGCTGGTTGATCTGCCAAGTGCTAAAGCAGCATAAGCTTTCCCCATTGCCATTTCATATCGCAGCATTGCTGAACCGTCTTCCTTTTTGAACGCTTTGGCGATGGCGCCAGGTTCGGCGATGACTGCTGAAATTGGTCGCAATTTAAGTTCTCTTGCTTTTTGAAATACTGCATTTAAAATGTTATCGGCTTGTTGCATTGTGATGATCGACACACTATTCCCCATGAATTAATTTTGAATATTCTAATTTAGAAGATTTATTGAAAAGATGAACTAGGGGTTACGATAGATATCACTTCTCTTGAATTAATTTTTTTTCTGAACTCAAGTACAAACTACAACATTAGCCAAGCCTTTAAGCGTTTGAGCGTTTGAGCGTTTGAGCATAGATTGAGGTTTCTGTTTTTGGGTGATGATCATTTAACCCATATGAATTTTTTTGAGAGTTTTAATGGATATCCCTATATCGATTGAGCCACTATTGCTGTTTAATTTATTCTCCACTTGGTCTTATGTTTCGTGCTTAAGATTTGATCGATCTATGCGCCTTCATTTTTACCACTCAGACATTAAGTCATGACAAAGAACTTAGCTCATATTAAAATTGATCTGTGAAAATGAACTTGAGTGTCAATCCGATAATCTTATATTGACAATCGTTTCTTCAAGCTCAAATAAGGGATTGATAAAACACCATCAACTTATTGAAGTTGCCTTTTGCACTTGGCGAATTTTAAATAACCCCCTAGGAGTGACCGCATGGAATATAAGCTTGGAGTATGCATTGACGGTACGCCTCTGCCCAGTGCTGAAGATGTGGTTGCCCGTCTCAATGCTTTTCGAGCCTTGCGTGGCTATGTGAACCCTCAGCAAGGCCCAATGGCTGCTGCACTTCCGCACGTGTCAGATGGCTACCGCGTCTTTTATAAAACCCTGGTTTTGGACGAAAAACATTTGGCTCCCTTAGAGAAGGAATTTGTTTGGCTTGCTTTGTTATGTCTTGCTGGCGAGATGGGCGCACATCACTTGAAGTTGTTTCTCGACCATGGTGGTACGGATGCGCAGACTGAGGCGGCATTTCGAATTGCGGGTTGGGTCGCGGGAGTACGCACCTATGAATTTGCAAGTGCTAACTGGCAAAACCACTTTCCGCGTGTGAACGCTCGCCAAGCTTACCGCAACGCGGGCTTGACATTGATGGGTGGACTAGATGGGGTGCCTCTTGAGTGGGTTTTTCTAGCAATGTTGTCTGCCCAGACCGGCGGCAAGTCAAAATGGGGCGTTCAAGCAGCGCTAGAGCTTTGTTACGCTCATGAAGTCTCAGAAGTAAAAATGGCCGAGGCCATGAGCGTCGCGCTATGGCCTTGCGGCGCAAATTGCTTTCACGACGCTGCCGGTGTTTGGTTAGACCTCATTCGTTCAGGTCAGGTCCAAGCTTCTTCTCCTTTTCAAGCTTGGGCTGAGCTTCCAGATCAAGACGGCTCGGTCTCAGGTTTTCATAAAAAAGTTTGAGGTCCTCAAATGACAGACTTAGGCCGACCAATTCTGTATCTTTCGAGCAAACGTGCCATCTTCGGGCTGTTGACTTCACTTTGTACCTTAGGCTTGACCTCTTTGACTTTGGCGCAACCAGCACCCTACCCGTCAAAACCCATTAGACTGATTGTTGGTTACCCCGCTGGAGGAGCCTCGGATGTAGCTGCGCGAATCGTTGGACAGAAACTCTCTGAGCGCATGGGTCAGTCCTTGGTGGTAGAGAATCGGCCCGGTAGCGCTGGCAATATAGGCGCAGAAGTTGTTGCAAAGGCCGCTCCTGATGGTTACACACTGCTGCTTGGGACCATTTCGCTTTCGGTCAACCCAAGTCTCTATCCTAAAATGAATTATGACCCACTCAAGGATTTGAGTGCGATTTCAATGATCTCATCAACTCCATTTCTTTTGGTGGTCAATTTAAAGTCTCCCTACAGGACTGCGCGCGACTTTCTGGAGGCGGCGCGAATCAAGGCAGGCAGTAAAGCTGGAGATATCAACTACGGTTCAGCGGGAAATGGGTCGGGATCGCACCTTTTTACGGAATTGCTTTCCAATACAGCGGGCATCAAACTCACGCACGTGCCATATAAAGGGGCCGCACCTGTCGTGAACGACTTGCTGGCAAATCAAATTCATGTGGCATTTGACAACATCATGACCAGTTTGCCTTTGGTCAAAGCAGGGAAATTGCGAGCCCTCGCAGTCAGTACAAAGCAGCGGTCCCGAGTGGCACCAGATATACCCACACTTGATGAGGTCGGTGTGACTGGCTTTGACGCCAATGCCTGGTTTGGCTTATTTGCGCCAATTGGCACCCCGCGCGAAATCGTTAATCAGCTTAGTCTTGAAGTGGCCGAGGTCCTAAAGGACTCAGGCGTGAACGAGAAGCTATTGCAGTTGGGGGCTGAGCCAATGAGCAGCAGTCCAGAATTTTTTGGAAATTTCTTCAAAGCAGAGATGCTCAAATGGGCCCGCGTAGTTCAAGTTGCCAAGGTTCAAATCGACTGATGGGCTAAATGGCTTAATGTTGTCAAATCATCAAACATCAAGATACAGCACTAGTTATTTTAAAGGGCTTTGAATCATATGCTCTCTGAAAAATTTTGGAAGATATGCAATATCTTCATTGCCTTTGCCACTTGCAATTGCACTTGATAAGTTGAGAGCCAAAGAGGAGGTTAAATCCATTGGGATGCCATTTGACACGCCAACATTCAGAGCATTCAGAACATCTTTTCTCATGTTCCTAATATCTAAAGTCAGATCATTTGACAGGCCTCTAAGGTACTGTGATCTGTTTTTTAGCCAAGGATTAGATGTTGGCGACAGACTTAGAACCTCTAGCATGTCTTCAAAATCAATTCCCTCTGAGTCGCTTAAAGCGAGACCTTCTGCGATGGATTGAATGTAAGCTGCCATCGTTAGATTTGAGACAAGTTTTGCTGCATTGCCTGTGCCTATTGGCCCCATCAGTTTAATGTGATTGGACAATAAACTAAGTATTGGACGTGCTTTCTCAAGGTCAACCGCGCTACCACCTATTGGTATAAAAACAGTTCCGTTGTTTACGGAAACAATCGTCCCCATGAGTGGCGCGCCCATGATCTGTGCCCCACGTGAATGAACCGTTAGGCTCAAATCTCGGATTGTTTTTGGCTGAATGGTGCTCATTTCAATGAATAGCTTGCCCTCAACATTGCTTGCCAGTAGTCCTTCTTTTGAGGTGTAGAGTTCTATAACCCCAGCATCATCGTTGATGATACTCAATACGATATCGCAATCCTTAGAAACTTCACTGGCATTTTGGGCTAATTTGAAACCCATTGCCTCACATTGTTTTAGTTTTTCAACATCGTGATCCCAAACAACTAAAAAATCCAAGCCCTGGTCTTTTAGTCTGCGTACAATCGCAAGGCCCATTTTTCCAAGGCCAATTAATCCAACTTTCATATTCACTCCAAAACAAAGTTTGCTTTTAAATGTTCTTCTATTATGAAGCTTAAACCATTCAACGAAATCCTTGCGCGAGATGTGCTCTTGGTGGGTGGATTTAAAGGGTAACTACTATATTCTTCAGTCTAAAATTACCAAATTCAGACTAAAAACCTCCTTGATTTGAGATGTTGAGTCTGGGCAAACATCTTGTGTAATCGTTTTTACTGAGTGTAAATTTAATAAAAATGAGTTAATTTATAAAGTCAGTCTCACAGAGATTTTTTTAATCTATTGTTGCGGTATAAAAATGAAAAGAAGAACATTCTTGGCTCGCTCAAGCTCCGCTCTATTGGGTGCTTTACCCAATCTTGGAAATACACAGCAGCAGTTTGCTGGGCGTAATATTAAATTTTTTGTTGGGTATCCCGCAGGCGGTGTGGCAGACTTTATTGCCCGTACATGCACTGAAGGCTTAAACACGCTCACAGGTATGCAATTGGCAATTGAGAACAAACCTGGTGCAGCAGGCAATCTTGCAGTGGATGCCGTATTGAAAGCCTCCCCAGATTCTGGTGTATTTGGTGCTTTTAGCAATTTACAGCTGACTTTGAATCCTTTGGTGCCTCAATTTGCACTTAAAAATGTTGATTTAATGCACGACCTCGTCCCCGTCGCCTCCATGGCGGATTTGGTTTTAATGCTTTGTGTGAGTTCGCAGTTGGGAGTGAAAAATTTAGATCAATTCCTTAACAAGGCCAAAGATTTAGGTCCAAATTTAAGGATGGGTTTGGCTGGAATTGGTACTCCGCATCACATGGCGGCGCTATTGTTGCAAAAAAATGCGGGTTTGAACATGACCCTCGTTCCATACAAGGGAGGACCTCCTATGATTGCCGATGCAGCTGGTGGGCACCTTGATGCGGTGATTACCACGCTACCAGTTGCGGGACCGATGGTTCAATTGGGAAAAATGAATTGGATTGCGATTGTTCCTCAAACGACAATTGCTAGTTTGCCTGGTTTGCCAAATTTATCAAGTGTTCTCAAGGGAGAGACCATCCCAACAGGGAACACCATTTTTGCACCCTTAGGGACTCCAAATGCCTTAATCTCAGAGCTTTCAGATGCCATTCGAAAAATCGTCATGAGCCCATCCGTCAATGCAAAATTGCGCATGAATGGTCTGGAACCAACAGATATTCCAAGGGGTGAAATATTGGCAAAATTAAAAGAAGAGTCCTCTTACATGAAGGAATTTTTATCAAAGGTAAAGATCGATTTTTCGACTTAGTACAGTTTGAAGGGGTGATCCATTGGTGGGTTGATTTAACTACAGAAAGCAAAGTTCATGGATTCAATTTCTTATCTTCATACCAATCAAGATCTAAGGGTTCCCGTCATTGATTTGGCACCCTATCTAAGAGGCGAGCCCAATGCGCTTGATCAGACAGCAAATGCCTTAAGAAGTGCCAGTGAGGATCTTGGTTTTTATTTCTTAACCAATCACAATATTGACACCTCTTTGTTAGCTCGTATGTTTGAACAATCAAAGAGGTTTCATGAATTGCCTCTTGAAAATAAACTTGAAATCAAAGTCGTCGATAAAGTTGTAGGTTACTTGCCGCAAGGTGGGCAGTCGCAGCGGACATCAATTTACGCCAAGAGCGCTCACCCAGACACAAGTGCTTCTTACTATATTAGAAAGGAATATGCCTCTGATCATCCAGATCGACTGTTAAAGAAGCCCTGGATTTTTGATAATCAGTGGATTTCTGGACTTCCTGGCTTCAAGGAAACAGTGCTTGAATATTTCGAGGCCATGGAAGAATTGGTATTTCATCTATTGAAAATTCAATGCAGGGCTTTAAATTTAACCGAAAATGATCTAAATCTGCACGACGCATTCAATCCACCTGTTTACAACCTTCGATTGTTGCACTACCCACCCAGAGACAAGACTCTAGATGGTCAATTCGGTATTGGTCCTCATACAGACTATGGGTATCTGACCATTTTGGCGCAAGGGGATGTGCCAGGGCTTGAAATTTTGAATAAGAACAATCAGTGGATTGATGTTCCCGTCATCAAGGATTGCTTGCTCATTAACAATGCCGATTTATGTAGTCGCTGGACAAACGATAAATTCAGATCCGCTCCTCATAGAGTCATCAATAAAACTGGGGAAACCCGATATTCAATTCCTTTCTTTGTTGCGCCAAGATCGGATGTCAGTCTTGAATGTTTTGAGAGTTGTTACTCAGATGTCAATCCTCCTAAATACAAGCCTATTACAGCGGGCGAGTATTTTGCTGCCATTAATCAAAAAAATTACGATGTTTTAAAAAAATAACATTCCTTTTTTTTGTTCTTTGATAACTTTACTGTTTCTTCATTTCAGGAAAATAAAAATGCACGTTATGAAACGAATTTTCAGCCCAATGCACTTTGTATCAATCACTCTCAATGCGTGTTTGGTGTTTTTGAGTCTTCCTTATGCACAGGCACAACTGAATTATCCGAGCAAGCCTATTCGCATCATCGTGCCTCTTCCACCAGGATCAACGCTGGATGTGATGGCGCGATCTATTTCTTATGCATTGGGACCCAATCTTGGTCAAGCCATTGTTGTGGAAAATAAAATTGGCGCCAACGGTAGCATTGGCATGGATGCCTGCGCGAAGGCTCCCCCTGATGGATACACGCTTTGCTTACCGGATGGAAATATCTTGACCATCAATCCATTGGCTTATGAGAAATTAACTTATGACAGCCAAGATTTCACGCCCATCATTCATATTGGTGACATGGAGCAATCCATCGTGATCAATTCTTCGGTGCCCGCAAAAAACATGAAGGAGTTCATCGACTATGCCAAATCAAGGCCAGGTCAAGTCACCTGGGGCTCTGGCGGAAGAGGGTCAACCATGCATTTGTACATGGAGTGGATTCAGGCCAAAACTGGAGTGAGTTTTAATCATATTTTGTACAAAGGTCCTGCAGACTTATCGCGTGCATTGATCGTTGGTGAAGTTGAATCCACCAATCTCTCGACGGCAACTGTTTCACCCATGGTCAAGGAGGGCAAATTAAAAATGATTGCAGTGATATCGGGTAAGCAGAGATCAATCCATGCAGGCGATGCAGTTTCATTCTCAGATCAAGGGTTTGATTTAGATTTTAGAAATTGGTTGGCCTTGGTAGGCCCCAAAGCTTTGCCGCCTGAGATTGTTAAGAAATGGAACTTGGCGGTCAATGGACTCTTACTGGATAAAGCATTTACTGAAAAGGTGCTTCCGTCCTTGGCCGTCACACCTGCAGGTGGGCCGTCAGAGGATCTTGTGCTTCAATTGGAACGCAAAAAAAAGCTAGGCCAAGAACTTGCAAGAATTGCCAACCTCAAAGCTGAATGAAAGTAGAGCGATCTAAAAGGGTGTTAGGGTGAGTTTCGTTCTATTTAAATACCCCTGATCGAGCATCGACCCATGGGCAGGGGGGTGCTGTTGGATCAACCGCTGAGGTTGAATTCGCTGGCAAGTCGATTCATTGAATCTCTTTCAAAACTTGTTTCGGGTTTGCAAAAAACACCAATTTGTCTTGATGGATGGATGTTGACTTTGGCCAAGGCCACCATCATTTCAGCTTGTTTAATGGCAATAGAGACCGTATCTAAGATCACCGCTCCATTCAATTCGTTCAGTCCAACCTTGCTCGCCAAGGCCGACAAAAAAGCCGGTGCGGGTATGATCACCGACGCGCCATCATCGATGGCCTTTTGAGCTTGTTCCTTGAACCTTGCAATCATTGGGGCCGGGTCCAACAAAGCCCTCGCAATCTCTTCCTCTGACGCATTTAAAATATAGGGCCTGTCTATGTGTCGGGCAGCTACTCCATAGCGGGTGACTTGCTCTGCATAAACCTCTGGAAACGCCGATGAGCTGGTCACAATAGCGAATTTCCTACCCAATTGCATGGCCAAGTGATAGGCAGATTCGCTGATGCCAATGACGGGCATGTCAAGCATTGCACGTCCTTCAAAAAGTCCCACATCCAAGGTGCATCCGATCACAAAGGCATCATAGCCTTGTTGCTGAGCAATTTTCATATTTTTGAGAGTTTGTATGTTCTGAAAATATTGCAAATGCCGCCAGTTCTCAATGTCTCTCACCATCACTGGGATGCCAGTCACATGCACTTCGACACCAGGGCTTGCGATGTTTCTACACTGTTCTTGAAGTGTGTTGCCGTATTCGTCCCAAACGCTTTCAAATCGATAGGCGCTCGCGCTTTGGTACCAAATTTTCATGACCGCTCCTTTGTGGGCTGTTCTGCGTATCCCATGGTTTCAATGAATGTGCACCAGCACCCATTGGGTCCGCATTCGTCTCCCTTAAAGGAGCTTGGGATGACCCGTCCTGATTCAATCTCCACAGGCAAATCGTGGCTTGGATAGAGGGTGAATTTGGGGTAACTTTGAAGCAAGCGCTTGATGGCGGCTTTTTCATCTCTTCTAGACACCACAAAATTGGCAGAGACCACTGGGTCTGAGCGAAGCATGGTCTTTGAGAGCAACTGAAAAAAGACGCTGTACACCAAGTCACCGCAAAACACAGCCATGCCTTGTTCAGTCTGCACATGAATGAGCATCGAGCCTTCGGTGTGACCACCGGCTGGCGTACAAACAATCCCTGGCAAAATCTCCTCAGAGTGGGTGTGCTCCAAGTCCAAGAGTTGCAAGGCCTGTGGTGTATGCAAGCGATCAATCAGGTGTTTGATATCTTGCGCTGGATAAGAGGGTCCCGATAAGCCACTCACCGCATATTCCAACTCGCGCCGATTGACCACCACCACCGTGCTCATGGGGAAAAGATCGGTTTGTCCTGCGTGGTCCAAATGCAAGTGCGTGTGCAAGATGAAGTCGATATCTCGCATCTCTACTCCAAGACATTTCAATTGCTCGCTGACGCGGTTGCTTTGGGTCGCTATGCCGTTGGCACTGTCTCCAAGCTTTTGAAGGACATCGGGGCTTCTAAAGCCCGTATCGATCAACACCTTTTGACTTGCGTTGCTCAACAGCCAACCTTGAACAGGAACGCGCACCACACCATTGCCCGAGGCATTGGCAATCATGCGACGTCGGTTCAATTCAACTTGACCCAAATCAAGGGTCTGCACATTCCATAATTTCATAGGGCTTCTTGCCTCATTAAACGACTCTGTGAAGGAGGTTCTTTTGAATCTGAGATCTTAAAACCTCTTTTTGCACGCGATTGGTGGCTGTGATGGGCAAGGCATCGGTCAAGTAGATGCTTTTGGGCACTTTAAAGCCTGCCAATCGTTGGCGCATTTTCCCAACCACCTCAGACCAATCCTGATGTGGATCCGCGCCCACAATCACCGCACTTACCACCTCATCCAATCTCTCATCGGGAAGGGCCAAGACACAAACTTGAGAGAGTCCTGAGCAGTCGCGCAGGACTTGCTCGACCTCCACTGGGGCCAAGTTTTCACCACCGACACGGATGATGTCCTTGAGCCTGGCGATGTAGGTGAGCTCACCCAACTCATTGAGAGTCCCCAAGTCACCAGAATGAAACCAGCCGTCTTTGGTGAAAGCTTGCAGGGTTGCCGCCTCATGGTTGAAGTAGCCGGGCGTGATGGTGTGCCCGCGCATTTGGATTTCACCCAACTCATGGGGGCCCATGACCTTTAGGGTTTGCGCATCCACAATCCGAAACGCATTGCCCACCTGAGGTCGACCATTGGAGCTGAGTCTTTTTTTCAAATCGTCCGCAGCATGCCACATGGCAAATTGTCCGCAGGTCTCCGTCATGCCATAGATATTGGAAACTCCAGGAATACCCAATTCATCATGGATGCGTTGCAAGAACTCAGGCGTTCCCAAGTCATGGGTCACTTTCATGGACTGGAGTTGGCGTCGACTCTGGCTTGACTTGAGCGCCAACACATCCCGGAAATACACCATGTGAGACACATCGCAATGGTGTTTTTCTACCAATGCCAAAAACACTTCAGGGTCCCAAGCCGACATGGCGTTGAGTGTGGCACCAGAGACCAAGCACACAGTGATGGCATGCATGGTGCCCGAGCAATGAAAGAAAGGAGCCGCACTGATGAATTCTGAATGGGGGTTCAAGCCTTGGCAACTCGCCACGTGATACGCGGTTTGCAAGTAACTGCGATTGAGCAGCATCGCCCCCTTGGGCAGGGAAGTGGTACCCGAAGTGTATTGAATGCACATCAAGTCAGGTATGCTTGGCGTATCCAGATTCAATGAACCTACTCCCAAGCGCTCCACAGGCCAGTCGCTTAAAGTCCCCTCCAAACTCGCGTCCAGCATGAGCGTGCTCCAAGGTAAGCGACTGAGCACGTCTCTTGCTTCTTGGTCGTACGCTCGGCCTCGGTAGGACTTGGTGGTGATCAAGGCCATGGGTTGCACATCTTTTAAGATGATTTCAAGCTCGCAGGCTGTCAAGCGCGTATTGATGGGGACACTGACCGCCCCCAGTGCGTTGATGGCAATGAAACTTGCAAGCCAATTCAAAGAATTTTGAAACCACAAAGCGACCCGTTGTCCAGGTTGTACATTGCCACCCAACTGCTTGTGAATTGAATTGACAGTGCCTAGCAATTGAATATTTGTAATTTCTCGACCGTCCAATCGCAAAGCCACTTTGTGCGGAAAATACAAAGTGTTGTGCTGCAATAGATCCATCAAATGAGGGACGTCCTGCACGAAATTTTCCTTAGTCATCCTGTGGCAACTGAATGCTTGAATAGATCTCTTTGGCTACAAAGGGATAGGGCACCTGGATGCCATTGGGTATTGGAACCACGCCGATGGCGTACCCGGCTGTGGACTCTTGCGCTTTTTGGTCGAGCAACACAATTTTGAGTGTCACAAAACCCAGTCCATCCAAGCTGGTTTTGTGGACCACTCTCGCTTGCGCCAAGATGGAGTCACCAGCCACGTCCATTTTTTTGTAACGAAATTTGATCTTCCAAAGCCACCCATCTTCCCCCAATGCATCTTGAACCAATTGAACCAAGACATGTTGTTTCCAAGACCCGTTGATCAAAACATCGGGCAATTTATCGTGCTCGGTTGCGAAGCGGTGATCGTAGTGAATGCGGTGCCAGTTCTCTACAGCGGCTGACCAACGCATGATGTGCGAAGAGGTGATCACGCCTTTGTTGATTTCAGCGAGCAAAGTGCCTTCTTTGAGGTGTTCCCAAGGGGTTGACATCGCCTATCTCCAAATCAAGGTTTGACGGTTGATTAAAAGTTGCTCGCCAGCCTCGGTACTGAAGGTCGTCTCGATCACAACAAACAAAAGATATCCACTTTTACCCTCCTTTAAGATCACGTCTTTGTAGCATGCGTTGGCAACACACCGTTCGCCAACGGCCAAACAACGCAAGAACTCAATTTCATTGCCGCCGTTAAGAAGTCTCTTGAACGGGGAGACCATGGGTGGCAAGCCAAAGAAGACACTGTCGTTTTGCCCAGCGCCGTCGGCATTGGGGTCATCTTGAATCAAACGAAGGGGGTCAGGTGCAGTGGTCTTGGGTCGAAATGCATGAACCGGGTACAAGGGCGGGGCGACCAGACCCTTGTAGCGACTGTTGGAGGCCAAAGTTTCATCCACATAGCGTTTGTTGCTGTCCATGATGGCTTGAACAAAGCGGCGAAGGGTGTCTTTTTCCAGCGGATTTTCTGAAGTCAAGGGCTTACCTACCATCCCTCGCCAATGGGCGAAATCTTCTGGCTTGGGTGGGGTGTCAAACGAGTTCATGAATCGATTTAATGCATTGCGGCTTTGCGATAGGCTTCCAGTCTGCCACCGCGCATGACTTTTCCTGGAAGGGGGTGGCCCACGATGTTCTCGGCCTCCACAGCAACTTGCACGAGTCGCTCCAAATCAACACCAGTTTCAATGCCAAGTTCATGGCACATGTGCACCAAATCTTCTGTGGCAATGTTGCCCGGTGCGTCCTTGAATCCCGCGTAAGGACAGCCACCCAGGCCAGCAACTGCAGAATCAAAATCATCGACACCCATCTCCAACGCGGCCAAGGCATTGGCCATGCCCATGCCACGCGTGTCATGCAAGTGCAAATTGATTCTTTGTGCAGACCAGCGGTCTTGAATTTTACCCACCAAGTATTTGATCGACTGAGGATTGGCCCAGCCCATCGTGTCACAGAGCTGAATATTTTGTATTTTGTACTCGTTTTCTTCAGCCAAGTCCATGAGTCTTGCTATCAACTCGATGACCTTGTTGGGATCCACATTGCCCTCGTAATTACATCCAAAAGCAGCCATCACACTGACTTCAGTGGCGGGGATGTTGGCGATTTTGAAGGCCTCTACGCGTCTTTGGGCCTCCTCGAAGGTTTCATCAATGCTTCGGTTGGTGTTTTTCTTGGAGAAGGTCTCGCTAGCAGTGATGCTCAAGCTGCCTTCTACAAAGAGTTTTTTGGTAGCGAGGGCGCGGTTCATGCCCTGAATGTTTAAATAAACACCGGTGTATTTGGTATGGGGTGCGGCCTTTAGCTTTGCCACGATGTTTTCTGCATCGGCCATTTGTGGAACCCACTTGGGGTTGACAAAGGAGACAACCTCGATCTCGGGAAAATTACACTCTGAGAGCATATCGATGAGTCGAACTTTGTCTTCAGTGGTGACTGAATTTTTTTCGATCTGCATGCCCTCACGAGGACCGAGTTCATGAATTTGAATTGTCTTGGGATATGACATTTTTTGAAGCTCCTATAGGTGAGATTGATTATTCAAGGTTGATTGAGGAGTTTGCTCAAGCCGTAGAAATCAAAGAGCTCTTCAACGCGATCACGTTCAGGGGCCCTGCCAAACCAACCCTGGCGGGTTTGGTATAGGCCAAAATTCGATTTCAAATCCGCCATCATCTCGGCCATTTTCATGGTCACGGCCAAACCATCAATGATGGGCACATCGTCTACGCGAGAAATGCCGTTGCTTGCAAGCAAAATATTCAAAGGCATCTCCCCAGGCACGATCACGTCGGCTCCCTTGGCAATGAGGGCTCTGGCACTCTTTTTAAATCGTTCGATCAAGGGTTCAGGATCGGTGAAGGCGGGCAAAACATCTTGAAACGTAAAGCCCACAGGCTCTATGCCCACGCACCGCGAGGTCAGGCCATAGGAGGCGAGTTGCTCTTGGTACATGGGGATCATCTTGTCAATGAACATCAAGATCCCAAAGCGGTGTCCAAGCATGCATGCAAGGTGAAAACTGGACTCCCCGTATCCAACCACTGGGATGTCAATCAGAGTGCGGATTTCACGAATGAGGGGGTTGGGAATCGTGCACATGGCAAAAACGTCCACACCCGAGCGGTTGGCTTTGACCGCTTGAACCAACCATTGCATTGTATGCATGCTGTACAGTGAGCTTAAAGCGATGTCTGTACCCGGATAATTGCTTGGATAAGTGCCTGGAATCAAGCCATGTATTTCAACTTCGGTATCAGGTCGGACAATTTTTTTGATGTGCTTTTGCATGGCCGCTTTGTAAGCGGGCAAGTCTTCTAAAACGGTAAAGCTTTGGTGCCAGATTTTCATGGGATGGTGACTTTTTAAAATGAATTTACTCTGCTTTGATATTGGCAGCACGAATGGTCGCACCCCAACGCTCGGACTCTGCGTCTAAATAGGCTTTGAACTGAGAGACGTTCTTGGTTTCAACGGCCAAGCCATTTTTAACCAATAGCTCTACGATTTGAGGGTCATCGCAAACCGCATTGATCTCAGCGTTCAGTTTCTCGATGATGTTTGAGGGCAGTTTCGCTGGGCCCAAAATACCCAACCAAGGGGTTGCATTGATGGGGTAACCTTGTTCGGCGAACGTGGGCATGTCGGGTGCGCTCACAAAGCGATTGGGAGCGGCCACGCCCAAGAGCTTGACTTTGCCGGCTTGGTGATTGGGGTAGGCCAAGGTCAAGGGGACCATCATGGCGTCAATTTGGCCGGCCATGACCGCCGAGATGGCTGGCGCAGCGCCTTGAAAGGGGATGTGCAAGATGTCTAATTTTTCGGACACATTGAGCATGGCCATGGCCACGTGGCTAGAGCTGCCTGTCCCGTAGGACGCATAGGACATTTTGCCCGCTTGTTGACGCACTAAATTGACATATTCTTGAACCGTTTTTGCTTTCACATTGGGGTTGACGATGAGGGTCATTTGCAAAATACCAACTTCAGCAATGGGCGTAAAGTCCTTTTTTGCATCATAGGCGATCTTGGGATAGACGTAGGGATTGATGGAGTGGGTGTCGGCTGCAGTAAAGACAATGGTGTAGCCATCGGGCGTGGCTTTGCTGACGAAGTCTGCGCCAATTTGCCCACTGGCACCCCCCTTGTTTTCAATCACAACGGGCTGCTTGAGTCGCTCGCCCAATTTCTGCGCCACCGCTCTTGCAACCACATCCGTCGCACCGCCTGCAGGGTAGGGCACGACCATTTTGATGGAGCGATCGGGATAGTCTGCATGGGCCAAACTGAACCCATAAGCGCAGGCTAAAACTTGCAACAAGAGCGCAGCGAGCAGGTTTGCACGACATGAAAGAATTTCTAGGAAATATTTAAACATGTTGACCTCCAAAAGCACATGAAAACAGTCATCAGATGATCATTTTTGGATCTGCGATCCATCGGCTTGTAATTTTAACGGATAGACCAAATCTTTAATGAACTCATTGCCGCTCATGACCTAGGTACTTACCTCAATAGGTGTTTATCTGTGGCTTCTCAATACAATCCCTCACATACATGCAAGACTTGCAGTTCTATAATCAAAACTCAAATTAAATGCATTCATCCTCTGAGCGATGAATGCGGTGTTGCGTGCATGAAAAGATCGAGGAGATGAGCATTGAAAAGACTTGAAAACCGAGTCGCTATCATTACCGGTGCTGCTGGTGGTTTGGGACGTGCCACCTCAATTCAATTTGTCCGAGAAGGCGCTCAAGTTTGCTTGATCGATATCACCGATTGCGAAAGCCTTGCAGCTGAGCTCAAAGCTTTGAATCCATCCCTAAGCCCACTTGTTTTGAAAGCCGATGTCACGCATGAGCCATCCGTTTTGAAATGCGTGGCTCAAGTTGCAGAGCGATTTAAAAAAATCGATGTCCTTGTGAACATTGCCGGCATCGTCTCTCAAGGCAGCTCATCTGATGTCAGCTTGGAGGAATGGCAAAGGGTCTTGAACATCAATTTGACCAGCACCTTCATTTGTTCCAAAGCGGTGTTGCCCATTATGCGCTCTGAGCATTACGGACGCATCATCAGCATGAGCTCAGTGTTGTCAAAAAATGGGGGCAATCCTAGACCTTGGATCAATCCAGAAGAGCAAACAAGGGCTGGAAATGTTGCGTACGGTGTCTCCAAGGCGGGCATCAATGCACTGACCTTTTTTTTGGCAAAAGAGAACGCTCACCATGGCATCACGGTCAATGCGATCGCCCCAGGCCCCATCGCCTCCAACATGACCACCCATTTCCCACAGTCCCTCAAAGACCTCATCCCTGTGGGGCGCATGGGCAAAGCCGAGGACATTGCTGAGGCGGTCACTTTCTTGGCAGCTGAGACTGCAGGTTTCATCACGGGTGAGGTTTTGGACGTCAATGGTGGCTCTTGGATAGACTAAACAACCCACTCACTATTTGAATCAAACGGAGATACCATGAAGCACATTTGTCAACCATCGGTCCTGATCTTGGCCTTGTCATTTCTTGGGGGCGCGGTCCATGCGCAAGATAAATACCCCTCTAAACCTGTTCGAGTGATCGTGCCTTTTGCCGCTGGGGGCGCAACGGACGTGCTCACCCGAATTGCAGCTGCAGAGCTCACTCAAAAACTGGGGCAAAGTTTCATTGTGGAAAACAACACGGGAGCCGGTGGCTTGATCGGGGCGGCCCAGGTCAATAAAGCCAAGGCCGATGGCTACACGCTGCTTGCCGGCTCGCCTGGGCCCATCACCATCATGCCTGCTATCAGTCGCACGCCCATCAGCTTTAATGCAGAGCGTGATTTTGTGCCGATCACTTTGATTGCGGACAGTCCCGGTGCTTTTGTGGTGGGTAAGAACTCTAATTTCAAGTCGGTGCAAGAAATCTTGACGGCAGCCAAGGCGTCCCCTGGCAAAATCACCTGTGGTTCGTCCGGTGTGGGTGCATTTAGTCACTTGAATTGTGAATTGCTCAAAAGTTTGGCGGGCCTGGACATCACCCATGTTCCCTACCGTGGGGCTGCTCCGGCGATGATGGATCTGGTGGCTGGAAATTTTGACTTTTTGATCGAGAACTATCCCTCGCCCCAAAAACTCATTGACACAGGGGATGTCAAACTGCTTGCTGTCACCTCAAGGCAGCGCTTTGCTCTTAAGCCCAACACCTCAACTGTCGTGGAAGCAGGTGTTCTTGGTCATGTGATGAGTGCATGGATAGGACTGATGGCACCTACTGGCACGCCCCAAGCTGTGATTGACTTGATTTACAAAGAACTCTCTGTGTCCTTAAAGGATCCAAACGTTCAAAAACGCATGTTTGACATGGGTGTGGTTCCTGGAGGGAACACGCCTGCTGAATTTGCAGTCTATTTGGCCAAAGAGCGCGAGACCTACAAGGAGTTGGCGATCAAAACCGGGCTCAAGATAGACTAAAGCGCTTGTCTTGGGAATACGCCAGCGCTTGCTCCAGCGTCTAACGTGATCAATTGACCCGTGATGGAGCTCGCACCCGGTGAGGTCAAGAACAAGGCCGTTGCGGCAAACTCCTGCGCAGTGGGGATGCGACCCAAGGGCAGTGACTCAGCGGCAATCTTTAAACCATCCTCTTTGGTGATCTGAGTGGCCTCAAACGCGCTGAAGAGAAATGGTGTTTCAATCGCAGCAGGTGCAATGCCATTGACGCGCAAACCTTGGCGGGCGAACTCCAAAGACAATGATTTCACGAGCCCTGCTGTCGCATGCTTGGAGGTGGTGTAGATGCTTCGGTGTGCTCTGGCCATGGTGCTTTGCAAGGAGCAAGTGAAAATCAGGTGGGAACTTGGATTTTGAAGAAGACTTGGAATGGCCGTTTGTGCGCAAAAAATTGAACCCAATACATTGACATTCAATACATTTTGAATTTGCTCTTGAGTGGCCTTTAAAAAATGGCCTGCAAAGGGTGCGCCCGCATTGACCATATAGACTTCGATGGCACCTTGAAAAAAGGATTCGCTTAACTGGACCAAGCGCAAGCATTGATCATGACGTTTGACATCGCATTGAATAAACTTCAACCGGTGCTCGTACTCCAAAAACATGGGTTTGAGTAGGTCACCCTGTTCCTTGATGTCGGCCAAGACCACATGTGCACCTGATTTTAGAAATGCCCGAGCACACTCCAGACCCAACACGCCCGTTCCACCTGTGATGACGACATTCATGAAATAGGTCTCTCTAGGAGTCGAGAGCGAAGTCTCGAGAGTTGATAAAAACGTTCAAACACATGAATCTGCTAGACTTTTAAGCCTGCTTGCAAATTCTACATGCCCATTTTAAGTCGCAAGGCACGCACTATTGAGGGTTTACCTATCAAAGAAAATTCACTTTATGGTGAGAATTTGTGCACCAAGTCTTTAATTTATCTTAAAATTCGAGCACCATTTTTTTTAAGAAGTCCTCACATGAACGCACCTGCTTTGCACATTGATCCTCAAACCTCTGCTCTCGTCTTGATCGATCTTCAATATGGAATTGTAGGGATGAATGTCTTTCCCCGCTCCAGCGCTGAGGTGATCTCCAACGCCAGCAAATTGGTCCATGCCTTTCGCAAGCACCATGCAACTGTTGTCTTGGTGAGCGTAGGAAATTTGGCCGATGCACACGACTTGCTCAATCCCATCACAGACGCACCTCCTCTGAGCATCGCAAGTCGACCTGCAAATTTTTCAACTTTGGTCACCGAGCTCGATATCCAACCCTCGGATCTCTTGATCACCAAGCGACAATGGGGTGCTTTTTACGGCACCGAACTCGACTCTCAATTGAGAAGAAGAGGCATCAAAACCATCGTCTTAGGAGGGATTTCTACCAATGTGGGCGTTGAATCGACGGCCAGAGATGCTTATGAGCGCAGTTATGAGCAAGTGTTTGTGGAGGATGCGATGGCAAGCCCATCCATTGAAGCGCACCAAGGCACGCTCAAATACACCTTCCCAAGACTTGGCAGGACGCGCTCAACACAGGCGGTGATTGACGCTTTGGGTTAAGCCAATCCTCAAGCAATTGCAATGCCTTTTGTGAAACGGGACAAGGTTTCACAAGGGGAGCTGATCTATGCGAGGCTCTTGCTTTTTGAGGCATGAAGCCCAGCTTTTCGACCAAAAACCATGCCCTTTAAAACCGAAGTTGCGCCTGTATAGGTTCCCCAATAGGAGCCAATGATTTCTCCGGCTGCATAGAGGTTTTCAATCGGATAGCCATCAGCGTGAAGTACCCTGGCGTTTTCATCTACTTTGAGTCCGCCAAACGTGAAGACGTTGGCGGAAACCATGGGATAAGCATGAAATGGGGCCTCGTTCAAAGGGCATGCCCAATTTGACTTGGGTGGGGTCAAGTGTTTGGTTTTTAGGCCATCCAACTCCAAGGGTTTCCAATTCTCCCCTGAACAAGATTGGTTATAACCCTCTAGGGTGGATATCAAGGCATCGATAGGCACTTGAATGCTTTTGGCAAGATCTACCACTGTATTGGCCACAATTGGGGCTTGGTCGCTTCGAATGCCAAGTCGGTAGTTGGGAATGCGTTGATGTCTGGCATCCAAGATCACCCAAGCCATGCCATTGGTTTGCAGGTGAATTTTTCGAGTAATGGATTCATAATAGGCGTCCACAGTGCCAATCGCCTCATCGGTAAAGCGTCTACCTTCTTGGTTGACCAAAATGCCATATGGAAAGATAAAGATAGAAGGCTCAGACATTCCCGATCTAGGATCAATGGGCTCGGCATGGTAGGAGCCAAAATCGCCACAAGTGGCCGCCCCCAATTTAAGCGCCATGTCGATCCCCTCACCACGGTTGAAATAACCCCCTTTGCAAATGGGGCGTAAATAGATGGAGCGCGAACCGATGTAGCGGGTCATCATTTCGGCGTTGCCTTGAAACCCACCGCAGGCTAGAACCACTGAGCCTTTTA
>CANJNC010000040.1 GCA_947475685.1 Comamonadaceae bacterium | reverse complement strand
GGCCCCATTTCGCAGAGCGAAAGCGGCTGTAAAGCTGCACACGCTTTTGGATTTGCAAGGCAATATTCCTGCTTTTATCCATATCAGCGACGGGAAGCTGGCAGACGTGAACGTGCTGGACATCTTGCAAATTGAGGCCGGCGCTTTTTACATCATGGACCGCGGCTATGTGTACTACACCAGGCTTTTCAAGATTCATCAGCTTGGCACTTTCTTTGTCACCAGAACCAAACAAGGCATGAATGCTCACCGCGTTTACACTGGTTCAAAGTTTACTTTGCAGATCTCCTTAGCCCTTGGCAAAGAGGGATCAATGAAAAAACGAACGGTTTATTGCAACAATACTTTCCAAAAGGTATGGATTTGAATGTGTTCACGCAAGAACATTTAGATGCTGTTGCATGGCAGCTCAATACCAGACCGAGAAAGAGTATGGGCTGGAAATGTCCAGCCGAGATGTTCACTCCCGAGGCGTTTGACTTTAAACAGCACCACACCTCACTTTTTGAACTTGCTCATTGAAACCGCCAGGCTTTAAATTTTCAAACATTTTTTAAATGACTTCTCTTTTCTTTCTTTTCTAACTTGAGAATCATTGAGTATCCGCTATTGTGGAAATCCACTATTGTGAATATCCACTCTTGTGATAAATTAACTTTTAGAAATATAAAAAAGTACATTAAATTACAACTTTCAAAGGAAAATCATGACCTTTACCGTCACCAATATCATTGACCTTAGCCTTGAACTTAACTCTGAGAGTTTTAGCATGCGTACTCCTGCAGGGTTTAAGAAAGACATGCAGTTCAACATGGAAGTGTTGAAAGAGCACGACTCAGCCGAGGGGGGGGCGCAGATTGTGCGCGGAGTGACTATGCGCCTTCATGCCGGTACCCACATCGACGCGCCGGAGCACAACATCAAGGGCGCTGCTCAGATCGCAGATATACCGCTGAGTACCTTCATTGGAGATGCGGTTATTTGTGACCTGCGACACCTGGTACCCGGTGGTGCTATTACCGCCGAGGAATTAGAAAAGGGTGTGGGTTTGATCATCCGTCGTGGTGATCGCTTGCTGCTTCGCACCGACCTCAATGACCAGCAATACATGTCCAAGGAATGGCAGAAGATTTCACCCCATATGACCAACTCCGGAACGGCCTGGTGCGCAGAAAAGGGTGTATCGGTTGTTGGTTATGATTTTTTTCACGGTGCTGTCGAGCCTGGCGTCACCCGACTGATGAACAACGGCATTGCCTTGCACGAAAAAGGCATTCTGATAATGCCATACTTGAAAAACCTCTCAGCCGTCAATGTGCCGCGCTTTACGCTCGTTTGCTTGCCTTTGCGTGTCATTGGTGCTGAAGCATCACCGGTGCGAGCCGTTGCCCTACTTTGATATCCCCTGCTTGTGCGGGCCACTCAACAAGAAGGAAGTACCTCATGACCTCAAGACTTCATGCGTTGCTTGCAAGCATCCTGCTGGCCTTGTGCATAAACAACGCATCTGCGCAGGATAATTATCCGAGCAAGCCGATCCAGCTGATCTCAATTCTGAGCCCTGGAACTGCACTTGACGCGCTTGCGAGGTTATACGCTGACAAACTGTCCAAATTATTCGGACAGAGCGTGATCGTTCAAAACCGTCCCGGGGCCGGCGGCGTCATCGGTACCCAGTCGGTCTTGACCTCGGCTCCTGATGGCTACACCATCATGATGACCAATTCCGCACATTCTATCAATCCTTGGGTGATGCCATCCTTGCCATATGACAGCGTGAAGGATTTTTCCGGCATCGGCATGGTCGCCGATGCGCCAGCGGTCGCGGTGATCAACCCGTTACTCAAAGTGCGTACGCTGGCCGATTTTATTAGGCTTGCCAGAGAGAAGCCGGGCACGATTAACTATGGCTCAGCTGGCGTTGGTACGTCGACGCATTTAGCGGCTGCCTCATTTGCTGAAAAATTCGGCATCAATCTCGTGCATGTACCCTACAAGAACGGCTCTGATCTGCGTTCTGATCTGTTCACCGGCCGGATTCAAGCGGTTTTTGCGCCGCCGGCCTATGTCTTGCCACAGATCAAAGAGGGCAAGCTTTATGCTCTTGGCTCGTCGACGCTAGAGGATCTCAAGGAGCCGCTGGTAGTGCCTAGCATCGCCAAGACGATGGGTGTGAATTATGAGTATTCCACTTGGTATGGTCTCGTGGCGTCGTCATTGGTGCCGGCTCCGATCCTCGAAAAGCTAGCCCGCGCGGTCACTCAGGTCTCGCGCGATCCAGATGTATTGGAGGTGATGCGCTCCAATGGTGTTGGACCGCGTAATATCCCGCTGCGCGAATTTGATACCTTCATTAAGTCCGATATTGAAGCAGTGCGCAGACTTGTGAATAATGCAATCAAATAGTAGCGTTAACGCCATCGATATGCCGTTCTCTGGAAAGTCATGCGTCAAATGAATGGGTGATTAGGGTTGCACGAGTTGTTGGTATGTAATCTATCGCCAAAGCCCAGTGTAAATGTGGCTATTGGGATCCTCTATCTAGAGGTCAAGCCACCAACACCTTGGTTCTTGAGTTCTGCCACCGAAGTGCAGCATCGGCGCGCAAGGTGCCGATGAGGGACAGTGCATGGACCATCTTTGATGTTAAATAGGGTTGGAAGAGAGCAGTGTCGTTGCTATTTAAGGAAGATCCAGGCCTAAAAATTGTCTGGCATTGCCCTCTGTCATTCTTTGCAGCGACTCAGGTGTAAGGGATGCAGCTTCAATTCTCTTAACAGGTTGATCGTCATGAAAGTTGAATGGGTAGTCTGTGCCGATCATCATCTGAGTGTCGCCAAAGCAGTTCACTAGATGCTTGAGCGTGGCCGTGTCAAAGACCATGGTGTCATAGAAAAAGCGACGCGCTTGTGCGGTGGGTGACAGCTGGACAGATTCTCGCAGAGCCGGAAATACGCTGGTGGCTTGCTCCAGTCTTGGTAGCAGCGAAGCCAGGGTTCCACCACCATGACTAAAGGCCATGCGTAAACGTGGCCGACGCAAAATCAAGTTGCTGGTCAACACGGAGGCCGCAGCCAAGCCAACATCTGTCGGGTAGGCCAGCACCTGCTGAAGCAGCGGTGGTCCAATCAATCTATCCATGCCAGTTGGTCTCAATGCATGCACAAACACCGCCATGTCGAGTGCTTCACAAGCTTCAAAAAAAGGGTCTAGCTGAGGGTCTCCTACCACTATGCCGTTGATGTTGCTGCCGATTTCTACACCTGCGAAGCCAGGAATCTGGCGTAGGTACTCGAGCTCTTTAATCGCTAGATCGATGTCTTGAAGTGGCACTGCACCCAAGCCAATAAGCTGACCGTCGGATTCTTCCACCATGGAGGCGATCTGGTCGTTGAGGTAGTGCACCAACACCGCTGCATCAACTGGCTTGAGCCAGTAAGACAGCAATTCAGGCATTGGTGAAATGGCCTGTAAAGCCAAGCCCATTTCCGCAAAATCAGCCAAACGGCGTGAGGTGCTCCAGCACTTATCAGACACCGTTCTGTAGTTCTTTCCGTCGATGATCACTTGCCTATGGCAGGAGTCCATAGGCGCCATGCTAGGCCATCCAGAGGGCGCCGCTGAACCGAGAAAGGAGGGAAATTCGAATGGAATTACATGTGAGTGCGTGTCCACCCCGCAGGCGCAATGTGAGCGCAATAATCCACTCATGTGAGCAACGCAAAAGTGCTAGAAATTCGATTGTGTCGTGTGGGTGTCATGACTGGTTTACGGCTCTTTGCATTTAGTGAGAAGTTTAAAATACGAGAGTATATTTATTAAGTCTATTCTTTGAATAAATAAAATTCATCCCATGGATATAGAGCTATTGACTTGAACTTGCTGACGGGGTTAGCCGCCGTGATGAAACTACGCAAAATAACCTGCTCCTAGAATACCCAGGAAATTAATCTTCTTTTGAACGAATATTACACGATATTGAGCTTGATCAAGATACTCTAAACCAAAAAAACCAGCTCTTCTATCAATGGAAGATTTTGGAGTAAGAAACATTGTGATACTTGCCAATTTTTGTTCCCTTGGGCTTGATCTGACCTTAGTATTGTCTGCTCCTTTAGCTCAAACCATTACATTAACGGTAGGTGGCAGCACAGCCTCCATGATCATTACAGCTCCGCCTACTTTGGAGCAATTTGAAGCATTCGATAGCCGCAAATTTTCAATTTAAAAGTTGTCAATTATTTGTCAAGTGCACTACCCAAATTAAGTGATATAGGGTAAAGAAGTGTCGCGTTAAGTCTATGATTTTATGTGGGTTTATTACTTGCCCTGAGTATTCTGGCTTCTCGAAGTGGGACTGAACTGCGAGACAGCAGTTTAGGAATACCTCGGATGACTTAAGAACTCTTTCAAAACAAATTGTTTGGCATAAGAATGTCACCGAGTAATTCTTGCCATCTTGGGTGGCTTGTGTCTATATTTTACAAAGAGAGGAGGGGATGATTTAAAAGAAAAAGGGGTCAATAGGTTTTGTATGGCGAGAATTTACCCGATAAAACCACATTCACGCGGTCTCCTTTTGGATCAGGTTGCCGCTAGATGTCCATGCTGAAATCAATTGCACTCATGATGCCGTCTCCGAATTCTTCATGCGTTCGTTGACTATGCAGTACGATTTGCCTATGAGTGGCACGATGACTCTGGCCATTGGTACAGAAGCTTTGGCAATGAAAATTGGGAATTTAATCCTGCGGGTTTGATGCAAAGACGTTTTGCAAGTATCAATGACCTGCCCATTAAAGAAAGTGATCGAAAATTCTTTTGGGCTTTTGGTCGTCGCCCAAATGAGCACGCTGGTCTGTCAGAACTCGGACTGTGAAATACTCAAAAATTTGGAGTGGGTTGAGTTTTGAGTTTTAGATGTCAATGTCCGCTAATGGTTTTCAATAACCATTGAGCGTCTTCAATTTGCTTACCTCGCCAACACACATGGCCATCTGGTCGAACCAAGACCAATGGACACTCATAGATGTTCGCAATCTCTTTTGAATGAATGTGGGCAACAGATAGCGGAATTCCAAGCATGCTTGCGACTTCTTTTAAAGTCGATACCACAAGCGACTGAACCTGCTCAAAGCACAAGAGAACAAATCCATTTCCAAAAAGGTCCAAGGTGGAGCGGCCGTCTGGTAGCCATGCATGGGGTGCACGACCTCCAGGCCGTGTAGAGGGAACATACCTTATGTAATCATCTGGTGTTGCCGCAGAGCCATCAGATACGCAAATGTCAGACCCTTCATAAACGTAACCCATTTGTAGACCCCACGATTCCCAGTCCGCTTTTGTGGCTTGTTTCAATTGAGAGCCGATTTCTGTTCTCAATTGAGCCGCCTCTGCTGTATCCTCAAGTAAATGTGTGCAGTTCTTTGCCGATAGCCAAGCGTTCCAATTGTGAGTTGAGAACTTTGCATTGCGAATGGCAACTGGTCTTCTCTCGACTTCGTAACTGTCAAGCAAGTTCGGCCCGCCCCAGCCTTTCAAGACAGCGTCAATTTTCCAACCTAAATCGAAGGCGTCACCCATTCCAGTGTTCATACCCATACCTCCTGTAGGAGACATGGTATGAGCGGCATCTCCAGCGAGAATAACGCGTTTGCAGCCGTAGGACTCAGCGATCAATTCACTTCTGCGCCAAGGTAAGATTGATAAAACTTCGAAATGTATGTCTTCTCGGCCAAGCCCTCTTTGCACCCATTGTTCTGCATTAAAAGTTTTGAGATCAAGCTTTTCTTCGGTTCCAAGAATGGTCATGCGCCAAAGGTCTGTTCCATTGATCACGGTCCAGTTTCCCCAGGTTCCTTCAGGGCCAACAAAGATGTAGCGCTCGGCTTGTCCCTTGTCTATGAAGTTCAAAAGTCCTGGCAATCGAACAAGAATGCTGATGGAGTAACTGAGTTTAGGGTTGCCCTGCATTTCAATGCCAAGCGAATTTCGTACCGAGCTGCCAATTCCATCGCAAGCCACTACATATTTTGACTGAATAATAAATTTTTCATCTTGATTCATGTCGATAACGTGAGATGCAACATGATCATCGAATTGTTCAAAACTTTCTAACTTGCAACGCATTTTCAATTGGACAGATGCTTTTTTCTCTACGGCCGCTTGCATGATTGGGTTGAGCCAAATTTGGGGGCAACGCTGTTTCTTATCTGTTGACCATTCAGGTGTTTCCATGCCATCAAGACTTGGGTAGTCTTCTCTGTCAAGGAGATGACCAGAAAGGCTTGTACAAAATACCATAGAGAGCTTGTAATCCCGAGGAAATCCCGCATTTCGAACAGACTCATCTATTCCCCAGCGGCGAAAAATCTCCATTGTTCTGATTGCCATCAATCCAATTTTGGGTTGAACGATGACCCCGTCTGTCATCTCTACAACAGTACAAGCTATGCCTCTGGTTCCCAGGTCGAGCGCCAATCCTAGGCCGACTGGACCCGCACCAACAATGAGTACGGGTGTCTCAACAATACGCGTCATGAATAGTAACTTTCTTATAATTGATTAACATTGATTCCAAGTGGTTTAATCACACTTTTCCAGCGAAGTCCTTCACGCTCAACGGCGGCATGAAATTGCTCAGGTGTTTCGCTGATTGCATCGTACCCATAACTCGTGAATGCTGTTCGAATACTTTCGGATGCTGCAGTCTTGCGAAAGGCGTCGTTGAGCTTTTCTAATACGTTGGAGGGAATTCCAGCTGGAGCGGCCAATCCAAACCATTCGGTGATTTCAAAGTCAGCCAGCCCCGATTCTCCAAAGTTTGGAATCATTGGTGACATGGGATGGCGTTTGGCACTGGCAATCGCAATTGCTTTGAGTTTCCCATCTTTTACATACTGAGCGACATGCCCTAAACCGATAAACATCATTTGTATTTGTCCACTCATCACATCAATCAGTGCAGGACCATTGCCTTTGTAAGGCACGTGAACGATATCAATACCGGCCCTAGATTTTAGGTATTCACCGGTCAAATGGATTACGGTACCAACGCCAGCTGAAGCAAAATTGAGCTTACCGGGATGCGATTTGGCATAAGTAATCAGTTCAGCTAAGTTTTTTGCTGGTACTGAATTGTTCACAACAAGGGTTAGAGGACCCGTGGCCGCGCGACTGATAAGTTGAAATGATTTAAGTGGATCATAAGGAATATTGGGCAATAACTGGGGTGCAACACCAAGTGTAGTAGTGTTTGCCCAAAGAAGTGTATACCCATCAGCATTTGATGTGGCGACAGCGGCCGTACTTTGAATTCCGCCTGCACTGGGCTTATTTTGAACAATCACGGTTTGACCAAGTTGTTGTCCAAAAGCCGCGGCAAATACGCGCGCAGTACCATCTGTACCGCCACCAGCGGCAAATGGAACGACCAACGTTACGGGTCTATTCGGGTAAGCATCACTTTGTGCCTGAGCTGACAGGGGATATATAACACTAGAAAAACACGTCAAAAGAAAGCAGATATAGATAAAGAACAATTGAGTGGGCTGAAATAAAATGTACATAGACTTCTCAAATATTAGAGTTATAAAAGTAAAAGTGTTACCAGTTTAAAGCATGTAGCAGTTCATCAAACTTCAAGCACGTATTCTTTGACTCCAACCTCCATACAAAGATTCACCTAAACTGGCAGGAGGAAGAATATGATCCAGATTTAATTGCTTTAACAAAAACCAAGCCAGACATAAATTTGAGGAGAGAACGGGTTTACCTGAGCGGGCATTGATTTCACCGATTGCTCTGAGTGTTGGTACGCCAGTGCCAGTCAATACAACTGCTTCTGCATCTACCCAGTTCATGTTCTTCACACTATCAAGAACCATCTCGGTCCTGACTCGGTAAACATGTCGGGTGTCTGTTGTATCGAGAGTGACGGTTTTTGTGTCTGTGATTTCAAAACCAGCTTTTTGCCAATAAACTTGACTGGCCTTGACAGCCCAATCTGGATAAGGGGCGAATAATGCGATCTTGCGGACTCCTAGGTGGGCCAGAGCTGCGCGTATGGCTTGCGCTGCAGTAAAAATAGGATAGCCAAATTTTGCCGAAAACTCGCCAATTCTTCTTTCTTCCTCTTGCATCCCTATGATGTAGGAGGTGGCTGTGCAGGCGTAACCTACAGCATCTAGCGGCGCGGTGTCGTAGTCCATCAAGGTTTTACCTAGATTATCCAAGTATTGAACGAGTCGGTTGCGAGAATCCACTCGACTGCCTTGAAGTCTAGAAATCAGCATGCTTACACCGTTGGGCATCAATGCAGACATCTCGGGCTCTACGGTTGTATTGGCTTGTGGAACGACAATACCCAGAGTGGCCAATGAACCGTATTCTCGATCAAACATACTCAAACCTTTACTATGAAAATGATTACAAGTCGCAGAAGATAGAATTACAAATCAGTTGTAAATAAAGAATGAATGAATCAACATAAATAAAAGTATGTCAAAGTGTAATTGCTTGCGTAGATATAAATTCCTAACATTATGATACAAAATGGGGAATGAGGTCGATTTCTCTTGGTTTAAATTGAATTTTTAGGTCGATTTAAATTTTTTCCAAATATTTTCAGCGGAAATATTCATTTCTGATTTTTGCCTATACAAGCCAATTTCAAGAGGTATATGCCAATTCTCATTGCCTGCAATTTTAAGAGTACTGTTTTTAAGCTCTAACTCAATAAGTGATTTCGGTATCCATGCAATACCCTTGCCTTTAAGGGCCATTGTTTTTAAAAGAAATGCATTGTGGGCAGTGAATACAACAGCTCTATTGCTAAGATTTTGATATTCTTTTATTTTTATATTTTTCCCATTGAAAAATGCTTGCATTATTTTTCCAATACCTGACGCATCTGTATACTCTAATACAGGTAGTAGATCTTTAGATTCAAGCGAATAAAGGGGATTGCCATCTGCGTTAATTCCACTAACTGGTATGAGTAGATCCTTACCCAATATAGTAACTGGATAATTGTTTTCATCTAACCTTGATATATATGCGTTATGTTTATAACAAAGGACAAATTGAACTGTTCTTTGTAGCATTAGATCTTCGCAAGCTTTATAGCTGTCAGACATAGTTTGGATCGGACCTAGATTCAATGTTGACTCTAAGTCGTTTAGAAAATTTGGAAAATATGTAATAGAGAGGGAATGAGTGCTTGCAAAACGAAGAGTTGCTTTTTCTTCCTCTTGCGCTGAAACCGCTTTTATTCTTGCTGCTTCAAGCGCTGAGGTAATATCTTTTACAAGTGGTTTAAATTTATTACCAGCCTTGGTTAAAGCAATAGGGTGTTCGCTTCTGTCAATTAAATCAACTCCCACCCATTCTTCTAAGCTACGTATATGTCGGCTAAGTGCTGGTTGAGTTATTGATCTGATTTCTGCAGCTCGAGAAAAATTACCCACTTCTGCCAAAGTTAGAAAATCCTCAAGCCAATCAAGGTCTAGGGGTCTATTTTGTGGTCCCATGCTTTTTTAGTGAATAGTTCTATGCAATTTTAGTATTGGACTGCATTTGCATCTCTCTTTGATAATTGTTTCTTTGTGACTCAAACCTAAGGAAAACCCTTATGCCGAATATTAAAAACTACAAAGGAATCATTCCAGCGATTTCTTGCCCATTTACAACTGATTTCCAAATCGATGAGAAAGCCTTAAGAAAATTAGCTTCTTGGCTCGGTGCTCATCAAGGTGTTGTTGCCGTCATGACCAACGGACATACTGGAGAGGTTTTTTCATTAACGCCTGATGAACGGGCTGAAGTGACAAGAATTGTTGCTGATGAACTCAAAGGTAAAGTTCCAGTTATTTCATCAATTGTCTGTGAAGGTTTGATAGATGCTGCAACACATGCACGAGCGGCGCGTGATGCGGGAGCCGTTGCACTGGATGTCATGCCCCCTCATCATTGGTTACGTTTTGGCTGTACCCACCACCATGCTATGCAATATTTTGATGCAATTCATCAAGCAGTACCGGATTTAGACTTGGTTTGCCATGTTTACCCATCTTGGACAAGGGCGGCTTATTCGTCACAATTGTTGGCTGATTTAGCTAGACTGCCATATTTGCAAGCATTTAAGGTTGGTCAACGTGATATGAATAAATATGCACGGGATATAAAGGCCATTAGAGATGCGGACACTACCAAAGCTATCTTGACGTGTCACGACGAGTATTTACTTGCTTCAATGGTTCAAGGTGTAGACGGTGCATTGGTTGGATTTGCTACGTTTATTCCTCAGCTCATTATTGATTTATGGGATGCAGTTAAAGCGGGTGATTTAAATAAAGCTATTCATACTCAATCTCTAATTACTCCGCTAAAAGATGCAGTTTATGGCGGTGGTGAGCCAACAGGTGAGGCTCACGCTCGAATGAAGGCGGGTATGTTTTTGGCCGGAGTTTTATCCGATCCAACAGTTAGACCACCAACCGAGGCTCCAAATGCGAATGAGATGGAAGTGTTACGCGAAGCTGTGAAGCATGCTGGGTTAAATAAAGTGTAATTGTTGTAAATCACCAAGAAAGAGGAGATGGATATGGAAAAATTGATTCGTTTATTGATACTGGGGATTGGCTTTTTGGCTTTGAATGCAAATGCGGATTCATATCCCTCAAAGTCAGTTAGAGTCATAATCCCTTTCCCGCCAGGTGGTACGCTAGATGTTGTAGGCAGAATGCTAGCGCAAAAGCTCACCGATCAACTGGGTCAACAATTCATCATAGACAATAAACCAGGTGGCAACGGCACTATTGGGGCTGACGCAGTTGCTAAGGCGAATGCGGATGGCTATACATTGTTGTTCAATGCTTCAACATTTACTTCAGCTCCAATGACTATGCGACAAGTGCCATATGCAGTTGAAAAAGATTTTGCCGCTATTGCATTGGTTGCTAAGGCTCCGTTATCTATTGCAATCAATAAAAATTTACCAATCACCGATGTTAGATCTCTAATCGCTTACGCAAAAACTGAGCAAGGAAGCATGACTTTTGCAACTGGATCAATTGGCTCGGCTGGTCATCTTGCTACAGAATTGCTTAAACGAGCTGCAAATATACAGTACACAGTGGTTCCTTACAAAGGTACCGCTCCAGCTTTTCAAGATCTCATTGGAGGTCAGATAGCAGGATTTATTGATCCTATTTTAGGTTCTTTGCAGTATCACAAGAACGGCATGTTAAGAGTGATTGCCGTGACATCCGGTACGCGAGCAACAAATCTTCCCGATGTTCCAACTGTTGCAGAAACGTTGCCTGGTTATGAGTTCTACAGTTGGTATGGATTATGGGCCCAAATAAAAATAGCGGAGGAAATTAAGCAAAAATTAAATGCTGAGATCAATAAAGCATTGAATTCCGACATGCGCGATAAATTAATTCAACAAGGATTATTTGTAACGACTGGATCAACTCTTGATTTCGCTAAATTTCAGCACGATGATATCCAAAAATCGCAAAAAATCATCAATGATGGAAATATACGCCTTGAATAAAATTCCAAAACTCGCTGTTGTTACAGGAAGCAGTTCTGGGATAGGTCTATCCATCACGAGTCTTCTCTTAGATCAGGGTTGGAATATTTTGGGTGTTGATCGTTCACTGCCAAGTGTTGATCATGCTAATTATGAACATTTAATTTTAGATCTACTCAATGATGATTTAATTCATGAATCAATGAAAAATATACAAGCTGATGCGTTTGTTCATGCCGCTGGTTTCTTGAAGGTTGCCAATATTGGTGATTTGGATTTGAATGTCGGTGCTGAAATGTGGCATTTACATACCCACGCAGCAGCTGCAATTTCAAATCAATTAATTAATCATATGAAATCACAGTCATTGGGAAGAATCGTCTATATAGGCTCTAGAGTATCTAGCGGATTTCCAGGTAGATCTCAATATGCCGCGACAAAGGCTGCTTTGGTTGCGATGGCCAAGAGCTGGGCGGTTGAAGTTGCGTCAAGTGGTATCACGGTTAATGTCGTTTCTCCAGCGGCAACTCAAACTGCAATGACAAACGATCCTGTGCGTTTTTCGAGCCAACCTAAACTCCCGCCAATAGGTCGTTTTATCAAACCAGAAGAAATTGCCCATTTAGTTGCTTTTTTGTTGTCATCTTCTGCCGCGGCAATTACGGGTCAAGAAATAACCATTTGTGGTGGATCATCTTTAAATCATTAATAATTTTAAAAGTTCGAAATGAAAATTGTCAAAATTATTGAGTCTACGCGTCCTATTAAATCGGACATTAGAAATGCATACATTGATTTCTCAAAGATGACTCTAAGTCTGGTTGCTGTTGTGACTGATGTGATCAAAGAAGGCAAACCAGTCATAGGATATGGATTCAATTCAAATGGCAGATATGGGCAAGGTGGATTAATACGTGAGCGATTTATACCAAGAATACTTGAGGCGGCACCTGAAGACCTCGTTAACGCAAAAGGAGACAATCTAGATCCTCACAAGGTATGGCGTCAAATGATGATTAACGAAAAACCTGGTGGTCACGGTGAGAGATCTGTAGCTGTAGGAACGATTGATATGGCTGTGTGGGATGCGGTTGCAAAAATAGCTGAAAAACCGTTGTATCAATATTTAGCAGAAAACTTTGGTGACGGAACCACAAATACAAATGTTTTTGTATATGCTGCTGGTGGATATTATTACCCTGGTAAAGGGTTAGATCAATTAAAACAAGAAATGCAGAGTTATCTTGACCGCGGATACTCAGTCGTCAAGATGAAAATCGGTGGTGCAAGTTTGAAAGAGGATTGTGAACGAATTGAATCTGTTTTAAAAATTCTTGGACCAGGGCAACAATTGGCAGTAGATGCCAATGGAAGATTCGATTTAAAAATGTCAATGGATTATGGTCTGGCTCTTTCAAAATATCCACTTTTTTGGTACGAAGAAGCTGGTGATCCATTAGATTACGAACTTCAGGCAAAGCTTGGTGAGGTTTATCAAGGATCCATGGCAACTGGAGAGAATTTATTCTCCATGCAAGACGCGCGCAATTTAATTCGTCACGGCGGAATGCGACCTGATCGGGACTGGCTACAATTTGATTGTGCTTTAAGTTATGGATTGGTTGAATATTTGAAAACGCTAGACATGCTTAAAAGTTATGGTTGGTCTCCAAAGCGATGTATTCCGCATGGTGGTCATCAGATGTCATTGGCGATAGCCGCAGGACTTGGGTTGGGGGGCAATGAAAGTTACCCTGACTTATTTCAACCTTATGGTGGCTTTCCTGATGGGGTTATCGTTAAAGACGGATATGTGAACTTACCCAATTTGGTGGGTATAGGATTTGAAGGAAAATCTGATTTGATACGTGAAATGCATTTATTAAGTAAGGAGTAAAACGATCAATTGACCAAAATAGAATTTTAAGTCTTAATAAAACCAGAGGTTTACTTTAAATGGAATATGCTCTCCATGGATTGTGCAGAAAATCTCAATGCTGTCCTCCCAATGGGAAGTGAAGAGGTTCAATCGCATTTGGAATTTTTCATTGATTTGGTTTATCAATAAGGACTAAATTAAAGTCGTGGCTCTTTAGAAAGTTTATTTCATGTGTCTAGTATTTTGATTTTTTTAAAACAAGATACAAGGGAGAAATAAAAGATCGATAAGGTCACTAGTCTCTTGGAGTGTTGTCGAAGAGTTCGTTTGAAAGAAGTGCAATATGCGGTAAATTTCGAACGACACCGACAGAATTAATTAGGCAAGTTTTCACATCATTTGATAAAGTTTTGAGGTCGCCATCATTAAAGTATGTAAGCGCTTTTAGACTTTCGCTAGGTTGGAAGTTGAGGCCAAATATGAGCCGTGCAGAGGCTAAGCCTTTGGGTAAACTTGTACCTGCTTTGATCATTGTCGCAATTTCTGTGTAATCTTTGGCTTCTGCACGTTCAAGTATTACTTTGACTTTTGTAGCCATCAAATCATCGAGGGAAGCAACTTGAATGACCTTATCTTCAGTCATTTCAGGTGTACCTACTCTGCCCAAATTTAAAGCACCGAAAATTGAGACCTTGACTTGTGATTCTTCGCTTTCACCATAGTTAACCAATACGCTGAATGCGTTGGGGTGGTCCTGTAATACTGTGGCTTTTAATAAGAATGGCATAACAGATTTCATAGACTCGCGATTCAAAGCTTCATTTGAGAAAAAATCAAAATCAATAGACTGCCTGTGTCCACAGCGAAGTGCAATGGCTGTGCCGCCATACAAAACAAAACCAAGGCCGTGAGCAGCTTTAAGATCAGGCCATAAGCGTTGTTGAGCCGCTGGCAAAATATTCATGAAGGGGATGAAAGTTATGTGAATTTTCTAATTGGCAAAGGTGGCAAAGTTTGATGGTCCGCCAAGCCAAGACGGTAGTGCCAATAGGCCCAAGAGCGATCATTGAACTGTCCAGCATCGGCTTGAAGCAATGCGTCTCTTAGCGCCTCGTCTCCTATTAGGTTGGCGAGTTTTTGTAGGTCATCATAATCGCCGATATTCATCACTTGTGCAATCACTCTTTGTGGAAAAAGGATGGCATCATTAGAACTTTTCCACCAAATATATTTTCGTGCAAACACCTTCAATTCGTTAGGATCGAATTGATTTGGCATTGCATCATCAACTTTGGAGGTGTCAATTTGCATAGCGCTCCCATTAGAAATTCGATGCAATTTTACGATTGAATCATTTAATCATTTAATCATTTAATCAATTAATCAATTAATCAATTAATCAATTTTGATACCTACTTTATCAATGATCACGCCCCACTTGCGAGCTTCACCATCAATAAAACTTTTAAAATATGCGGCAGAACCTCCGCCAATGATCAATCCTTGCTTGAGCATATTTTGACGAAAAGCGGGGTCTGCCATGGTTGCATTGACGTCCGCATTGATCCGGTTGACCGTCTCTGTAGGCGTACCTGCTGCTGCGAAAAAACCATTCCACGCCAACGCTTCAAAGCCTGGGTAGCCCGCTTCAGCCACGGTTGGCAAATCAGGCCTTGCGGCCAGGCGTTGCAAGCTCGTCGTTGCCAGCAACTTTAATCGCCCACCTTGGACCAAAGACAGCAACGCTGGCTCCACGGTCAGCAGCGCTGTGGTCTCGTTTTGTGAAACAGACAACGCCGCTGGGGGAGAGCCATTGAAAGGCACATGGGTTGCTTCAAATCCTGCTGCCGCCTTCAGTAACTCCATTGAAAGGTGGGAGGAGCTTCCCTGGCCCACTGAGGCATAACTGACCTTATCGCCTTGAGTTTTCGCCCAAGTGACAAACTCTTTCAAGTTTGTCGCAGGATGATTGGCCGGTATGGCCAAAACATTGGGTTGTGAGGTTGTCAAAATCACCGGCAGCAAATCCTTGAAGGGATCGTAAGGCATTTTCTTGAACATAAAAGGACCAAACGCAATGGGCCCATTAAAGCCGATCCCCAAGGTGTAGCCATCCGCGGCGGATTTTGCGACCGCATCCATGCCAATGGTTCCGCCAGCGCCAGGTTTGTTTTCAATCACCAGGGGTTGACCCCAGCGAGTCCTTAAGGCGTCAGACATTGCACGCACAATGACATCAAGAGAGCTTCCCGCTGGAGCGGGCACAATCACCCTGACGGGTTTGGTGGGCCAAGTTTGCGCATGGGCTGGCAGGACACCTTGGCCCATTGCACAGATGCTTGCAAGCCCAAGTGTCACTTGGATCAAATTTCTACGGCTTTTCATCTCTTTCATATGCTTGTCCTTATAAAAATTCACAACGCTTGTCTCGAAATTGATCAAACAGATTCAAACCAGCGCATTTTGTTGAACCAGTTCTTTGCGTACGGCGTTTGAGCTGGGCACCTGAGCGGGTTGATGAAGCGCTGCTGAAATCCCAGCCGCATGTCCTGTGGCGAACGCTGTTCCCATGACACGCAAGGAGCCATAGGCCTGCGTATCGCTGCCAACCACTCGCCCTGCAAGCCTTAAATTCAAGATCCCTTTGGCCTGAATAGCCCCGTGCGGAATATCAAAAAATCCCTCACCACCAATGGGCAAATAACGCGCTTGTCCAGGCGACTCGTGCACTTCCATGGGCCAACTCGCTCGCGCAATCGCATCCGCTCGACGCTTGCCACTCAAACCATCTTGTACAGTCACATCCTCAAGGGAATAGGGACGTCTGGTCTCTCGAATTCCGATTTGAGGACCCGTTGACAAAAGATGTGTCTTTTCAAACCCAGGCAACTTCCTGAGCACTTGTAGGTGGTACTGAGCGCGCTCGCGGGCATCGGTCTCAACCAAGGTCAAGTCTGGCCCGGAGAGCCCCGCAGTGGGCAAATCAATCACCAACCACCAGACATCTTGACTGCCGGGCAAGCGGGTCATAAAACCACCATCGGCGCGTGTGATTTTTAAATCAGAGTGCATGTTGTGCTGTGCGATCAATTCAATCAAGCGCTCTTTATCCAAGACAAGGTCTGGTGCAATGCCACCGATGCGCATGGGCATCGATGCGGGTTGCAGATGAGCTGCCACGCCTCCTGGCTGACTCATTGAAACGCCTGCATGGCTTGACAGCGTTGCCTCACCACTGGCGTCTACAAAGCAAGTGGCACTGATGTCACGCATTCCACGGTGATCAGCCACGGTGATGGATTGCAACTGATGGCCCTCACGGTGCGCTGCGACCAAAAAGCTGTGAAGACACAGATCGACTTTTGCACCCAAGACCAGCCGATCAAACGCAAGTTTGACAGACTCTGGGTCCAAACTCAAGACCCAGCCGTTTTTAGATTTCCTGGCTGAGGTATCAAAACCCAAGTCCTGAATGTGATTGAGTAAATCTCTCCCCACTCCAAGGACACTAGGCACCGCAGAGTCGTGACCCAAGAAAAAGCCACAGTAGGCCAAAACTTGTGAATTTGTTGCGGCACCTCCTAAGAAGCCGTAGCGCTCGAGCAAAAGGGTTTTTGCTCCCAATCTTGAGGCCCCTGTAGCAGCTGCCGCTCCAGCCGCCCCACCACCGACCACCACCACGTCAAAGTGTTCAGTTTTCATAGGTCAGATGATACGTCCTGAATAGGAAGCGCTTTGGGTTTGGTGCAGGCATGTCAAAATCAATGGGACTTTGTTTTCAGAGAAAAGCCACTATATCGTAAATTGAACAACGCGGGCAGGAACAGGGAGGCAAATGGGGTTCAATGGTGAATCGCTTAATTTATCAGTTGACTTCATCGGCTTACTTCATTGGTTTACTTTAGCATTTCCGAGATTTTCCTTCGATATTTTTCTATTGCTCTTTTGCCAAAGGTCTGCAATTGACTTGAAAAAACGTTTCAAGTCAGTGCGTTTACAATTGGGCGATGAAAGATGACTCTATTTTTAAAGCGTTTGAGTTTGATCAAATCTGCTACCACCATGTTGATTTTGATTACATTGCACAAACGTTCCCTGCTTTTGACATCAATCGCTTGCCTTTTTCATTGCGCGTATTGCTTGAGAGCAATTTAAGACGCAGTGCCTCAGTTGAGCAACAAAGGCAGCTGATTCAAACCTTCAATGAATGGGGCGATCTGCCCTCAGGGAATGTGAATGTCTATGCAACGAGGTTGCTGCTTCAAGACTACACGGGCATTCCGGTCTTGGTGGATCTGTGTGCCTTGCGTCAAGTCGCGGTCGATGCTGGCTTAGACTTTAACAAAGTCAATCCACTCGTGCCTATGGATTTGGTGGTTGATCACTCCATCGTGGTGGATGATTTCGGTAGGGTTGAGTCCAAAGCCATGAACTCCGCGAATCAATTTGCCAGAAACACTGAGCGCTTTACCTTTTTGAAATGGTGTTCTCAATCTTTTGAAAATACTCGAATTATTCCTCCGGACTCGGGAATTTGTCATCAAGTGAACTTGGAGTCTTTGGCAACGGGTTTTTCGTTGTCACAAATAGGAACTCAAACCGTCATTTCACCGGAAATCGTCATTGGAACGGATAGCCACACGCCGACCATCAATGCCATAGGCGTCTTGGGCTGGGGAGTTGGCGGCATTGAGGGGCTTACCACAGCTTTAGGGCATCCGATTGAGTTTGCCTTGCCTCAGGTCATTGGCGTGAAGTTGCTAGGCAAGTTATCGCCAACGGTCAAAGCCACCGATTGCGTACTCACTTTGACGGCCATGCTCAGAAAATTTGGCGTTGTAGAGAAATTTGTAGAATTTTTTGGCCCAGGGGTTGCCACTCTCACCGTCACCGATCGTGCAACCATCTCCAATATGTCACCGGAATATGGAGCAACGTGTGCATTTTTTCCTTGGGACGATCAAACCATCAAGTTCTTTAAGGATACGGGGCGACAAAGCGCCGATCTGTTAGAAGATTATGCAAAACGAGCTGGATTTTGGTCTCACGGCAGCAAGGACTGTGTGATCTATTCCCAGCAAATAGAAATCGATCTGGCGCAAATTGAGCCCGTCATCGCAGGCCCCAAACGCCCCGATCAGTTGCAAACCCTGTCCCAAGTGCCCGCGTCTTTTAAGGTGCCTTTCAAGGCGGAGAAAAAAGTGAATGCCTCGGTCTATCCCGACGGTGCCATTGCGCTTGCGGCAATCACGAGTTGCACCAACACGGCCAACCCAGACTTGATCATGACCGTGGGTCTGATGGCGAGAAATGCTTGCAAGTTGGGCTTGACCGTGCCGCCTTGGGTAAAAACACTCTTCGCACCGGGAAGCCTCAGCGTGAGTGACTATTTGAGTCAAAGCGGACTTCAAGCTTACTTGGATCAATTGGGGTTCTTCATTGATGGTTTTGGTTGCACCGCTTGTATTGGCAACTCGGGCCCCTTGGTGTCCTCTGTGGGGCAAGCCATGGACGAGGAGGGTCTGGTGGCTGTTTCTGTCTTGTCGGGAAACCGCAACTTCAGCGGCCGTGTGCAGCAAAAGCTCAGTTTCAATTATTTGGCCTCACCTCCTTTGGTATTGGCCTTTGCCTTGGCTGGCCGAATTGACATCGATCTGAGCGTTGAACCCCTCGTCAAAGTGGCAGGCAAGGCGGTGTTTTTAAAAGACATCTGGCCCAGTGACGAGGAGGTCAAAGAGGCCATTCAACAGTTCGTGAAACCTCATTTGTACATTGAGCACAGAAAACAAATTGGTCAAGGCTCTGTCGCTTGGCGACTTTTAAAAACTAAGGCCTCCAAGGTCTACGATTGGGGGGACCCAAATGGGTTTATTGCTCGCCCGCCTTTCTTTGTCAAGGGTGAACACTCGGCCAAACCGAGTCGCTCGATACAAAGTGCCAGGGTCTTACTTCTACTAGGTGATGGCGTGACGACAGATGATATTTCCCCCGCTGGCAACATTCAACCCCACACTTTGGCTGGGGACTATTTGAAAGACTTGGGGCTAGGCGTTTCTCAGTTGCACACCTTTGGCGCTAGGCGCGGCAACTGGCAAGCGATGCTTCATGGCGCTTTTACGAACCTCAACTTGGTCAATGATCTAGCGCCTGACTTGAAGGGTGGCTACACATGGAACCATGAACTGAAAGAGACACAACACGTATTGCAAGCTGCACAGTTTTATCAGTCTCGCGCAATCGACACTGTCATTGTCGCGGGTAAAAACTATGGCATTGGTTCCTCCAGAGACGATGCAGCCAGAAGCACGCGGCTCTTGGGTGTCAAAGTGGTCATGGCTCAAAGTTTTGAGCGCATTCATCGTTCAAACTTGGCAGCGTTTTCTGTCCTTCCGTTGCTCTTTTTAGAAGGAGAGGGGCGAAGGAGTTTTGAGCTCAATGGCTCGGAGAAATTCTCTTTTGACTTTGCTCTTGGTTTTCCCTTGGAGGGAGAGGAAACCCTTGTGAAAGTGGAGCGAGAAAATGGCCATCATTTTGAGATTCGACTCAAAAGTGCTTTGCGACGCGAGGAGCTGGCGGCTTTTTCTGCAGGAGGGATTTTGCCGATGCTCTCTCAACAAATTCTTGAAAGTGTCTGAACCCATGTCAACGTCTTGTCAAAAAATAAGTGTCACTTTGCTGTTTCTTTTGGGCTTTTTGAGCTCAGCCGTATCGCAAGTTTCACAAACCACCATTTATGTGCCTTTCACCGCGGGTGGAACTGTCGATATTTTTGCCCGTGTCCTATCCCAGGAGTTGACGAAAAAGTTCAACGCACCCTTTGTCGTGGAGAACAAGTTGGGTGGCGGCGGGATCATTGCCACCAATGCGGTGGCAAAGTCAAAACCCAATGGCCTTACATTGCTTGCATTTCATCAAGGCATTGTCTACAACAGTGCCTTGTCCTCTAATCTACCCTATGACTTGATGAAAGACTTGGTGCCCATTGCCATCGTGGGCGTGACGCCCAATGTGTTGGTGGTGCCTTCAAGTGCGCCCTACAAAAAGCTTTCAGATTTTGTGGCCTATGCCAAAGCCAACCCAATGGAGCTCAATTATGGCTCCGCAGGTGTCGGCAGCAACGGACATTTGGCCATGGAAATGCTCAAATCAGCGGCGGGTATCAAACTCACGCACGTGCCCTACAAAGGCATGCCACAGGCGGTTGCGGATGTGGCAGGCAACCAAATTCAGGCGGTATTGACAACCTTGCCCGCAGCCATCCCTTTTATTCAAAGCGGCAAAGTGATTCCTTTGGCCACCTCAGGTTTGAAGCGCTCCTCGATTTTGCCCCATGTTCCAACCATCTCTGAGTCCGGTTACAAGGGGTTTATTTATGAGCCCTGGTATGGTTTTTTGGGTCCCAATGGAATGAGCAAAGCACAGATCGATCTCTTGAGCAATTTAATTGTCGACGCCTCTAATAACCCAGAGATGGCCAATAAATTAACCATTGAAGGCATAGAAATGCGACCCACACCGCATCAAGACTTTCAAAAAATTCTTTATGAGGACTATGTCAAATGGGGTGACATCATTGGCAAATTGGGAATCAAAGGGCAATAAATTTTTCTTGCATCAAAGAGTTTCAAGAGGGATGATTTAAATCACTTCTAAAGCACCCTTGAGCCCTATTGACAAAAGAGCGTCTCAAGGCAAACCCTGATGGGCGTTCACCGTGCAAAGTGGTATCTTAAAGAGATTGATTTTTCTCTATCGTCCATGAAACTTTTTTTTCAAACTCTCCTGCTTGCGCTCTCCCTTGGCTTTGCCTTGACAACAAGCGCGCAGGAACAAGCCTATCCCCACAAATTGGTCCGCATCGTGGTGCCCAATGGGGCGGGCGGGCCGACCGATTTAATTGCCCGCATCATGGCTCAAAAATTAAGCGAATCGATGGGGCAGACCTTCATTGTCGAAAATCGTTTGGGTGCCGGGGGGGTGGTTGGAACAGAGGCTGTATCGCGCGCGCTTGCTGATGGATACACCTTGCTTTTTTCCGCTTCTGGAGCGATGGTCATTAGTCCACACTTGACCAAAAAACTGCCTTATAACGGCTATATGGATTTTTCCCCCATTGCCAACGCTGCGTCCTCGCCCATGCTTTTGGCGGTTGGAACCCAATCAGGCATTCAGTCCTTGAACGATTTGATTGGGCAAGCCAAACAAAAGCCTGGCCAATTTAACTACTCCACCGCTGGCATAGGCACGCCACCGCACTTGGCCGCTGAACTCTTAAAGAGCAGCACCGGCATTGATGTCGTGCACGTGCCCTATAAGGATGTACCGCAATCCCATGCAGCGCTCATGTCTGGGGAAGTGACGTTTATGTTTGGTCAGCCCAATATTGCCAATTCGGTTCGCACGGGTAAAGTCAAAATTCTTGCCATCACAACGCCCAAGAGATCCTCCCTCTTGCCCGAAGTCCCCACGCTCTCCGAGGTCGGTGTGCCTGGTTTTGAGGTGGTTCCATGGTACGGATTGTTTGCCCCAGCTAAAACGCCCGATGACATTGTGCAGCGCCTGAATGCGGAGCTTCAAAAACTGCAAAACAACAAAGATTATGTTGAGCGCATGAAGTCTCTTGGCTTTGAAATCCCGCCCACTCATTCACCCGCAGAATTCAATCAATTCTTATCGCGTGAATACGCCAAATGGCAAAAGATGATCACTCAAGCGGCCATCAAAGTCGATTAAACTTTAGCCGTGTGGTGCCCGTGAGAGCTGCTGCACAGTTGATCACGCTGTGTCCGCCCCCCCAACCGTCTAATCCCCTTTATAGAGCCTACCCATGAACTCGCTGCCAAACCAAATGTTTGCAACTCGCATGCAAAGAGGCTGTTGCCGTGACTGCTCAAGGGGGTTTGAAAAAAACTCAATGCCAATGGGTTTGTATTTAGCAAGAGCCCTTATAGTGATCCCTATTACGGTGACACCTATGACAGTAAGAGATGTTCATCCATGACATTTTCTTGCCTTACACTTGAAACGTATGAAATTGCTTAACTGGATCGGTTTATGACAAAAGTGCTGGAAAATATCCGCGTCGTTGAATTGGGTACCTTTATCACGGGTCCTTGCGCTGGGATGATGCTGGCCGATTTAGGTGCCGATGTGATCAAGGTCGAACAACCTGGAGTGGGTGACCCTTTTCGGGGCTATCAAGGCTCTCAATACAGCTCTCAATTTCAGACCTACAACGCGAGAAAGCGCAGTTTGGCCTTGAACTTGAAATCTCCCCATGCAAAAGAAATTTTGGACAAGTTGCTCTCACAAGCGGACGTGCTGCTTGAAAATTATCGCCCAGGTGTCCTTGACAAACTGGGCTTTGGATGGGAGAGCGTTCATGAACGCTACCCCCGCTTGGTGTACTGCTCTATCACGGGCTTTGGCGCCACAGGACCTTATGTGGAGAGACCTTGTTACGACACCGTGGCCCAGGCCCTCAGTGGGTATCTGAGTCAAACCATGGCGCCCACGCCACCTCGCATCTTAGGCCCGGCAGTCGCTGACACGGTGAGTGGCATGTACGCCGCTTACGGTATCCTTGGCGCCTTGGTGGAAAGAGGGCGCACGCAAATGGGCAGGCGAGTTGAAGTGGCCATGCTTGACAGCATGATTGCGTTTGGTGCATCGGCCTTTGCTGCTTATTTTTCTTCAGGCCAGGTCCACGGACCCATCAGCCGACCTCGTGCCTCTCAGTCTTATGCCCTTCAATGTGCAGATGGACAATGGATCGCTTTGCACTTGGCTTCGGTGGACAAGTTCTTTCAAAATCTGACCACCGCTGTCCGACACCCTGAATGGGCCAGTGACGAACGTTTCTCAACTGTGCTGGCGCGTCAATCGAATTACGAGGTGTTGACCCAGTTGCTGCAGGCTGCCTTTACAGAGCACGACGCGGCCCATTGGCAAGCTTGCCTGACTGAGCACGATATCCCTCATGCCCCCATCTCCAGCATTGATCAGGTGGTCACGGATCCGCAGGTCGTGCACAACGGGGTCTTTGCGCAGTTGAAACACCCCACCAAAGGGGTCGTTAAAAACACCCAACGCCCCGTTCTCTACGACGGCGAGAGGTCGGGTGGGGATATGGCGCCTCCCGTTTTGGGTGAACACAGCCTGGATGTGCTCAGGCAACTTGGATTCGATGCAAAAACCATTGATGCCTTTGTGAAAGAGGGAGCCATCGCATCAAGCGCTGAGACACCGCTGAAGTCTTTATAGCCAAGAAGAAGTAAAGATATCTAACCCGAACTAACCCGACCTAACCTGACCTAACCCGACCTAACAGGACATCTCCGCCATGAATTTACATCCCCTTGGACTTCTCGCGTTCATTTTTTCGCAGGTCTTCTTTCTCAGTGCTCTTCATGCGCAGGACTTTCCCACCAAGCCCATTAAGCTGATCTCTCCCTATGCAGCGGGCGGCGGCACGGACATGTCCCTTCGGCTCTTGAGTGATCGATTGCAGCAAAAGTGGGGGCAGCCAGTGGTGGTGGAGTACAAGCCCGGTGGAAGTGCCAACATTGGCTCTGAATATGTCTTTCGCTCTCCCCCAGATGGCCATACCCTTTTGCTGACGCCGCCCCCCCCCTTGACCATCAACCGTCATTTGTTTTCAAAGATGAACTTTGATTCGATGTTGTTTAGCCCCATTTCACAGATCTATGAAAGTGCAAATGCCCTCTTGGTGGCCAACACGGTGCCCATTGACAGTATGCAGCAACTCCTTCGTTATGCAAAAGAAAATCCTGGTAAATTGACCTATGGCTCACCTGGGGCGGGGAGCACGGGTCATTTGGCAGCAGAGATGCTCAGCGCCACAGCAGAGGTCAAATTCACACACATTCCCTTCAACGGCACGGGCCCAGCGTTGGTGGCTGTCTTGGGAGGACATATCGATTTGATGTTTTCTGAGTTGAGTGCTGCTTTGCCGCAAATCAAATCAGGCAAAGTCAAAGCGATTGCGGTGAGCAGTTTCAAGCGCAATCCCTCCTTGCCCGATGTGCCCGCAATCAGTGAGACACTCGCAGGTTTTAGTGCAACGACTTCGGGCAATTTGGTCGGCCCACCCAATATGCCAGCAAGCGTTGTCAACAAAATTTCACTGGCGGTCAGCGACGTTTTGCATGAGCCAGAGATCATGAAAATGTTTTTAAATGTGAGCGCCATCCCCATTGGAAGTACGCCTCAGGAATTGGCTCAAATTTTAAAAACCGATAGTGACAAGTGGGGCAAAGTGATCAAGTCTGTGGGCGTTAAACTCGATTGATACCCATTGTCCTTGGCAAACAAATGTCTCTTTGGCACTGAAATAAAACGCCCAAGCGCTTTCAACTCAAGGGATCCTTCCCTACAAAAAAACTTCATTCACAACATCAACTTAAAGAAAATAATTATGTCAAACCGCGAAATCACCTCTTGTTTGTCCACATTTGATGAGACGGGTGCCACCATTCGAGGCAAGAACTTGTCCAGAGATTTAATTGGAGAAGTGTCGTTTTCAAAAATGATTTACTTCTATATTTTGGGCAAAATGCCCACACCCGAAGAGCTGAGCATTTTGGATGCGGTGCTCGTGACTTTGATGGACCATGGGATGTCTGGCGGGCTCAGCGCAAGAATGATTTACCGCAACGCGCCGGACTCCATGCAAGGGGCTGTGGCAGCGGGACTTCTTGGGATGGGCAGTCAATTTGGGGGGGTGATGGAACAAGTGGGGCAATACTTGGACGAAGTCGTCAAAGCGCCTGACCAAGAGGCCAAGGCCAGAGAGATCATCACGCAATACCGCTCGCGAAAAAAAGCGCTCCCCGGTTTTGGACATAACGATTTCAAGCCAGAGGACCCAAGAACACCAAAGCTTCTTGAAGTGGCAAAGAAGGCCAAAGTCAAAGGGGACTACGTCAATGCACTGCTTTTGATGTCACGCGTGGTCGATGAGGTCGTGGGCAAGCACATCACCATCAACGCAACAGCGGGCATTGCCGCCTTGTTGGCAGAAATTGGCGTACCGTTTAAGGTCATGCGTGGATTTTCTTTGATCTCCAGAGCTCCGGGTTTGGTTGGACAAATTTTGGAGGAAATATCCAACCCCATTGCCGGAGACTTGATGCAATTGGTCAATGACACGGTGGTCTATAAAGGCGAGATTGCTTGATGGGCTCCTTAGGGGAAGTCTCTTTCGTTGACACGACCTTTCGGGATGGCAATGCCAGTCTTTGGGCGGGGGGGCTGCCCAATTCGCAAATACTTCCCTACATTGAGGATTTAGATGCGGTGGGCTATCAGTCCTTTGAACTGGTGGCGACGGCCTTTTTCAAGAAAATGATCCGCGAGATGAACGAGGATCCTTGGTACAGGATTCGACAGGCAGCCAAGCTCTCCAAAAGAACAAAACTGAGGGCCATTGTGGGCCGTTCGGCTTCTTCCTTTGAATTCATGCCGGCCTCCATCTCGTACCTGTACCTTGAGCGGCTCTTTGCCAATGGCATACAAGAGGTCCGCATCTCTGACAGCTCCAACACGGCCAAATACTGGCAACAAAGGGTCTCGGACTGTAAAAAAATTGGATTGGGTACGGTCCTCAATATCATCTACACCGTCTCACCCGTGCATTCGGACGCGTATTTTGAGCGCAAAATTAAAGAGGCTCATTTGGTCGGGCCTGACCGAATTTGTTTCAAAGACCCTGGTGGGCTCTTGACGCCTGAGAGAACCGCTGCGCTTTGTGCCCTATTTTTAAAGCACACCCATTTACCCATTGAGTTTCACACCCATTGCAACACGGGATTAGGTCCCTTGTGTGCCATTGCGGCAATCAAAGCAGGTGTAAGGATCATCAACACAGCGATGCCTCCTTTATCCAACGGGTCTTCTAATCCGTCTGTCCTGAACGTTGTGGAAAATGCCCAATCGTTGGGCTACAGCACCGATATTGACCTCTCCCGAGTTCACTCCATTGGCGAGGGGTTGCTTGGATATGCCAAGTCAAATCACCTGAGCGCGGGCATGCCTTTGGAGTACAAAGAGTCTCACTTCACCCATCAAGTGCCCGGTGGGATGATATCGAATTTACGTCATCAATTGAGCCAAATGAACATGATTGACAAATTGGATGCGGTGCTTGAAGAGATTGTTCAGGTGAGGAAGGACTTTGGCTATCCAATCATGGTGACTCCATATTCTCAATTTGTCGGCGTACAAGCCACTTTGAATGTGATGTCGGGCCAAAGGTACAAAGAATTGAGCGATCAGACGATCCAATATGCCCTTGGTCTTTGGGGTGAGACGGAGAGTCAAGCGTTTGATACAAATGTACGGGACATGATCATGTCAAGCTCCAAGGCAAAGAAGCTCATGAACTGGACGCCCCCAGAGTTGAGTTTGAAGGACATTCGAGAAAAGTATGGAGGAGCGAGCGTCTCAGACGATGAGTTGATTTTGCGCTACTTGGGAGGCAATGAACAGTTTGAGCGTTTAAATCAAGCTCCTGTGAATCGTTCTTCTGATGTGAGCCGCTCATCATTGGCGCGCACTGCATCACCTCCCGGCTCTCAAGGCAAAAGCACGGGCAAAGCCGAGCTCTTGTCCTTGGTGCATGCCTTGAGTCAAAAGGGAGAACTTGGCAACATATCGATCACGTCTTCAGATTTGGATCTCCATTTGTCTCATTAATTGAGTTTCTTTAACCAGATATCCTCGCATCATGACCCAGCAAAATTTAACCTACGATGAAATCGTTTCATTGATCAATGCCTTTGAAGCGTCTAGTGAGTTCAATCGCTTTCATTTGAGGTATTTGGACTTGGAACTTGAGTTGGAGAAAAAAGGAGCCCTTCCTCTTGAGGGTTCAGCCCATTGGCGTGGTGTAAACCGGGCAAAAGCACACCCTGAGGTTCAAAGGGATGAGGCACAAGCGAGAGTCTCTCCCGCCTCAAGCTACGAGTCGGTGAAGTCCCCCTTGCCCAAGAGCTCAAAGGCGATGGATAGCGCATCAAGCCATGAAGCTGAAGGACTCCTGAAGGTGATCTCTCCCATAGTGGGTACCTTTTACGCGTCTCCCGAGCCTGGGGCTGCAGCTTTTGTGACAGTTGGCCAAAGGGTGGAAGAAAACACGCAGGTTTGTATCATTGAGGTGATGAAGTTGATGTCCTCGATTGAAGCGGGCGTCAAGGGCACCATTCGAGAGGTCACGGTCAAGAACAATGAGCCCGTTGAATTTGGTCAGGTTTTGTTTTGGGTCCAACCTGACTGATGAAGCACAAAGCGACTATACAAAAGGTGTTGATCGCCAATCGTGGAGAGATTGCCGTTCGAATTCAACGCGCTTGCAAAGAACTCGGTATACAAACCGTTCAAGTGTATTCCACGGCAGACACCCACTCCTTGGCCGTTCAGATGGCCGATGAGTGCATTTGCATTGGAGCGGCACCTTCGAGTCAAAGTTACTTGAATCAAAACCATCTGATCGAGGCGGCCAAACGATTCAAGGTCCAGGCCATTCATCCAGGATATGGGTTTTTATCTGAAAAAGCAGATTTTGCCCAACTCTGCCAAGACAATGATTTCATATTTATAGGCCCCAGCGCCAAAGTCATCTCTCAAATGGGGGACAAGTCGAGTGCCAAGAAAATTGCGAAAGCCGCAGGTGTACCGACCACGCCAGGCTCTGAGGACATCGTGTCTTCGCTTGAAATGGCTTTGGACGTATCAACATCCATTGGCTTTCCAGTGCTCTTAAAGGCCTCAGCAGGGGGGGGTGGCAAAGGGATGCGTGTCGTCAATTCTTTGTCAGAGCTAGAGAGAAATTTCAATGAAGCTAAGCGAGAAGCCATGTCTTTTTTTGGTGATGAGTCCATCTATATCGAGAAATACCTCACCAACATCAGACACATTGAGATCCAAGTTTTGGCAGACAGGGAAAAAGTTTTGGTCTTCAGTGAACGAGATTGCTCGATTCAGAGAAGAAATCAAAAATTGATTGAAGAAAGCCCTTCGGGTGCAATGGATCCAAAGCTCAAACAAGAAATTGCAGCCGCTGCAATTAAATTGTGTAAATATGTCGGGTATCAAAATGCCGGCACCATTGAGTTTATTTTGGACGCAGACAGCGATCAATTTTATTTCATGGAGATGAACACTCGCATTCAAGTCGAGCACCCCGTCACTGAGATGGTATCGGCGTTTGATTTGGTCAAAGCGCAGATACAGATTGCCTCTGGCCAAGTTTTGTCTGTTCAACAAGAAGACCTTGTGTCAAGAGGACACGCCATTGAGTGCAGGATCAATGCTGAGGACAGCACAAACAGTTTCATGCCCTCGCCCGGTCTAGTGAGTTCAGTCCACTTTCCGGGAGGTGCCGGTGTCAGGATTGACTCCCATGTGTTTCAGGGCTATGTAGTTCCCATTTACTATGACTCCTTGCTTGCTAAAGTCATTTGTTGGGGACAAGATCGAGACGAGGCGATTGCTCGGATGAAGCGCGTGCTTAGCGAATTGCGCATAGAGGGAGTTTTTACCACCAAGGCGCTTCATCTTGAGATTTTGAGCCATGTGAAATTCATTCAAGGGGACTTCAATACTCAATTTTTATCCAAAGAATTGAATTTAAATTAGCTAAGCAAATTAGAGGAGGGGGGTGTGATTTTACTTTTCGCAGGCACTGCTTGTTAGGTATTTTCACGAGCAATCGCTTGGCTTACTGGGCATTGCATGAAAGCCATTTAAAAACCAGGTGTTCATCTGACCAATGCCCTTGAGCTCAATGAGACCACGGTTTTCTGTCAAGAATTGGGAGCTCAATTCTATTTGTGTTGAATCTGAAATTTGAATTCGATCGGCAACACCATGGGACTCCATTCGACTTGCAGCGTTGACAACGTCTCCCCAAACATCATAGGTAAACTTTCTCTTGCCAATGACACCAGCAACGGCCGACCCGGAGCTGATTCCAATGCGAAGATGCAATTGATGTTGACTTCTCTTACAAAACATTTTCATGCCTTCAAGCATATCTAGCGCCATATGAGCCGCACATTCTGCATGATCTGCTTTGGGCTCTGGAATTCCTGCTGCAGCCATGTAACAGTCACCGATGGTCTTGATTTTCTCCATACCCCACTGGTCACTGATGCCATCAAAGAGATTAAAAATTTCGTTCAGAACATCCACCAGCAACTCTGCACTCACAGTCTGCGAAAATCTGGTAAATCCAACAATATCTGCGAAAAGGACGGATACATTTGAAAAGCTGTCAACGATGGAGCTTGCCTTGTGATGGAATACAAATTTATCTTGGGCTTCTAATCGTTTGACAATAGAGCTTGGGAGCACATTTTGCAATAAATTTTCTGAAATCTTTTGTTCCTCTGCAACTTGCTCATAAAGCTTTTTTCTTTCTGCGCTCAGCAAACGAACTTCAAGCATATTGTTGACACGTACGATAACCTCTGTCACATCAAATGGTTTACTGATGAAGTCCTTTGCACCGGCGTTGAGTGCATGAACTTTCTCTTCGGGTTGAGCTGTAATGATTAAAACAGGAAGGTAGCTCTCTATTTCAATTTCCTTCAGACCTTCCATGACTTCAAACCCGTTCATCAAAGGCATTTGCAAATCAAGCAGTATCAAGTCGTAATGATGTTCAAGGTGCAGTTGACATACCTCAAGTGGATTCATTGTGCTTGAGATTGATGTGAAGCCGGCACTGCGAAGAATCATTTCAAGCAATTTCACATTGGCTTGTTGATCATCGACAATCAGGAGATTGGCTTTGAGGATGGCAGACTTTTCGATCACTCTAAATTACGTTTCATGGGTATTTTTTCCAAAATAAAGAGTGCTCAAGGTGTTTGAAATTCCAATATGGGCGAGGCGTCTCTGTTGTCATTTAAGTTGGAGTTGATTTTAGAAAATTCCACTGCTTCGTTCAGTGTTTCCATGAATTCATTGACTTTAATGGGTTTGGTGAGATAGCGAAAAAATCCCAGGTCAATTCCCAATTTAATATCTCGCAGCATGGCGTTTGCGCTCAGTGCCACAACAGGGATTTTGCAGGTGAGGGGGTCTTGCTGAAGGATTTTAAGTGCATCTATTCCGCTTATTCCAGGCAAGTTGATGTCCATCAGTATGACATCTGGCAAAGTCCTTCGCGCAAGCTCTATTCCCAATGTCCCATCCACTGCTGTCAACAACTTGATATCTTTTCGAAGCGCAATCAATTGTTCAACCAATTTCATATTGGCAAGATTGTCCTCAATATAGAGCAGTGTGCATTGGTGAATTTCAAAAGGAGTCGTTTTTTGTGGGGATTGTGTCAACTCTGTTATGTCGGCTTTGCGAGTGGGTGCCGCTATGGAGCGTAATTCAACCCAAAAGACACTTCCTATGCCTTCGGAGCTTTCCACGCCTAGAACGCCCTCCATGAGTTCAGCGAGTTGTTTGGTGACGACGAGCCCAATTCCTGTGCCGGTCACACTGCTTGCCTCTTGACCAAGACGATTAAAGGGCTGGAAAAGCTGTGCTATTTTATCTGGAGCCAAGCCAGCTCCCGTATCTTTGACACTGATGCGCATGTGCGCATTGTCTTTCAGCACGCACGAGACTTCGACCGACCCATTGGGTTTGTTGTACTTGATTGCGTTCGATAAAAGATTAATGATGATTTGCTTTAAACGAGTTTGATCTGCCCATACGAAAATGGATTGATCATAGGCTGGGAAAATCATGGTGATTCCCTGAAGATCAGCCACCGTCTCCAACATCGCTTGGCATTCAGAGAAAACCTCTGACAGGGATACTGGCTCCAAAGAGAGCGAGACCTTTCCCGACTCAATGACAGCGAGATCAAGAATTTCGTTGATCAGTTTCAACAAATGCCATCCGGCTTTGAGAATTTGTGAAATACTTTCTTTTTGCAAATCCGTTGGCTGCTCGGAGGCTTTTTCCATCAGCTGTGCGAAACCCAAGATGGCGTTGAGCGGCGAGCGAAGCTCATGGCTCATTCCAGACAAGAAGTCTGATTTCGCAAGATTGGCTTTCTCTGCGGTAGATTTGGCAACCTCCATTTCTACATTCGTTTCTTGTAAAGCCTGCTCGAAGCGCTTTCGCTCTGTCACATCCCTTGCAACGCCAAATACGCCTTGTAGGGTGCGATCTCGATCGTAAAAAGTGGTTGCGTTATAAGATACGACAGTTTCTTTGCCATCTCGAGCACGCGCGGTGAGTTCGTAATCTGTGACCTTTTTCTGTCCCAGAACTAACTTGATTCCTGCCTCAGCGCGCTCAGGATCGGTGAAATAGCTCTTAAAAGGCGCACCAATTAACTCGTCTCGAGTGCATCCGGTCAGCGCTTCCATTTGCTTATTCACATCCGTGATGATGCCAGATGGATCCGTTGTCATCAGAGCGTCAATGTTGGATTCAATGAGGGAGCGGGTGTAGAACTGTTGATCACGAAGACGTTGATCGAGTTTTTGCTGCTCGGCTTCAACTTGTTTGCGCGCTGTATTGTCTGTTCCGATCAGCAAGTAGCCAATAATTATTTTTTCAGCGTCTCTAAGCGCCGTGACCGAGACGACCGCAGGAAAGCGACTTCCGTCTTTTCGGATATAAGTCAATTCGTAAATATCTTCAATTCCCCGGGAAGCTTTGAAGACCAAGGCTTCAAAGCCAGGCGCAATCGTAGTTCCAAGTTCTTGACTCAAAGCTTTGGCTCGCGCGATCACTTCTTGAGGGTCAGAGATCTCTGCTGGTGTGATTCTATTTAAGACGTCTGTCGCCGTGTAGCCCAGCATGCGTTCAGCACCAACGTTGAAAATTTGAATCACCCCTTTTGCGTCTGTTGCGATGCTGGAGAAGTTTGCACTGTTAAAAATAGCGCTTTGCAAGGCGCCAGCTTTCAGCAGGGCTTCCTCGGCTTGCTTGCGAGCTGTATTGTCTGTTCCAATCAACAAGTAACCAATGATTATATTTTCCTCGTCTCTTAGCGCGGTCACGGACACGACGGCTGGAAAACGACTTCCGTCTTTTCGGATATAGGTCAATTCATAAATATCTTCAATTCCCCGTGAAGCTTTGAAGACCAAAGCTTCAAAGCCTGGCGCAATCGTAGTTCCGAGTTCTTGACTCAAAGCTTTGGCTCGCGCGATCACTTCCTGTGGGTCTGATATTTCAGCTGGTGTGATGTTATTCAAAACCTCTTTTGCAGTGAAGCCTAGCATGCGCTCAGCACCAATGTTGAAAATTTGAATCACACCTTTGGCATCTGTTGCGATGCTAGAAAAGTTTGCGCTATTTAAAATTGCGTTTTGTAAGGCACCTGCCTTTAGAACCGCTTCTTCATGTCGGACCTCGGTGACGATATTTGTAACACCAATTTCTTTACCGACCGTACTTTTATTTGTCATGGAGTTCCTATCAAAGAGTCAATATCTGATTAATTCTCAAGCCATGAATAATTCGACTATCAATATTAAAATCATTTCATCCATCGATCGATTTTGACCATCGAAGTTTGATGGTGTTCAATCTCAGAATAATATATATATGTAAGATGAATAGCTTACGGTACTTTTTTAATTAATCTATAAGGGTCATGCCAATTTAAAAGCTTAAATTGGTGTCACTCAGGTCGTAATCGACAATCAGCAGAACAACTGCCTTTTTGACAAAGTGGTTATATTAACTATAAAGAGCTCATTGCAGCTCATGATATTTTCAAAGGATAAGCTGCGGTATTTTTAATAGCCTGCTTGTACTAAGCATTGAATCAAAGTTCTCGCCGGTTTGAGAAATCGCCATG